>NZ_JBIATV010000002.1:0-121532 GCF_042892175.1 Streptomyces sp. NPDC001828
CCGGGCGTCGGCGGTCTCTTCCTGACCGCGCCCGCCGGCACGATGCCCAAGTGGCTCCGCGATTCGCGTACCGCGCTGAAGGAGACCGGCAAGGCGCTGATCGCCTACGACGAGTGGGGCAAGAACCCGGCCCGTGCGGCGGGCGGGGTCGCCTTCAACGTCCTGACGACCGTGTTCACCGGCGGTACGGGCACGGCGGCCAAGGGCGGAGCGGTCGCCAGGACCGTCTCGGCCCTGGGCAAGGCGGGCCGGGCGGTCGACCCCATGACGTACGTGTTCAAGGCGGGCGGCTTCGGCACGGTCAAGGTCCTGGACCTCTTCAAGACCCTGAAGGGCCTGCCCGCCGCCCCCTTCACGGACGGGGCCCACCTGACCGGCCCCCACATCGAATGGTCCGACGGCAGCAGACTCACCTACGCGGACGGCGAGTTCACCGTCACCCACCCCGACGGCACCACCGCCCCGGCCCCCCTCGAACTCAGCGCGGCCGACCGGACGTTGCTGGACAACCACCTCCCCCACCAGGAACCCGCGATGGCCGGCGGGCAGCCGGGAGAACACACGGCGGGACACGACGCAGGACCAGGGGCCGGTAGTCCCAGTACCTCTGGCGATCACATGTCTCATGAGAGGGCGGAGAATTGGGGTCGGGGGCCGACCGCATCTCACGGGGGAGCGGACCGTGCCGAGCCTCCAACGGGCCCTCGGAGCACACCCGTTCACGACTCGGGTGCGTCAGGCCGCCCGGCGGATGGGCGGGAGGGGGTTGCTCACCATGACGACCACCGTTCCGGAAGCTCAGGTGACGAAGCGCGTGGCCATGGGCCGGCCGAGCCAAGTGGTGATGGTTCCCACCCCGGTCATGAAGGCGAGGCGGACTCCGTACGCGCAGATCACCCCGCTGAGCCGCTGAGTGAGGGACCCGACTACACGAGGTCTGCCCTGCCTCCCGGGCAGGCTCACCTGAGTCTCGACCAACTACGACGGCTGCGCGACAAGCGCACGCGGTGGTCCGCTGCGGAGGACTACTTCCGGCAAATGCACGGTGGTGGTGCCGAACGGCACTATCCCGTACCCACCAACAGCCATCCCCTCTATCCCGTCGAGACCACCGGTGGTCGAAAAGTCGACGTCCCGGTCGATCTCCCCGACGGGCGGACGTTGGCCCTGGAAGTGAAGACGTATCAGGAATATCGGACGCTCACGCTTGACGGAGGAGGTCATCAGACGGTCAAAGTGGAGGTCCCGCTGAGCAAACACATCAGGGAACAGATCCACAAGGATCTGGCTCTGCGGCGGGCCGACCCGACGTTCGATCCCCGGTGGGTGTTCACCCATGCCGGACCGTCCGCCGAGCTGCGAAAGTATCTGACAGAGGCACGTATCATATTCGTCGAGTACGGCCCTGCCCCGAAAATGAAGTGAACTCGCACATAAAGGAATGCATCTCATGAATCAGCGGGGAGAGGATCAGGATCCTCAATCGGCGCTTCGGCAGTGGGCGGAGGGTGGGCAGCAAAATGTCCTTGAACTGGCCGACATGCTGGGCATTCCATATCAGACGTACACGCACGACCCGCTGAGCCTCATTCCGGCACTTCAGAACTATGTGTCTCGGCTTCCCTTGGGTGATTTCGAACAGTCGGACTGGGCGACGCTTCACAGTGACCTGACCTCGTACCTCGCGGATGTTCTCATCCGCCGCCATCGTGCGACGTGGCAAGTCGTGGACGATCCCAGTGGGGTTGTCGCGTTCCGCTACGTTGTCGAAGCCCGGGGTTTGGACGGGAACGTCTACCGAGTGGATCCTGCGGACGTGGTGATGGTGGAGTTCAGGGAGCTCCCGATCGAAATCGTCAGGATGCTCGCCAACGCCGAACTCACGCTGCACTTGTCGCACCGAGTAGAAAACGGATAACGCCGCAGGCTAGACCCGCCGGGCGCAGCCCACCGGGGGCTGGGGGCCGGTCAGGGTGACGTACAGGGTGGTGGACGGTGGGCACAGCGCCCTGCGGGCGACCGCCGACGCCACTCTGTGCTGGGGCGCATGTGCCCCGGACCCGTCGCACGGCGTCTCCCGCACCTGGTCGGAACCCGTCGCGTACACACAGTCGCCCACCACCGTGAAGGGCCCGCCCCCGGCCCCGGCATCCCCGGGGTGCGGGGGCTCCAGGTTCCGCATGCAGGCGTAGCCCCGGGCCACCGGGGCCCCCTCGGACACGTAGAGGACGAAGTCCGTGGCGAGGGGGCAGTCGACGGCCGCCCCCGCCGCGACCGGGCCCGCCCGGCGGACCACCACCCTCGCCCCCGCGCGCTCGCTCGTGCAGGGCACCTCGTGGAAGGACGGCGCGCTCTCCACCCCCTCGCGGGCGGCGCACCCGCCGGTGGCGAGGAACGTCGGCGTGGGGCTCGGCGTCGGAGCCGTCGTCAGGGTGACCTGCGCCGCCGTTCCCGATCCACCATCCCGGCACCCCGCCGCCCCCGCCGCCACGAGGGCGACCAGGCAGACCAGACACACCAACCAGCCCGAACCGTACGTACGCATACGTCCCCCCGGATACCGCTCAAGCTTGACCCCGTGGAGCGGGTGCGCGCCAGGCGTACAGGGGGGTTTGGGTCACTTGGGGGTGGTGCGCCGGGTCTGCGGCGTACGCCTAGTACGTCAGGCCGTGACCGATCGGGTAGAGATCTTGCGTAGGGTCGTCGGCCCGTGGCACGGCCACCGGGAGGCGGCCGCGCGGCCGGGCCCGGCCCGCCAACACCCTTACGGCCGCCCGGAGTTCGACATCCGTCCAGGAGTACGTGGCGAGCGAAGCCGCGTACCCGCTCAGGTACGCGATGTCGTACGGGTTGCGGATCGCGAGGTGGATCACCGGCACCCCGCTCGCGCCGAGCGCGGCCACCAGCCTGCTCTGCGCGCCGCCCGCCCCCGCGTTGTACGTGCCGACGAGCACCGCGTCCTGCCCGGCGGAGGCCGCCCGTACCGCCGCGTCGATCTGCGTCTGGGACGGCAGCGTGCCCGTGCTCAACACCGAGGTGCGGAAGCCGAGTTCGGTGAGGGCGCGGGCCATGACCCGGGTGGGCGGGCCGGTGGTGCCGGAGGGGGAGTCGGGGTCGGCGCCCACGATCAGGAGCCGGCGGTGGCTGCGCCGGGACAGCGGGAGCAGCCCGTGCGGGTTGGCGAGCAGCGTCGTGGTCCGCTCGGCGATGTCGTCGGCGGCGGCCAGATGCGCCCGGACCCCCACCGTCCGGTCCACGCCCCGAGCGCTGACGTACGGCCGGGCGAACAGTCCCCGGCGCTCCTTGAGCCGCAGGATCCGCAGGAGCGACTCGTCGAGGCGGGCCTCGCTCAACTCGCCGCTCGCCACCGCCGAACGCACCCCGTCGAACGCCACGTCCAGCCTGGGCGGGTCGAGGAGCTGGTCGACGCCCGCCTTCAGGGCGAGCACCGGCACCCGGTCGTCCCCGTACTTGTCGCGCACGCCCTTCATGCCGAGGGAGTCCGTGATGACCACCCCGTCGAAGCCGAGCTGCTCGCGCAGGATGCCGGTGAGGATGGGGCGCGAGAGGGTGGCCGGGTCGTTGCTCGGGTCGAGCGCGGGGAACTGGATGTGTGCCGTCATGATCGCGTCGATCCCGGCGGCGATCGCGGCCCGGAACGGCGGCGCGTCGAGGCGGTCCCACTGCTCCCGGGTGTGAGTGATCACCGGGATGCCGGTGTGGCTGTCGACGCTGGTGTCGCCGTGCCCGGGGAAGTGCTTGGCGGTGGCCGCGACCGAGGAGTCCTGGTAGCCGCGCACCTCGGCCGCGACCATGCGGGCCACGGCGGCGGGATCCGCGCCGAAGGACCTTACACCGATGACCGGGTTGGCCGGGTTGATGTTCACGTCGGCGTCGGGGGAGTAGTCCTGCCGGATGCCGATCGCCGAGAGTTCGGCACCCGAGATGCGGCCGAGCGTGCGGGCGTCTCCCGTCGAACCGCCCGCGCCGAGGGCCATCGCCCCCGGGAAGAGCGTGGCCGGCGCGCCGACCCGGCAGACCGCGCCGTGCTCCTGGTCGGTGGCGATCAGCAGCGGCAGCGGAACGCGCTGGGCGAGCCCGGCGGCCTGGATGCCGTTGGACAGGTCCGCGATCTGGTGCGGGTCGCGGGTGTTGTGCGCCCACGTGAAGTAGATGATGCCGCCGACGTGGTACTTGGCGATCAGCTCGGCCGCGTCGCGCACGCCCAGCTCGCGCAGGTTGGCGTCGATGTCCGCCTGGTCGGGGGCGGTCGCGGAGTGCCCGTAGACCCGCATGACGAAGAGCTGCCCGATCTTCTCCTCGACCGTCATGCGGGCGATGAGCGAGCGAAGACGGCGGTCGGTGCGGCTGCCGTCCGCGGCGGCGTCCGCCGCGCGGGCGGGGTGCGGGGCGCCGAACACGGTGGCGGCCGCCACGGCGGCGGTGGTGCTCAGGAGGCTGCGTCTTGAGGTGCGGTGCTGCTGTTGCACGTGCGCTCCTTCCGGCGGTGGTACCCGGCGAACCAGGAAGTGGAAGAAACTTCCAAACTGAACCGATATCCGGAAAGTTATTGTCAGTCAAGGCTATGTGCGCGAGCCGCGTCGGGGCGTGGGGGCGGGCGTCGGGGGTGGGGCGGGCGATGCGGCACACCCCCGTGGCGCGCATCGCCCCATGCTGCCCCGGGCTACCAGGCCGCCCCCGCGACCTGCCGGGTGGTGGCGTTGAGCCGGTTGAAGAGGTTGGTCACGCCGATCATGAGCACCAGCGAGGCGAGCCCCTTCTCGTCGTAGTGCCGGGCGGCCTCGTCCCAGACCTCGTCGGACACCGCGTCCGGGCGGTCGGCGAGGCGAGTCGAGGCCTCGGTCAGGGCGAGGGCCGCGCGCTCGGCGTCCGTGAAGTACGGCGCCTCCCGCCACGCGACGACCGTGGCCAGCTTGTCCTCGCTCACCCCGCCCTTGCGGGCCTGCTTGACCCCCTGGTCGATGCACGGGGCGCACCCGTTGATCTGGCTGGCCCGCAGATGCACCAGCTCCAGCGTGGACTCGTCCACCCCGCCCTCCTTGGCGGCCTTGAGCACGCCGAGGACGGCGGGCAGGGCGTTGGGGAGGACCTGGACGGGGTTCGTCATACGTGCCTGCATGGCGGTGACTCCTGTGTGTAGTGGGTGGCGTTTGCGCTCGCCTTCACCGCACTGACCGAGTGGCGCCGCGAAATGTGACAGCCTCGCCGAAATTCTTTCCGGCGCGAGGCGCGGCATGACGTACGGCTCCCACGTCCGCCCGCCGTCCTGCGACACCCGCAACGCGAGCGCCGGCCCCGCTACCAGCGCCCCCCATGCCGGACCGCCTTCTCCGTCAGCCATGCGCGTACCTCTCCCTCCTCCTGTGCGGAGGCGGTGCGCAGATCACGCGCGGCGATCGTCGCGACGAAGTACACGAACCGGACGCGCCGCCAGTCACCGTCCGTGCCGATCACCTTGCCGGGCCCGTACACGTCCGTCCCGGTGTGGGCGACGTACGCCCCCACGTCGTGGGCTCCCATCGCACTGCCTCTCACTGTGTGTGTCATTCCGCTCACAGCGTGGGGTCGCGTTCCGTACGCTGAAAAGTGCACCGAGGGTGACAACGGAGCCTGCAAGAAGGGGAGTTGATGCCATGGCCATCGAGGACAACCCCGAGTCCCGTACCAAGTACGGCGAGGAACTCCGGGCCAAGCGGGAGGCGGCCGGGTTCACGCAGGAGGAGCTCAGCCAACGTGCGGTGATGTCGCGCACGCACATCGCCCACATCGAGGCGGGGAGGCGCCGCCCGGACCCCGCCGATGCGCGGCGGCTCGATTCGGTGCTGGGGACTGGGGGGTTCTTTGAGCGGTTCCTGCCGACGTTGGACGGGCGGAAGGTTGCGGAGCACTTCGCGGAGGCGTTGGAGTTCGAGGGCCAGGCGACCGTGATTCACGACTACGCGGCGAAACTGGTGCCGGGAATCCTCCAGACGGAGGCCTACGCACGTGAGGTGCTTGCCTCCGGAGCCAGGCCGAAGAGCGACGAAGAACGTGACAGGCTACTGAGCACGCGCTTGGCTCGCGCCCGCGTTCTCGAAGACTTCCATTCGCCCGTGGTGTGGTCACTGCTGGACGAGGCGGTCCTGCGTCGCCCAATCGGCGGACCCGCAGTGATGTGTCATCAGCTGCTGCACATTGCAGCTTTGGGCGAACAGCGTCGAGTCCGGCTGCACGTCCTCCCCTTCGAGGTCGGCGCCCACTCGCTGTTGGAAGGCATCGTTTCGCTCATGTGGTTCGAGGACCTCCCTCCGATTGCGTACGTGGAAGGCCTGCGGACGGGCAGGGTTTGGGAGCTTCCGTCCGTAGTGCGCGAGTGTCAGGTGGCCTACGAGCACGCACTGGGAGACGCGCTGTCGCACAGGAAGTCCCTGGCGCTGATCAAGTCCATAGCGGAGGATTATGAGCATGAAGCGCAATGAGCACAGCATCCCTGATGCCTCCGTCCTGCCCGCTTGGCGGAAGTCCAGCTACAGCGGCGGAACGAGCGGCGATTGCCTCGAAGTCAGCGACGCCTGGCGGAAGTCCACGTACAGCGGCGGTACCAGCGGCGAGTGCCTGGAGTTCAGCGACGCCTGCTCCGCGTGCGTCCCCGTGCGGGACAGCAAGAACCCGACCGGGCCGGCCGTCGTGTTCGGGCCGACGGCCTGGACGGAGTTCGTCGGCGCGGTCAAGGGCGGCGCGCTCGGCCGCTGAGGACGTGGACCGTCGCCCTGAGCGCGGGGCGCCGGGGAGAGGGGGTCCCGAGAAGTCGCGGGGGCACCCGGCGTCTGGGTGCGATGGAACTCGGCGGGCGGTGAGCGATACGTGTGCGATGGTGCATGCGTGAATCATCTTGGCGACGTAAGCATCCGCACCCAGACGCTGCACCTCATGGCCCTCCTGGCAGCCGACACGCGAGATCAACTTGCCTGGTTGGGTGAGCGTGAGCTGGAGACGAAAGACGTCGTTGAGGACGCCGAGTTGTACTGCGGCGTTTCCGAAGAACTCGCGGAACGCGGACTCTACGAGCCCGATGATCTGCGCAACCTTCAGGAGATAGGCCGTCGTCTGGGCGGGATCGATGCCGTTGGCCGACTCGGTTTCTGGGGCGATGCCTTGGTCACAGATCCCGCGTGGGGAGACATACGGTCCCTCGCCCGACGCTTCCTCCTCACCAGGCTGGGCGACTGGCGACAGCCACTGCAACTTCCGGTGCGCCCGCTCGATGACGGTAACTGAGCAGGTCAGGGGCGTTCCTGCGATGGTGCGGCGCGCTCAGTCGCTGAGCCGGGCCCACGCCTCGTGGAGGGCGTGGATCGTGGTGGTGATCGCGGGGCGGCGGGCCGCGCCCGTGCGCCACAGGGCGTAGAGGCGGCGGGTCGGGACCGGGTCGAGGGGGAGGGCCACGACGCCCTCGGGGAGGGGGCCACGGCCGAGGCGCGGTATCAGGGCGATACCCAAACCGGCTGCTACCAACGCGAGTTGGGTGTGGTACTCGGCTGCCCGGTGGCGCAGGTACGGCTCGTGGCCGTCGGCGCGCAGGGTGCGGACGAGCCAGTCGTGGCAGACCGAGCCCGGAGGCTGGCAGATCCAGGGTTCGTGGGCGAGGTCGGCGCGGTGGATCGCGGGGCGGGACGCGAGGGGGTGGTCCGCCGGGACCAGTACGTCGCAGTGGTCGTCGCCGATGACCGCGCACTCGACGCCCTCGGGAGCGGGCAGCGGGGCGATGTCCCAGTCGTGGGCGACGGCGAGGTCGATGACGCCCTTGGCCACGAGGTCGACCGAGAGGTGCGGTTCGACTTCGGACAACCGGGTTTCCAGAGTGGGGTGTTCGCGGGCGAGGGCGGCGAGGGCCGGCGGGAGGAGTCCGCGCGCGGCCGTGGCGAACGCGCCGACCGTGAGCACCCCGGTGGGCTGCCCGCGCCGCTCTTCGAGCGTGGTCTCCGTACGCTCGATGACGTCCATCAACTCCCGTGCCGCTGCGGCGAGATGCAGTGCGGCGTCGGTCAGCGCGATGCCACGGCCCCGGCGTTCGAGCAGCGTCGTACGGGTCTCGCGCTCCAGCTTGGTGATCTGCTGGGAGATCGCGGACGGGGTGTAGCCGAGCGCTACGGCGGCGGCGGCGACCGAGCCGTGCACGTGGACCGCGTGCAGTGCGCGCAGCCGGGCGAGGTCGAGCACGGGTCCTCCCGGGTGTCGTGGCGATGACGATTAAGCAGTGCTTCCGGCCATCATCAACGAATCCGCGCTGGTGCTGAATGGTCGTGGGCCGTGATCCTCGACGCATGCGTCCCGTACACATCGCCCTCGCCGTGCTCGTCGCCGCCGTCTGGGGGGTCAACTTCGTCGTCATCGACGTGGGCCTCGGCCACTTCCCGCCGCTGCTGTTCTCAGCCCTGCGCTTCCTGGTCGCGGCGCTGCCCGCCGTGTTCTTCGTCGGGCGGCCCAAAGTCGCGTGGAAGTGGATCGTGGCGGTGGGCCTGGTGCTCGGGGTCGCGAAGTTCGGGCTGCTGTTCATCGGGATGAGCCAGGGGATGCCGGCCGGTCTCTCGTCGCTCGTGCTTCAGGTGCAGGCGGTGTTCACGGCCGTCGTGGCGATGGCCGTGCTGGGTGAACGGCTGCGCGGCGTGCGGTTGTTGGGGATGGCCGTGGCGCTCGCGGGGATCGTGGTGGCGGGGGTGGACGAGGGCTCGGGCGGGCCGCTGCTCGGCTTCGCGCTGACGGTGGGCGCGGCGGCGTGCTGGGGCGTTTCGAACGTCCTGACGCGCAGGGCGGCCCCGCCCGACGCGCTGAACTTCATGGTGTGGGTCTCCGTCGTCCCCGTACTCCCGCTGCTCGCGCTCTCCCTCCTCTTCGAGGGACCGGAGCGGGACGCCGAGGCGCTGGCCGGGTTCGACTGGAGCGGGGCGGGGGCGCTGGTGTACGTGGCGTGGATCAGCACGGTGTTCGGCTTCGGGGCGTGGGGGATGCTGCTCCGCCGCTACCCGGCCTCCTCGGTGGCACCGTTCAGCCTCCTGGTCCCGGTGTTCGGCATGTCCTCGGCGGCGGTCCTGCTGGGAGAGCCGGTGACGCCGCTGCGGTGGGGTGCGGCGGCGCTGCTGGTGGGCGGGGTGGCGCTCACGTCGCTGGTGCGGCCAGGGGGGCCGGGGCGGGCGGCGTGGACGGCGGCTGGACGCCGCCGCGACGCTGCGCGCGGGCAGGGGCTGCCTACGCCCCGGTCAGCCCCGTCAGGTACGCCCGGCCCGCCGCGAGCAGCTCCGGGAGGGCGGCGGCATCCGGGTACCAGCGCTTCTCGTACTCCCAGCACAGCCAGCCGTCCGGCGGGAGCAGGGCGACGCACTCGGTGAGGGGGAGTACGCCGGTGCCGAGGGGGAGGGGAGTGGTGTCCTCGGCGGAGGCGATGTCCTTCACCTGGGTGTAGCCGAGGTGGGGCGCGAGATGGGCGAACGACTCGGCGGGGGTCTCGCCGCCGAGCCAGGTGTGCATGACGTCCCAGAGGGCGCCGACGCCCTTCCTGTTCACGCGGTCCAGGAGGGCCGCCGCGGCTGCGCCGGTGCGGTGGGAGTCGTGGGTCTCCAGGAGGATCCGTACGCTGCTGTCCTCCGCCAACTGGGCTGCCTCGGTGAGCTGTTGTACGGCCCTGTCCTCGGCCTCCGCGGTGCCGTCGCCGCCGGGGAACACGCGGACGCAGCTCGCGCCCAGGTCGTGGGCGAGCGTTACGAGCTCGGGCAGCTCGTGGGGGGCCAGGGGGTGGGTGACCTTCGCGTAGCCCGCGATGGTGAGGATCTCGATGCCGTGGGCCTCGAACTCCCTTCTGGTGGCGGCCCGTTCACGCATCCCGATGCCGGGGTGTACGGGTTCCTCGGGGTGGGCCCGTAGTTCGACGCCCTGGTATCCGGTGGCGGCGGTGAGGCGGGCCACGTCCGGCATGGGCATGCGGGGGAGGCCGAGGGTGGAGAGGGCGATTTTGGGGGGCATGGGGGTCCTTTCTGCTGGGGGGATTTTTTCCCCACCCCGCCCCTTCCCGAGACCCTCCGGGGGTGGATGAGGGGTGGGATGGGACTTCCGGGGCTGCGCCCCGGGTCCCCTGGCTCGTCTGCGGACCGTGCGTGGCTGGTCGCGCGGTTCCCCGCGCCCCTAGCAGGATCGGGTGCGGGCCGGCACGAGCATCCCTAAGGCGTGAACGCGGTCCGGGGCGGAGCCCCGGCGGGGCCAGGGGCTATCCCAGGAGCTCCGTGAAGCGGGACGCCGTGTCGGCCAGCAGGGCGACCCCGTCCTCCGCCCACAAGGCGTCGCTGAACAGCTCGACCTCCACCGGCCCGGAATACCCCGCAAGCTCCACGAGCGACGCCCACCACGCCAGGTCGATGGACCCCGTCCCCAACTGACCCCGGCCGTTCAGTACGCCCGCGGGCAACGGCGTTACCCAGTCAGCGAGTTGGAAGGAATGGATGCGCCCGGCCGCCCCGGCCCGCACCACCGCTCCCGGCGCCGCGTCGTCCCACCACACGTGGTACGTGTCGACCACGACTCCCACCTGGGAAGGGGGAAACGCCGACGCCAGGTCGAGCGCCTGGTTCAGGGTGGACACCACGCAGCGGTCCGAGGCGAACATCGGATGCAGGGGCTCGATCGCCAGCCGCACCCCCCGCGCCGCCGCGTACGGCCCGAGCGAGGCCAGCGCCTCGGCCACCCGCTCCCGCGCGCCCGCGAGGTCCTTGGATCCGGCCGGGAGCCCGCCCGACACCAGGACCAGGGTGTCCGTGCCCAGCGTTGCCGCCTCGTCGATCGCGGCGCGGTTGTCGGCGAGGGCGGCGGCGCGGGCAGCCGGCTCGACGGCGGTGAGGAAGCCCCCTCGGCACAGCGTGGTGACGTCGAGCCCCGCGTCCCGCACCAGCTTCGCCGACGCTTCGAGCCCGTACGCCGCCACCGGCTCCCGCCACAGGCCGACCCCGCGCACCCCGAGCCGTACACACGCGTCCACCAGCTCCGGCAGGGAGAGCTGCCTCACCGTCATCTGGTTGATGCTGAAGCGCGATGACGGCGGCTGCGTCGAAGCCGAAGGGGTCATTGGGGGACTCCGGATACGTTCAGAAGGGATGCCATGCGGGCTGCGGCCAGCGCGGGATCGGGGAACAGGCCGATCCCGTCGGCCAGTTCGTACGCCCGCGCCAGGTGAGGCAGCGACCGCGCCGACTGGAGGCCGCCGACCATCGTGAAGTGCGACTGGTGGCCCGACAGCCACGCCAGGAACACAACTCCCGTCTTGTAGAAGCGGGTCGGGGCCGCGAACAGATGGCGGGACAGCTCGACGGTCGGGTCGAGGAGGGCGCGGAAGGCGGCCGTGTCCCCCTTGTCCAGAACGCGTACCGCTTCCGCCGCCAGCGGGCCAAGCGGGTCGAAGATGCCCAACAGGGCGTGACTGAAGCCCTGTTCGTCACCCGCGATCAGTTCGGGATAATTGAAGTCGTCGCCCGTGTAGCACCGTACGCCGTCCGGCAGGCGGCGCCTCAGCTCGACCTCGCGGCGGGCGTCCAGGAGGGACACCTTGATGCCGTCGACCTTGTCGGGCCGCGCGGCGATGACCTCCAGGAAGGTCTCCGTCGCCGCGTCCAGGTCGGACGAGCCCCAGTAGCCGTCGAGCGCCGGGTCGAACATCGGGCCCAGCCAGTGCAGGATCACCGGTCCGGACGCCTGGCGCAGGAGGTCGGCGTAGACCGCCACGTAGTCCTCGGGGGAGCGGGCCGCCGCCGCCAGGGCCCGCGAGGCCATCAGGACCGGCTGGGCCCCCGCGTCCTCGACCAGGGCGAGCTGCTCCTCGTAGGCCGACCGCACCTGGGCCGCATCGCCTGCGGAGGTGAGCTGATCCGTGCCCACCCCGCACGCGATCCGGCCGCCAACCGCCCTGGCCTCGGCGGCACTTCGCCTGATCAGCTCTGCCGCCGCGGGCCAGTCCAGGCCCATGCCGCGCTGGGCGGTGTCCATCGCCTCGGCGACCCCGAGACCGTGCGCCCACAGGTGGCGGCGGAAGGCGAGCGTCGCCTCCCAGTCGATGGCGGCGGGGGAGTCCGGGGAGACGTCCGCGTACGGGTCCGCCACGATGTGCGCCGCCGAGAAGACCGTACGGGAGAGGGGAGTTGGGCCGGGGGAGAGGGAAAGCGGCGTCGAGCGCGGCTCGTACCGCCTCGTCGTGCCGTCCGGGGACGGGAGCCGCAGCGTCACAGCGTGACCTCCGGGACGTCGAGGCGGCGGCCCTCCGCGCTGGAGCGCAGGCCCAGCTCGGCGAGCTGGACGCCGCGCGCCCCGGCGAGCAGGTCCCAGTGGTACGGCTCGTCGAGCACGACGTGCCGCAGGAACAGCTCCCACTGCGCCTTGAACCCGTTGTCGAACGTGTCGTTGTCCGGCACTTCCTGCCACTGCTCACGGAATCGCTCGGTGGCCGGGAGATCCGGGTTCCAGACCGGCTTCGGGGTCGAACTGCGGTGCTGGACACGGCAGTTGCGCAGGCCCGCCACCGCCGAGCCCTCGGTGCCGTCCACCTGGAACTCGACGAGCTCGTCGCGGTTGACCCGTACCGCCCAGGAGGAGTTGATCTGCGCGACCGCGCCGCCCTCGAGCTGGAAGATCCCGTACGCGGCGTCGTCGGCGGTCGCCGGGTAGGCCTCGCCCTGTTCGTCCCAGCGGCGTGGGACGTGGGTGGCGGCGTGCGCGGTCACCGAGGTGACCCGGCCGAACAGCTCGTGCAGGACGTACTCCCAGTGCGGGAACATGTCCACGACGATGCCGCCGCCGTCCTCGCGGCGGTAGTTCCACGACGGGCGCTGCG
This sequence comes from Streptomyces sp. NPDC001828, assembly GCF_042892175.1. NCBI lineage: Bacteria > Bacillati > Actinomycetota > Actinomycetes > Kitasatosporales > Streptomycetaceae > Streptomyces > Streptomyces sp. NPDC001828. Next base: position 12,866 of record NZ_JBIATV010000002.1, read on the forward strand.
CGGACTGCCAGTCGCCCTCGAAGACCCAGTAGCCGAACTCGCCCCGCACGGACAGGATCCGGCCGAAGAACCCGCCGTCGATCAGGCGCTTCAGCTTCAGCAGCCCCGGCAGGAAGAGCTTGTCCTGCACGACGCCGTGCTTGACGCCGGCGTCGCGCGCGAGCCGGGCCAGGCCCAGCGCGCCGGACAGGCCGGTGGCCGTGGGCTTCTCGGTGTAGATGTGCTTGCCCGCCGCTATGGCCTTGCCGAGCGCCTCCTCGCGCGCCGACGTCACCTGGGCGTCGAAGTAGATGTCGATGCCCGGGTCGGCGAGGACCGCGTCCAGATCGGTCGAATACTCGGTCAGGCCGTGCTGGTCGGCCATCGCCTTCAGCGCGTGCTCGCGCCGGCCGACCAGGACCGGCTCGGGCCACAGCGTGGTGCCCCCGCCGAGGCCGAGGCCGCCCTGCTCGCGGATCGCGAGGAGGGAACGTACGAGGTGCTGGCGGTAACCCATGCGTCCGGTGACGCCGTTCATGGCGATCCGCACGGTCCTGCGTTCCGTCATGTGATCCCTCCGGGGGCGAGCTGGTACGGGGTGTGTGCCCGGTGGTGCGCGGGCGGGCACGGCTGTGCGGAAAGCGCCCGGAACCTGGGAGAATGCTGATAGCAAGCGCTTTCTACTGGGCAGGACGCTAGCCTGCGCACAGCGCCTCGGACAAGAGGCCGAAAGCTTGAACGGCGCGAACGCGGTCCGACCGGTGCGGAGGCAGAGATGACAGCGACCCTGGCGGATGTGGCGGCCCGGGCCCAGGTGTCCCCGGCGACGGTCTCGCGCGTCCTCAACGGCAACTACCCGGTGGCCGCGGCCACCCGGGAGCGGGTGCTGCGCGCGGTCGACGAGCTGGACTACGTCCTGAACGGGCCCGCGAGTTCACTCGCCGCGGCCACCTCCGACCTGGTCGGCATCCTCGTCAACGACATCGCCGACCCGTTCTTCGGCATCATGGCCGGCGCCGCCCAGGCGGCGATCGGCGAGGAGCGCGGAGCGCGCGAGAAGCTCTCCGTCATCTGCAACACGGGGGGCTCGCCGGAGCGCGAACTCACCTATCTGACACTGCTCCAGCGCCAGCGCGCGGCCGCCGTGATCGTGACGGGCGGGGCCCTTGAGGACCCGGCGCACCAGGCGGCCGTGGGTGCGAAGCTCGCGCGGCTCGCGGACGCGGGCACCCGGATCGTGCTGTGCGGACGGCCGCCGCTGCCCGGCGACAGCGTCACCGCGACGCTCGCCTTCGACAACCGGGGCGGCGGCAGGCGCCTGACCGAGCACCTCATCGGCCTCGGCCACCGCCGGATCGGTTACGTCGCCGGGCCCACGGAACGCACCACGACGCGGCACCGCCTGGAGGGCCACCGGGCCGCCCTGGAGGCGGCGGGCCTCGCGCTCGACCCGCTGGTGGTGCACGGGTCCTACGACCGCAGGTCCGGGTACGACGCGGCGCTCGAACTCCTGCGTCGGGAGCCGGAGTTGACGGCCGTGGTGGCCGCCAACGACACGGTTGCGCTGGGGGCGTGCGCGGCGCTGCGGGACCGTGGGCTCTCCGTCCCCGGAGACGTGTCGGTGGCCGGGTTCGTGGACCTGCCGTTCAGCGCGGACGCGGTGCCGGCGCTGACGACGGTGCGGTTGCCGCTGTACGAGGCGGGGGCCCGGGCGGGCCGCCTCGCCCTCGGCCTCGAACCGGCCCCGCCGGGCGGGATCGCCACGGTCCACGGGGAGTTGATGGTGCGGGGGTCCACGGCGGGTCCGCGCATTCTTTGAGGCCCGCCTCCCGGGCCGCGGGCCGACGTCCCGGGGTTCCGCCCCGGGCCCCATGGGTTCGGCTGCGGGCCGTGCGTGGCCGGTCGCGCAGTTCCCCGCGCCCCTAAAGGCATTGGTGCGGGCCAGTGCAGGCATACCCAGCCCGTCATGGGGGTCCCCCCTGGCCCTTGAGGCCTTGGGGGAGTTCGAGGACGAGCGCCGTTCAGGCGCGAACGGGGGTCTGGGGGCGGAGCCCCCAGGGATCAGCCCCGTGGCCCCGGGGCCAGCGCCGTGCATCCCCGTAGGGAGGCCAGCCGGTCGGTGACGGACTTCGCCGCCGCCCCCGACTGGGGCATGGGCACCCCCCGCCCGTCCACCACCGCAGGAGCGAAGGCCTGCTTCACGACCTTGCCGTGCGCGATCGTCAGCGTCGCGATCCCGCTGTCGTTGGAGCGGGGATACGGCGACGTCCCGTACCAAAGCAGGTTCCCCAGGCCGTAGTTGACGTACGACTTGCCCAGCATCCCGGAGCCCAGCATCACGTGCGCGTGCGTACCCACCACCGCCGTCGCCCCCGCCGCCGACAGCTTCGCGGCGATGGACTTCTGCTCGGGTCCGGGGCAGGACTGCCCCTCGGTGCCCCAGTGCAGATACACCACGACGACGTCCGCCTCCGCCTTCGCCCGCTTCACCGCCGCGATCAGCTTCGTCTGGTCCAGCGCGGACGCTATGCCCGGCTTCTTCGGACCGGCGCGGAACTTGTCGTTCGTCAGGTCCATCACCTGGCTCGCCGCGACGACGGCGAGCCGCACCCCACGGATGTTCTTGACGTACGGCTTGTACGCCTCGGCCTCGTTCGCGCCTATGCCGAGCACCGGTATGGGGGCGTGGTGGACGGCGTCGAGGGTGTCGGCCAGGCCGGCGGGGCCGTAGTCGACGGCGTGGTTGTTGGCCATCGACACCGCGTCCACGCCCGACTCCTGGAGCGCGGTCAGGGCGCTGGGCGGGGTGCGGAAGTGGTAGAGCTTCGGCTCCGCCGCGCCCCGCGTCGTGATCGCGGTCTCCAGGTTGACCATCGCGAAGTCCGCGGCCGCGACGGTCTTGGACAGCGGGCCGAGGGCCGGGTCCGCCGGGGTGGAGTTCAGGCGGGGCGCGGTCCGCTCGGTGAAGTGGACGTCGCCGCCGAACGCGAGGGTGATCGTGCCGGGCGGCAGGTCCGGCGTGGGCTGGGCCGTGACGGCGACCGCCGCCTCGGGGCTCGCCGGGGCGGACTGAACGGCTACGGGTGCGGCCGATGGCGACCCGGAGCACGCGGCGGACGCCAGCAGGACGCCGAGGGCCAGGGCGGATGCCTTGGCGGCGGCGGTGTGACGCGAGTGAGCCCTGGGGCGGGCGGGGGCGGGCATGCGCGTCAGGGTATTCGCGCGGGTGTGCGGGCCCGGGCCGGGGGTGGGCTACGCGGCCGCCCCCGGCAGAAACCCCGCCGGGACGCCCTCGACGGGAACCGCCACAGACCCACGCCGCCCGGCTCCGGGAGGTGCTCGGCGAGGTACGCCAGTGGCGCCCGGGTGACGGGGGACGTGGGAAGTGGGGAGGATGGGGGAAGGGATGCGGTGACGGGGCACGATCACGAACGGAGGCGGTCATGGCAGGTTTTCTCGACCGGGCCAAGGAGCAGGCGCAGAGCGCGCTCAACCAGGGCAAGCAGAAGGTGGACGAGGTCCAGCAGCAGCGGGCCGGCAACGACCTGCTGAAGCGGCTCGGCGCGGCCTACTACGCCGAGCGGCACACCGGCGGCACACCGGCCGACACGCAGTTGGCCCTCGCGGCCCTGGAGGCACACATCGCCGCCCACGGCGACGCGTTCCTGCACGGGACGACGGGCTGACCACCGGTTCCGCCCCGGGCCCGCCGCGCCACTTCGGCCGCGGCGGCCCGGGGCGGAGCCGTTGCCGCTGAAGCCGCCCCCTTCCGGCCGCTACTTCTTGCCCGCTCCGCCCAGGATCTGGCCCAGGATGTCGCCGAGGCCGCCCGCGCCCGTCCCGGCGGCGGGACCGCCCGCCTGGCCGGGGGACGCACCCGGCGCCGCGCCCGACGCCGTCGGCCTCGATGCCGCCCGCTTCGTCAGCACGGCCAGCGCGACCGGAAGCAGTACCTCCAGCGCCTTCGCCACCGTGGCCGGCGGCAGACCCGTCTTCTTGGCCACCGCGTTCGCCACCGGGCGGGCCACCTTGGCCAGGACGCCGGCCGCCAGACCACCGCTCAGCATGCCGCCGAGCCCGCCGCCCAGCGTGGCCACGCCCTGCAAGGGGGCCTCCTCGGGCGGGGCGTCCGCGACCGCCTGACGGACCTCCTCCTTGGTGTCCGGGGGCAGTCCGCCCGACAGCGCGGACATCGTCGTACCGACCACGTCCTGCGCGCCCGCCGCGTCCGTGCCGAGCAGTCCGGCGATCCGCTGGAGTCCGTCGTCGCCCAGCTCGTCCATGACGTCCTGGTGGAAGGACTGCTGCGAGGGGGCGCCGTCAGGGGTGGGGGAGGGATTGTCGCTCATGCCGCAAACGCTACGTTCGGCCCGCTTCGTCGGCATGTCGAGGCGGGCCGTGAGCGTACGCCGGGCTTCCGGAAAAATTACCGCTCGCAGTCGTGCAACCCTTTCGGGGTGACGGTGGTCTAAGGGGCGTCAGTGCTTCAGGGGAGGGATCCGGGGGGATTTCGGGAAGCGCTGGCGGGGAGGGAAATCGAGGGGCCCGGTCGACGGACCGGGCCCCCTTGAACTGGCCGGAACGGGTCCCCATCGGCCCCGCCGAGGCGTCGCGGGCCCCTCTGAGCCCCCTCGATCAGCTCCTGCCTCCACCCCGACTCCCTTGGTACGCAACCGTGTTGTCCGGGTTGTCAGTGCGGGGCGGTAGCGTCGGGGGATGTCCAGTCTCACGGGTGCGGCGGTGGTCGAGGGGGTCCTCGAGCGGATCACGTACGCCAACGAGGAGAGCGGATACACCGTCGCGCGGGTCGACACCGGCCGGGGCGGCAACGACCTCCTCACCGTGGTCGGCTCGCTGCTCGGCGCGCAGCCGGGGGAGTCGCTGCGGATGGAGGGCCGTTGGGGCTCCCACCCCCAGTACGGCAAGCAGTTCACCGTCGAGAACTACACGACGGTCCTGCCCGCCACCATCCAGGGCATCCGCCGCTACCTCGGCTCCGGCCTGATCAAGGGCATCGGCCCGGTCTTCGCCGACCGCATCACCCAGCACTTCGGCGCGGACACGCTCGACATCATCGAGCGTGATCCGAAGCGTCTGATCGAGGTTCCGGGCCTCGGGCCCAAGCGCACCAAGAAGATCGCCGCCGCGTGGGAGGAACAGAAGGCGATCAAGGAGGTCATGGTCTTCCTCCAGGGGGTCGGGGTCTCCACCTCGATCGCCGTGCGCATCTACAAGAAGTACGAGGACGCCTCGATCTCGGTCGTGAAGAACCAGCCCTACCGGCTGGCCGCCGACGTCTGGGGCATCGGGTTCCTCACCGCCGACAAGATCGCCCAGGCCGTCGGCATCCCGCACGACAGCCCGGAGCGCGTGAAGGCGGGCCTGCAGTACGCGCTGTCCCAGTCCACCGACCAGGGGCACTGCTTCCTGCCCGAGGAGCGCCTGATCGCGGACGCGGTGAAACTCCTCCAGGTCGACACCGGGCTCGTCATCGAATGCCTCGCCGAGCTCATCGCCGAGGAGGGGGCCGTGCGCGAGAAGGTGCCGGGGCCCGACGGGGGCGAGCCCGTCGCCGCCGTCTACCTCGTGCCGTTCCACCGCGCCGAGCTCTCACTCGCCGCCCAGGTCGGCCGGCTGCTGCGGACCGGTGAGGACCGGATGCCCGGATTCGCCGGGGTCGACTGGGACAAGGCGCTCGGCTGGCTCGCGGGGCGTACCGGCGCGGAGCTCGCGCCCGAGCAGCAGGAAGCCGTGAAGCTGGCCCTGACCAGCAAGGTCGCCGTGCTCACCGGCGGCCCGGGCTGCGGCAAGTCCTTCACGGTCCGCTCCGTGGTGGAGCTGGCCCGCGCCAAGAAGGCCAAGGTCGTACTGGCCGCGCCGACCGGCCGGGCCGCAAAGCGCCTGGCGGAGCTGACCGGCGCCGAGGCCTCCACCGTGCACCGCCTGCTCGAACTGAAGCCGGGCGGCGACGCGGCGTACGACAAGGACCGGCCGCTGGACGCGGACCTGGTCGTCGTCGACGAGGCCTCCATGCTCGACCTGCTGCTCGCCAACAAGCTGGTCAAGGCGGTGGCCCCGGGCGCCCATCTGCTGATGGTGGGTGACGTCGACCAGCTGCCTTCGGTCGGCGCCGGCGAGGTGCTGCGCGATCTGCTCGCCGAGGGCGGTCCCGTCCCCAGCGTGCGTCTTACCCGGATCTTCCGGCAGGCACAGAAGTCCGGCGTCGTCACCAACGCCCACCGCATCAACTCCGGCTTCCCGCCCATCACTTCGGGCCTCGACGACTTCTTCCTGTTCGTCGAGGACGAGACGGAGGACGCGGGCCGGCTCACCGTCGACGTCGTGGCCCGGCGCATCCCGGCGAAGTTCGGGCTCGACCCGCGCCGCGACATCCAGGTGCTCGCCCCGATGCACCGCGGCCCGGCGGGCGCCGGCACCCTCAACGGCCTTCTCCAGCAGGCGATCACACCCGGCCGGCCCGACCTGCCGGAGAAAAGGTTCGGTGGAAGGGTGTTCCGCGTCGGCGACAAGGTCACCCAGATTCGCAACAATTACGAGAAGGGCCAGAACGGCGTCTTCAACGGCACCGTCGGCGTGGTCACCGCGCTCAACGTCGACGACCAGCGGCTGACGGTCCTGACGGACGAGGACGAGGAGGTGCCGTACGACTTCGACGAGCTGGACGAGCTGTCCCACGCCTACGCCGTGACGATCCACCGCTCCCAGGGCAGCGAGTACCCGGCCGTCGTCATCCCGGTCACCACCAGCGCCTGGATGATGCTCCAGCGCAATCTGCTCTACACGGCGGTGACCCGCGCCAAGAAGCTCGTCGTCCTGGTGGGGTCCCGCAAGGCGATCGGTCAGGCGGTCCGTACCGTTTCCGCAGGCAGGCGCTTTACCGCACTCGCTCACAGGCTGGCAGGGGGCACTTTGGTGTGAAACCCCACCCCGGACTTTCCTAACCGGGGCGAAGGGGGCAGGATGAGCAGGTTGACGGCACTGAGTGCCGTGAATAAGCCCAATGGGCGACCCCGAGTGCACTCTGCTGAGCCAAATGGGGGATGGTAGAGACAGTCAGGGCACCTCGAAGAAGAGGCACTACGTCGGTGAGGGATGACGTGAGCGAGAACGCGAACAACGCTGTAGTACTGCGGTTCGGCGATGGCGAGTACACCTACCCGGTGATCGACAGCACCGTCGGCGACAAGGGCTTCGACATCGGGAAGCTCCGAGCCCAGACCGGACTGGTCACCCTCGACAGCGGATACGGCAATACCGCCGCCTATAAATCCGCCATTACCTACCTGGACGGCGAGCAGGGCATCCTGCGCTACCGCGGGTACCCGATCGAGCAGCTGGCGGAGCGCTCGACCTTCGTCGAGGTCGCGTACCTGCTGATCAACGGCGAGCTTCCGACCGTCGACGAGCTCTCCAGCTTCAAGAGCGAGATCACCGGGCACACGCTGCTCCACGAGGACGTGAAGCGGTTCTTCGACGGCTTCCCGCGTGACGCCCACCCGATGGCGATGCTGTCCTCGGTGGTCTCCGCGCTGTCCACGTTCTACCAGGACAGCCACAACCCGTTCGACGAGAAGCAGCGCCACCTCTCCACGATCCGGCTGCTCGCCAAGCTGCCGACGATCGCGGCGTACGCGTACAAGAAGTCGATCGGCCACCCCTTCGTCTACCCGCGCAACGACCTCGGCTACGTCGAGAACTTCCTGCGCATGACGTTCTCGGTGCCGGCCCAGGAGTACGAGCTGGACCCGGTCGTCGTCTCGGCGCTGGACAAGCTGCTCATCCTGCACGCGGACCACGAGCAGAACTGTTCGACCTCCACCGTGCGGCTGGTCGGCTCCTCGCAGGCGAACATGTTCGCCTCGATCTCCGCCGGCATCAGCGCCCTGTGGGGCCCCCTGCACGGTGGCGCCAACCAGTCGGTCCTGGAGATGCTGGAAGGCATCCAGGCCAACGGCGGCGATGTGGACTCCTTCATCCGCAAGGTGAAGAACAAGGAGGACGGCGTCCGCCTGATGGGCTTCGGCCACCGGGTGTACAAGTCGTTCGACCCGCGCGCGAAGATCATCAAGGCCGCCGCGCACGATGTCCTCTCGGCCCTCGGCAAGTCCGACGAGCTGCTCGACATCGCGCTGAAGCTGGAAGAGCACGCGCTGAGCGACGACTACTTCGTCTCGCGCAACCTGTACCCGAACGTGGACTTCTACACGGGTCTGATCTACCGCGCCATGGGCTTCCCGACCGAGATGTTCACGGTCCTCTTCGCCCTCGGCCGCCTGCCGGGCTGGATCGCCCAGTGGCACGAGATGATCAAGGAGCCCGGCTCCCGCATCGGCCGCCCGCGTCAGATCTACACGGGTGAAGTGCTGCGCGACTTCGTGCCGGTCGAGGGTCGCTGACCCGGACTGCTGGGGGTCCGGGGGTCGTCCCCCGGGCCAGCACAGTACGGGCGAGGTCCTGCGCGACTTCGTGCCGGTCGAGGGTCGCTGACCCGAGGCCTTCAGAAAGCTTCCGAAAGTCGGAAAGCGCCCCGCTGCCAATCCCCCCACGGGTTGGCAGTCGGGGCGCTTCCCTGTTTCCCGGTGCGGATTCCCCCCACGGGATCCGGCCGGGGGTCTAGGCGGTCTGCCGGGGTACGTACCTGTCGGGTGGGCCGCTCAAAGCTCCCGACGTACGTGCCCCGGCCAACGCGTTGCCTGGAACGTCCCCCAAGACATTCCATGGACGTCCCCCAAGACATCCGTGGCATCGCCCACTTAGACTCCCGACCCCTCCCGATGGTTACCTCAAAACCTCTGTGATCTAGATCTCTTTGTGGAGGTCAGGTGAAGGAACGCAACCGTAGGCTGTTGGTTACCACGAACACGGAGGAGAGCGCCATAGCCGCGCCCGCGATCATCGGATTCAACAGGGCGGCGGCGGCCGGCGGGACCGCGGCCGCGTTGTAGCCGAATGCCCGGAAAAGGCTGCCTTTGATGGTGGCCGGGGCGCGCCGGGCCCATCGGCCGGCATCCGCGGAAACCCGCAGGTCACCCCGTACGCGCGTGGGGCTCCGGAAAGCGGGCAGGGCCGCACGGGGCCGGCGGAGGGCCGGCCGAGGGGAGGCGCGCCGGGTCAGGCGCGGCCGACCAGTTCGTAGCCCGCCTCGTCGACGGCCGCGCGTACCGCCTCCTCGTCGAGCGGGGCGGCCGAGACGACGGTGACCTCGCCGGTGGCGGCCACGGCCTTCACCGAGCCGACGCCCGCGATCTCGGAGATCTCGCCGGACACGGCGCCCTCGCAGTGGCCGCAGGTCATGCCGGAGACCTTGTAGACGGTGGTGACGGCGCCCACCTGGACGTCGGCGGCCCCGTCGCTGTGGCAGCTGCCGGCGGGCGAGCAGCAGGAACCGGTCGCGGCGACGGTGGTCTCGGTCTCGGCGGTCATGGCGTTCTCCTCTTCACGGGCGTACGGATCCATGGTGCACGAGGGGCCCACGGGGAGACCGGGGCGCCCTCACGTTCCCCAGGTTATACCCCTAGGGGGTATGACGCGACCGATGTGGCCGCGGCCGGGGGCGTTTCGTGGTGATAACGACGCGAGCGCCGCCCCCGGTGCGCATCCCCGTCAATCGGCGCGGCGGCCGCGGTTTCCGGGCCGGCGGGCGACCCAGGCGCGGATCGTGTCCGCGAACCAGAAGGGTTTGCCGTTCTCCACGAGGTCCGGCGCCGGAAGGAGTCCGTGCTTGCGGTAGGAGCGCACGGTGTCGGGCTGCACCCGGATGTGCGCGGCGATTTCCTTGTAGGACCAGAGCCTTCGGTCGGTCATGTAAGGCACCTCCCTGCGTACGCCGCAGCGGCGGCCGGAAGGTCGTCGGGGGAGCTGCGGCGCGAACGCTTGGCGATCACTCAGCCTGTGCCCGTTGAACGACAGAGAGTGAGGCCAGGGGGGCTCCTGTCGACCGCCTGTGACGCAAGACCCGCGTAATCGAGACATGTGTGACGGGAGGGAGATCCTTGTAACGCGGGTGACGTAAAGGGCGGTTGAGGCAAATGGGTGAACGCTCCCCGTGGTGCGCGGGCCGTCGGCCCCGCCCGGGTGCGGGCTACTTGTACAGCGGCGGGCGCTCCGGCAGGGCCACCTCGACGCGCTCGCCGGACTCCTGCGCCCGTACGCCCGCCTCGCAGACCAGTGCGGCGGCGTAACCGTCCCAGGTGCTCGCGCCCGCGGCGCGGCCCTGCCGGGTCGCGTCCACCCACGCCTGCACCTCGCGGTCGTAGGCCTCGGCGAAGCGGACCGTGAAGTCCTGCGGGACGGCGTGGCCCGCGCGGCCCGCGGTCCGGGTGAGGAGCCCGCCGCCCCCGCCGATCGAGGCGGTGCCGCGCTCGCAGACCGCCTCGCAGCGCACCTCGTAGCCGAAGCCGCAGTTCACGAAGATCTCGACGTCGACCACCGCGCCGCCGGACGTCTCGAACAGGACCAGCTGGGGATCGCCGAGGCCGTGCGGGGCGTACGAGGAGGGGCGCGGGCGCAGCACCTGTACGGCGGTGATCTCCTGGCCGAGCAGCCAGCGGGTCGCGTCCGCCTCGTGCACCACCGAGTCGCGGATCAGCATCCCGGTGGTGAAGAAGGACGGCGAGGCCGCGTTGCGGTGGCGGCAGTGCAGCATCAGGGTGCGCCCCAACTCGCCCTGGTTGAGCGTGTGTTGGAGATCCTGGTACTCGCGGTCGTAGCGGCGCATGAAGCCCACCGTGACCAGGCGGTGGCCCAGGCGCTGTTCGGCCTCCATGACGCGCAGGGTGCCGGCCGGGTCGGGGGTGAGCGGCTTCTCGCACAGGACGGGCAGGCCGCGCGCGAAGGCTTCGAGCAGGGCCGCCTCGTGGGCCGGGCCCGATGAGGCGATGAGGACGGCCTCGACGCCGGGCGCGTCCATCGCGGCGGCCGGGTCGGTGTGCACGGAGCAGTCCTCGATGCCGGCGGCCGCCGCGGCCGCGCGCTCCGCGTCCAGGTCGGCCACGGCGGCGACGCGGGCGCCGCCGGTGACGGAGTCGACGCGGCGCACGTGGTCGGCGCCCATGCGGCCGGTGCCGATGACGGCGATGCCCAGGGTCATGTCAGGCCCCGCAGGAGCGGAGGAAGGCGCGGGTGCGCTCGGCGATGGGCAGCGGCTTGTCCGGATCGCACGGGTACATGTCCTGCTCGACGATCGCGAAGAGGTCGACGTCCAGGGCCTGCGCCGCGGCCAGGACCGGTTCGAGCGCGGGCACGCCGTGCGGCGGCTCGCACATCACGCCCCGCGCGACGGCGGGCCCGAACGGCGTTCCCTCGGCGCGCACTTGGGCCAGTACCTCCGGGTCCACCTGCTTGAGGTGGAGATAGCCGATCCGCTCCCCGTACGTCTCGATCAGCTTGACGCTGTCGCCGCCGCAGTACGCGTAGTGCCCGGTGTCCAGGCACAGCGAGACCAGGTCGGAGTCGGTGGCGTGCAGGAAGCGGGCCACGTTCTCCTCGCTGTCGATGTGGGTGTCGGCGTGCGGGTGCACGACCACGCGCAGGCCGTGGCGGTCCCGTACCTCGCGGGCCAGGCGCTCGGTCTGACCGGCGAGATCACGCCACTGCGCGGCGGTGAGCGTGCTGCTCTCCAGGACCTCGCCGGTCTTGTCGTCGCGCCAGAAGGACGGGATGACGACGAGGTGGCGGGCGCCGGTGGCCTCGGCCAGCGCGGCCACCTCCGAGACGTGCGCCCAGGTCTTCTCCCACACGGCCGGGCCGTGGTGCAGCCCCGTGAAGACCGTCCCGGCCGAGACGCGCAGATCGCGGGCGGCGGTCTCCTCGGCGAGGCGCGCGGGGTCGGTGGGCAGATAGCCGTACGGTCCGAGTTCGATCCACCGGTAGCCCGCGCCCGCGACCTCGTCGAGGAAGCGCTGCCAGGGGACTTGGCGAGGGTCGTCGGGGAACCAGACGCCCCAGGAGTCGGGGGCCGAACCGATCCGGATGCGGGTCTTCGCCGTCGTCATGGGGCCAGCCTTCCGGGGGTCCGGGAGGAGTGTCAAGGCCACGTCCGAATGTAAGGACAAAAGATTGACAGGGGTGGGAGTCGGCGGCTAGACCTGGGGTCACCGGCGATCCGGCGACCCGAGGGGACGTGCATGGACGAGGTTCCGTATGACCTGATCACGATGGGCCGGATCGGGGTCGACCTCTACCCGTTGCAGACCGGGGTGCCGCTCTCGGAGGTCGGCTCGTTCGGGAAGTTCCTCGGCGGCTCGCCCTCCAACGTGGCGGTCGCCGCGTCCCGGCTCGGCCGCCGCACCGCCGTCATCACCCGCACCGGGCGCGATCCGTTCGGCACCTACCTCCGCGCCGAGCTGGGCGACTTCGGGGTGGACGCGCGCTGGGCCACCCCCGTGGACGGGCTGCCCACGCCGGTCACCTTCTGCGAGCTGTTCCCGCCGGACGACTTCCCGCTGTACTTCTACCGGCTGCCCAAGACGCCCGATCTGGAGCTGCGCGAGGCCGAGTTGGACCTCGCGGCGATCCGGGCGGCCAGGATCTTCTGGGTCACCGGCACGGGCCTGTGCGCGGAGCCCAGCCGGGCGGCGACGCTGGCCGCGCTCGGGGTCAGGGGGGATTCCTCCTCCACCCCGCCCCTTCCCGCCGCGCCGCTCGGCGGCTCCGCCACGGGTCTCCCGGGGGCCGTGGCGGGACCCGGCCGCTTCACGGTCTTCGACCTCGACTGGCGGCCCATGTTCTGGAAGGACGCAGCCGGCGCCGAGCCGGACGAGGCCCGGCCCCACTACCGTGCCGCCCTCTCCCACGCCACCGTCGCCGTCGGCAACATCGACGAATGCGAGGTGGCCACGGGCGAGCGCGAACCCCGGGCCGCCGCCGACGCGCTGCTCGCCGCCGGGGTGGAGCTCGCCGTCGTCAAGCAGGGGCCCAAGGGGGTGCTCGCCGTACACCGGGGCGGGACCGCCGTCGAGGTGCCGCCGGTGCCCGTCGACGTGGTCAACGGGCTCGGTGCGGGGGACGCGTTCGGCGGAGCGCTCTGCCACGGACTGCTCGCCGGATGGGAGCTCGAACGCGTCATGCGGTACGCCAACGCCGCCGGGGCCATCGTCGCGTCCCGGCTCGCCTGTTCCGCCGCCATGCCGTTCCCCGCCGAGGTCGAGCGCGTCCTGGAAGGCGGCCGGGCGTGAGCGGCGACCTCGGTCCCGGCGGGCTCGCGCGGATCCGGGCCCGCCGCCCCGAGGCCGTCGCCGAGGCCGCCGCCCGCCGGGTGCGCCGGCCGCTGCTGCGGGACGACGGCGGGCGGCTGATGGTGATCGCCGCCGACCATCCGGCCCGCGGCGCGCTCGGCGTCGGCGCCGACCGGCTCGCCATGGCCGACCGGGGCGACCTCCTGGACCGGCTCCGCCTCGCCCTGTCGCGGCCCGGCGTCGACGGCGTGCTCGCCGGGGCCGACGTCCTGGAGGACCTGCTGCTGCTCGGCGCCCTCGATGACAAGGTCGTCATCGGCTCCATGAACCGCGGCGGCCTCGCCGGCGCCGCGTTCGAGCTCGACGACCGCTTCACCGGTCACCGCGCCCAGGACCTGGACCGGCTCGGCTTCGACGCGGGCAAGCTGCTGCTGCGGATCGACTACCAGGACCCGGCCTCGCTCACCACCCTGCACGCCGCAGCCCGGGCCGTCGACGACATGGCGGAGCGTCAACTGCCCCTGTTCATCGAGCCGTTCATCTGTCACCGGCGCGACGGCGAGGTCCGCAACGACCTCTCCGCCGAGGCCGTCACCCGGTCCATCGCCATCGCCTCCGGGCTCGGCGGCACCTCCGCGTACACCTGGCTGAAGGTGCCCGTCACCGAGAACCCCGACGACATGGCCCGCGTCATGGCCGCCAGCACGCTCCCGGCGGTGCTGCTCGGTGGGGACATAGGGGACGATCAGGACGCCGCCTTCGAGAAGTGGCGCGGGGCCCTGCAACTGCCCACCGTGCAGGGCCTCGTCGCGGGGCGCTCACTGCTCTATCCGGCCGACGGCGACGTCGCGGCCGCCGTCGACACCGCCGTCGGGCTGCTGTAGGAGGCAGGGAACGGATGATGGAACGCCAGGAACTGCTCGTGCGGGCCGGGGTCTCGGCCCGTGACGCGTACGCCCTCGACATCGACCCCGCACGCGCCGGCTGGGGCTACTCGTCCCTGCGGGTGCTCGACCTGCCGCCCGGCGGCTCGCACCTGCTGGCCACCGGGGACAGCGAGTGGCTCGTGGTGCCGCTCGCCGGCGGGTGCGTCGTGCGCACCGAGGGCCTCGACCTCGAACTGAGCGGCCGCAAGGGCGTGTTCGAGGGGCCCACCGACTTCGCCTACGTCCCGCGGGACGCGGACGCCCGGATCACCTCCGGCGCGGGAGGCCGGTTCGCCCTGGCGGGAGCGCGCTGCGAGCGACGGCTTCCCGCTCGCCTCGGCCCCGCGCCCCAGGTCCCCGTCGAGGCCCGTGGCTCGGGCGACTGTGCCCGTACGGTACGCAACTTCGCCGCCGCGGACGCCTTCGCCTGCGACCGGCTGATCGCCGTGGAGGTCGTCACGCCCGGCGGCAACTGGTCCTCGTACCCGCCGCACAAGCACGACGAGCACCTGCCGGGCCGGGAGAGCGAGCTGGAGGAGATCTACTACTTCGAGTTCGAGCGCCCGGGCGGCTACGGCTACCAGCGGATCGCGCCGTCCCGCGACGGCGGCGCCGAGCTGCTCGCCGAGGTCCGCTCCGGCGACGCGGTGCTCGTGCCGGACGGCTGGCACGGGCCGTCGATCGCCCAGCCGGGCAACGCCATGTACTACCTGAACGTGATGGCGGGCCCGGGCCGGGACCGGGAGTGGAAGATCTCCTTCCATCCCGACCACATGGAGGGATACCAGTGACCGGTACGACGCGCCGCCTCACCACCGCCCAGGCCCTGGTCGCCTTCCTGGCCCGCCAGTACACCGCGTGCGACGGCGTCAACCACCGCCTGATCGCGGCGACTTGGGGCATCTTCGGGCACGGGAACGTCGCCGGGATCGGGCAGGCGCTGCTCGAATCCGGGCCGGAGGCCATGCCCTTCCACCAGGGCCGCAACGAGCAGGCCATGGTGCACGCCGCCGTCGGATACGCGCGCCAGTCGGGCCGGCTCTCCACGCACGCGGTGACCACCTCCATCGGGCCGGGCGCCACCAACCTCGTCACCGGCGCGGCCCTGGCCACCGTCAACCACCTGCCGGTACTGCTGCTGCCCGGCGACACCTTCGCCGCCCGACCCGCCGACCCGGTGCTCCAGCAGCTCGAAGTCCCGTACGCGGGCGATGTGTCGGTCAACGACTGTCTGCGCCCGGTCTCCCGCTACTTCGACCGGATCACCCGGCCCGAAGCCCTGATCACGGCCGCCCTGAACGCGATGAGCGTCCTGACCGACCCGGCGAACACGGGCGCGGTCACGCTCGCGCTGCCGCAGGACGTCCAGGCCGAGGCGTACGACTGGCCGCAGGAGTTCTTCCGGGAGCGGGTATGGCAGATTCGGTCCCCCGCCGTCGACCCCGATGAACTGACCCTCGCCGTAAGCGAGTTGCGGTCGGCCGGGCGGCCGCTGATCGTCGCGGGCGGCGGGGTGCGGCACGCCCGTGCCCAGGACGTCCTCGGCGCGTTCGCCGAGGACACCGGCATCCCGGTCGCGAGCACCCAGGCAGGGAAGGGCGCGCTGCCGCACGACCACCCCCAGGACGTCGGCGGCATCGGCCACACCGGCACCGCGGCCGCCGACGAGCTGGCCAGGACCGCCGATGTGGTGCTCGGCGTCGGCACCCGCTGGACCGACTTCACCACCGCCTCGTCCACCCTCTTCCAGAACCCGGACGTCCGCTTCGTCAGCCTCAACGTCCGCCCCGCCGACGCGCACAAGATGGGCGGGCGCCAACTGGTCGGCGACGCCCGCACCGGTCTCGCCGCACTGCGCGACGCCCTGAAGGGCCATCGGGTACCCGCCGGCCACGAGGCCGAGTGCGCGCGCCTGAAGGCCGCGTGGGAGGCCCGGGTGAGCGCCGCCTACGCTCCCGCACCGGACGAAGCACGCCCCACACAGGCCCAAGTCCTCGGCGCACTCGACACCTTGGTCACCGGGGACGACATCCTGATCAACGCCGCCGGCTCGCTCCCCGGCGACCTGCACAAGCTGTGGCGGACCCGCTCGCGCGACCAGTACCACGTCGAATACGGCTACTCCTGCATGGGCTACGAGATCCCCGCGGCCATCGGAGTCGGCCTCGCGGCGCCCGGCCGGCCCGTCTGGGCGCTGGTCGGCGACGGTACGTATCTGATGAACCCCACCGAAATCGTCACCGCGGTGCAGGAGAACATCCCCATCAAGGTGGTGATCCTCCAAAACCATGGGTACGCCTCGATCGGCGGGCTCTCGGACGCGGTGGGGGGTGAGCGGTTCGGCACGGCGTACCGGTTCCGCGCGCCGGACGGCGGCTACGGCGGTGCGCCGCTGCCGGTCGACCTGGCGGCCAACGCGGCCTCGCTCGGGATGCGCGTACTGCGCGCCGAAACCGTGCGTGACCTGCGAGAAGCCCTCGCGCAGGCGCGCCGCTCGGACGTGCCTACATGTGTCTACGTGGAGACCGAAACGCCCGACACAGTGTCGGGCCCGCCCCCGGCCCAGGCGTGGTGGGATGTGCCCGTGGCCGAGACCGCGACCCGCACGTCGGCGGTCACGGCCCGCGAGGAGTACGAACGGCACGTCACCGCCCGACGCCGCCATCTGTGAAGGAGCACTTGGACATGACGAAGACCGTCCACCACTGGATCGGTGGCAAGACCGTCGAAGGCACGTCGGGCAGCTTCGGCCCGGTGACCGACCCCGCGACCGGCGCGGTCACCACGCAGGTCGCCTTCGCCTCGGCCGAGGAGGTGGACCAGGCCGTCGCCATCGCCAAGGCGGCGTACGCGACCTGGGGCACGTCCTCGCTGGCCCAGCGCACCACCGTGCTCTTCAAGTTCCGGGCACTGCTCGACGCCAACCGGGACGCCATCGCCGAGCTGATCACCGCCGAGCACGGCAAGGTGCACTCGGACGCGCTCGGCGAGGTCGCCCGCGGCCTGGAGATCGTCGACCTGGCCTGCGGCATCACCACCCAGCTCAAGGGTGAGCTGTCCACCCAGGTCTCCAGCCGGGTGGACGTGGCCTCCATCCGCCAGTCGCTCGGCGTGGTCGCGGGCATCACCCCGTTCAACTTCCCGGCGATGGTGCCGATGTGGATGTTCCCGCTCGCCATCGCGTGCGGCAACACCTTCATCCTGAAGCCGTCGGAGAAGGACCCTTCGGCCTCGATGAAGATCGCCGAGCTGCTCGCCGAGGCGGGGCTTCCCGAGGGTGTCTTCACCGTCCTGCACGGCGACAAGGTCGCCGTCGACGGGCTGCTGGCCCACCCGGACGTGGCCGCCGTCTCCTTCGTCGGCTCCACTCCCATCGCCCGGCACATCCACACCACCGCCTCCGCCAACGGCAAGCGGGTGCAGGCCCTTGGCGGCGCCAAGAACCACATGCTGGTGCTGCCGGACGCCGACCTGGACGCGGCCGCCGACGCCGCCGTCTCGGCCGCCTACGGCTCGGCGGGCGAGCGCTGCATGGCGATCTCCGCGGTCGTCGCGGTGGGCGCGATCGGCGACGAGCTGGTGGAGAAGATCCGTGAGCGCGCCGAGAAGATCAAGATCGGCCCCGGCAACGACCCGTCCTCCGAGATGGGCCCGCTGATCACCGCGGCCCACCGCGACAAGGTCGCCTCCTACGTGAAGGGCGCCGCCGCGCAGGGCTGCGAGGTCGTCCTGGACGGCACCGGCTACACGGTCGAGGGCTTCGAGAACGGCCACTGGATCGGCCTGTCCCTCCTGGACCACGTCCCGACCTCGGCCGACGCCTACCGCGACGAGATCTTCGGCCCGGTCCTGTGCGTGCTGCGCGCCGAGACGTACGAGGAGGGCCTGGCGCTGATCAACGCGTCCCCCTTCGGCAACGGCACCGCGATCTTCACCCGCGACGGCGGCGCGGCCCGCCGCTTCCAGCTGGAGGTCGAGGCCGGCATGGTCGGCGTGAACGTGCCGATCCCGGTGCCGGTGGGCTACCACTCCTTCGGTGGCTGGAAGGACTCGCTCTTCGGCGACCACCACATCTACGGCAACGACGGCACGCACTTCTACACCCGGGGCAAGGTCGTCACCACCCGCTGGCCCGACCCGGCGGACGGCCCCTCGGGCGTCGACCTGGGCTTCCCCCGCAACCACTGACCACGCCCCGCCCCTGCCCCCGTCGGCCCCCGGCCGGCGGGGGTTCGGCTTGCCCCAGCCCGGGCCCCGTGCGCGGCGCCTCGGCGCCCCCTGGCCGGGGCCTGGCTTCCCGTTCCGGGCGCATCGGCATCGTCGACCTGTCCGAGCCCCGCGGACGCCGCCGGACGCGGCGGGGCGGCGTCGTCTCGGCCGGGAACGTCCGTACTGCGGAAAGTTACGGACAAACTTCGGCGCGGACGCTGCGGTTCCCGCACACCCCGATCGTGGTGCCTTGACGCGCCCTTAACGCCGAATGCCGGTGCCCGGCCGTGCCGGATCTTCGGATTCCGCAGGTAACCCCCTATTGACCTGCGGTTCTCCGAAGGATTGCATATCGGCACCCGGGAGCCGCCGAATATTCACCATCCCCGCCTACGGAGGCGATACCGCTCCCGCGCATCGGAACCGCACCAGTCGATCGGAACCGCACGATGACGGAAACGCTCAGCGCCCCCCAGGCGCTCGCCCCCGCGACCGGCCCCACCCCGCAGAAGCTCAAGCGTTCCATCGGCGTCGTGGGCGGCACCCTCCTCACGCTGTCCTGCGTGACGCCGGCCTCCACCCTCTTCGTCGTCGTGCCCGACCTCTTCGCCACCCTCGGCACCTACACCGCCCTCACCATCGCGATCGGCTCGCTGCTCTGTATCGGCGTCGCCTTCTGCTACTCGGAGCTGGGCACGCTCATCCCGAGTGCGGGCGGCGAGTACGCCATGGTGTCGACGATGGCGGGACGGCTCGCGGGCTGGCTGGTGTTCGTGCTCTCGCTGCTCGTCGTGATGATCGTGCCGCCCGTCATCGCGATGGGCACCGCCGACTACCTCGCGCCGATCGTGCACATACCGGCCCCGCTGGCGGGCGCCGGCGTCATGCTGCTCGCCACCCTGGCCGGCCTGCTCGACCTGCGGGCCAACGCCTGGATCACCGGAATCTTCCTCGTCCTGGAGGTCATCGCGGCCGGAGTGGTCGCGGTGCTCGGCTTCGCCCACAGCGAGCGCGGCGCCTCGGCCCTGGTGCACGGCTCGGTCGCCGGTGACGGCGGAGCGCCCTCGACGGTCACCGCGATGATGGTGATCTCGGGCCTCGCCATCGCCCTCTTCATCACCCAGGGCTTCTCGACCGCGGTCTACCTCTCGGAGGAGCTGGAGCACCCGAGGCGCAACGTCGCCCGTACCGTGCTCGCCACCCTCGCCATCTCAACCGCCGTGATCCTGGTGCCCGTTGTCGCCATCACCCTCGGCGCCCCCGACCTCGCCGCCCTCACCAGTGGCAACCTCAGCGAGATGGTCACCGCCTGGTCCAACTCGGCGGTCGGCACGTTCGTCAGCCTCTGCGTCGCCCTCGCCATCATCAACGCGGGCATCGTCATGGTCATCCAGAACTCCCGGGTCCTGTTCGCCTCCGCCCGCGACAAGGCCTGGCCCGAGCCCGTCAACCGGGGCCTGTCCCGGCTCGGCCGGTTCGGCTCCCCGTGGGTGGCCACCCTGCTCGTCGGCGTCCCCGGCGCGGCCCTCTGCTTCGTCAAGCTCGACACCCTCTACGGCGTCACCGGCGTCTCCGTGACCGCGATGTACCTGCTGGTCGCCGTCGCCGCCCTGCTGTGCCGGCGCGGCTCGCACAAGCACGTCGCCGCCTGGCGGATGCCGCTGTGGCCGGCGGTGCCGGTCCTGCTGATCGCCGTACTCGCCTACATCCTGACCCAGCAGGACACCGAGTACCTGCTGTGGACCGGCGGCATCACCGCCGTCGCCACCCTGTACTGGGCGCTGTACCTGCGGCCGCGCCGCGAGACACGCTGGCTGGTCAGCATCCCCGAGGACAGCCACGTCTGAGTCGTTGCCTAGGGTGGCGCCATGACTCTTGAACACGCCGTCTACTGCGACGAACTCGTCCGCCAGACAACCGAGTTGAGGGGCCACCTGTCCGGCGTCGACCTCTCGGCGACCGTGCCCACCTGCCCGGACTGGACGCTGCGGAAGCTGGTCCTGCACGTGGGCGAGGCGCACCGCTGGGTCGACCACATCGTGCGCACCCGCGCCACGGGCATGGTCGAGCCGAAGTACGTGCCCGGCGCGGGCGGGCCCGAGAGCGAGGACGCGGCCGTCCTGGACGCCTGGCTCGCCGAGGGTGCCGAGCTCTGCGCCGCGGCCCTGCGCGAGGCCGGGCCCGACCTCGCGGTGTGGTCCTGGGCCGGCGACACGACCGCCTCGTTCTGGTCGCGCCGGATGACCCACGAGACCGCCGTGCACCGCGCGGACGCGGCCGGCACCGTGGGCGCGCCCTACACGCTGCCCGCCGACGTGGCGGCCGACGCCCTCGACGAGTGGCTCGGCCTCGTCACCTTCGTCCAGAAGTTCAAGAAGACCGGGACCCCGCTCGGCGAGCCCGGCCAGTCCCTGCACCTGCACGCCACGGACGCCCCCGACGCCGAGTGGTTCATCGAGATCGGCGACGAGGGCTTCACCTGGCGCCACGCCCACGAGAAGGCGACGGTGGCGGTGCGCGGCCCCCTCGCGGACGTGCTGCGCGTCTTCTACCGCCGGCTGCCCGCCGACACCCCGGCCGTCGAGGTCATCGGCGACGCGGCCGTG
Source organism: Streptomyces sp. NPDC001828 (assembly GCF_042892175.1). Lineage (NCBI taxonomy): Bacteria > Bacillati > Actinomycetota > Actinomycetes > Kitasatosporales > Streptomycetaceae > Streptomyces > Streptomyces sp. NPDC001828. Next base: position 33,782 of record NZ_JBIATV010000002.1, read on the forward strand.
CTCGACCAGTGGCTGACCACGGCCTCCTTCGGCTGAACCCGGCCCGTCAGCCGGCCTGGGCGCCCTGCCTCCTGACCGCCTCGGTCATGTCCGCCGTGTCCGAGGCGGGCGGCACCTGGACCGGCTTGGCGGCCCCGAACTTCTTGAAGTCCATGGACACCCTGGCCTGGCCGAACCGCTCGTCCACCCGCACCGGCAGGTCGTTCCCGTCCAGCCACACCTCGAAGGTGAGCTGGTCGACGCCGCCGGTGAACTGCTCCATCAGGCCGTTGCCGTCCTCGCCGGACAGGGCCTTGGCGCTCTGCCCGAGGTCGCCCTTCGACAGGACCGCCTTGTAGTGCGTGGTCGCCCGGCCCAGGACGGTCTCCTTGCCGACCTCGGTCACGTTCCTGGAGTACCGCAGGGAGCGCAGGCCCGCCGTCGGGTCGCCGCTGCTCGCGACGGCCGCCACGCCCTGCTCGCCGAGGAGGACCGAGGCGTCGATCTTCATCCAGTGCTTGCCCTTGAGGGGGCCGCGGGGCTGGGCGTCGACGCCGTAGTAGTAGGCGCCCTTCACATAGCGCATCGTCATCGACCCGTCCGAGACGAGCTTCTGCATCCCCGCGCTCCTGGCGTCCACCTCCACCTCGAACGCCACGCCCTCGCCCCACGAGTAGACGCCCGACATGGCGGTCGGGGCCGGCTGCCCCTTGAGCTGGGTCGTGATCGACATCTCGGCCGAACCGGCCTTCTGCGAGCGGTCGCCCGCCCTGGTCAGCGCGGCCAGCACCATGCTGTTCGCCTGGTCGGCCACCCCGGCCGCCTTCTTGCCGGTGTCCACGGCCGCCGCCCCCGCCGAACAGCCGGTCACCCCGACCACCACGGCCACGGCCCCGGTCACCCACACCCCTGCGCAACGCTTGCCCATCGTCCCCACCCCTAGGTCCTGCGACTCGGTACCGCTGCTCGGCACCGCGCGTCAGTTCTACGACGCGAAGAGGGGACTTTATCGAACGGCACCGACAGTCCCCGGGCGGACCGGGCGGACCGGGCGGACCGGGCGAAGGGCAGGCTCAAGCCCGGCGCTGGGCCGGGTCAGGCCCGGCTCCACCGCCACGTCAGCATCGAGAAGGGGCCGTCGTCCCGCGCGCCCGCCGAGCGGTAGGTGGCGAGCGCCGGATCGTTGTCGGTGTCCACGCCCACCCACATGTCGTAGCAGCCGCGGTCCCGCGCGACGGCGGCCAGCGCGTCGACCAGGGCGCGGCCGACGCCCCGGCGGCGGTGCTCCCCGGCCACGGCCAGTTGGTACAGGCACATCTCGCCGCCCTTGTCCGGGTGGAGCATCTCGATGCCGGACACGAAGCCCACCGGAGCGCCGGCGGCGTACGCGATGAGCATCAGATGGCCCGGCGCGGCGAGGAAGCGCGCCGCCCACTCCTCGCGGGCGGGGCCGTCGTACAGGTGCTGCGCCGCGGTCAGTTCGGCCGTGGTGGTGGCGCGGCGGATCTCGTACGGACTCTCCACGGCGGACGCTCCCTCTCGTGCGGGCCCGGCCCGGGCGGTGGGTGCGGGGCCGGCCGACTACTCCCGCTGCGGTACGGGACGGTGCGACCGTACTCCCCGGGTACAGCGCGCACTTCCACCCTGGGGCAGCGTCGGTTGCCGGCGCGGGCGCATACCGTTGGGGGATGGAGATCAGCATGCGCAGACGCCGATGGCGGGTGGCCGCGGGCGCGGGCGCCCTCGTCGCCCTGGCCGGCGCCGGCGTCTGGAGTGCCGCCGGCGCCTCGGGTGCCCCCGCCGTGCACCGGCAGGACCGGGTGCTCGACATGCCCGGAGCGAAGATCGACACCTCGTTCTTCACCGCGGGCAGCCCCTCGGACAAGCGGCCCGCCGTGCTGATCGGACACGGCTTCGGCGGCAGTAAGAGCGAGGTGAAGGACCAGGCCGAGCAGCTCGCGCGCGACGGGTACGCCGTCATGACGTGGTCCGCCCGCGGCTTCGGCAAGTCGACCGGGCGGATCGGGCTCAACGACCCCGGGTCCGAGGTCAAGGACGTCTCGCGGCTCATCGACTGGCTCGCCAAGAGGCCCGAGGTGCGGCTCGACGGCGCGGGCGACCCGCGCGTCGGCGTGACCGGGGTGTCCTACGGCGGGGCGATCTCGCTGCTCGCCGCCGGTTACGACAAGAGGGTCGACGCGATCGCCCCGGAGATGACGTACTGGAACCTGTCGGACGTCTTCTTCCCCGACGGGGTGTACAAGAAGCTCTGGGCGGGGATCTTCGTCTCCACGGCGGGCGGCTGCCAGAAGTTCGAGCCGGAGATCTGCGCCATGTACAACCGGGTCGCGACCGCCGGACAGCCGGACACGGCGGCCGAGAAGCTCCTGGAGTCCAAGAGCCCCTCCGCCGTGGGCGACCGGATCAAGGTGCCCGCGCTGATCATGCAGGGCCAGACCGACTCGTTGTTCCCGCTCGGCCAGGCCGACGCCATGGCGAAGCGCATCGCCGCCAACGGCGCCCCGGTCTCGGTGGACTGGGTCGCGGGCGGACACGACGGCGGCGACCGCGAGACCGGCCGCACCCAGGCCCGCGTCACCCAGTGGTTCGACCGGTACCTGAAGGACGACAAGGGCGCCGACACCGGCCCCGCCTTCCGCGTCACCCGCACCGGAGGGGTCAACTCCACCGATGGGGCAGCCCAGTTGAGGGGCGCGAGCAGTGGGACGTACCCCGGTCTGGAGAGCGGGCGGCACACCGTCGCGCTGACCGGCCGCGAGCAGAGCTTCGACAACCCGCCGGGCGGCGCGCCGCCCGCGATCTCGGCGGTGCCAGGCCTCGGCGCGGGCCTGTCGGGCCTGTCCTCCCTCGGCGTCGGCCTCTCCCTCGACTTCCCCGGCCAGTACGCCAAGTTCGACTCGGCGCCCCTGGCCACAGGGCTCCACGTCACCGGCTCGCCGACCGTCGGGCTCAAGGTGAAGTCCAGCGGCGACGACGCGGTGCTCTTCGGGAAGGTGTACGACGTCGGCCCCGACGGCAAGCAGCAGGTGCTGCCGTCCCAACTCGTCGCCCCCGTCCGGGTCCTGGGCGCCAAGGACGGCAAGTCGGTCGAGCTGACGCTGCCCGCCGTCGACCACACCATCGAGGCGGGCCACCGCCTGCGCCTGGTCGTGGCCGCCACCGACCTCGGCTTCGCCTCCCCGGCCGCGCCCGCCACGTACACCGTCTCCCTCGACGGCGGCGGCCTGGCCGTGCCCACCGTGCCCGCCGCGCGGACCGCATCGGCCGGGCTCGCCTGGTGGGTGTGGGGGCTGCCGCTGATCGGTGCCCTCGTCGGCGCCGCGCTCCTGATCACCCGGCGCACGCACACCCCCGCGCCCGATCCCGGGCTCGCCGAAGTGCCGCTCCAGATCACCGGCTTGACCAAGAAGTACGCCAAGTCCAGCGACCGGTATGCCGTGCGGGAGCTGTCCTTCCGCGTCGAGAAGGGCCAGGTGCTCGGCCTGCTCGGACCCAACGGCGCGGGCAAGACCACCACCCTGCGCATGCTCATGGGCCTCATCCGGCCCGACGGCGGCGAGATCCGGGTGTTCGGCCACGCCATCCGGCCGGGCTCGCCGGTCCTGTCCCGGGTCGGCGCGTTCGTCGAGGGCGCCGGCTTCCTGCCGCACCTGTCGGGCCGCGAGAACCTGGAGCTGTACTGGGCGGCGACCGGCCGCCCCGCCGGGGACTCCCGCATCGAGGAGGCCCTGGAGATCGCGGGCCTGGGCGACGCCCTCCAGCGCGCGGTACGGACGTACTCGCAGGGCATGCGCCAGCGCCTCGCCATCGCCCAGGCCATGCTCGGCATGCCGGACCTCCTGATCCTCGACGAGCCGACCAACGGCCTCGACCCGCCGCAGATCCGCGAGATGCGGGACGTGATGATCCGGTACGCCGAGGGCGGCCGCACCGTGATCGTCTCCAGCCATCTGCTCTCCGAGGTCGAGCAGTCCTGTACGCATCTGGTGGTGATGGACCGGGGCCGGCTCGTCCAGGCGGGCCCGGTCGCCGAGATCACCGGCGGGAGCGACACCCTGCTCGTCACGACCGTCGAGCCGGTCGCCGAGGCCGTCGTCGACAAGGTGGCCGCGCTGCCCGGCATCGGCTCGGCGCTGCGCACCGACGAGGGCCTCCTGGTCCGGCTCGAAGGAGCCACCACCACCGAGCTCATCGCCGAACTCCTGCGCCTGGAAGTGCAGTTGACCGGCGTCGGCCCGCACCGCCGCCTGGAGGACGCCTTCCTCACCCTGATCGGAGGTTCCGCATGAGCACCCTGATGGAGACCCCGGCGGGCGAGACGGCCCCCGGCTACCGGGCCCGGCACACCCTGCCGCTGCGCGTCGAGGCGCTACGGCAGCTGAAGCGCCGCCGGACGCTCGTCATGGGCGCGGTGCTCGGCGCGCTGCCGTTCGTCCTCATCGTCGCCTTCGCCATCGGCGGCAGCCCGAGCAGCCGCAACGGCCGCATCACGCTGATGGACACGGCGACCGCGTCCGGCGCCAACTTCGCCGCGACCTGTCTGTTCGTGTCGGCGGGCTTCCTGCTCGTGGTGCCCGTGGCGCTGTTCTGCGGCGACACCGTGGCCTCCGAGGCGAGCTGGTCCTCGCTGCGCTATCTGCTCGCGGCGCCGGTGCCCCGGGCCCGGCTGCTGTGGTCGAAGCTGGCGGTGGCGCTCGGGTTCAGCGCGGCGGCGATCGTGCTGCTGCCCGTGGTGGCCCTCGCGGCGGGCACGGCGGTGTACGGCTGGGGGCCCCTGGAGATCCCGACCGGCGGCTCGCTCGGCGCCGGGCAGGCCATACCGCGCCTCGCCCTCGCGGTCGCCTTCGTCTTCGTGTCCCAACTGGTCACCGCGGCACTCGCGTTCTGGCTCTCCACCCGCACCGACGCCCCGCTCGGCGCGGTCGGCGGCGCGGTGGGCCTGACCATCGTCGGCAACGTACTGGACGCGGTGACGGCGCTCGGCGACTGGCGGGACTTCCTGCCCGCGCACTGGCAGTTCGCCTGGGCCGACGCGCTCCAGCCGCACCTGGAGTGGGGCGGCATGCTGAAGGGCTCGGCGGTCTCGGTCGCCTACGCCCTGGTCCTGTTCGCGCTCGCCTTCCGCGGCTTCGCCCGCAAGGACATCGTGTCGTAGGCGCCAAGCCGTAGCCATGGACGCGCACCGGCCGCCTCCGAGCCCCCGACGGGGGTGCTCGAAGGCGGCCGGTGCGCTGTGCCGGGCCGGGGCCGGGCGTCCGGACGGGATCCGCCGGACGGCCCCCGGCCCGGATCAGGCGGCGAGGAGCTTCTCGTACCCGACGAGCCGCACACAGGCCGTGAGGCCGAGGATCGCCTGCTCCAGCTCCGCGAGGCCCGGGTAGCTGGGCGCGATGCGGATGACGGCGTCCTTCGGGTCGTTGCCGTACGGGTGCGTCGCACCGGCCGGGGTCAGCACGACACCGGCCTGGCCGGCCCGCGCCACGACCTCCTTCGCGCAGCCCTCCGGCACTTCGAGGGTCACGAAGTAGCCGCCCTTGGGGAGCGTCCAGCTCGCGAGGCCGGTGCCGCCCAGCTCGCTCTCCAGGATCCGCTGGACGATCTCGAACTTGGGCTGGAGCAGTGCGCGCTGGCGCTCCATGTGGGCCCGTACGCCCTCCGCGTCCCGCAGGAACAGGACGTGCCGCAGCTGGTTGACCTTGTCCGGGCCGATCGAGCGCTTGGAGTTGTTGGCGAGCAGCCACTGCACGTTGGCGGGCGAGGAGCCGAAGAAGGCGACGCCCGCGCCCGCTGCCGTGATCTTCGAGGTGGAGCCGAAGACGAACGCCCGGTCCGCGTGACCGGCGTCAGCGCAGGCGCCGAGCAGGTCGGCGATCTCCTCGGGCTCGTCGGTGAGGTGGTGGGCGGCGTAGGCGTTGTCCCAGAAGATCCGGAAGTCGGGGGCCGCGGTCTCCATGCGGGCCAGCCGCGCCACCGTCTCGTCGCTGTAGCTGATGCCGCTCGGGTTGCTGTACTTCGGCACGCACCAGATGCCCTTGATGCCCGCGTCCTCGGCGACCAGGCGCTCCACGACGTCCATGTCCGGGCCCGCTTCGTTCATCGTCACCGGGATCATCTCGATGCCGAACCGCTCGCACAGCGCGAAGTGCCGGTCGTAGCCGGGCACCGGGCACAGGAACGCGAGGCGCTCCTGGTCGACCCAGTGGGACTCGGCGCCGGGGAGGCGGCTCAGCATCGCGTGCACCAGGCAGTCGTGCATGAGCTCCAGGCTTGAGTTGCCCGCGGCGAGCAGCTGCCCGGCCGGCACCTGGAGCACCTCGGCGAATATCTCGCGGAGCTCGGCGAGACCCTGAAGGCCGCCGTAGTTGCGGACGTCCGTGCCGTCGGCGGAGGTCCAGCGGCCGCCGGGCAGGCTGAGCAGGTCCTCGGAGAGGTCGAGCTGCTCGGGCGCGGGCTTGCCCCGGGTGAGGTCGAGCTTGAGGCCGCGGGCCGCAAGCGCCTCGTAGTCCTGCCGGGCCTGGCCGAGCAGCCCGGCCAGGGCGTCGGAGCTCAACTCGGTGGTCATGGTGTTTCCTCTCGCGGGGCCGCGCGGGCGTGGAACGGCATGGGGTGGGTGCGCCGTGACGAGCTTACAAAGAGCCCCCTGAACCCCGGACGACCGCCTGCCCGGCCGGACGGACCCGAACCCCGGCAGGGGGCCGGGGGTGGGGCCCGGACTGGGGCCGCGAGTGCCCCGGGTGGGCCCCGCGTGGGCCCCGCGTGGGGTGCGGACCGGGGTCGAGCAGAACTGGGGAATACTCCCCAGTTAGTATGCGGACGTCGGAAGGTCGGCCGTCGGCTGCCGCTTGTCGGGCGCCGGGCCGACGGCATGCGGATGCTGAGCGAGGGGGTTTGCGATGGCGGGGCGTCGTGGAGAGCGGGTCGCCGACTGGGCGGACGGGCGGGTGGGGATCTACCGGCTCGCCAAGAGCAATATGCGCAAGATCTTTCCGGACCACTGGTCGTTCATGCTGGGCGAGATCTGCCTGTACAGCTTCGTCGTGATCATCCTGACCGGCGTGTGGCTGACCCTGTTCTTCAAGCCGAGCATGGCCGAGGTCGTCTACGACGGCTCGTACGTGCCGCTCAACGGGCAGCGGGTCTCCGAGGCCTTCGACTCCACGATGCACATCAGCTTCGAGGTGCGCGGCGGGCTGCTGATCCGGCAGCTCCACCACTGGGCGGCGCTGGTCTTCATCGCGGCGATGTTCGTGCACATGATGCGGGTGTTCTTCACCGGAGCGTTCCGCAAGCCCCGTGAGGTCAACTGGCTGTTCGGCTTCGGCCTGCTGTTCCTCGGCATGCTGGACGGATTCTTCGGCTACTCGCTCCCCGACGACCTGCTGTCCGGCACGGGCATCCGCTTCATCGAGGGCGTCATCCTGTCGGTGCCGGTGGTCGGAACGTACGTCCAAATGTTCCTGTTCGGCGGGGAGTTCCCGGGGACGGACATCATTCCGCGCTTCTACAGCCTCCATGTCCTGCTCATCCCGGGGATCATGCTGGGCCTGCTCGTGGCGCATCTGATCCTGGTCTTCTTCCACAAGCACACCCAGTTCGCCGGGCCGGGCCGCACCGAGAAGAACGTGGTGGGCATGCCGCTCCTGCCGGTCTATCTGGCGAAGGCGGGCGGCTTCTTCTTCCTGACGTTCGGCGTGCTCGCGGCGGTCGCCGCGATCGCTTCGATCAACCCGATCTGGGCGTTCGGCCCCTACCGGCCCGACCAGGTCTCCACCGGCGCCCAGCCCGACTGGTACATGGGCTTCGCCGAAGGCCTGATCCGGGTGATGCCCGGCTGGGAGGTCAACGCCTGGGGCCACACCCTGGCCCTCGGCGTGCTGATCCCCTTCCTGCTCTTCCCCGCGGTCCTCGGGCTGATCGCGGTCTACCCCTTCGTCGAGGCGTGGATCACCAAGGACCGCCGGGAACACCACCTCCTCGACCGGCCGCGGAACGCGCCGGTGCGCACCGCCCTCGGCGCCGCGTGGACCAGCCTGTATCTGGTCACCCTGGTGGGCGGCGGCAACGACCTGTTCGCCACGCACTTCCACCTCTCCCTGAACGCGATGACGTGGACCGTGCGGGTCGGCTTCTTCGTGGTGCCGGTGCTGGTCTTCGAGATCGCCCGCCGCTGGTGCCTGGGCCTCCAGCGGCGCGACCGCGATCTGGTGCTGCACGGGCGGGAGACCGGCCGCGTCAGGAAGCTGCCGCACGGTGAGTACGTGGAGGTGCACGACCCGCTGCCCGCCGAGCGCCTGCACACCCTGACCGCACACGAGCAGCCCGAGCCGCTCGCCGACGGGCGCTCGCTGCGGGCCCGGCTCTCGCGCGCGTACTTCGGCGAGGGCGGCCAGATCCGCAAGGCGACGCCGCGGGAGCGCGAGAGCCTGACCGCCGGGCACGGGCGGGGCGGCGAGTGAACGGGGTGGGGACGGGGGTGCGCACGGCCCCTACCGGTACGGCTCAACTGGCAAGTGGCAGGCGCCTGTTGATGACGACGTACGGTCCGGACGGCACCGCGGTGACCGACCGGCCGTGGGTGATACGGGACGGGCCCGCCCTCGGCATCCTGATAGCGGCCGGGTCGCCGCTCGCGGACCGGCTGCGCGCGGGGTCGCGGATCCTGATCGGCGAGGGGGCCGGCGCCCTGCGGGGGCGGGCGGTGTTCCTCGACGCCGAGGGAAGCGTCCGGTACCGGATCGCCGTCCTCGACAAGTACGGCCTGCCGGCCGCCCTCGCCCTGGCCCGCAGCCGCCTGCGGCACGGCCTCGCCGGCACGGTCGGGATCCGCCTGGTGACCGGCGCGGCGGCCCTCGCTCCGGTGGGCTCGCCGTGGCGGCCGGACTGGTCGTACAGCCTGAACTGAGGGGGCGGGCGGGGTCGGCTTGGGGTGGTGTGGCGGGTGGTGTGGCGGGCCGGGTCGGCGGGGGCGGGCAACCGGGGAGGGTTCCACGGTTGCTGTTGTAGGGTCGGCCCCCATGTCCCCGCTGCCGCCGCGTGAAGACCAGCACCACGCCCTGCCCGCGAAGAAGTCCCCGCCCCTGCGCAGGGACGCCCAGCGCAACCGGGATCTGCTGGTGGCGGCCGCGCGGGAACTCTTCGCCGAGCAGGGTCTGAACGTCCCGCTCGACGAGATCGCCAAGCGCGCGGGGGTGGGCAACGCGACGCTGTACCGGCGCTTTCCCACCCGGGGCGACCTGGTGGAGGCCGTCTTCCACGAGGACCTCACGACGGTGATGGCCTCCGGCGAGCGGGCGCGCCGCGCCGAGGACGCGTGGGGGGCGCTCACAGCGTACCTGGAGGGGGTGTGCGCGCTGCTGGCCCGGGACCGGGGCGTGGGCGACCTGATGACCACCGGCATCGAGGGCGCCCCGACCCTGGACGCGATCCACGTCCACAACCACACGACCCTGAGCGACCTGATGCGCCGGGCCGCGGCGGACGGCGAACTGCGCACGGACGTCGTCACGGAGGACCTCCTCTTCGCCCTGAGCGCGCTCGGCACCTCGCTCCCGGCGATCGAGTCGGTCCGCCCCGGCTCCTGGCGCCGCCCCCTGGCCCTCCTCCTGGACGGCTTCAGGGCCACGGCCCAACGCCCCCTCCCGGAGCGCGCCCTGACTTCCGAGGAAACGACCCGGGTCCACCGGGAACTGGGCGGGGAGCCCCCGGAGGGCTGAGGCCGCCGGCCAGCCCCCCGCGCCGCTTACGCCCCTGCTACCGCCCGCCCAGTAGGGTGCCCCGACCAGCAAAAAGGCCCTCCCGAAGGAGGGCCTGATCGGCTCGGCGCGGATGCGCCCCCGGCAGGACTCGAACCTGCGGCCAAGCGCTTAGAAGGCACGTGCTCTATCCACTGAGCTACGGGGGCTGACCTGCGTAAACGCAGCTTCCGGGCGCTGTCCCCCGGGACGCGGGGGACACATGGGGGAATCGCGGATTCCCGGTGATCGGGGGACGCAAGCGCTCCCCGGCCAAGCCGTACGTAGGGTCTCACATTATCTTCACGCCTCCGAAGCCTCTCGTGGAAACAATCCCGCACCCTGTCGGCGTTGACGATCTCCGAGCCGAGGAGGGGAAGGTGTCGGGCCTGAAGCTGTTCCGCACAGACACGACGAATAGCGGCATGACAGAGGTCATGCCGCGTCTTGCTGAGATCGAGGCCGACGTGCAGCGTCTCGTCGAGACGCACATGGAGACGCTGCTGGGCGTCCGGTTCCTGGCGAGCGAGTACGGCACCGGACCGCTGCACGGTGGCCGGATCGACTCGCTCGGCCTGGACGAGAACGGATCGCCGGTCATCGTCGAGTACAAACGCGGCACGGATGCCGGCGTGATCAACCAGGGACTGTTCTACCTGGCCTGGTTGATGGACCACCGTGCCGAGTTCGAGCACTTGGTCCGCGACCGGCTCGGGGTGACGGCCGCGGCCCAGGTGCTGTGGAGCGGCCCGCGCCTGATCTGCATCGCCGGCGACTTCACCCGCTACGACGTACACGCCGTGCGCGAGCACCGGCGCTCGATCGACCTGGTCCGCTACCGACTCTTCGGCAGGGACCTGCTCGGTCTTGAGACCGTGGCTTCCGTGAGCGGCGGCATGCAGACGTCCCGTCGGCCACGGCGCCATCCTGTTGTCCCGACGGCGGCCAACGTCCAGGACTCGGCGATGGCTGAGCTGGCGGGCGCGGTGGACGAAGTCCTGCTCGGGCTCGGTGAGGGCGTGAACCGCGTGGAGCGCAAGCAGTACCGGGCGTATCAGCGGCTGCGGAATTTCGCCTGCCTGTGCCCGCCGCAGCGGACCAAGCTCCTGATCTACCTGAAGGTCGACCCGAAGGAGATCGACCTCGTTCCGGGATTCACCCGGGACGTGTCCGGGCTCGGTCACCACGGGACGGGTGATCTGGAGGTGCAGCTCCGTACATCGAGGGACGTGGAGCGGGCACAGGAGCTGTTCCTGGCGAGCTACGCGGCGGCGTGATCGCCTGCTGGCCTCTCGACCGTGACGCGGCCCTCGGGACAGTTCTGAGGTCGTGGGGTCATGCCTTTCGACGTGCGAGTGGGACGTGGCGGTGGACTATCAATGATGCGCGGGATCGCCGGTTTGGCTAACCGGCGATCCCGCGCTATGTTGCCCCGCTCTCGGCGGCCGGTGATCAGCGTGAACGGCTGGCAGCGGGGCTAACTGCGACCGCCGGTATGGCCAGGGGGCTGGTGACGAAACCCGTCCCGCGTCCGTCGCCCGCGGCACGAGGGCGACGATGGCCGATGTCGTGGGCGAGGGTCTCCGAGAGACCCGCTAGCAGTGAACTCGGGGTGTGCGGGGACGCGGTGATGGCCCAGGTCGGCCGGTCCGGGCCGGGACCGGACCAGATAGTCCACGTCGCTGGGTTCTGAGGGTGCTGGGCGGTCAAGCTGTCGAACTGGACGCCTGCCTGCCCGTCTGGGGACGTCCAGTGGATTCCGTGCCCGTTCAAGTTGTGCTGCCACCCGGCCTCCGCAAGCGGCTGCGCGGTGGTGGTGACTGCACTTTCGTCCAAGGGAGTGTTGACGGCTGTGTCCCAACCGTCCCCGTCGGCAAGGTGGTTCAGCAGTTTCTCCAGCACCGGTGCGGGCGTTGCGGCGGTCGCGGAGAGGACCCACATGCGCTCGGAGACGGGGGTCTCGTACGCGGCGATGGTCCAAGCGATGTCGCGGGGTTGGGTTTCGTGGACGCGCTCGATACGCAGGGTCTGGGATTCGTGGATGGCGTGAGTCGTCTCATCCGACCAGGTCCGCCACTTCTCGAACTCACCGTGCGCGTCGAGGAAGCCGTCCAGGAGGGCGTCGTGGTCGCCGGCATCGGCCAGGTAGACGGGGACGGGCTCCGGCGCGGGCGGTTCTGGCTCGGCCGTGAGGGGAGCGAGAGGCTTGCGGGCTTCGGCGGCGGAGCGCTCCGTGTCAGTCAGGGGTGCCGGGCCCGGGCGCATCTGCGCGCCGTGGATCTTCTCGAACGCGAGCAGGGCTTGGGCGGGCGAGTCGAAGGTGTCGGCGACCTGCCGCAGGTGGTTTTCGCCGTGGAGGTAGACGGACTTGCCGGTGCCGTGCAGGTAGGTGCCGACGGCGACGGTGGTGTGGCCGTCGTGGGCGTGCGCGTGGATGAGGAGGTGGCCGTGGCGTATGTCGTCGTGGATCTTCTGGGCCTCGTTGGAGACCTCGCGGACTTCGCTGCGGGTGCACCAGGGCATGGGGTAGTTGACCCAGGTCCACTCCTCGTCCATGGCCTCCTGGAGGCGAGGGGCGATGTCGACGGTGATCCCCTCGGCGGCCAGGTGCGTCGCTGCGTCCTTCGCCCAATAGGGCTCCTCGGCGTCGATGCGGACCAGGGCCAGGATGTTCTCCCCTACGACGGTCCAGTCGGCTGCCTCCAGTGCCACGTGGGCGACGTGGGCCTGAGCGCCGGTCAGGGTAGCGATCACGGCCCTGGTGTGCGTGGGGTGTTCGTCGAGGCGGACGTGGGCGTCTATGGCGTGTGTGGGTGGCATGGGTGTCGTCTCTTCTGCCGGTGGCCGGGCCTTCGGGTCCGGCCACCGGCGTACGCGGGGTGCTATCGGGTGGCTCGCGGAGCGCGGGCGGTGCGCGCGATGGCGGCGGTGGTGGTCGGAGGCCCGGCGCGAGCGGGCGGCGTAGGTCGAGGTCTTGCAGTGGGCACCGGGCCGGTGGCTTGCTGCCAGCGGGTGCGTATGGCGGCGATGTCGGCGAGGGAGCGGCGGGCGCCGACAACGAGCTGGAACGCCGGGTTGCCGGCGTACGCCTCGATGCGACGGCCGACTTGCTCGACGGTGGCCAGCAAGGAGCGCTGCAGGGTGCGCTCGCCCCAGTAGTCCAGGGAGCCGGCCGGTTCGGCCAGCAGGCGGATCACGTCGCGGGGGTCGCTTCCGTCGTCGAGCAGGCCGCGTTGCTGGGCCTCCCACAGGACGGTGACGGGGTCGATGGCCTCGTGTCTGCGGTCGAGGGCGGTCAGGCACTGCCACAGGCCGGAGTGCAGGGGCAGGGTGAGGTCGTCGGGGAGCAGCCACCGCACGGATTCGATGCTGGCCGGGTGGGCCGTGGCGGTGGCGAGCAGGAGCTGCTCCTCCTCGACCGCTTCGCCGTCGCCGCGCGGAACCGGTGGGGGCACTGCAGTGCGGGGCAGCACTCCGGCGCGGGGTGGGAAGCGGTTCGCGATGTCGTCCACGACTGCGCCCAGCGCGTCGGCCTCGGCGAGCACCGATGGGACAGGGTCCGGGAGGGACGTGTCCTGGGCGGTCTGGATGAGGTGTTCGGCAGCTTTCTGCACGCGGTGGCGTGCGTGTTCGGCCTCCACCATGCGGGCGTAGGACGGTGCGTGGCGGGGCCACGGGCAGACTTGGATGAGGGTGTGCAGGTAGGAGGCCGTCAGTCCGCGCGCCTGCTCGCGCGCTGTGGCGAGGACGCGGTCGAGCCAGGCCGTGTTCTGGGCGTGCGCTGTGGGGTCGGGTGGCGGCAGGGCGCTGATCGCGGCGTACAGGGCGGCGTGTGCGGCGGTGGAGAAGGAGTCGGCGGCGATGCCGGTCACGTCGCCGAGACGGTGCGGTTCGAGGAGGAGGGCGCCGAGGAGGGCCTGCTCGACGTGGAAGACCGGCTGTGGCGGTGCGATGGCGTCGAGGTCGTCTTCGGGTTGCGGGGTGGGGGGCATCAGGCGGCGAGGGTGAAGTCGTCGGGGTTGAGGGCAACTCCGAGGTGCGGGGCGAGGAGGTGGCCGGCGAGCAATGGGGGTACGGCGTTGCCGATCTGGGAGAACTGCTGGCCCTTGTTGCCGGCCCAGGGGTAGTCGGCAGGGAAGGTCTGCAGGAGGCCGGCTTCGCGGGCGGTGATCCGAATGGGCTCCGGCACAGCTTGCGCGTCCGTGGCAGCTGTTGATGCCGGGGCCGGTTCGGCGACCCAGGTGCACTCGTTTGCCCGGTGTCCGAAGAACAGCGTGCCCGCCGGCTCCTGAAGGGAGCGGATGGTGGCGTTGGCCTGGTTGTTGCTGCGCAGGGACCAGGACCAGCGGTGGGCCTCGGCGGTGAAGGTCGGCGCCGGAGCATTCGCGTCGCGGTTCTCGCGGGTACCGTGCCGGGCCGCCCGCCCGGCGCCTTCGCGCCGGGATTGCAGGACCACACCGTCCGGCCGTGGTGTCCAGGTGCCCCGCTCGCGGGCGTCGGTCAGCGCCTTGCGGGAGCCCGAGGGGAAGGGTTCGGGTCCGCCGCCGGGGCCGCCGCCGGCGCAGACGGTGGGGACGGGGCGGTCGGTCGCACCCCACCCGAGTGCCTCGGCCATGCTGACCCAACCAGCACGGCCAGGCCCGAACAGCGAATCGGGTTCGGCGTGTTGAGCGTGCGTGGGCGTGGGCGGCTGCGCGGTGCGGATGCGGGAGGCCAGGAGTATCGCCCTTCTCCTGGTCTGCGGGACGCCGAAGTCGGCGGCGTTGAGGATCCCGTACCAGACGGAGAATCCCCACCCGCGCAAGACGGCCGCGTACTGCTTCCACAGCGGCAGGACGTCGGGTACTTCCTCCATGGCGACCCAGTCGGGCTCGCCGACCGTGTTCAGGGCGTACAGGTAGCGCATCGGCTCTGCGGCGAGGAGGGAGCGCTCGTCTCGGCAGGCGGCGAGGAGGCGTGCGCGGGTATCGCGGCCGGCTGCCAGGTCCTCGACCGCCGCGTGCACCAGAGGCTGGTCGAGGAGGCCGAGGCGTTTGCCGGCCATGCTCCACGCCTGACACGGCGGGGAAGCGATCAGTCCGCGGGTGCGTCCGAGGAAGGGCCACGTGGGATAGCGCGCCACGTCGGTCCGCACCGTCAACTGACCAGCCGAAGCGCGGGTCTTGCAGGCCCACTCGTCCCATTCCAGGCCGACATCCCGTACGCCGAGCACGCTCAGAGCGCTGCTCCAACCACCGGGGCCGGCGAAGAGGTCAAGGATCAAGTGGCCAGCCCGAAGTCGTCCCGGGTCAGCGTGTCGGCGTCGCCGCGGCAGGCCCAGGGGGAGCAGCCGTCCTCGACGCCGTTTTCCAGCACCTCGGCCTCATCCGAGCCGATGCGCAGGGCTTGTCGTTCGGCCGAGGTGACATGGTCGATCGGCGCCTGGTCCAGAGGGACGCGGGCGCGGTGCAGGAATGCCTCGCCGAGCAGGTGGTTGCCCGATGCGTTGGCGCGTGCGTTGCCCTTCCGGATGGCCGCGTCGAATGCGACGACGTCCGCCCACTCGGAAGGAGAGGAGTCCCTGATGTGCCGCCACTGCGCGTTGCCGTGGAACGGGCATCCGAGACAGCTGGATTTCGGCGTATCGGCAAGCCCGAGTGAGGTCAGGTAGCTGACGCAGTCGGCCCGGCTCCAGGACATGTCCAGAAGTGGATGCCGGTTGTGCATGTACTTGACGTCGGCATCCTTGGCGCGGTGGACCTCGTCGGTCGAGATTCCCACCCACTGCTCGACGAACACGCCCTTTGGAATTCGAGCCGGGTAGGGGTGCCCGAGTAGTTCGCGAACCTTCTGCTTTATCGGCTTGATTTTGTATTCACCTGTGCACTGCCTCCGTGTCATCCCAGGTCGTCCGTCCTGATTGAGGATGTGGAGGGGCATGGATGCGAATCGGTGATCTGGGTTTAGGGCGTCACTGCGAATATTTCCGGAGGAGACGCGCAGGATCGGGATTCCGGCGGGCTTGGCTATCTCCTCTTCCATGCGGTCAAGGTGGGTGTAAACCGCTTTGGGTTCCCATCCGGTGTCGGCGAATATCGCGTAGTCGACTCTGGGGAGAATTCCTTCGGCCGACAGGGCGAGGAGGGTGCTGGATTGGACACCCGCACCCAGGGAAAGGGCGCGGAATCGAGGCTCATCTGAAATGGTCTGTCCTGGATTTCTGGCATCAGCGCGACGGGTTTATGGGCGTGCTGGGCGGGAGCAGCCGGTCGCGATGTATGGCGTGGCAAAGGGCTGGAATGCGGTCGAGAAGGTCGGTGGCCGACTCGATGAACTGCTGTGGTGACGGGCCGATGAGGACGACTCGCTCTGACACCGCTTTGGCTCGGCGCCGTTGGTTCTCCACGGAGCGGGCGAGAGCTGCGGCCAGCTCGGCTCCCGCGTCCTGGGCGGCCTTGGCGATCTGCGCGATCCGTTCGAGGAGCAGCAGATCCGCGGACGAGGGCTGCGGCGTGTGCTCGTCGAGGTCGAGGAACAGCCGTAGAGCGATGGCGGCAAGGTGCTGGGCGTCGGCGATCCGCGCGGTCAGCGCCCCCGCGTTGCTGGGAGCGGGATTGCGCAGAGTGAAGTGCAGAGCGAGCGCGTCAGTCGTGGTCCGGTCGAGAATCTGGGCCGGGGTCAAGCGGTCAGGCACGGGTCTCCGTGGTGTTCGGCTTCAGGGACTGGGCGAACGCGGCGGTCAGGGCCGGCACCTGGTCGGGGGTGGTGGTCAGGGCCCGGACCATGGGGGTGCCGATGACGACGGCGTCCGCCAGCGGCGCGACGCGTGCTGCGAGAGCGGGGGTGGAGATCCCCACGCCCGAGACCACCGGCAGTGGACTCGCGGTGCGAAGGCGTCCGGTGAAGTCGGCGAGCGCCGGTATGTCGAGAGGGCCCTGGTAGCCGGTGGGAGCTGTACTGGCGGGTGCGTAGAGCCACCCGGACGCATCGGCGACCGCGGCCGGGATTCCTGCGTCGGACACGGTGCGCGGGACGAGCCGTGGAGTACGGAGGTGTGCGGCCTGCGCCGCTGCCTGCCAGCGGACCGACTCGTGCTCGGGCAGATCGACGACCATCACGCCGGTGGCGCCGGCGTTAGCGAAAAGGCGGGCCAGAGTTTCCGGACCGTGGCGGCGGACGGGTTCCCAGTAGGTCATCACCACGGTCGGCCGCAGCCTGGCGGCGTGCTCGACCGCGCGTAGGGTGCGAGCGAGAACGGTGCCGCGGCTCAGGGCGCGGCGGTAGGCCGCTTGGATGACAGGTCCGTCGAGGCTGGCGTCGTGATGGGCCAGGCCGATCTCGAACAGGTCGGTGCCGGCGCGTGCTAGCTCGTCGAGCTGGCGGTGTTCGGCGCGGCGTGGAAGCAGTCCGGCAGGGACGAACACGCCGAGCGCACAGCGGGGTTGTACGAGGAGGGCGCGTAGGGGGTCGGAAGGCGTAGAAGCTCCTGGAGCGTTGGCGACGGATGAGCAGAGGGATCAGAGACTTCGGCGACGCGTTGCGGGCATGGGCCGCGGGCCGGTGGCGGGAGCGGAGCGACGCCGGGCACGGGCGGGGATGTCGGCTGGTGCGGGGAAGCCCAGCTGGACACGGGCGTTGAGGCCGTCGGCGTATGCGTGGGATTCGGCAGCCGTGACGGCGCCCAGCAGCGCGCGCTCGCTCAGTCCCTGCCGCGGGCGGTGGGACGCGCCGTCCGCGGTGGGGACAAAGCCGTGCTGCTCCAACAGAAGCCTTGCGGCGGCGGTCGAGGCGGTCACCGAGACGCTGTCGTCGCGGAACTGAAAGAGCAGGTCTGGCCCGCCTGCCGGCTGCTCGGGACTCCAGCGGGTCGTCCAGGACAGGTCTACGAGGTCGAGGGTGTGGGCCAGTAGCCCGTACATCGCGACTCCGGCACGTTCCTGTACGTCCTGCGCGGCACCTGGTGGCAGCAGGTAGAGCGTTCGGCCGGAGTGGTCGCTGGAGCGGAAGCCGGCCTCGGCGAGCAGCTGGTCGGCTTCGCGAATACGGCGGTTGAGGATGACGAAGGTGTGCCCGTCGTCGGTGGAGCCGATGAATACGTGGGGGACGTCCAGAATTGACACGGTGATCCAACAGGTTCGGCGAGCGGGGGCCGTGAGGGCGACAGCGGGCTCGCGGGTCGGGCTGAAGGCGGGAACTTGCGAGCGGCGGGAAGCGGTGCGAGATCAGCGGGCAGTGCGATGTACCGCCGCGGCGCTCCGGCTGGGAGCGGCCTGGGCGGCAGCGCGTGGCCGGCCGATAGCGGCGACCAGGGCGTGACAGCCGTCGGCGGTGAGATGGGCACGCTCGCGGCTGAGCCAGGACACGCAGTCCTCGCGGGCCACGAAGCCGCGGGCCTCCAGAGCATGGATAGTGCTGGAGGCGACGCGAATGTCTGCCTGGCTGACGACCGGGCTACCGCCGCAGATCGTCACCTGGCCCAGCGCGACGGCCCGCATCGCCGCCTCCTGCACAAGGGAGAGAGCGGGCGACCGTTGAGGGGTGATGACGCCTCTGCGGTGCTGCTCCGCGACGAGCAGCTCGGCGGCCTTCAGTGCCTCCTCGGCGCAGAATGCGGACATGTCCCGAACGAACGCGAGGCCCTCGTCCACCGTGCTCAGGGCTTCGCGGCGGGAACGGCGCTCGGGCCGGCCCCGGGCAGGTGTTCCGGCGTGACGGTGCTTGATGATGTCCGATGCTGTGAGGAGATGGCCGGATGCCCTGTTGGTCAGCTTGGCAAGGTCCAGCATGCGCGCGCATACGGTGCGAGACGTGGGGCTGCGGGGCGTCCGCTGGGCGTGCACGAAGTCCAGCGTCGATCGGGCAAGGTCCTGTGCCGCGGCGGCCTGGGCGGTGACATCGGTCGCGGTGGTGGAGGGACTGAGCTGGAGCCGGGTTACGGCATCGTTGAGACGGGTGAAGTCGCGCCCGAGATAGAGGAGTTGTTCGGCTGGTGAAGTCGGGCTCATAGCGGGTCACTGGTTTCGTTGCGGCTTGAAAATTGCGGCTGTGGACGCGGCGCCAGCGCCGCAAGCCGAGGTGGCGGGCGTGGGGGCTCCCGGCGGTTGCCGTGGATCACGTACGGCTGCGGGTGGCCGTCTTCGCGGCGATGGGTGCCGGTGTCGGCGCGGGTGTCGTGCCGGGCGCCGTGCGGGCGAGTGGGCTGCTGAGGGCAGCGGCCAAGGCGGTGGTGCCCGCGCGCGTGAGACGGACTCGGTCCTGGAGTGGCCCGCCGATGTAGGCGGAGGGCGCGGACTTCGGGGCACGCTCCACGAGTCCCTTCGCCTCTAGCGCCCGCAGGGTGCCGATCAGGACGCGTTCGTCGCGGTAGTGGACGTTCTGTCGTCCCGGGGAGCTGGTCGCTACGACGTTTCCGACGGCGATTTCCCATAGGGCCGTGGTGTGCGCCGCACTGAGAGCTTGGTCAGGAGCTTGGTACGCGGTCGACCGACGCCGTTGGATCTCGTGGGCGAGGGTGTTCGCACATTCCATCGACGCTTCTGGAGCCAAGGCGGTCAGAACGCGTGCGATCGGGAGCTTCTGATCCGCGGAGGCATCACTCAGGAAGGCGAGTTGCTGGAGGCGGACCATTGCGTCGGACAGGTCACGGCTCTCGAAGAGCCGTTGGTCGGTGACCATCTTGAGGGCGGTGTGGGTCGCGGCGGCGACGTGCCGGGCCGAGGCAACGTGCGCGGCGGGCTCGGGCGGCGAACCGGCCCGCAAGAACCGGTCGAGCATGTCGTTGTGCTGCACGTACTGGTCGGCGAGCAGCAGCAACCGTTCGATCGGAGTCGGCGGGGCGATCACGTCGAAAAGGAGGCCCTCGTCCCGAGGCGGTGTCGTCATGCGCGCCGCCGGACCGTCGAGTCCTGCCGCGGGGCTGGAGCGGGTGTGCTTGTGGTGGGGAGGGGTTGCTGGATTTCCAGCGCAGTGCGGGCGGCGGTCAGGGCCAGGCCGGCACTCTGAAGGTGGACCCGCAGGCTGTTGTGGTGGCCGAATGCGTCGAGCTTGTGCTGGAGCGTGTCCCGCCTGCCGGTGGCCAGGGTGAGGAGTGGGGCCAGGGCCTGGGTGTAGTGGGCGATGGCCTGACCGAGGTGGCCGGCGCTCACGCTGAGGGCTGTGGCGGGCGGGAGGTCGGTGATGTTCGGTGCGAGCTGATACTCGGCGTCGCCTGCCATGCGCGCGGTGAGCTGGCACAGCAGCTCGATGTGTCGCCTGACGTTGAACAGACCGGTGCCGTCCACGGTGATGTGGTGGTCGCGTATGTCTGAGGCCACGGCGTCCACGGCATCCCGGGTGGTCATGTCTTCGAGGTCGTGAGGTTCGTAGGTGTGCAGGTCGGCTCCAGGTGTGAGGTCCCGCGCTTGCCCGCTCGGGGGCGCTTTCAGGGACGACGCCGGGCTGCAGGGGCCGGCGCCTTCGCGGTGGCCTGGGTTGACCTGCGGTGCAGGAACTCAGGGCGCGCCGTGAAGGATGCGAGGCGGCGGGACAACTGCTGTGCCACGGCTCGATAGGTAGTGGCCGCGCGTCGCATCTCGTCCTCAGCGCGGCGAAGTTGGTCGGCGCTGGATGCGGGGGTGGGGTCGGCGTCCTCGTACAGGTAGATCTCGGTGCGGTGGTGGATGGCGAGGTTGCACAGGGTGGCGGCGAGCGAGATCTGTGCGCAGGCGCCGGCAAGGCGTGCCAGGGATTCGGCACCGCCCTCCGTCGTCGGATATGGGCTGACCGACAGGTCGTGGATCTGTTGGGTGCACTGCGCGGCCAGCTCGTGAACCCTCAGGCTGAGGGGCGCGATCTCGCGGACGGGCTTGGCGATCTCACCCTCACGGATACGTCTGGCCTCGGCCGATAGCTTCGTCAGAGCGGGGTAAACCTCGCCGAGCAGGCGGGTGTGTTCGGTCAAGTCGACCATGTGCAGAGCTACTCCGGGCCGTTGGACTGTGCTGGAGGCAGGGCGTTGGGGACTTCCGGCGTCGGGGCAGGGGCTTGCCACAGGAAGCGGGCGACGTGGTCGTTGCCGTGACCGGTCCGAGGCCGGGAAACGGTGTGCCATCCGGCTCGCGGTGGACGGCGGGCGATCAGGGTCCAGCCCGCGCCGCGCAGGGAGGTGCCGCTCTCGCCCTCCTGGGTGAAGGTGATCAGCCGCCGGTATCCGAGGGCCTTCGCCGCGCGCCACGATGCTCCGTAGAGGAGCGAGTTGGCGTTGCGGGTGCCGTCGCTGGCGGTGCGGGTGACTTCGAGGGTGGCGCCGTCGTCGAAGTGACGGGCCACCGGCCGGCCGACGATGGCCACGGCGCGCAGCGTGCCGCTCTCGTCGGCGGCGCCGACGGCAAAGATCTGCCCTGCGGGCGGCGGGTGGTGGCGGTGCCAGGCGCGCACGAAGTCCTTCGCCTCCCGCGAGCGGACCGGCACCAAGTGCAGCCGGGCGTCGCTCACACGGCCTTCCCGAAGTCGGACTGCGTGGGCGTGTGCTTCGCCACGGCACGGGCGGTGATCGCCTTCGAGGCGCGGGCGGATGCCGCGGACAGTTCCTCCGCCCCGGGCTCCCGGTACCACGGACGCAGGTCGAGCATGGCGGCGCGCATGCCGGTGGCGAAGCAGAGCGCGGTGCCCTTGGGCAGGGCGCGGATCGCGTCGGCGGGCAGGATCCGCTCCTGGCGCATCGACACCGACGTGCTCTTGCCGGATTCCGAGTGCGAGGTGGACGTGGTCTCCACGTCGTGGTCGCCGATCAGGCGGGAGAGCTTGTCCGCGAAGTCCGGATCATCGATTCCGGAGCCGATCACCTTGACGGTGGAAGCGCTCCACATGGCGTCCATGCCCGCGTCGCCCCACACTTTCTGGCCCTGGCGGTAGGACTGGAGGATGGTGATCGGGATGATGCCGCGGCTGCCGAGGTGGGAGTACAGGTCGGGCAAGTCCGAGATTTTGCAGACGTTGGCGGCCTCGTCGAGGATCGCCAGCATGGGCGGATCGAGTCGACCGCCGGCGCGTTCGGCCTGGGCGGTCGCGGCTCGCATCACCGAGTCCGCGCACGCGGCGATCAGTGCCGAGGCGCCGCCTCCGCCGTCCTTGCTGAGCAGGAACAGCGTGTCGGAGGACGTGACGAACTCGGCGGGCCGGAACTCGGCTACGTCCTTCTGCGGGGTGACCCACGCGGCGATCTCCGCATTCAGGAGAGCGGCGGCGTACTGTCGGGCGGTCTCGTAGATGCCGTCTCGGGTCTCGGGCGGCCCTTCCACCGTGCCCTTGAGCTGGGCGGCGACGGCGGCGAAGCCATGGTCGCGCAGGATGTCCAGCGGCGTGCGGTCGGCGGGGAAGGCGAGCCACTGCATGATGTCGGTGATGGGTCGATCGTCGAGGGCTGCGGCCAGCAGCAGTTGGGACAGGATGTTGCTGCCGGCCTTCGACCAGAAGTCCCCCTGCTGGGAGGCGTCCACCGAGGCGGCGAGGAAGTGTCCGGCGAGCCGGTTCGCCCCGTCCAGGGTCTTCGCGGAGGCCAGGGGGTTCCACCACATCTCGCGGGCGGCGTGAGCGATTTGCTGGGGGTCCATGGTCCATACCGCCCCCGCCTTGGCACGAGCCTCGTAGGCGGTGGTGAAGGCGTCGCCTGCGGCCTTGTTCGAGGTGAGGAGGACCGGGCCGGGTGCGCTGAGCATGGAGGGGATGGCGAGCGAGGTGGTTTTCCCGGAACGTGGCGCCATGATCGCGACGGCGACGTCCTCGAAGCCCATCCGCACCTCGTGGCGGCTGTTTTGGAGGTTGCCCAGGAGGATGCCGGTGTCCTTCGCCTCGATGTGCTTGGCGTCCTTGAGGCTGGGGCGCAGAGAGCGGGCTTTGTCGGTGATCGCCTTGGCCATCAGCGGCTCGATGTCCCGGGCCTTGGCCATGTCGGTGGTCTTCTTCCGGCCGCCGCTCCTGCTCTTGTGCCGGGCCCACAGGACGCCGGCTCCTGCCCCTAGGGCCAGCAGTAGGACGACGGGGACGATGCGTGCACCGATCAGCAGGGACGTTTCCCCTGAGTCGGGCCAGACTTGCTTGGGGTGGAGCAAGGCGTTGGTCGGCTGGTAGGGGGCCCAGGTCGTGCCGGTGAGGTAGGCGGAGACGTTTCCGGACAGCCAGGCCAGGTGGGACAAGGGGACGACGACGGCGAGCACGCCGAGCAGAAGCCGCAGGACGAGGTCGTACCCGTCGGTGTTGCTGTTGGAGGAGGAGGGCAAGGGCTACGTGCTTCCGGACGGGGGCAGGGGAGTGCTGGCGAGGAGGCGCGGGGTGAGGAAGTCGACCTCGACGGTCTTGGCTGTCGGGGGCACGGTCACTTCCGTGCCGCCGCGCGCCGGGCGGGTGAGCGGGCCGGTGCGGGGGCCAACGGCGAACGAGCCTTGCGGGCAGCAGTGTTGATCTCTTCGAGTGTCTTGCCGTGGGTGGCCCAGTCGTCGAGGTAACTCCACGATTCGGCGTGGTGCTCGGCGAGGGCGTCGTCGAATTCGGGGGTACCGGGCGCAGCGGCGGCAGGGAGGCTGTCTCGGGTTTTCAGCCACTGCTCGTGCAGTTCGTCGAGTCGGTCGAGGGCGTCGCGTAGCACGCCGAGCTGGTAGACCCAGCGGCTCTGGACTGTGTTCTCCGGCAGCTGGGCCAGTTGTGTCTCGGCCGTTGCTAGCAGGTGGCGGGCACCGTAGCGGAGCGGCTCGAACGCCTCGGCGGTGTCGGCGTCGCGCTGGCTCGCGCGTATGCCGTAGGCGTGGGCGTCGCAGGGCCATCCGTCGAGTTCGGTGTGCTCGTCGGAGTAGGCGTCCCAGGCGTCAAGGATCTTCTTGCTGTCCTTCACATAGTGATCGAGGTGGCGCAGGGAATTGCGGTGTGCGTGGCGGTCGGTGGAGATGAGGTGGCGTCCTGTCGGTTCAGCGGCGAGCGGCCGACGTCACGGTTCTGGCGCTCGCCGGGGTCGTCGCCGGTTTCGTCTGCTGTCGGCGGGCGGAGCGTGCCTTGGCGCGGAGGGCCTTGAGGCGCGTGGTGTGGGCGTCGACCACCTGCTGCGGGCGCACCGAGCTGGGCTCTTGCACAGCGCTGCAGTGGCCGGTGCGCTCGTACATGCCGCGTTGGAGTGGGCTGCGGTCGGCCAGTGCGGTGAAGAACGGACCGACCAGGTGGGTGGGGGTGTGCTCGTCGAAGTAGGCGTGCCAGATGCGGGGGCCGGGAAACTCCCTGTAGCCGGGCTCGCGGGTCTCGACGTGCCAGGACGGCCGGACGCGGAATTCGCTCGACGGGCGCAGCTCGATGTGGCACATGGAGTCCGGTGAGCGTGCGGTGCCCTCTGAGTCGCGGTCCCAGCCCGCCGAGTTCAGCGGCTGCCACGGATCCGGCTGTTGCGGTGCCGGGCCGATGAGGGCATCGGTGAAGGCGGCGAGGACCTCGGCGGGGATGAGTTGACCGAACTCCGCGTACCAACCGGGCTCGGTGTCGCTGTGCTCGGCCCGAAGCCTCCACCACGCCGAGGTGTGGGACTGAGGGTCGAACTGGAGGCGGTGGCGGAGGTCAGGGCTGCGCATGACGATCTCGGCGCTCAAAGGGTCGGAGACGGCGGTCCACCCGGCGGCGGCCAGACCGTGGGTGACATGGCGGGCGTCTCCGGGCCCGGCGAGGTGACGAGGGCTGGTGTCGAACGGGATCTGCCAGGCGTGCTTGTCGGCGAAAGCGGCGAGCTGTCGTTCGCTCAGCGCCACCGGCAGCTCCCCGGCTCCTTCGCCACCGAGCTGTCGTGCAGGCCGCGGAGGCCGTCCAGGACGTAGTGGAGGGTGTGCTGGTCGGCCTGCACCCACGCAGCCGTGCGCAACTCGGTGATCAGGAGGTCGACCTGGGCGGTGCGCGGGACGTCCGGATGGTCCTGTACGGCGCGGGCGAGGGCGCGCAGGGTGTCGGCGAGCTGGACCGGCAGGCCCGTGTACTCGTCGAGGAGGGGCTCGACGAGGGCGAGGGCTTCTGCGAGGTCGGGGTTCTCACGCAGGTAGTCGGTGAGGTCCGAGAGCGTTTCGGTCAGGGTGCGGATGGTGTCCGGGGTGAGTGCAGGCATCGGGCTCCTTGGGACGAGGCGGCGGGTCAGCGGCGGGTCCGGGCGCCGCCGGATGGGGTGTAGGGGCGGGCGGTGGTGCGGGGCCGGGTGCTTCGGGCGCTGTTGCGGGCCCAGGTGGCGGCGCGGGCGGCCGTGATCCGGGCCTGTTGCCACGCACTGAGCTGGGAGGGTTGGACGGAGACCGACCAAGTACGGATCTGGGCGCTGTGCGGGACGCGTCCGCGCGGGCGCATCACGGGATCGGGGCCGGCGAGTTCGGTGGTGAAGGCTTGTACCAGGTGCATCGGGGTGTTCGGCGTGAAGTTGGCCGTCCAGCCGTTGCCCTGCCTGTCCTTCGCTCCGGTCCACCACATCGCCGAGCCGTCGGCGCCCTGGCGGTACTGCATCCATGCTGTGCCGTCGGGGCTGGTTGCCGAGTAGTTCTGGTCCTCGAACCGCGTGTGCCAGTTCTGCTCCTGCAACGGCGCCCAGACGTTGGGGGCGTGGGCGGAGCGGGGACGGTTGAGGGCGTCAGTCAGACCGGCGACGATCTCCACCGGGGTCTGACGGCCCAGGTGCGCCGACCACTCGCCGTGGGGACCGTCTGCTTGGCCCTGGATGGTCCACCCGCCGGGAAGGACGTAGGGGTCGTAGGCGACGCGGACGGTACGATCTGGGCTCTCCATGTGCAGAGCGCCGCCTGACTTGGACTTGTCCCGCCAGCCCGAGGCGCGCAGGAACTCCGAGACGTGCCGGACGTCGCCGCCGCCGGCCAGAGCACGGGGCTGGACAAGGTAGTGCTGCTCGGCCTGTTCGCCCGGTCCCCAGCCCTGCCACTGCTTCTTCTTCACCGGCGCCGCCTGATGACGAGCGGTGCGGGTGCCGGGGGCTTCGCCGCGGTGGTGGCGGGCTGGGTGCCGACGTGCTTGAAGGTGGCCTGGTGTTCGTCCAAGTCGAGCGTGATGTCGTGCAGTTCGTTCGAGGCGCGGCCGAGCGCGAGCCACACCTCTGGAGGGAGGGCGCCTCGCTCTGCCTGGTCCTTGGCGAACACGCTGCCGGTGGAGACGAGGTGGGTGACGCCGCCGAGGACTCCGGTGTCCGGATCGAGAACGCGGGCGATGACCTGCGCGGCCTGGGGAGGTGGAAGCTGCGAGAGGTGGTCGGCGAGCTGGCCGAGCTGGCGGGTGATCTCGTCGGCCAGCTTCACCGGGTAAGGGGCGGGGTGGGACATGCTCCTCCGGGTCGGTGGACGGTCAGTGGTGGTGGCGCTGCCCGATGCGCCGCGTCTCGGCGAGTACGGCCTCCGGGCGGGCGCCGGCCAGCGGGGAAGTGCGCTCCGGGCCAGTCGGGATGCAGGCGCGCAGGTAGCGGCGGAACAGGGCTGTCGCGAGTCGGGGCGTGAGCCGGGGACTGATCGGTGGGGGTGTGCGGTCTGCTACGGGGTTCTCCGGGGATCGAGGGGGTGCGGTGGGCGGCCCCGGCGGATGCCGGGGCCGCCGGGGCCGGACTTACGTGGTGCGCCGGGCTGGAGCGGGGTGCGAGGGGGAGTTGGCCGGTTCCGGGTGCTTCGCAGCAGGACGGGCCGCTCGGGTGCGGACGTCGTGCACGGCCTGCCGGTAGGCGGCTTCGTCGAAGACGTCGGGTGTGCAGTCGACCTTGTACCCAGCCAGCAGCAGGGCGGGGATGGCCTGGGCCGTCAGGCGCTTCTGAGCGTCGGGACCGAGGTGTTCGGACACGTTGTGCCAGATGTAGAGCGGCCTGCCCGTGGGGTGTTCGTGGCATTCCAGGCCGAGCTGTTCCAGCAGGGTGTGGAGCGTGGCGGGGGCGCCGGTCGGGGTGTCGGCGTGGATGGTGGTCGTCAGGGCCTTGATGTAGATCTCGACGTCCGTGCCGTAGTCGTCCGCCAGATGGGCCATGCGCCTTTCCTCGGGGTCAACGGCGTTGGGGCCTCGGGCATGGTGTGAGGTCCTCCGGCACCCGGGAGCGGGGCTTCGACTGCTTCACCGAGATCGGGGGACCGATGTGCGCGTGCCGGCCGGTGTCGGCGGCATGGCCGCTGGGGCGGAGGTGGGCGCAGTCCGGCCTGCGTGGTGTTGGAGGGCGGTGTCGATGCCGAGCTGGTCGAGTTGCGGGCCGATCTTGCGCAGGGCGCGAGCCTGGGCCTGGGTATCGTCGCCGCTCAGGCGGTAGATGCCGCTCTGCGTGTCCTGGACGAAGCCGGCGGCCACGAGGACGGTGCCGGCGCGGTCGTCGGTGGGGGCGGTGGCGACGCTGCCGTCCGGTTGCCAGGTCAGGACGACCTGGTCGGGCTGGGAGGGCTGAATGCCGCCCAGGGCGTTGTGCCGGACCTGGGCGAGCGCGCTGTCGTAGCGGTCGAGGAGGTCGCCGGCGACCTGCTCGGCACTCAGGAACGGGTCGTCGGCCAGGGCGATGCCGTTGGGTTCGGGGACGGCGCGATACGCCTCGTCGGGCAGGGCGCGGGGGGCGATGGCGGCTATGAGGAATCCGTCGCGTTCGTCGTGCCGGTTCAGGAGGACGAGCTGGGCGCCGTCCGGGCGGCTCAGGACGGCGGCCTGCTGGAGCGGGTGCTCGGCGAGGGCGGCGGCGACCAGGTCCAGATCCCAGATGCGGTCGGCGAGTTCGACGAGATCGTCCTTGGCGTCCGGCGGGAGGTGGGAGCTGGTCCAGGTGTCGGGGAGTTCGCCGGCGAGGACGTCGGCGTACGAGGCGAGGCGCTCGGAGGTGGTGTCGTGGTCGTGCATGGTGTCCTTGGGCGAGGTGGGAGTCAGCGGCGCAGTCCGACGGCCACCGGGGGCGGCGGAGCCGGGAGTGCGCGTGGCGGTGGCGGGCAGGCGCACACGGCGGAGCGCTCGCGTTCGGTTGCGGGGACCTCCTCGGTGCACGTGCTGCGGCCGGGGTGCGGGGCGTGCCGGTCGGCGAGCGAGTTGCGGGCGTCGGCGAGGTCGGTGCGGATGACGCGCAGGGGCTCGTCGGCGAGATAGCGCAGCCGCCGGGCGATGTGGGGGTCGGCCGCCTGGCCGAGACCGTCGTGGAATTCGGCGGTGGCGGTGAGGACTTCCTCCAGCGCGGCGAGGACGCCGTCGTGGGCGGCGGTCAGCTCGGTCAGTACCTCGGCCGTCTCGTCCGTGGTGCTGGCCTCGCGAATGCGCTCGGCGAGATAAGCGACGCGGGAGCCCATCGGCGCGTAGATCGCCGGACGCGCATCGGTATCGAAGTCCTCGTCGCAGGTGACGTGGTATCCCCTGGCTCGCAGACGGGCGACGGCGCCGGTGGCGAGACGAGCCTCCTCCCTGTCGGCCAGGCCGGTGGGGGCGCGGTGGTAGGTCTCGTGGACGCGGACGACGGCGACGAACCCCGTGCGCTGCAGGACGCTGTGCGCTTCGGAGTCCCCGCCGCGGGCCAGGAGTTCGTCGGAGTGCCGTTCACGTCGGACGTCCAGGAAGCGGTCGGTACGGGGCAACGAGACGTTTCTCCTACGGCGATCGGTGGGCGGTGTGCCGGGCTGCGGGCGGCACGGCGGCGACTCGGGGCTGGGCCATGTGGGTTGCGGTGGTGTCCAGGTCTTGCTGGATGGCGTGGAGGCGGCGGGCGATCAGTTCCAGCCGGTGTGCCGTGTCGGTACCGGCAGAGCCGGGCTGGCGGGCGATCCGGTGCGCGGTGTGCTCGACGAGCCCGCGGACCGCGGCCAAGGGGCCTGCCTGTTCGTCGGCCAGCTGCGTAAGGACGCTCGCGAGCTGGGCTGATGCCGTGGGCGCCGTACGGATGGCGGGCCGCGCCGTGGTCTCCGTGCGAACGCGGAACAGGTTCAGGTCTTGCTCGATGCGGCGGGCCTCGGCGGAGAGGCGCTGCAGGATGTCTGTGGGCGGGGTGTGCCAGGCGCCGTCGAGGTGGATCAGGTTGGCGATCAGGTCGAGGCGTTGGGGCTGGGCCTGTACGGCGATCCATCGGCAGCCGTGCTCTTTGCCGGGGACTTCGATGCCGGCGGCCCGTGCGAGCCGGTGGGCGGTTTCGGCCCACTCCGGCCCGGTCAGCTGCCGGTCGTCCGGATGGAGCCGGACGGAGAGGTGGAGGATCGCGCGCCGGTCGTCGTCTGGGCTTACCGCGAACGGATGCTCAAAGTAGGGGTCTTCGAGGTGTTCGGCCCACTCGACGGACGTCCAGATCTTCTGCTCGTCGTCCAGGGTGAAGGAGTCCAGGCCCGGCCAGTGGGCGACGACCGTGTACTCCGTAAGACCTTCATTCGGCGAGACCGGCCGCCCCAGCGCCTCTTCGAGAGGGTCGTGCGGCCTGTGGGCCCGCTCGTGGAGTCGGGGGATCACCGGCCGCCCCGGATGTCGGCGATGTGCACGAGCTGGCCCAGGGCGGTGGTGGCGTACCAGCCGCAGTCGATCAGTTCGTCATGGTCGGCGAACCGTGCAAGGAGGGCGTCTTCCATAGCCCGCAGGTAGATCAGGCAATCCGGGCAGCGGCGCGAGAGGTGGACGAGGTAGCGGGGGTGGGCGGTGACGTAGGACTGGGTGCCGCCGGTCGTATCCCGCAGCCGCCACCCGTCCTCGTCGGTCGGGGTGTGCCAGGACGGTGCCACGACGCGCATCGCGTCGCCCCACAGTTCACCGCCCGCCACCCCCTTCAGGACGACGACGGTGTCACCGGCCTGAAAGTGCTGGTGTGTGATGTCCCGGTCGGGAGTGAGCGGGTCGGGCGTCGGCGCGAACACCGAGGTGGGCAGGGGCTGGGACATGAGTTCCTTCCACGCAGTTGCTGGCGGGGTGGGAGCATCAATAGTCCGGAGGAACGCCGGTTTGGCTAACCGGCGTTTCCCGGCTATGTTGCCCCGCGCTCAGCGGAACGGGTTCTCCGTCCCGCGGTCCGCCTCGGTGGCCGCGTCCAGGAGTTCGAGCATGTCGGTGCCTTCGGCGTCGCGCTGGTCGATCCACCATCCGGCACGGGTGATGGCACGGGCCTTCTCCTCCAGCTCGGCCCAGTCCGCCTCGTCCCAGGAGCCCTCTTCCCTGTTAGGTCTACGTGTTGAAGCGGATCGAGCCAGGGTGGGTTCGTGACTGGATGGCGTACGTACTGGGTGCCGCGGCGGCGATGTGTGGATTCCGGGCGGGTGCCGGCGCTGGCGGACTGGGGCGATCTCGCGGTGCGTGAGGAGCGCGCTGGGGTTCATGCGGGGGATCCGATTCTGCTGTCGCCGGATTTCCGGGTCGATGAGGTGTTGATCCTCTTCTTGTGCCGTTCGTCGTTTGCGCGTCTGGCACCGGAAACGAAGCGGAACTACACGGATGACTACTGCTTGTTCTTCGACTTCCTGTGGGGGAGGGGGAAAGAGTGGAGTGAGGCGACGCCGGATGATCTGTGGGACTTCGAGGACTGGCGGACCCGGTCGCCGCGAAACCGGCGGACGGTCGGTGGTGCGCGGTGGAATCGCGGGCTGGCTGCGCTGACCCGGCTGTATGACTGGGCGGTTCGCAGTGCGCATGTGACGGTGAGCCCGGTCGTGATGCGGTCGGTGCTGGGGCGGCATGGCGAGAGCGTCAGTGTGCCGGTGGCGCGGGCGAAGAACGCGAGGGTCAGTGAGGTGCACTGGCTGACGCCGCGGGCGTTTCGCCGGTGGGTGGATGTCGGTCTACGAGGTCATGGTGGCGACGGATGTCCCTCGTCGGGGTGGAAAGGGCGGTTGGCGGACCGGAACGCCGCCTTCGCCGATCTGCTGTTCTCCTCTGGTGCGCGGTTGACCGAGGGGGCCTCGCTGCTCACGTTCGAGGTCCCGAACCTGGTGTTGGAGGGGGGCCGTTACTACGTGGGCCGTCTCGCGCGGCAGGTGACCAAGTCGAAGAGGGCCCGGACGTTCTATGTCTCGGCGCCAGTGGTGGGCGAGGTCGAGGGCTATGTGGAGTCGTCCAGGGCGCGCGTGGTGCGACGGGCACAGGCCAGGGGCCGGTACGAGTGCCTGCCGGAGTGGCGTTTGGTGACCCACCAGACGGGCGGGCGGCGCAGGCTGCTGCACTGGCGTGACCAGGATGGGCTGGAGGGGCAGACGGCGTTGGCGGAGGCGACGGTCGAGGAGCGGATGAGTTTCCTCGCCGAGGGGCCGGCGGGGCCGGAGCCGTTGTGGCTGTGGCTGAGCGAGTCGGGGCTCCCGTTTCGCCCGCAGTCCTGGGAGGGCGTCTTCAGAGAGGGGAGCGCTCGGTGCCGGCGGCTGCTGGCGCCGGGGAGGGCTGCTGCACTCTTCTGTACGCCGCATATGTGCCGGCACAGTTTTGCGCTGTACATGCTGGCGGTCCTCAACCACGTGATGGACCGGCGGATGGGCCTGACGGCAGAGGAGCGGCGCGACTTCCGGCTGCTGTACGGCGATCCGTGGCGGATGGTGCAGGACCTGCTCGGTCATGCCCAGCTGGAGACGACCCGGGCCATCTATCTGGCTCCGGTCGCCGACCTTCAGCTCCGTTCGCTGCTGGCTGGCACCGCCCCGGCGGGCGGACCGGTACACGAGGAGGAGCTGACCGCATTGTTCACGCGTCTGGCGCGGGAGAGCACCGGCATCCTGGACCTCGATGAGCACATGGCGGCGCGATGAGCGGGCGCGGCCGTCCGGCCGCCCAACCGCAGCAGGCTCACCACCGCCCGCCTGTCCTCGTGGAGCAGGGGCTGGTGGTGCGCCACCAGAACCGGCAGGGGCGAGTTGCCCTCTACGATTTCGCCACGTTGCCGGTCGCCCCTGCCTTCCAGCGGTCCCTGGCGGTGCTGTTCGCCGCGAAGTGCGCGCCCGGCGGCGGTTGGGACAGCATCAAGACCAGCGACGGCAACTGGTGGGTGATCCGGCCGTTCGCGGAGTTCCTCAGCACCTACGACGGCGCCCCCGCGGATGTCGGCGGCATGACGGCCGCGCTGTGGAACGCCTGGCGCCTGAGCCTGGAACCACGCCCCAACGGCTACAACAAGCACTCGACGGTGGCCGGCCTGCTTCAGCAGGATCCGCGGCTGCCCCAGCCGGTGCGCGAGGCGATGGCCCGACGCTTCAGCTGGACCTCGGCAGGCGAACGCGCCTATCAGCCCGAGGAATTCCATGCGATCCGGCTGGCTGCGCGCCGCACATTTCGCGCCGCGCTGCTGCGGATCCGCGACAACACAGTCCTCCTCGACGCGTGGAGATCGGGGAAGGTCGAACCGGGTGGTGATCAGTGGCTGCTGGGTGAGGCACTCGACGTGCTGGCCCACACGGGCAACGTGCCGCAGGCTCCGCTGAAGACCGGCCGCGGCATGCGTGCGCTCTACCGATACCGCGGTGTGCTGGGCGGGACGGGTGCTGCACACACGTGGAAGCGCCTCTTCCTCAGCCGCAGTGAGGCTGCCGCGCTGAGCGTGCTTATCGCGGCGGAACTTGGACTGAACCCCACCACGATCTCCGAACTCCCGGTACCCCAGCTGCTGCCTGGCTCTGCGGCACCCACCAGTCGGCTCTACCGTTTCACGCTGGAGAAGCCGCGCCGGGGTGGCCGCAACCGCTTCGAGAGCCGCAATATCGCCGACACCGGTGCCGGCAGTCCCGGCCGCATCCTGAGCGAGGCCATGGAGGCCACCGCCCCCGCGCGGGCCGTCCTGGCCCTGGACGAAGCAGGCGTTGACCGGCTGCTGGTCTGGCACGAAACCGCACCCCACCCCGCGCGGAACTACCCTGGCGCCTTCCGGATCGGCTCATTCGGCTTCGGCGCGGACGAACGGGCCACCAGGTACTGGGCCCAGTCCGCGGGCCTGTCCGGCTCTCCGATGCGGCGCATCCGCCGGACGGTGAACGTGCTGCACCGGCGCGAGCCCGGCCAGAACAGCCAGGACACCCACGACCGCGTGTATGTGCTGCCCGAGCCGCAGGTGCAGGAGGCGGCCGTCCCGGTCATCGCCCAAGCGGCCCGGGACGCTGTGCAGGCGGCACAGCGCACCGTCCTGCAGGCCCGCCTCACCGGCAGGTTGACGCCGGGCGGCCACGAGACGGCCACGACCGGGTGCGCCGACTACACGCACAGCCCCTTCACTGCAGCCAACGACAGCTGCGCGGCGTCGTTCCTGCTGTGCACGGCCTGTCCTAACGCCCGTGTCACACCCGCTCATCATGCCCGCCTGGCCTACTTGTACCAGTGCCTGACCAGCCTGCGCACCGTGGTGGGACCGTCGGTGTGGGAGGCCGACTGGGCCGATGCCCACGCCCGGCTGACCGATCTGCAGAGCCGCCTCGGTGCCCCGGTGTGGACGTCGGCGCTCCTCGCGATCACCGCCCAGGACCGCATTGTTGTCCACCAGCTCCTGAACGGGGACTACGACCTGTGACCATCTCCAGCAGCCCCCTCCCGCTCCGGCCCGGCTGGCACACCCCGGTGATCGCCCCGTCGCTGGTCGTCAGCGGTTACACCGGCCCCATCGCCGCCTACGGCGACCTGGTCTGGCCCCTGGATCCGTTGAGCGCCAACCCGAGCGCGGACCGCAAGAAGCTGTACTGGGACAGATTCCCTGCTGGCCACCGGGAGGAGTTCCGGCTGCTCGCCTGGACGATGATCAACAATCCCCTGCCGGACTGGTTCCTGGTGGGACGGCCCGCCTGGCACTCCCGGCTCAGCGCGACAACGCTCCACAGCGCGGTCCTGCACTGGGCGAACTTCGCCACATGGCTGCACAGCCGTGGAACGTCCGGGCTTGGAGCGTGTGCGGAGTCGGTGTTCGGCGCGTACGCCCGGCACGTGGCTGCGAGGCCGGGGGTCAGCCGGGCCATCGTCACCGCAACCCTCAGCGCACTGACCCGCCTGTGGGCGTTCGATGCGCTCAGCCCAGCCCCGCGGGGGCTCGCCATGCCACCCTGGGTACGGGACGGCGTCGACGACTACCTGCCGGCCCAGACCTCCCGGGGCGAGAACGCCACCGAGCCGATCACACCGGCAACGATGGGGCCGCTGCTGGTCTGGGCGCTGCGCATGGTCGACGACTTCTCCGGAGACATCCTCAACGCGTGGGCCGAGAGCCAGCACCTGACCGCCCGCGCCGACGCGAACGCCGCCACCCCGCGCTCCAAGGCCCGCCTCAAGTACTACCTGGAAGACCTCACCACCCGGGACGCGCCCATCCCCAGCAGGCAGATGTTCGGACGGACCATGATCAGCGCCCGGTACATCGCCGCCGTGACCGGCTGCTCGCCCAGCCAGATCAACGGCCTGGCCATGACCGAACGGTGGAGAGATCTGGGGGAGTACGTCCGGCACCATCCGGGCCCCTGCCCCCTAACGACTCCGGTCACCGGACGCATCGATGGCGAACGGTGGACGCCGGCCATCGACTACACCGAGATCCGCACCCTGATGCGACACCTGGGCACCGCTTGCTTCATCGTCATCGCCTACCTCACCGGCATGCGGCCCGGCGAAGTCATGGGCCTGAACACCGGGTGCTGCCCCGAGGCGCCGTCCGGGCGCCATGTGATCCACGGCCGGGTCTTCAAGGGCGCCAGCGACGAGGAAGGAAACCACCACTCGGCCGGCGCGTTACGGGACGTCCCCTGGGTGGCCATTGCCCCGGTCGTCGCCGCCGTCCGCGTCCTGGAGAAGATCGTGCCCGTCAACGGCCTCCTCTTCGACGCCGCCGCCCACACCTTCCAGACCTCCCGCCCGTCCGACGGCACCTCCCTGGGATACGAGGCACTGCGGGCCCGCATCGAGGACTTCGTGACCTGGGCCGGCCGACAGGCCCTGCGCCTGGGACGCCCGCACGAGACCGTCCCCGACGACCGGCACGGAGCGATCGGCGTGGTCCGCTTTCGCAGATCCTTGGCCTGGCACATCGCCCGCCGCCCCGGGGGTCTGGTCGCACTCGCGATCCAGTACGGCCACCTGCGCACCGCGGTCAGTGCCGGCTACGCCTCGCGCAGCCGCGACGGCATCCACGAACTCCTCGACCTCGAGACGGCCCGCGCCACCGCCGACACCCTCACTGCTCTCCATGAAGGTCTCGCGGAGGGCATGGGGATTTCCGGACCGGCCGCGCGGCGCGCCATCCAGGCCGCCGCCCAGGTACCTGCCTTCGCCGGTTCCCTCCGCACACCGCGGCAGGCCCGCGACATCCTCGACAACCCCGCTCTGGCTGTCTACGACAACCCCAACTCCCTGCTGATGTGCGTCTACAACCGCGACAGGGCGCTGTGCCACCGCACGGACACCGCCGACAGTCCGAGCCTTCACCGCTGCCAGCCGTCCTGCGCGAACATCGCCCGTACCGACCAACACGCACACCAACTTCGGCAACGTGCTGCCGTGCTGGAGCGACAGGCGAAATCCGAGGCCGTGCCGGGGCCTCTCGCCGAGCGGCTGTCCAGAAGTTCTGCACGCCTGCGTGCCCAGGCCGACGCCCATCATGGTGACCGCGTCACCGCGGAGGAGAACACTTCATGAGCCCAACTACCGACGAACGCAAACGTATTCGGGCAGCCATGGACCGGATCTTCAGCGACGCCCCCGACCGCTCCGACGGCGCTTGGACGATCGTCGCTCTGGCCGTCGAGGCCGGAGTTCCGCGCAACGCCCTCACCCAACGCCACCCCGACCTCAGAAATGAGTTCTACGAAAGGGTCCGCGCACGCGGACAGACCCCGGACCACGAGAAGCGGCTCCGAAGGCAGATCGCGAAACTCAAGGAACTCCGAGCCGCGGACGCGGTTCAGATCCGGCAGCTGAACGGGGACGTCGAAGCACTCGTCGGAGCGCTCCACCTGTCCCAGCTGGAGAACGGAAGGCTACGCAGCCAGCACGCGCACCCTGACATCCGAGTCCTGAGGTGAGCACTGCGGCTCAGCTGTCCCGTCTCAGTGAAGTGTGGGCACGGCGGTCCTGTGGCCTGCAGTGCCTACAGTTCGGTGAGACGCCAGGCGGCACGTCGTCCCACAGAAGTCTGGGCAATTCTCTGTGGTGCGAGAGGCCCTGCGCAGCTCCTTGATGCAGGCCAGAGCGGCGAAGGAGGGCTTGGTGGCATGAGGGAAGGTCACTGCTTGGTCGCCTGCGGCCGGGTGCTGCGCTCTGGGTACGCAGGGTCTTCTTCGGGGAGGGCTGAGTCTGTTGGCGGGGGTGACTCCTGGCGTTGGTGGGCGATGGCGAGTGCGTCGTTCTCGGGAGTGTTGGAGCGGTTGTAGGGGCGGGCGATGAGCATGTAGAGGAGTCCTGTGGCGAGGATGGTGGCCAGGCCGACGAGGACGATCCACTTGTCGGCGAAGGAGAGGCCGGTCGTGTCGTTGGCGGGAAGGGCGAGTACGGCCATCGCGGCGATTCCGTAGAGGAGGGCGGCGATGTTGATGGGGAGGCCGGCGCGGCCCAGGCTCCAGTTCCCCGCGGGCTTCCATCCCTTGATGCGCTGGCGGAGTGCGGCGAGGACGACCATCTGGAAGCACAGGTAGATGCCGATGACGGCGAAGGCGGTGACCCGCGGGAGGCTGCCCGGGTAGGCGTAGACCCACAGGCAGACGGCCATGGGCAGCAGGCAGGCGACGAGCATGGCGTTGCGCGGGATGCGGGTGGTGCTGGTGAGTGTGGACAGGGGTTTGCTGGCGGGGAGCATGCCGTCGCGGGCGAAGGAGAAGATGAGCCGGCTCAGGGCTGCCTGGAGGGACAGGACGCAGGACAGGAAGGCGGTCAGGGCGACGACGAGGAAGACCTTGCTGCCGGTCTGGCCGAGGCTGGCCTGGACGATGGCGGTGACGGGGTCGGCGATGTCTCCGTCGACGATGGCTTGCAGGTCCGGGGCTGACAGGATGTAGCCGACGAAGGCGGCGAGTGCGGAGATGCCGCCGAAGACGATGGTGAGGATCATGGCCTTGGGGATCTGCCTGCCGGCGTCGTGGACCTCTTCGGCGACGTCTCCGCAGGCTTCGAACCCGTAGAACATGAAGAGCCCCACGAGGGCCGCGCTGAGGAATCCGGACAGGTAGCTGCCGTCCTTGGTGCTGTTCATGGCGTCGAAGAACACGGCGAAGGAATTGTGCCGTTCGAAGATCAGCAGGTACAGGCCCAGGGCGACGACGCCGATGATTTCTGCGAAGAATCCGGCGCGGGCGACCCGGGCCAGCCATCGGGTGCCTGCCGTGTTCACCAGGAGGGCGAGCAGGAGGATGCCGACCGCGACCAGGAGTTTGGCGGTGTTGCTGGTGGTGAAGCCGAAGAGGCTTGCGACGAACGGCACGGCGTATTCGGTGATTGAGGTGATGGATACGACCAGGGCGCACAGGTAGACCCAGGCGGCGAGCCAGGCGTAGCGGCGGCCCCACAGGCGGCGGGACCAGGGGTAGATGCCGCCGGTGATGGGGTACTGGGAGACGATTTCGCCGAAGACCAGGGCGACGAGGAGCTGGCCGAGGCCGACGATGACGATCCACCAGATGGAGGGTGGGCCGGCGTTGGTGAGTCCGAGTGGCAGCAGTGCGCACACCGCTCCCAGGGGTGAGAGGTAGGTGAATCCCAGGGAGAAGGTGGCGACCAGGCCCATGGAGCGCTCGAACTGGGGCGCTGGGGTGGGTTCTGCGGGCGCGGGGCGGGCGGGGGGTGTGTCGGGCATCGGGCGTTCCTTTCGGCGCCCCGGGCCGAGGAGCACCTGGATGAGCGGGGTCGCCGGCCGGTCACGCGGGACCTGGCGGTCGGTGCGATGCGGGGCCGGCCGGCGGAGGGGGCATGCGGCGCAGGACCCGGGGGCTGTCTGCGGTGCCGCGGGGGTCAGTTGGCGGGTTTGAGTGCGGTGGCGATGACGTAGCCGGCCTGCGGGAGTTTTCCGTAGGCCCCGACGTCGGTGACGAAGGCGTGGTAGTCGTCCGTGCCCATGCATTCCTCGAAGGCTTCCCGGGCGCCTACCACCGAGTTGACGATGGCGGTTGCGGTGGGGCGGGTGGGTTCGCTGAGGTCGTGGACTTGGACGTCCTGGAGGCCGGCGGCGGTCAGCAGGGGGGCGTAGTCGTCCTTGTGGACGACGGAGGGGCCTTCGAAGGCGCGGCAGAAGCCGGCTGCGACGCTCTGGGCGTGGCTGTCGATGGTGCCGACGAGGGCAAGGTCGGAGATGACGAGGCGGCCGCCGGGGCGCAGGACGCGGGCGGCTTCGGAGAGCATGCGCGGGCGGTCGTCGATGTGGAACATGGATTCCATGGCCCAGGCGATGTCGAAGGCGGCGTCGGCGTAGGGCAGTTCGAGTGCGTCGCCGTAGTCGAAGTGTGCGCGGCCGCTCAGGCCGGCGTCGATGGCGGCCTGGGTGGCCAGTTCGGTCTGGCGGCGGCTGTTGGTGACGCCGGTGACGTCGGCGCCGGTGAGTTGGGCGATGCGCAGTGCGGGGTTGCCCGCGCCGCATCCGATGTCGAGGAGTTTGTGTTCCTTGCCGGCGGCCAGGTGGGTGGCCAGCACCTGGGTGAGGGTTTCGGTGGCCGCTTTCCAGTCGTCCAGCGGGGTGTCGTGGTCCCAGTAGCCGTGGTGGAGGTTGGCGCTGTAGGAGGTGAGGAACAGGTCGGTGAGCTGGTCGTAGAAGCCGCCTGAGCTGGTTTCCATGGCTGTCTCCTTGCGGATCGGGGCACGGCGGTGCGGCCGCCGCGGCGGGTGCGCGCCGCGCCTGCGCGTGCCGGGAAGGGTCAGAGGTGGTGGGTGTCGATGACGAAGCGGTAGTGCACGTCGCTGGTCAGGGTGCGTTCGAAGGCTTCGTTGATCTGTTGGGCCGGGATGGTCTCGATGTCCGCGGTAATGCGGTGGGCCGCGCAGAAGTCGAGCATCTCCTGGGTCTCGGCGATCCCGCCGATCATGGATCCGGCGATCTTCCGGCGGCCGTGCACGAGGGTGTGGAGGTCGACGGCGGCGACCGCTTCGGGCAGTCCTACGCACACGAAGGTGCCGTCGGTGGCGAGGGTGTTCAGGTACGGGTCGAGGTCGAGGGGTGCCGAGACGGTGGAGATGAGGACGTCGAAGGCCCCCTGGTGCCGGTCGAGTTCGCCGGACGTGCCGGTGACGATGAAGTCCTTTGCGCCGTAGGCGCGGGCGTCCTTCTCCTTGTCCGGGGTCCGGCTCAGGACGCTCACGTCGGCGCCCAGGGCGTGGCCGATCTTGACGGCGAGGTGGCCGAGTCCGCCCATGCCCAGGACGGCGAGGCGGGTTCCCGGTCCGACGTTCCACTGCCGCAGGGGCGCGTAGACGGTGATGCCCGCGCACAGCAGCGGTGCTGCCTGGTCCAGGGGCAGTGTGTCGGGGATGGTGAGGATGTAGTTCTCGTCGACGACGATGCAGCCCGCGTAGCCGCCGTCGGTGGGCCGGCCGTCCGCGTCGCGGTCGTTGTAGGTGAAGACCAATCCGCTGGAGCAGTACTGCTCCTGTCCTTTCCGGCAGTGGGCGCAGGTGCGGCAGGAGTCGACGAAACATCCGACGCCGGCGCGGTCGCCGGGTGAGTACCGGGTGACGGCGGAGCCCACGGCACTCACCAGGCCCGTGATCTCGTGGCCGGGGACCATGGGGAAGATGGATTCGCCCCATTCGTCTCGGGCTTGGTGGATGTCGGAGTGGCAGACGCCGCAGTACTGGATGTCGATGAGGACGTCGTGCTCGCCCAGCGGCCGCCGGGTGATCGTCGTCGGTTGTAGTGGGGCTGCAGATGCGGCGGCCGCGTAGGCGGTCGTCTCGATCCCGGTCATGTCGTCCTTCCGGAAGGTCGTGCTCACTCGGTCAGGGGATGTCGCGGATGGGGCGGGCGGGGTTGCCGACGGCGACGGTGTGGGCCGGGATGTCCTTCACGACCACCGCGCCTGCGCCGATGACGGAGTTCTCGCCGATGGTGACGCCGGGCAGGATGACCGCTGCGCCGCCGATCCAGGCATTGCGCCCGATGGTGATCGGTTCGGCGGACTCCCACTTCTGCCGCCGCAGGTCCGGGTTCACGGGATGGGTGGGGGTCAGGACCCGCACGCCGGGTCCGATCAGTACGTCGTCTTCGATCCGGATCTCGGCGATGTCCTCCAGGACGGCGCCGAAGTTGATGAAGACCCGGTCGCCGATGTGGGTGCGGAATCCGAGGTCCATGTGGAACGGGGGCCGGATGTCGACGTCGGTACCGACCGCGGCGAGCAGCTCGCTCAGAAGGCGGGCGCGCTCGCGGGCCTGGGCGGGCAGCGTGGCGTTGTACTGCTGCAGCAGTTGGCTGGAGCGCTGGAAGTCGGCCGCCAGCTCGTCGCCCTCGAAGCGGTAGGACTCACCGGCAAGCAGGCGCTCTTTCATGGTCTTCTCTGTCATGGAGGCTTCCTCGTCAACTGGCAGCCCTGGCTGTGGCGGCCGGGTCGGGCAGGAACTGGCTGTCGATGAAGTGCGCGATCTGCCGGTCCAGGTAGCCGGAGGCGGCCGGCGCGGCCGGGGCGGTGTGCTGGGCCTGGGTGAGGGCGCAGTCCAGCGGTGTCTCGACCATCGCCTCGTGGGATTGGCACACCAGTTCCTCGGCCAGCGGGGCTGCTGGGTTGTGCGGGTCGGCCATCACCCGGTGCAGCCACTCATCGGCGGTGACGGTGCGCAGCCCGTACCCCGCGGCCCTCAGCCGCTCGGTCGCGTCGACGAACGAGATCGGCTCTTGCGCGGACAGGTGATAGGGCACGGGGGGCTGTTCGTCGGGGTGGTTGGAGGTGAGGTCGACGATGTGGTCGGCCGCCGCATCGACGGGGATGTACGGATAGTGCACCTTCAGGTCGGGGGCGGCGCCGACCAGCACACTGCCCTTGAGCAGCCGCCACAGGGCGTCGCGCTCCTGGCAGGCGCCGGTTGTGACAGCCCCCAGTACCCGGGGCAGGCGGATGCAGGTGACGGGCAGCCCCCGGCCGCCGGCGGCGTGGACGAGTTGCTCGGCCACCCACTTGGACTGTCCGTACCCGCTGGGCAGGGCGGTTGCCGGGCCGGCTGGGTCTCGTTCGCTCACCGGCGTCTGGCTGGGGGCGAAGACCGCGCTCGTGGAGATGAGGTGGAAGGCGCTGGCCCGCAGGCGGCAGGCCAGGCGCAGCAGTTCTCGGGTGCCGTGGACGTTGGCCGCGGCCAGGGCCTCGTAGGGCAGGTAGGCGTTC
Source organism: Streptomyces sp. NPDC001828 (assembly GCF_042892175.1). Taxonomy (NCBI): domain Bacteria; kingdom Bacillati; phylum Actinomycetota; class Actinomycetes; order Kitasatosporales; family Streptomycetaceae; genus Streptomyces; species Streptomyces sp. NPDC001828. The sequence goes on from NZ_JBIATV010000002.1 coordinate 74,688, forward strand.
ACGTGCGCGGCCGCGTGGTAGATGGCACCGGCCGACCGGGCCAGATCATCGAACGCGTCGGAGTCCAGCCCCAGTCGCGGTTGCTCAAGGTCGGCCGCCAGCGTCCGCACCTGCGGTGGGAGTTGTGGCTCGGGGTTCGTGGGTTCGCCTGCCGGTGCGAGGAGGCGGTAGCGGGACAGCGATGTCGCAACCTTGTGGTCGGCTTCCCGTGCGGAGTCGGCCCGGACCAGGCAGATGATCTCCTGGTCGGTGCCTCGTCGCAGAGCGTCGAGGAGGAAGGCGCCGACGAATCCGCTCGCCCCGGTCAGCACGATGGTGCCCGCTTCGTCCGCGGCGGCAGGGCCGCGGGAAGGGGGAAAGATTTCGCCGGGCAGCAACAGGTCCGCGGCCGGCACCGGATCTGCCACGGGCGCCTCCTCGGCCTCCAGCGATGCCTGCAGGTCGTGGGCGTTGCGGTGCTTCAGCAGTGCGAAAGCTGGCACCGGCTTGCCCGTCGCTCGCTGGGCCCGGGCGGCGACCGCGGTGGCCACAATGGAGTCCACCCCCAGTTCGGCGAAGTCCTCCCTGGGGCCGGGCGGCTCGGGCAGTCCCAGTACCTGGCCGACGGCGTCCACCACGGCCTCGACCACGGAAGCGTCCGAACGGCCCGCCTCATCAACGTGCTGGGCCTGCACGGCGCGCAGGACCTTGCGGTCGACCTTTCCGTTGCGCAGCGTCGGGAACTTTTCGTGGCGCACGTACTGTGCCGGGACCATGTAGTGCGGCAGCCGCCGGGCAAGGTGCTCCCTCAGGTCCCCGACGTCGGGCCCCTCGTCCCGGGGCGCGTCGGGGGCTGCCTCCCAGTGGGCGAAGAGGACCCTCTCCTGAGCCGAGGCGTCGTGGGCGAGAACGACCGCGTCACGAATCGCGTGGTGATCACGCAGAACCGTTTCTACCTCGGCGGGCTCGATGCGGTAGCCGTTCAGTTTGATCTGGTCGTCCATGCGGCCCAGCCACACGTACTGCCCGTCCGCACGCTGCTCGACCCGGTCCCCGGTGCGGTACATCAACCCCGAGCCGTCAGGGCTCTGCACGTACGCCCGCTGCGTCTCTGTGGGCCGCCCGTGATAGCCGTCGCTCACCCCGAGTCCGCCGATGCACAGTTCGCCCGCCGCTCCCGCCGGCACTGGCGCCAGCTGCTCGTCCACGATCGTGAACGCCCAGCCGGCCGTCGGGCTGCCGATGTGCACGCCGCCCTCGGCCGTGATGTGCCCGGCCGACGCCCACACCGTGGTCTCCGAGGGCCCATAGCAGTTCCACAGCGTGCCCACCCGCCGGCTCAAGGCCCGGGCGAGCTCGCCGGGCAGGTCCTCGGCTCCGCAGATCACCTGCATCCCCGAAGCGCCCTGCCACCCCTCGGCGATCAGCCGGCGCCAGAACGTCGGCGTCCCCTGGGCCAAGGTGGGCTGGGTGTCCTCGATCAGCCGCATCACCGCTGCCGGATCGTCGGCCTCTTCCTCGGTGGCGATGACCACCGTCCCGCCGTGCACGAGCGTCAGAAACAGCTCGAAAGGCGACAGGTCGAAGGCGGCGATGGTCAACGCCAGGAACCGGTCGGTGGGCTGGAAGTCCAAAGTGGCCCGCATACCGCGCAGTTGAGCCATGAAGCTGCTCGTGCGTACCCGCACCGCCTTGGGCCGGCCGGTCGTGCCGGAGGTGAAGACGAGGTACGCCAGATGTCCTTCACGCAGGAAGCTTTCGTCTGCCGAGGCGCGCGCCGGTGCATCCCGTGCTTCGTCCACCACGAGAACCTCGGCCGCGATCTCAGCGGCAAGCTGGGTGAGCCCCTCTCCGGTGACGAGGAGTGGGGCCTCGGCGTCCTGAAGCATGTCGCGCATCCGCTCGGGCGGATACAACGGGTCGAGGGGCACGTAAGCCGCCCCGGCGCCCATGACCGCCAGCGCGGTCGCCACCAGCAGCGGCCCCCGCGGCAACAGCACACCGACGTGCTGCCCCGGACGCACACCCTGCTGATCCAGCAGCCGTCGGACACCGTCCGTCAGCTCGGCCAGCCTGCCGTACGTCATTTCCTGCCCGCGGAACACCAGGGCGACTTCGTGCCGGTGGGATTTCACCGTCTGCGCGAAGGCCGCCGGCACGGACGAAAACGGCTCGTTGTCGCCTCCCTTCTTTCCACTTGCGTCGCTCTCTTCGACTCCACCGATGTGCACGCTCACGTACTCCCGCCATTGCCACATTGATCGACAACAAGCCAGTGCCCGTCACATACCGGCTCAAGGGGGCGTATTTACGGCGCTAAGGACCGCAGACGGCGCGTACCGCGGTACAGCAGGAGGGGAGGCGCACCACCTTGCTACTCAAGGAAAACCAAAGCTCTCGCCAAGGCCGCACAAAAGGTAGTCCCAGAAGAGGTGTTCAGGTACGCGAGCCTCACAGAACCCAGGACTCACACGCCGAGCGGGAGAACAAGGAACACGACTACGTGTCCATCCAGACCTCCACCGGCGTGCCCTCGGCCGCGGAGAGTAGAAAATTGCAGGATCAGCGGGAAGCTCCCAGCCAGAGTGCGCCGGGGCAAATGCGACACGCCTGCCAAAAGCACGTGCGTACGCAATATGCCCGGACGCCAGTACCGCTCCCCCTCGCCAGGACAGTCCCCCGCCTCCAGTCGGATTCGCCGTTTGGATTGATCCGGCCATCGCACGCCTGAGGAGAGCCAGCGACGGGTGTCCAAACAAGATCGAGACGCTGCCTCCTTTGCCCAGACTTCTGCGAGGCGAGTGCCCCGTCACCCAGAGAGCTTTGACACTTCCCAGGCTTCGCCGCCAGGACGGCAGTCAGGTGGGCTCGTTAGCCATGGCCCGTCGACGTGAGCACGCGCGACGCGCCAGGAAGAACACCCGCCTACGCCGACTCGACAGTGGAGTACCGCAGAACGTGCTCGACGCACACAGCGGTCTGGCGCACGGCATCACCCGGAGCGAACGAGCTCACAGTCAGGAGATCCTCGACGCTCAGCGCTCCAGCCAACTCGCAGAGCGGCCCGGCAAGTCCCCGGCGGCGTCGGCGGTCCGGAGCGTACGGCCACACAAGCCGCACGACCTCCGGATACCGAGCGCAACTCGCGCAGCAGGCCGCCCGAACTTCGTTGCACGAAGGGTGGGCGGCCACCCCGGGCCCGGATATCGCCGCCAGCGGCTTACGCGTCCAATGAACCCGCGCAATCCGGGGGTTTGCGCGGCGCGAACCCCATCAGATCAAGGGTTTTACGACATGTGGGTCAGATCTTCCGCACGGAAGTGACCCCTCGTTGGCGAACCCGGTCTAAGAGGTCGTTTCATCCTGATGTTTCATCCCGAGATACGGCTTTGACGGCTTGATGTCGGGTCGCGCCAGGAGATGGTGTTCTCGCCGGTGAGGCGGCGTGCCATGAGGTTGGTCATGGCGAGGTGGATCATGGCTTCGGAGCGGGCCGGGAGGGTTTCGTAGTCACGGGCCAGGCGGCGATGGAGCATCAGCCAGCCGTAGGTCCGCTCGACGGCCCAGCGTTTCGGGATCGGGGTGAACCCCGCGGCCCCGGGTGCACGTTGGACGATTTCGAGGTCGATGCCGAGGGTGGCTGCGTGTTCGACGAAGTGCTTGCGGTATCCGCCGTCGACCCAGACTTTGCGCAGGCCGGGGTGTGCGGCGGCGGCCTGTTCGAGGAGGGTGCGGCCGGCGATCGAGTCCTGCACGCTCGCGGCGGTGACCAGCACGGCCAGGACCAGGCCGAGGGTGTCGGTGATGATGCTGCGCTTGCGCCCGACGATCTTCTTTCCGGCGTCGATGCCCTGGCTGGCGACGGGCACCGAGGTGGAGGTTTTCACGCTCTGAGCGTCGATGATGCATGCCGAGGGGTGCCGGTTCTTGCCCTCCTGGGCTCGCTCCAACTCCCGCAGCAGCCCATTGAGCTGGGTGAAGATGCCGTCTTTCTGCCAGTGGGCGAAGTAGCCGTAGACCGACTGCCAGGGCGGGAAGTCGTGCGGCAGGTAGGCCCACTGGCAGCCGGTGCGGTCGACGTACAGGATCGCGTTCATGATCTCGCGCAGTTCGTGGCGGGGCGGCCGGCCGAAGTCCAGGGCCCGGCCGCGGCGCTCGAAGCGCCAGGCGGCCAGCACCGGCTCGATCAACTCCCAGCGAGCATTGGACAGATCACTCGGATACGCGCGACGGTCAGCCATGACCTTGGCGTACCGCGGTTCAGGGGCGTGCGCCCAGGCGTGCACCCGGATTCCCGGAAGCACGGAACAACCCGGACGTCCTGGAATGAGACAGGCACACAACGACCGGCACCCCAGGCGCCACACCACGCGCCTCAAAAGGCGTGATGAGCCCAGCCATCACATCCCTACCACCGGCGAGCACAGACGAAAGTAGGAGATAACAGCACGCTCAAGAGGAAAACGACCTCTAAGAGCGTGTCTCGCCCCACCAGCAGTCCACCGTCCGGCAGAACCGTGTTGTGGACGACGCCGGGATCGAGGACCCGTCCATTGCCGTACCCCGGACGCCACCTCAGGCTCCTCGCCCAGTCAGGTCGGTGAGGAGCTGGTCGTGGCTGGCGAAGTAGCGGTAGAGCGCCGGGCCTGACTCCGATCTTCTTCGCGATCCGCAGGGCGCAAGCCGTCCAATCGACCATGCCCGCGCTGACGGAGTCGCGCACCCGCTCGGCAGCCTCCCGCTTCAACAAGTTCGACTTGACAGGGAACCCTTCAACGACCAGCGCGGTGTGCGCGGCCGTCATCAGCTGGTGCCGGGATCGTTCGCCCCAGGCCAGAGCCTTCTCCGGTCCCTCCAACTGCGGCATGTCGAATTGCTCTGCCCACGCGACGGCAGCTTCCTGCTCCTCGGCGCGCTTGGCCGCGAGCCACTCCTCCTTGGACCCGCTGTCGGCGTCGCGCGCCGCCTTCCAGCAGTCGGTGCAGTCCTTCGCCGCGAGCCAACGCGCAAACCCAGCCCGCTTGTCGGCGGGACGATTGGACAGATCATGATCCATGCTGTGGGAGCAGGAGTGCTCTACGGTCCAGTGCGTCGGCACCCCCGGGGAATTCCGTTTGATGGGCGTTGCGTTCGAGGTCGGGCTGCTGGTCCGGGATTTCAAAACGAGTGCCTTTCGTTGGCGGGTGGGGTGGTGGCCTGCGTCGTTTCGGAGGGTCGTGCATCAGATGCACGATTCATGCGGCGGACGGAGGCGGTCTGGAGTGCTTGGCGGTGGTCTCGGGGACGCTTCCGCCTACTGCGTCGTCTCAGCGCGTCCTGCGGATGGCGTCTGTGGCCGCCTTGGCGATGGCGACGGGAGCGCTGGAGGGCTGGGGCAGGTGGAGCAAGGTGGTCCCCGGCAGGTGCTGAGACTGGGCGGTGAGGGTGAGCTGGAGGACGGCGCAGCCGGCGTTCGTGAGCTGCTTGACACGGGTGACGGCTTGAGTGGTTTCGTCGCTGCCGTACAGGGCGTCGGTGACGATCACGAGAAGGCGGCCGGCGCCGGGGCGGCGGAGGTCGAGGCCGTGGTCGAGTGCGTCGATGGCGTCGCCGAGATTGTGGTGGCCGCCGTTGGCAGCGAACGTCGTGACGCGCTCTGGTGCTTGGTGGGTGGGTCGGGTCAACGCGGTCAGGTGCCTGTCATAGGCGATGGTGGCGGTGAGGGAGTCGGGGTCGGTCAGGGCTGCTGCGCGTGCCACGATCCAGGCAGCGGACGCGACGGGCGCGCAGGCGGCACGCATGGAGCTGGAGACGTCGACGGCGATACCCACACGCAGCGGTGGGGTGGGAGAGTTCCGGCGGCGGGTGTGGGTGAACGGTTCCGCGGTGGGGACCGACCCGGCCGCGCGCTGGGCGTCGCGGGCGAGAGCCTGGCGCATGTTGAGGCGGCCGGGCGGGGTGGGGCTGGTGGTCCGCTCCTCGGTCCGCTCGCGGTAGGCAGCGGCACGCAGGGCGCGGCTCAGGCGCGCGGCGGCACTCTGCTCGGCGGCGGTGGGCCTGCGGGTGCCGGTGACTGGGGTGCTGCGGGGCGCCGTTGTGCCGTCGGGGTTGACGGTGGTGCCACGCGGGTTGAAGACCGACTTGGCGGTGGCGGCGGCTTTGCGTCGCTGGCCGGCCCGCTGGGCGCGGTCCTGAGCCTGTGCCTTGGACCGCGACGCCATGGCGTTGTTCGCTGCAGCCTGTGCCGCGAGGTCGGCGGCGTCGGTTGCGGCCGTGCTGTCCATGACGACCCTCACGGCGCCGGACAGCAGATCGGAGAGGTTCTCCGGCACGGATCGGGCGGGGGCAGCGGCGTCCAGGGCATCGCACCACTTCTGACCGTGCGCGAGCATGGTCGTGGCGTCGTGGTCGGCGCACTGGTGGGCTGCGGTCCAGATACGGGTGAGGGCGGCCAGCAGGGGTGCGCCCAACACCTTTTCGCACAGATCGGAGACGGCCCGGGTCTCGCCGGCGTCCAGGATGCCGACGTCCCGGCGGCCGAGGATCAGGGCCCCCACGGCGGCTGCCTGCTCGATGCCCTGGACGGTGGGGTGGGCGATGTCGGGCATGACCAGGGTGCGGGCACTGGTGCGCAGGTACGTGCGGTCCGTGGGCCGCGTGATCAGGTGCGCGCCTTCGACACGGCTCTCCTCCAGCAGGAGCGCGGCCTCGACGACACGGGGGTCGGCTGCGTCAGGCTGCGTCCAGACGGAGTGGGCCGCGTGCGCGGCCTCATGGACGAAAACGCCCCAGGCGGCGGGATACCTCTCCTCGTCCCCCACGATCCGCGGATGGATCTCGTGAGGCTGAAGCGGGGCGAACAAGGCGGCGTCGAACTCGATCTCGCCCAGCGTGGGGAAGAAGGCGGCCGGTGCGCCGCTGCGCGTGCCGGGGCGGCAGGTGACGAGGAGGTCCTGGCGGCCGGAGAGGGCGACCAGCCGGTCGCCGAGTTCGGCTCCCACGCGCAGCCACGCGGCCGGGGAGGTACGGGGCTGCGCGGGCGGGGCTCCGTCGTCGTCCCAGCGCGCGAGGTCGGCGTCCTCGTCCCGGGTGGTGGCGGGTGTCTGGACGTGCTGGTGGGCGCTCATCGCGAGCGGCCCCGGTGTATGGAGCCGCGGGCAGCTGAGGCGGGGAGCTGCTTGCCGAGGGTGAGGGGCGCGATCTTCTTGACGCCGGCAGCCTTGATGACGGCGTCGGCGACGGCGTCGCGATCCTCCACAGGAGCGATGCCGACCAAGTTCGCCAACGCGGCATTGGTGCCGAGGACGGCTTCGGTCTTCTGGTAGCTGAGCAGTTCCCGCAGTTGGGGAGCCCAGCCCAGCTCGCCGAGCTCGACCTGGCGGGCGAGGTGCCGGGCGACCCGGACCACCCGGGCATCGATCCTCAAAGCCAGGGCGAGGTCATAGTCCGTGCCGATCTGGATCTGCACGCTGAACCGGCTCGAAAGCGCCTCGGTCAGAATCGCCCCGTGGACGCCGGGGTTGTGGCCCGCCACCACGTAGAAGCCCGGCTCGGACACTATGGTCTCGCCCTTGTGGGCTTTGACCTGGATCTGGCGGCGGCCGTCCATCGCGGGATACAGCGCCGCCAGGACCTTCGGTGAGATCAAGGTGGCATCGTCGATCAGCAGGGCGCGGCCCTCGGTCATCGCGGTGACCAGCGGACCGTACTGGAAGACGTAGCCCCCGCTGTCGGCCTGCGTGTACTCGCCGATCAGGTCTCCGACTGTGGTGTCGCCGTCCCCGGCAACAGTGAGCAGGTCCGGGAACGCCGCCTCGACCAGACTCGTCTTGCCGGTACCCGGAGGGCCGTAGAGCAGCACCGGCACGTCGGCGTCGCGCAGGCGATTCAGCGCCTCGACGTCGGGCAGATCGGCCAGCTCCCGGGGGTGGTAGAGCTGTCCCCCCGCGCGGCGGATCGGGCCGGTCTGCTTCGGTGGGGCTGCTGCGGTGATGGTCGTGCGGGCCGTGGCCGCCTGGGCTCGGGGAGCGTGGGTGCCCGGCGGGCTGATCACCGCGGTCTGCGCGGCAGCGGCGGTCTTCGCGTTCGCGCGGAACTCCGGCTGTCCACTACCGCTTTGGTCGGCCTCGCCGCGTCGCACCAAGGTGAGGGACGCGTTGCGGACGGCGCCGTGGGAGTGGCCCAACTGCCTGGCCATGTCCCCGATGGTGAGCGCGTCCGCCGGCCGGTCGGCCAGCAGCCGGGCGACCTTGGCCCGTAGTTCGCCGCCCTTGGTCCGAGCTGGGCTGGCAGGCGGTCCGGGTGTGGTCACAACGAGGGTCCTTCAACAGGTATGTGTGCGGGCGGGTTGGCGATGTGCTGGAGAGGCAGGCTTCTCTCGGAGCGGATCACGGACTGTGCTGACATCGGCGACTGAGTCAGCCGGGGCGTGCTGTCGGCGCTCACCGGGCAGCCGAGGGCTCGGCCCAGGGGCAGGGGCGGGTCGGCGAGGAGCAGCACGTGGGCTGGCGCGCAGGCCCGCGTGCCTGCTCCGTACCGGGTGCTGTCGCCCGGCAGGTGCAGACGGGCGGCTCTTCGAAGCCGTCCTGGAGCAGGATTCGCCGGGCGGCCAGGTTGTAGGCGGTGGTCGTGATCTCGCCGGTGAAGGCGTGCCGGATCGGCATGAACGGCTCTGCTGGAGCTTCGGGCAAGGCTGATTTCCTATCGGTGGTGCCGGGCAGCCGTGGTGGTGCGGGGCGGCGAGGTGGGCGGCGTGGTGTCCACGGCAGGTCGCGGGCGGGCGCGCAGCACGGGGGTTCGGTGCGGGGGCAGGACGGCGACGGTCGCGCCGAGGTCTTCGGCCGCATCCTCGACTTCACGGGTGAGGAACTCGATCTGCCGGCTCAGCGTCGAGAGGCGGGCGGCGATTTGGCGTCCCTGCGTGGTCTCCAGTGCGTGCGCGAACTGGCGGCTGGTTTCGAGGAGTTCCTGGAGCCGGATCATCGGCCCTGCGTCGTAGCCGCGCTGGGTGGCACTCAAAAGGGCGTTGGAGGCGTCACCGGCGTGCTGGGCCTCGATGACGTCCTGGATGAGTTCCTGCAGCGAGATCTCGGGGACGGGCTCGGGCCGGTTGAACGCTGAGACATCGGCGCGCAAGACGCCGGGCGGCACTGCTGCTGGCAGTACCTTCCCTGCCTCGTACTCATGGGCGTAGTGCCCGATCACCTGCCAGCCCGGCACCCCCGGATCGCCGCGCAGCGCGACCACCGTCGAGTCGTCGTCCTCGACCAGGTACGCGAGGGTGATCGGCTGCCCGTCGGCGGCGTACCACGACTCGGTCAGATCCAGCTCGCCGCGCCGTTGAGCGGCCCGGGCCCTCTCGGTCCATATCTGCTGTTCCTCGTCGGTCAGCGGAGCCTTGTGGTGCTGGCCCTCACGCTGATCAGCGAGGTTGCTGACGATAGGGCTGTGGTCCGCCCAGGCAGTGAGGTGCGGCCACAAGTGCGCGTGTTGCGTGCGTTCGGCCTGGGAGCCGGGTGCGGGTGGCTGGTCGAGGCCCCGGCGGATCTCGGCGGCGGAGGCAGCCAGGCCGTCCAGGATGGCCCGCCACCCGGCCACGTGCCGGGCGGGTGGCAGCTCGTCGAGCACGAGGCGGGCGGTATCGAGGAGAGCTTCGGCGTGCGGGGCCAGGTGGATGGCGTACGCGTCCACCGCCGCCTTGTCGCGCTGGGCTCGCGCGGCTGCCGCGGCGCCCGCGTGGACGGTGCGGCCGTAGCGGTCGCGTGTCGTGTCGAGCGTGGTTTCGGTCTTGCGGTTGATCACCGCCATCCGCAGCCGGAAGTCGCGTGCAGCGTTGGCGTGTTCAGGTGTCGTCGGCAGGGTGCCGTCGGGGGCCGGAAGGCTGCCGGGCGTCATCGGGACCGTCCGCCGCCCGAGGCCGTCAGGTGGACGGTCGGGGCGTAGGAGGGCTTCGGCGGCATCGGCCGGGCAGAAGGCAGTGAGGTGGTGGGCCGCGTGCCGCGCTGTGTTGTGCGGCCGGCGGCGGCTTGGGCGAGGCGGTTGCGGCGCTCCAGAAGCCCGTGCGGCGGAGCCGGACGCGGCGGGCCGGGCGAGAGGGCGGGGTCGAGGGTGATGTCCGCGTGCACGGCATATCCCTGACCGCGCAGGTCAGTTACGGCCTGGCGTGCGCGGCGATGGCCGTCGCGCTCGGGCTCGCTGAGCCGGTACAGCCCCGGGTTGGTGGGGACGGGTTCGAACTGTTCGCGGGTGAGGAACCACTCGGCCAGGTGTGGGGGCAACTCAGGTGAGGCGGCGGCCACGAAGCCCAGGTCGGGGTGGGTGCCGAAGCGGAAGTGGTCAGACAGAGGGGGAATCCTTTTCTCTACGGCATCAGAGGTGCGCGTTCGCCGGCCGGATAGCGGTGGGCTGGGCCGGGCGTGAAGTGAGCTGCCGCGGGCTGGGCGCAGACAGAGCCACGTGCCCGCCGGGGACGGCGGCGCGGGCTTGGCGCTCGAACGTCTCACCATCGGCAAGCCACGTCTCGATCGCCGGCAGGACGGCGGCGCCGAGTTCGCTACGGACCTGGCTCCACTCGCGGGCCGACAGAGTCGTACGGATGGAGTACAGCTCCGAGCGCAGGTCATTGAACTCGGACCAGACCTCCTGGCTGTTGGCGAGAGCCTCGCGCAGTCGGGCCAGTGCGGCAGCATCCTGCGGCCAGGGACTGGCCTTGGGGCGGCATCGGGCGATCAGAGCCGGGGCGTGCTGGAGGACGTCACGGAAGGAGAGCCAGGCATGGTCGGCGAACGCACGCTCCATCTCCGGCTGCAGACGCGAGTTGGCGAGCAGCGTGCCAGCACTGTGCCGGCCTGATTCCTTGATCGCCTGAAGGGTTTCGTATTCCGGGCGGATCCGGTTCAGTGCGGTCATGACGGTGTCGAGCCGCCGATGGTGCAGGGCCCTGCGGTAGTTGGGCAGGAAGGTGTGAGCGACGGCGCGAGCGGCGAGGTCCGGGGCGGCGGGCAGCGCGATGCTGCGGGGTGCGTTCGGCTCGTCCCAGTTGTCGTCGTACTCCTTGGTGGCGAAGGCTCCCGCGAGATAGCCGCTGGTGTGCCCGGGGCGTTCGATCAGCAGCAGCTCGGTGCCGGCGTGGTCGTTCAGCACGACCGCATAAGGGACGCGGTCGTGGAGCATGGTCTGGAGGAGGTCTCCGCTGTCCCACAAGGAGCCGACGAGGTCCTCCTGCCAGTGCTGGCTGGGGTAGATCTCCAGCTTCGCGCTCCAGGTACCGGGGAGCCGCGCGGCGATCTCCTGGCCGGTGTCGCTGAAGTATGGGCGCGGGCTGGTGGTGATCGTCGCGCCGTGGTCGTGGGCGCGGTGCACCAGGGCGCTGGCGGTGTCGCGGGCTGTCTGCTCCTCGCTCGGCGGGGCGGCGAAGGCGCCGTCGGGTAGGCGGTTGAACCCGGCTTCCTGCAGGGCGTCGCGGGCTTGGAGGAAGTTCTCGCCGGACGCGATGGCGACGAGGCCGTGGGCGCGGCTGGTCGAGAGGATGATTTCCGCGGGGTGCGGGTTGGTCATGTCGGTGGTCCTGAAGGTCAGCGATGCGCGCGAGTCGACGATCCTGCGGAAGGCTCCGACGCTCGGGTACTGAGAACTGGTGCCGGTGCCGGCTGGTGGCGAAGCGCGGAGCGCAGGCTGCGGCCGTACTGCCAGGCGTGCTCGCGGGCCGCGGCCTCCAGATGGTCGTATTCGGGCTGGGCCGTGAGCTGGCCGACGTGCTTTCGGTATCTGTACACCGGGGCCGGCAGCAGGATTCCGGGGGCGAGATTCGTGATGCCGACGGCCGTGCAGTAGTCCTCGCCCTGGACGAGGCCCCCCATCGGGGCGGCGCGGACGAGGTCGGTACGGGCAAGGATCGTGGTCGGCCCGATCGGGATGGTGTCCGCCGGGGAATGCCAGTACGTCCACACGTCACCGGCCTCATGCCGGCCGGGTGGGGCGGGACACCGCCACAGCCGGGTGCTCCCGTCCGGGTAAAGGTCCTCGCTCCATCCCGCAGACCAGCCCACTCCGGCCGATTCCAGGGCGTTCAGCCGCACCGACATGGAGTTGTCCGTGAACAGATCGTCGTCATCAGCCCAGTTGCAGTACTCGGTGCGCACTTGCGCGAGGGCCAGATTTCTGGCGCAGGCGGCACCGACAGGACGGGGCACGACCAGGGTGTGCACGCGCGGGTCCTGCGCGAGCGCGGCGGGCAGTCGGTCGGGCGAGGCCCCGTCGAGCGCGACGATGGCTTCCCAGGGCACGGTCTGCCGGGCGAGGCTGGCGTGCATGGCGGTCAGGTAGTCGAGCCGGTCTTCGCGCAGGCGGCTGGCGATGACGACGGTGATCAGAGGGGTGGTGTGCGGGGGCAGGGACTTCTCCGGATCAGGCAGGGGGGGAGCGGTTCGTGGCCACCAAGGTGGCGCTTGGCGGGAGACGTCTACGCGCGGTCCGACCAGGAGGGGATGGGAGGGCCGGAGGCGTCGGTGCGGGCGCAGGTGTAGCCGATCAGGCGGGACGGCTCGGCCTTCGCGGGGACTGTGGCGGCGTCGTTGCACACGAACGTGTACTTGATGGACGTGCGGGGCACGCCGTGGAGCCAGGCCCGGTCGTCCTTGCCGGGGTTGATCTGAAGACCGGAATGCGCAACGGCGTCGGTCTGGGTATGCGTGTGCGAGAAGAGGATCAACGCGCCGTCGGTTGTCTTGAGGGCGTAGGCGTCCTTGAACCGGTTGCTGGCGCCCGCGAAGACGGTGGTGCCCAGCTTCCCGAACTTGCGGATCGTCTCGTCGTGGACCTTGATCTGCTGCCGGCTGGCCTTGGTCGGCTTGAAGACCTTGGTGCCGGTGTTCGTCCCGCCGGTCGCGAAGTTGTCGATCACTGCGGTGCGCAGCAAGTCCGAGTCGGCGCCGAGTTGCTTGTTGCCGGTGGCGTCGACTGCGGTGGCGTGGCCGTCCTTGTCGAGGGCGATGTCCGGCAGCGTCCTCGATTCGAGATCGACGACGGAGACCAGCTCCCATCGCTTGTCCTTCGGCTGCTCGGCGAAGAGGGCGATGCGGCTCGGGTCCTTGCCCTTCTCGCTGGAGAGCGCGGCGGCGAACCACCGGTCGCTGTCGGTGGTGAAGCGCGGGATGTACAGCTTGGCGTGGGAGGCGTCGTACGACCACGGCTTGTACGGCTTGCGGTCTGCCTTGGGCAGGCCCTCGGTCTCGGTGTAGTCGGAGACGGACATGGCGTACACCGGGCCGTCTTCGACGGTGTCGAGCCGGGCACGGTCCCTCTGCTTGTTGGCCTCGTTGTTGGTCTTGGAGTAGGTGGTGATGACGGCGCGGGCCTGCGCGTCGCTGAGCGCGGGCGCCGATTTCGGCGCGGCAGGCGAGGGGGTGGTCTTCTTGTCGGCCGACGTGTCGTCGCCGCTGGTGCAGGCGGTGGCGGCTCCGGCGAGCAGCGCGGCGGAGACGAGCAGGGGAAGGGCGCGGGCAGCGTTGCGGATGGGGGTGCTCCAGGGACTTGGGAGTGGGTCAGCGGGTGCGGGAGGCAGCTGAGCGGGGCAGGGGAACGGGGGCGGTGGCGCTCGCGCGCAGACTGCGGGGAGCGGTGGGCGGGGCGGTGAGCCGGTCGGCCGCTTGGTGGAGTCGGGCACCCGCCTTGTTGAGTCGGCCGCGGGTGCTGTCGATCCGGGCGTGCAGCAGAGCGCGAGTGGACTCCATCGACGTGGTGCGCTGCGCCGAGCGGGGTGAGGCGGCGAGCTGGTGCAGGGCACCGGCGTGGGCGACGGCGTCACCGAGGTCCGCCAGGGCGTGCCCCAGGGCGCCGGCCGTGTGCGTGAGCTGGGTGACCGTGAGCCGGGTGATCTCCGCCTCGGGGTCACGGCCGAGACGGAGGGTGCGGTCGGCGAAGGCCGCCGCGGTGGTGAGGTGCGTGATCAGTCCGGCGACGTCGCGGACGCGGTCGTCGAGTTCGTCGAGGTCGGCGCTGCCGGAGTACACCGCGTCGTTCAGCGGCAGTTCGTCGGCCGCGTCGTGAATGCGCTCGGCCAGCGAGTACAGCTGACTGATCTGGTCGTAGAGGAAGGGCAGATGGACTCCTGGAACTGTTAGCGAGTGCCAGCGCGATCAGCGGGTTCGAGGGCCTGGACGTCTGGCCGCGGATGCGGCAGGAGCGGGTGTCCCCGCGGGCGGCAGGTGACGCGGCGGCGCGCGGCGGCGGACGTCTTCGCGTGTGGATGTGGTGCTCGGCAGGGAGCCGAGGAGGGAGGGGGCGCCGTCGAGTTCGTCGAGCCACTTGAGGAGCTTGGGCAGGTTCTTGTCGGGCCCGTAAGCGAGGTAGGTGCCGTCGGCGCTGTCGCAGCCGAACCACTCGGCGATCCCCAGGCGGGAACGGGAGTTGACGCGGCCCATGTGGACGCCCTTGCCGCGGGTCTTGGCCTCGCGGGACAGCCGTTCGGCGACCGGGCCGAGCTTCCATTCGGTCGATCCGGCCAGGAACAGGACATCGAGGTTGTCCCAAGGCAGCAGTCCGGGTTGATCACAGCCGTCCTGGGCCGCGAAGGCGGCAGGGACACCCAGCTCACGGATGCGGGCCAGCCACGGCAGCGACTCGGTCAGCGTGCCGGCGGCGTCGAACGGCACGTCGGGGGCAAGGGCCCACAGACAGCGATCCGGCCCGTACCTGTCGACGGTCCGGGACAGCCAGGCGAACCACGCCTGGGCACCGGGCCAGTAGCGGCCCTTGCCGTCGCTGCCGAACTTGGAGTTGTCGCAGGCATACAGGCTGCCTTCGGGGATGCGGCTGCCCTGGGCGGGGGTGGTCATACAGCCCAGGCGTCCCGCGCTCATGGCGGCCCGTATGTCAGGCCCGGAGGGAGTGCCGAGATAGCGCAGGGTGCACCTCCCCGGCGCTGCCGTAGACCGTCATCCGGGCGAAGGCGTGGTCAGCGGTGATGGCTGCGGACGGTTGCGGGCTGTGAGGGCGGCAGCACCGCGGTCGTGACCGGAGCGGCGTGGCGCAGGTTCACCCCGATGCCCTTGGCGGTGAGCTGCTGGACCACGCCGTGCACGCGGAGGGCGCGACCACGGTCCCCGTAAGCGGTGGGCAGGAGGAACGCCGCTTGGTGCGGGTGGTACTGGAATCCGTGGGCGTACAGCGTCGTGCGGGCATCGACCGGCACGCTCTCGTAGGGCGCACCGAGGGCTCCGTCGCTGTACAAGGTCAGGGTGAGAACCTGGTCGACCTGCGGAGGGCGGGTCCGGTGCGGGAGGTCGGGTTGGGCCACCGTGTTGTCGAGGACTGCTCGCAGAGCCTGTTCGTAGCGGGGAAGCACCCGTCGGGTGACGTGTGCGGCGGCCCGCGCAGGATCTTGGGAAACGGCGATGCCGTTGGGCTCCGCGACCGCGTCGAAGTGGTGAGGCTTGATATTCGGGCCCGCGGGAGCGAGTGGGGCGACGACGAATTGCTGCGGATAACGGGGCCGGTCGGTCACATACAGCCGCTGGTCGGCCGGTCCGCGGAGTACAGCTGCGTGGGTGAGGACGTACTGGCTGACGATGTGGCCTACGTGGCCGGCGTCCCAGAGTTGCTCGGTGCGGGGGAACTGGTCCGCGTACTGCGCGTGGCGCTGGTACTCGCTGGTCCATGCGCCGGGCAGACGGTCGGCCAGGCCAGCGGCGAAGGCGGACAGGTCGGTGCGCGGTGGGGTCATGTGTTCCGGGAAGAGGCGGTGGTCCGGCGTCAGCGCGCGGACCGCGGTCGTGCCGTCGGGAGGGCTCGCGGGGGAGAAGGCGGCATATGGGCTGGGGTCGACGTGAGCTGCGGGGCCGGCGCGAGCGGGGTCAATGCCCGCATCCGGTCCTCCGCCACGTGCAGGACCTCTCCGATGTTGCGGATCTCGGCGGCGGCTTCGGCGAAGTCGTCGTACAGGTCGAAGCCGTCGTCTTCCTCGGCTTCCTTGGCCTTCTCGCCGGCTGCTTCGAAGAACTCACCGAGCTGTGCGAGCAGGCCATCGAACGGATCCAGGACCTGGTGCAGCAGGGCAGCGGCGTCCGCGTGCGATTCGGCTCCGTGGAGCCGGTCGGTCAGAGCGCGCATCGCGTCGCCGTAGCCATAGACGGTGGGCCGGCCAGCTGAGGGGGTGCCTTTGGGCGCCGGGGTGGTGTTCGGTACCAGCCCGAGCTGGTCGAGGCGATGACCGATCGCCGCGACCAGGGGGCGGACGCTGCCGCCGTGGCGGGCCTCGGGCCGCTGGGGGGAACTAGCGTCGGCGGAGGAAGCCGAGTCGTAGATGACCTCGAACAGCGCCTGGTCGTCCGGGTGCTCACGCGTCACGATCCAGCCCTCCGGATCCCCCGGTGGGCGGAGGGAGGGGGGCTCCTGCGGCGGGCCGATGATCAAGTAGCTGTCGTCGGGAAGCGATACACGCACGATGTACGCGCTGAGGCCGAACTCGATGTCGCACTCCAGCCCACGCTTCCGCAGTGGCGTGGTGATGCGCGCGTGGCGGCGCCACAACTCCTGCCACCAGGCGGTGGACACATTGCGATGGTCGGGAAGCGGCGCGAGCGGAGCCGTGTGGTCACCACCGCGGATGCCGTCAGCGCCCACGGCTTCTCCCGCGGGAGGTGGGCGTGCGGTGCGGCGGTGGTGTCCGGTGGGCGGGATTGGGCTCCGGAACCGGAGTGAAGTCGAGTTCGTACTCGTCGTAGGCGGCGATCAGGCCGTGTTCCATCTGGGCTTCGCGGTCGGCGACCTGCGCCATGAGGTCGTCGTGCTCGGCCTGGCACTGCTGGTAATCGGCCCAGTCGGCGTCGCTGAAATGAGCGGGGCGGTTCAGGGGACTCCTTGCGGTGGTGGTGTCGGTTCTGTGAGGCGGGCTAGCGATGGCGACTGCTCGGCCTGGGCGGTGGGAGTGCCGGGGTTTGCCGTGGTGCCAGCGCCGAGAGGAAGCGTTGGAAGCCGAGGTGGTCGTCGAGTTCCCTTGCTGCGTCGCGTAGAGACTCCGATGTGCGACGCAGGAACGCTCGCGCCGAGGCGTGGTCGATGACCATGCGATTCGTGAGGTGCTGCCGATCGGTCGGGTGGGAGGACCGAGGAAGTGACAGAGCGTTCTCGGCGGTTTCGGCGAAGTGCGGTGCAGCATGGCTTGACATGGAGACTGCAGTGGCAAGATGGGCCAGGACGGCGCCGCCCACGCGGGTTGCGCTGTGCGGACTCTGGGCGAAGTCAGCCGTCAGCCGCAGGACTTCGCGGGAGAGTTCCTGCGCGTCGACAGCGTGCTGGAGCAGCGCAGTGTAGGAGGGCGCGGCCGGCACGCGCCCGCTCTCGTCCAGCAGCTCCCACTGCTGGGCACCATCGAGCAGTTTGTCCTTCATCGAGTTGAGCGTGCTGATGAGTTGGACGGTGTCATCGCGCGGCAGAAATTCGCGCTGGATGTCGGATTTCATGGGCCTCCGGTTGTTTCAGTGCATCCGGGCGTCGGTGTCGAAGAGCGCCAGCTCGTGGCTGTGCAGGAGGTGTTGCACGATGAAAGATCGTCCGGCGACTTTCCACAGGCCGCGCCCTCGGTTGAGGTGGGCGATGGCGTCCATTTCGACGGAGGTCAGGCCGAGCAGGGAGGCCGCGGCGTGGAGTTGGTCTGTCTCCTGGCGGTAAATGATGCGGGTACTGCAGTCGGCGAGGAGTCCTTCGGCCAGGGCACGACCCTGTGATCCGGCGTCGCCGGCGGTGAGTAGGTCGGACAGCCGGTGGATGACCATGAGGTTGGCGATGCCGAGGCCGCGGGAGAGTTTCCACTGGGCCTGCATGCGCTGCAGCAGGCCGACGTGCCGCATCAGCCGCCATGCCTCGTCGTACACGATCCAGCGCCGGCCGCCGGAGGGGTCGGAGAGGGCGGACTCCATCCAGGCGGAGGCGCAGGTCATCGCCAGGACGAGGGCGGTGTCGTCGCCGGACCCGCCGAGGCGGGACAGGTCGATGGTGAGCATGGGCGCGTTCGGATCGAAGCTCACGGTGGAGGGGGCGTCGAACATGCCGGCCAAGTCGCCGTGGACCAACCTGCGCATGGCGTGGGCAAGGTCGCGTGCAGCGTCGCCGAGTTGGCCCGACATCATGCCGGCGGCCTCGTGGAGCGCACTGGGGTCGTTGAGCGTGGTGGCGACGTCGCCCAGCAGCGGTGTGCGGTGCGTGTCGGCGGCGCGGGTGACGACGGCGTCCAGGGCGACGTCCAGGGCGGTGTGCTCCATGGGCATCAGGTCCCTGCCCAGGACGGTGCGGGCCAGGGAACCGAGCAGGAGCAGTCGGCGCTTGCGGATCTCGCCGACCCAGTCGGCCTCGGACACGCTCTCCGGACGCGGGGCCGCGTCCAGGGGGTTCAGTCGTCCAGGCAGACCTGGCCCGAGAGCGACGGACCGGCCGCCCAGGGCTTCCGCCACCGGCGTCCACTCGCCCTTCGGGTCACACGGAACGTAGACGCGGTAGCCGAAGGCCACCGAACGCAGCGCGAAGCTCTTGGCGAGCGCGCTCTTGCCCTGGCCGATCACTCCGGCGAGCAGGAGGTTCGGGTTGGTGAATCCCTCGACCTTGCCGTACAGCGCGAACGGGTCGAAGACGAAGCTGGCTTCGGCGTGGACGTCGCGCCCGATGTACACGCCCTCGGCGCCAAGTCCGCCTTCGGCCAGGAACGGATACGCCCCCGCCGCGACGGCTGTGGTCATGCGGTGGGCGGGCAGCTTCAGCCGGTTCTTGCGCGCGGAGGCGGGGCCGGGGCGCCCGCTGGGCGGGTAGAGCGCTGCGGGCGTCTCATGCTCGGTGGATGCGCTCTCGGCCTGGTGGGCGCTGGCTTCCGCGCGGACCTTGGCGGTGGCCTCGGCGAGCTGGCGGCGCGCTGCCTTGCGGCTGGCGCGGTCGGTGCCATGGGGGGTGAAGAGCGGGCTGGCGGATGCGCGGCGGGCGCGGCGGGCGGGCCGGTGGCTCATCGGGGGCCCTCGTTTCTGCGGGTGGTGCTCAACGCACGCAGGCCGTTGTGTGCGGGCGGAGGTCGGTGGGGGTGGTCTTGCGGCGCGTGACGTGTCCGGCGGCGAGGTGGCGCTGGCAGATCGTGAGCACGGGCGGCCCCTCGGGCAGCCGCTCTGGATGGCATGCGCTCGGTTCGGCTTCTGCTGCGGTGGTGCTGGGCAGCAAGTGGAAGGCGGAGTGGATCTCGCTGGTGGCCTGCCAGAGGTGGGTGTGCGCGGTGGCGAGGTGGCGGCCGGCTGCGGGATGCGGTGGCCGGGCGTTTTCGGCGAGCCGGTCCAGAAGTTGGAGCAGGGCGGCGAGGTGGGCGTGCAGCACGTCGAGGTGCACGCGGTCCGTCGGCCGGGGTGGGTTCGCCTCCGACGGTGCAAGGGCCCGGGTGTGATGGCGGACTCCGGCGCTCGCGGCGCGAAGGTAGGGGTGCGCGTCATCCGGACGCGTGGGAGAGGTCAAAGGTGGTGGTCCTTCCTGCCTGCCGGCAGGGGTGGTGAGGGGTGGTCTGTCACGGATGATCGAAGAGCAGCGGGCCAGGGTGAGGACTGGCGGGGACGAGCCCGGCTCATAGGGCGGTGCGGGCGAGCGGGAGCGCGGTGAGCGCGAAGGCGTCCGGCTGCTGGTAGTTCAGCCGTCTCAGGTCGACGCCGGAGGTGACGGCGTGGGTCTCGATCTGTGCGCAGGCGGCGTCCAGGAGGGCATCGGTCTCGGCGGTGACGGTGACCAGGCCGGTCAGCGCCACGTCGGCGTGCCCGGCGATGAGCTGGCGTTCGCGTGTTTTGACGTCGGCGTACTCCACGGAGTCCTCCTCGCTGTCGACCTGCCCGCGCCGCGCGCGCTCGTTGGCGTCGGCGATGATCGCTGCCTTCTTCCGCTGGACGTCGCGCAGCGCGGACTCGAGCCCCTGCGGCACGTAGACGAGGGAGAGGCTGCGGCGCACGCCGGCGGTGAACATGATTCCGTGCAGGAATCCGGCGCCCATCTCGGTCCGCGGCCAGTTCTCCACCCAGTACGTTGCGTGCCGTGCGCTGTCAGTGGTGAGGCGGTCGAACTCCTCGAACTGGACGACGGGCCCGGCGGCTGCCGGGTCGGCCTCGGCGCGGCCGGTCTCGGACCACTGCTGGAGTGCGGCGAGCGCGTTGGGGTCGTAGGCGGTGCGGATCACGGCGGCGATCTCTCGCGACGTCAGCCAGCCGGTGACCTGGAGTCCGGCGTTGCGGGCGGCCTGGGCGATGGAGGCGGTGGTCTGCTCCATGACGGTGAACGCGCCGGGCAGCCCACCACCGGCCTGGCTGACGAGGCGGCGGGCGGCCTTGAGGTCGAGGGAGATGGCGAGGTAGGTCTCGTGCGGGGCGGCGGCGGGGCCGGCCGAGGCGACCAGCTCGGAGTAGATCTGCCCGGCGACGGGGGCCTGGGGCTGCCCGTTCCGGGTCCAGTGGCGGGTGAGGGTGTCGCCGCTGTCGGGAACGGTGCGTTCCAGCACCTGGACGGTGGCGATGTGTCCGGTGCGGGCGATGCCTGCCAGCGCGCGTCCCCAGCTGCTCACGTGGTGGTTCTGGGTGGCCGGGTCGAGGAGGACGAAGGCGCGCGAGCTGACGCGGGCGATAGCGGTCAGGGTCTGCTGGTGCGGGTCGTGCACGGCCGCGGCGCCGGTGGCGGAGTCGCCGGGGGTGACCACCTTCAGCGAGGCGGCGGTGCCCGGCAGGTGGAGGACTCCGTCCTGCCGGGGCCGAGTGACGGGCCGGGCGAGCCAGAGGGTCTGCCCGGTGCGGCGGCGCTGGGCGTAGCGGGCGACGATCGGGGCCCAGTCGATCAATGAGCGGCCGTGCCGCCGGATCGCGACGAGTGCACCCGACGCGGCCCACAGGGGGGCCAGGGCAATAGCGCCGAGCAGCCCTGTGGAGACCACTGTCATCAGCAGCAGCGCCAGCGTGCAGGAAACGAGGACGAGTTGGGGCAGAGAGAGGCCGAGAAGAATGCCGCGGCGGGACCGGTGCGGGAACTTCACCGTGACCGGGGCGACGGAAAGATCAGTCAAGGGGCGGGTCCTGAAGACGCGGGTGGAACCCGGGGGCGGGAGGTGACGGGCACGTCCCGCCCCCAGGAGTCGGGCAGGGGATCAGAGGCCGGCCGGTGGCGGCGGCGGTGAGGCCGACCCGCTCGACGTGGCGTTCTGTGAGCCGGAGGACGGGGGTGCGCCCTGTGGCGGCGGGGTCGTGGTCGGCGGAGCGGACTGCCATCCGCCGCCCTGGCCGGACGCGGCATTCGTGCCGGATCCATCCGGCCCCGGGCTTCCGCCCATCTGGCTGCTGGTGTCGTCGGACACGTTCGTCGGAGCGGGCTGAACGGCCTTTTCCAGACCGGACTTGACGGTATCGCCGCCCGGCGAGACGCCCGTTCCGCCGCTCTGCGGACCGTCCTTGCCTTCGCTGCCTCCGCCGGTCGGATTGGAGGAGATGTCGCCGGGGAATCCGCCCCCGCCACCAACGTCTGGGCCTTGTGGCGCGGCGCCTGCACCGGCGGCAGCGCCGCCGGTTCCGGCAGTGGCCGCCGCCGAGGCGGCCTTGCGAGCGGCCTTCTCGGCATGCGCCTTCGCGATCTGCGCTCCGGCGCCACCGGCTCGGTGGATGGACTCGCCGTCGGTGCCATCGGCCGCCCAGTGCACGAACTTAAAGACGGCGTACGGGCACAGCAGCACCAGGACCATGATCACGATGCCGGACATGACGTCGGCCAGTGCGGCGATGCCGTCCTTCGCCTCAGTTTTGCCCATGGCGGCGATGCCGAGTACGAAGATCACGGTCATCAGGAGCTTGGAGACGACCAGAGTGGCGGTGGCCTCGATCCAGCCCTTGCGCCAGCGCCGGGCGACCTCCCAGCCGCCGCCTGCGGATGCGAAGACGGCGAGGGTGACCATCACGAGAATGCCGACCTTGCGGACCATCATCACGCACCAGTAGAGGAACGCGCCGATGGCGGCGCCGAGCCCGGCGACGACTGGCACGAGCCAGCCCAGGCCGGCCAGGCCGCCGATCTGGTTGACCTTCACGATGCGTCGTACGGCGGACTCGATGTTGAGGTGCGCGGTTTTGAACAGGCCGTCGCTGACGGCGTCGACCACTTCGACGGCGACCGTGGTGAAGGCGATGGCGCAGAAGGCGAACAGGACGCCGCTCATGGTGCCGGTGAACGCTTGGGTGAGCGCTTGTCCGTCGCGCCGGATGGCGGCCCGGACCAGCTGCGCGCAGAAGGTTGCGACCAGCAAGACCAGGCCCAGTGGCAGCAACATCTCGTAGTTGTCGACGAACCACGTCGCGTTGAGGTCGACCTTCGTGGTGGTGTTGACGGCTTCGGCGGCCAGATCGGCTGCGGCGGCAGCCAGTTCACCGGCGGACTTGGCCATCCAGTCACCGATGGCCTTGCCGGGGTCCGAGGCGAAGTCGACCGCGTCGCCGACGGCACACAGCTTGTCGGCCAGGGGGAAATCACAGAAACCCACGAGGAGTTACTCCTCCCTTCTTTGTCTCAGGTGCGGGTCACTGCGTGACGCTCGGTGCGATGGCGGCCAGAGTGCAGTCGTGGCTCGGGCGGCACTGCACGGCGAGGGTCACGGCCCTTTCCTCGGCTCCGCCGCCGCCCTTCTTCCAGCTGAGCGTCTGCTTGCCATTGACGGTGACGACGTAGATGTACGCCTCGGTGATCGCGGAGGGGTCGTCGGCCAGGGCCGCCTTGAAGGCGGAGGGGTAGTGGCCCTCGGTGACGTTGGCGGTGGCGTGCTGGTCCTGATCGGCCATCCGTGACCACAGCACCGGATCGGGCACCTGGCCGGAGATAGAGGCCCAGTCGCTGTACTTGGTCTCGGTCGTCATCCACGCGCGCATGCCGGCGAGCTGCTGGTCGCGGCTGGTGTTGCGGGTGTCGTAGGACCACAGCATCTGGGCCGCCGCCTTGGCGTAGGTGATCGGTTCGGAGATCTGCGGAGGCTTGGGCACCGATCCGGATCCGGAGGAAGGCTTCGGGGCGGCCTCGGAGGGGGACGGGCTGCTGTCCGGGGCGGGCGCGGCGGTGTCCGGGGCTTGGTGGTCGTTGCCGCCGCCGGTCAGTAGGGCGACGATCCCGGCGATGGCGAGCAGGGCGGCGACGGCGGCAGCGACGATTGCGATGCGCCGGTTTGCAGACCAGCCCGCGCCGTACGAGGACAGCGACAGGGAGGGAAATCGTTTCTGCATCAATGGACCTGAGATCCGAGGGCCGAGAAGAAGGCCACGATTCCGTTCGCGGCACCCAGGCCGAGGGCGGCGCCCGCGGCGACGACCGCGCCCTTCTTTCCATTGGCCTCTGCCTGGTGCCCACCGGTGTGGTGACCCCAGGCCCAGACGCCGAGCGAGACGGCGAGGGCGCCGACGACGGCGATGATGCCGAACATGTTGATGCTGTTGACGACGTTCTTCAGAACGGCGAGGCCGGGCAATCCGCCGCCCTTGGGTGATATTCCTGGGTCGTAGGCGAGCTGTATGACGCGGTCTGTGAGAGGGGCGGGCGTAGGCGTGGCGGAGCTCCTTGCATGCGCGGGCCAGGTGAGGACCAGCGGAAAAGGGGAATGCGGAGGGGGAGGTGCGCTCGGGGCGCGGAAGTGGCCGCGGCGGCGGCTTGCCCGGACCTGCTTCGGTCAGAGGCAGCGGGGAGGCAACTCCTCGGGCCGGGGCGCGGCTTCGAAGCCGCCTTTTCGGCTGAGGCCAGGGAGGGCTGCCGGGCGTGCTACTTCGGAATCGGCGGCTTCGGCGCCGGGTTCGACTCGTACGGGTTGGCGCAGTCGTAGATCATGTATCCGCGGATCTTCTTGCCGTCGGACTTCCGGGTCACCGTGCCGCGGGTGTACCAGGTCTTCTCTGCACGCTTGTACGCGAACTGGTCATAGGTGACCTTGTCGTGCCGGTAGGCGATGCCTACGACGGCGGACTTCTTCGCGGGATCCTTGTGGACCTTGACCGCCTTGCACGAGATCGTCGTGTGGCCGGTGTCGTACGCCTGGGCTGTAGAGGCGCTGGCCAGGCCGCCGGCGGCAACTGCGAGGCCGATCGAGCTGGCCGCGAGGGCGCGCCGGACACGGGAGTGGATTGTCACGTGGATGCTCCGGGGTATGGGGGGCTAGGGAGTGGGCCGCCCGCTCGTCCTGCTAGGGCGGCCAGCTGCGCGAAGCCACGTTGAGAGGTCGGGAGTTGACTTCCGGTGTCTGGTGCCGGGCAGGCCGCCGGTGAAGTTCTGGCGACGGCGGCCTGCGGGCTGACCGGGATCAGATGACGCGGCGGGCGGCGAGGATCGTCCAGTCCTTGAGTGGGGTGATCCGGACCGGTTTGGTGGTGCGCGGCGCCTCGATGACGAGGCCCTTGCCCATGTACATGCCGACGTGCTCCGGCCGTGCGGCGCTGCCGCGGCTGAAGAGCAGGTCACCAGGCTTGAGTTGAGCGGGAGAGGCCGCCTTGCCCTCCTTGACCTGCGTGTACGTGGTGCGGGTGAGCGTGACGCCGACGTGCGCGTACGCCTGCTGCATCAGGGAGCTGCAGTCGCAGCGGCCCATGGGGTCGGGGCCGTGCGAGTCGGTGCAGGATCCGCCCCACTGGTAGAGCGTGCCGAGCTGGTGCATGGCCCACTCGATGGCCTTGCGCGCCTTCGGATCGGCGTCCTTGGGGATCGCATAGCCCTTCGGGACGCTCCCCTCGGGGATGCGGCCGAAGCCGGAGCCGTCCTGGACGGGAGAGCAGCCGGTCGTCTTGGTCGACGGCTTCTTCCCCTGGCCCACGTCCTTGCCGTCCGCGTTGTTGCCGCCACCCGGGAAGGTCTTGACGATGGCGTCCTGCAACGCGGTGGCCAGGTTCTCCCACCTGGCGTATGCGTCCGGCAGGCCGGACTTCTGCACGGCTTGGGCGGCCTGGGTGACGCTCATCTGCTGCCAGCCGCTCACCTTGAGCAAGTGCTTGTAGAACTGCTCGCTTGCGTAGACCGGGTCACGGATCTGTTCGGCGCTGCCCCAGCCTTGTGAAGGGCGTTGCTGGAACAGGCCGAGGGAGTCCCTGTCGCCGTAGTTGAGATTGCGCAGTCGGCTCTCCTGCATCGCCGTGGCGAGCGCGACGACCTGCCCCTTCTTGGGGACATCGAGAGAGAGGCCGGCGGCCACGATCGTCTGGGCGTTGGGGACCTGCTCGCCGGGCAGATCGAGGTCCTTGATGTGGACGTTCTTGCCCGACGCCCCGTCGAGGATCTTGGTGACCTGTTCGGCGACCTTGTCCGTGTCGATGTCGGTCAGGCAGTTGCTGAAGGAGCCGCTGCTCTGCACGGCGTCGGCGGAGGAAGCCATCATCATGCCGGTGCCGGCGATCAGGATCGGGGAGAGGAAGACGACGCCGAGGCCGGCGGCGAGCGCCTTCAACCGGAGCGGACCGCTCGTCGGTCAGCGTTTTCGGGCATGGGTGGGTAGCGAGACGTCATGAAACGTGTCCTTCGGGGTGCGGTGTTCGGCGTGCCGCGTGCGCGAGGCGTGAGGGAAGGGCGCGGTGGCCGGGGTGGGCGATCGGGACGGGCCGGCGCGGGCGAGTTGCCGCTCGCTTCGCGTGGCCTGGCCGTGAGCTAGGTGTGCCGGGGCAGGGGGTACCTCCGTGAGATGTGGCGGGATTCGCCAGCGGCGGTGTGCGCCGGGCGGTTCAAAAACAGTAGGCGCGGATTGGCGGTTGGCCAAAAAGTCGGCGTGAGGTATCGGAATCCGGCACCTCGGCGACGTATTTCTTGGTCGTCGGCGGATCCGCCCCTACAGTATTTGAACTCCCCCTCGCCCTCCTCGGTCTGTGGCCCTGGGCTTCTGCATGCCCACTTCTGGCCCGCGAGGACTCCCGTGCGAGACGGGAAGTTCCCTCCGCGTTTCCGCACCCGAATAGGGGTTCCTCTTTGCCTTTTTCCCTTCACCAGGGCGACGCCCTCAGTGCTCTCTCCGGCCTTCCGGACGCCTGCGTCGACTCCGTCATCACCGACCCCCCGTACAACAGCGGTGGGCGGACGGCGAAGGAGCGCACGACCCGTTCCGCGAAGCAGAAGTACACCTCAGCCGATGCCAAGCACGAACTCGCTGACTTCACCGGCGAGAACATGGACCAGAGGTCGTATGCGTTCTGGCTGACGCAGATCATGACCGAGGCCCACCGCCTGACGAAGACCGGTGGCACGGCACTGCTGTTCACCGACTGGCGCCAGCTCCCGACCACCACGGACGCGATCCAGGCGGCCGGATGGCTGTGGCGCGGTGTGCTGGCCTGGCACAAGCCGCAGGCCAGGCCGCAAAAGGGCAGGTTCACCCAGAACTGCGAGTTCATCATCTGGGCGTCCAAGGGCCCGATCGACGGCTCCCGCAACCCGGTCTACCTGCCGGGCATGTACTCGGCGTCGCAGCCCTCGGGGGCGAAGCGCCAGCACATCACGCAGAAGCCCGTTGAGGTCATGCGGGAGCTGGTCAAGATCAGCCCCGAGGGCGGCACGGTGCTCGACTTCTGTGCAGGTTCCGGTTCCACGGGCGTCGCCGCTCTGCTGGAAGGCCGGGACTTCATCGGCGTGGAGAAGACCGAGCACTACGCGTCGATCGCGGCCGACCGGCTCACCGAAACGATCCGCCAGACCCTCACGCAAGACGACGTGACTCTCACCGTCTGAGCCGCGAACGCGCTTCTCGTCACAGCGGCCGACGCTCTGGTCGGCAATCCGCAGACGCGTACTTGTCGCCCACCGGTCGCTCCGCGCATCGCCGCGCTACCCCTTCTCTCATTCCACGTCTCGTAGGAGGCCCAGCCTTTTCATGCCCGAATCCATAAACCCGCCCGACGATGGGGAGTTGGAGCCAGTACGCATTCCCGATCCACAGCTGGAGGGAATCGAGGCGAGCGTCAGACGGCTCATGGAGCAGTCCGCACAACAGGCACAGCAGATCGACCACCTCGCTTCCGCCCCGGAGCCGAGCGGATCGCCGTTTGCCGCGTTTGGGATGCCGGGGTTCGGGGGGCCGCCTGCCGCCGCTCCACCGGAGCCCCGACCGATCCTGGAACTCGACGGGGAGGAGCGGGAGGACGAACTCGACGCGCTCAGCGACTGGGTCGACGACTTCTTCCTCCCGGTGTACGGGTCGGAGGTCACCACCGCGGCGCCCTGGTGCCTGCAGTGGCAGGAGCACGACGATGTCGTGGCCTGGCTCCACGCGCTGTGGCTCGCCTACCAGCAGCACAAGGATCCCGAGGCCGGATTGAGTGGCCTGTTCGTGTGGCACCGGGACTTCCTTACGCATGCCGTTGCGGCGATCCGCGCTCCGGGCGGGCCCCTGTCGGCCTGCATGACCTCTCCCGAACGGCCCGCGCACCGTCTGCTGCCAGGACCGCCGCCGTCCGTGCGCACGGAGACGGCAGCCGCCGCGGAAACCACCGAACCCGCCGAGCCCACCGAACCCGCCGAACCCGCCGAGCCGGACGAGCCGACGTCATGACCGCGGGACAGGGACAGCCCGCCTTCGGAC
This sequence comes from Streptomyces sp. NPDC001828, assembly GCF_042892175.1. Taxonomy (NCBI): domain Bacteria; kingdom Bacillati; phylum Actinomycetota; class Actinomycetes; order Kitasatosporales; family Streptomycetaceae; genus Streptomyces; species Streptomyces sp. NPDC001828. The sequence continues at coordinate 102,211 of NZ_JBIATV010000002.1, forward strand.
TGAGCTTCGACCCCCGCGCGCTGACCGATCTCCTCCAGGCTCCCAGCGACATCCGCGACCTCACCCTTACCTACCTGCAGGAAGTCGTGAACGCGGAACGCTTCGGGCTGCGTCTCGACGGTGATCTGGAGGGCTACCGCAAGTTGTTCGTGGATTCGCGGAAGGACTGGCGCGTGGTCTATGGCGTCCGCCCGGCGCCCGCAGATGCCGCGCACCACAAGGAGATCCACGTCGTCGCGGTCCGGCCGCGGGCGGGCAACGACGTCTACGACGAAGTCGGCCGCCGCCTGGGGATGGCTCGCAGGCCGCTGAGCGCCCGCACCCACGCAGCACGCTCCCGCCCCCCGCAGCTCACCACCCGCGCTCGCGCGCCCAGGCCCGGCCCACCGCCCACCGCACTGCCGGGTCTGCCCCGTCCCGCACAGAATCCCCAGCACCATCACACCCGCTGAACCCACCGAGGGGTCGCCCATGCCTCAGGAACCCACGCCGGCACTCGCCCGGCGTGCGGTCTCTCCGCTCGACCACCGCCTCGAAGCCGTCACCGGCCATGACATCGACACCCTGTGGGCCTACCGTGACCTCGGCGTCCTGGACGAGGCACATGCCCACCTGGTGGACCAGCAGCGCAAGTTGGCCACGGCCCAGACCGGCGTCACCTTCTACCTCCGGCTCCTCAACCGTCTGTCGAGCGGCGAGTTCGACGTCGATGACGCCCTATTCGTACGCATCGACCGCACCGTGGACCAGCTGGAAGACGCCACCAGCGCACGGGATGTCGCTGCCCAGGAGGTGCTCGCCGCCCTGGAGCCCATCGAGGCTGCCGCGGCAGCCTCCGCTCGCAAGACGAAGCCGCTCTCGACGGACGACCAGGCGGCGCTGCTCGCCATCGCCGGCGGCGCCAAGCTCTACGAACACTTGCTGACCGGCCGGATGTCCGTCACCGCCGCCTCCGGCTCCCGCATTCCTCACGCCAAGCTGCGACGGCTGGAAGACGCGGGCCTGGTTGTCCGAGATACCGACCACCCCGCGCACGCCGGCCAGCCGGTCGCACTCACCGACGCCGGACGCGCCGCGCTGTTCGCAAGCCGACGGATGCCCACGATCCGGGCGCCGAAGGTGCCGGTCCGAGCTGGCACATCGCCATCCACCCCGGCGCAGCGGCGCTGACTCCACCGAAAGGCCCCTTGTTGTCTCCCACCGCCCCGGAGCCGGTCCGGAAGGCCATCCCTGAAGTCGATTTCGATCTGGACGACCTCGACGCCGACGAGGAGAAGTACCTCGACTTCTACCGCAAGGTCGGCGTCCACGAGGACATGCTCGTCCCGCTCGCCGAACACCACAACGGCCCGCACAGCTACTACGTCCTGTTCGACCGCACCGCCACCTGGGGACACCCCGGCATGCCCCAGGTGCTCGCCGTGCTTCTGCAACGGGACGACGAGAAGCACACGTTCAGCTTCGAGCACGCTGCGCTACCGCTGCCCGCGATGGCACAGTCCTGGCTCATTCACCGCGGCTGTCCCCGCGACGCCATCGCCCTTGACCCCGCGCTGGGCTCGCCGCCGGCAGACGAGGCTACGCGAGCGTTGGAGCGACGCCTCGCCGACGACGGCGACCACTACGCCATGGGGTACTCCTACACCGGCGACGACCCCGACGACATGGTCGTCGTCGTGGCCCTGCGCGCCATGGACGAGCGCGTCCCGTCGCCGTTCCGGGTCGTGGTCGAAGAGACCGACGCCGCGTCCTGGACGCACACCCTGCGCGAGGGCGGCTTCGACACGGTGGGCGAGGCCCTTCAGTGGTGCAACGACCGGCTCGCCGGTGAGGCCGGCCCTCTCCCGCCCGTCCGCCCGGCAACCGCAGCCAGCCGCCCGGCCGGTGTGGCGAAGGCCCCTGCGCCGCGCACGGCCGGCCGTGCGCGCTGAGCGCTCAGCGCGACGCGGGCGGCGAAACATAGCCGACGATCGCCGGTTAGCCAAACCGGCGATTCTCCGGACTCTTATACAGCCGCCGGGACAACTCCCGCGGCGCCCTTCCACGCATTCCCCATGCCTTCACGGAGGTCTCTTCCGCATGCGCTCCACCCGAATTGCCATATCCGCGGCGATGCTCGGCGCACTCACGCTGCCCGTGCTGTCCGCCACCACCGCCAGCGCGGCACCGGCCGCCGCCTCCGTTCTCCCGGCAAGCGACTGCTACGACCAGTCGCCGTACTTGCCGTACGCCGTACACGCCAAGGCCGTGACCATCCGGTCCAAGGCCAGTTCGAAGTCCACTGCCGTCGGCGTGCTCTACAAGAGCCACAAGTTCAGCGTGTCCAAGAAGAGCGGCAACTGGGTCTACATCAAGGACAAGACGACCGGTGTCAAGGGGTGGGTTTCTGGCACCTACGTGTACCGCGACGTCCGTATGTGCCTGGACTGACAGGAATTCGAAGGTGCTCGTAAGCGCCTGAGCCGCTGAGTACCGCCCGATTTTCGCATCTACCGAAGCATCGGCCCTTCCAGAACAGGAGTTTCTCGTTTGTCCGACGGCATATCCGATGACGTTGAGGACGTCGTGGGCGTACTTACCGAACGGATCGAAGCGCGCTTCGCCATGGACATGGACCAGTTGAAGGCCGCAGTCGGTACCGCTCCGACCGCGAACCCCGACGCCACCGACGTCATCAAGTGGCACGGCCTTCTCGTCCAGGCCCAGTCCGTGCTCGACGGCGCGGAGGATGACCTCCTCGCGGCGCTGGAAACCCAGACCAGCGAGGTCGACGACCCGACCATGGACCTCGCCCGCCGAGTGGACGCGGCCGTCACAGCACGCGACGGCCGGGCCATGGTCGTGCGGTGGCTCCTCGACCCGGACGCTCCGGGCAAGAAGGGCCTCGCCGCCGAACGGCTAGCTCGCCTTCGCCCCCGAACCGGGCCGGCGGTGCAGACCAGCATCCCCCAACGGCCCGGGACACCCGCGTCAGCGTCGGCGTGGCGGGCGGGAAGGCCCGTCCGGTGAGCCGGCTCAAGGCCAGCACCCTGGATGGGGACCTGCAGCTCGTCTTCGGGATTCCGGTCCTGGAGCTGTACGAGATGGCTGCCGGATCTGATGCCTCTACCGCCCTCGCTCGTGCGCTGGAACTGCGCTCCTTCCTTGCTCTGATCGAGGAGCAGGTCGCCCGGGTCCGCGACTACGTGCAAGCGGAAATGGATCCGGACCGCGATATGGGTGAGCTATCGGCGGACAAGCTCCGCCTCGACGCGCATTGGCTGGAGGCGGCGCTGGACGCCCGCGACGGCTACCGCACAGCCCTTCGAGAGTTGCTGTGCACTGTGCCTCCGCCCGACCAGCAGGCCCGGTCCGTCCACACCGCACGAGTCAGGGCCACCGAAGCCCTGCCCTCCTCCGCCTCCCCGGCACCGCAGCGTGCCGGGGCGGGCCGGGCCCGCCGACCGTGAAAGCCCTCGCTTGTCCCACCTCACGTCCACCGAGATAGCCGGACGGATCGAGGACCTGTACGGAGCGCCGCTCGCCGACCTCGCAGCCCACGCAGAGGACCAGCCGCCCGGCTTGCTCTCCGCCCTGCTCGGCATGCACGACGACCTCGCCCTTGCCGAGCACAGCATCGACACCCAGCGCGATCACCTTGCCCAGCTCATCCACCCAGAGCGACAGATCGGCCGGCACGAGGTCTCCCATCTCCTCGACGCCTCCCGCCGGCTCGCTGAGGCAGTCGCCGTGCGCGATGTCCAGGCCAAGTCGGTCGCCGCCGTTCTACAGAGCCTGGTCCGTGTCCCGGCCCCCGCGCCGTCCCCGCCGGCACCTTCACTGCCCGTTCCGGCTCCGCCCCTTCCGGCTCAGAGCACGGCGCCCAGTCGCTGATCCCGTCGGCGGTTTCCCTTACTCACCCAGGAGTTCCTCCCTTGGCCATCACCGCTCTGCCCCCTGACACCGAAGCCGACATCGCCCGGGTCACCGAGGCCCTTGCCATGATCACCCCGCGCTGGAACGTGAGGATTCTGCTGGCGCTCTCCGGCCCGCCGCTGCGGTACAGCGAGCTGGCGGCCAAGGTGTCCTGGCTGCAGAACGGCCAGCTCCACCCCAAGCTCAAGGCACTGTGCGACGCCGGCCTCGTCGAGCGGACCGAACACACTGCCCGGCATGTGACCTACGGCCACACCGAGCGCGGTGGCACTCTGCTGCCAGTCCTGCCGATGATCGTCACCTGGGCTGAGCAGCACCTGGAGACGGCGGACCGCCCCCTGCCCGCGATCGAGCAGATCGAGGACAGCCTCACGCTGCTCACCCGGCGGCACGCCGCCGCCATTCTGTGGGTGCTCAAGTCCCGTCAGGAAGTCAGCGGGAGGGCCCTGGCCCGGATCGTGATGCCCAGCAGCGACTGGACCAACGTCTACCCGCCGCTTCGCCAACTCGTCACCGACGGCCTGGTCGACACCGAGGGCACCGGCCGGCCCTACCGGCTGTCCGCGGCGGGCGAGGGCCTGGGCCCCGTGCTCGGCGCCCTGTCGGCGTGGTCCGCCGGGCAGCCCATCAGCCAGGCAGACCAGCACCCGGTCTGGGGGCACCCGCAGGCGCGGCCCGCGCCCAAGCCGTGGGCAAGCAGCCAGGCCCGGCCAGCCTCTGCCGCCCTCCCGCAGGCCCGGAGGGGCGAACCCTCCCCGGTGTGGCACAACCGCGATCTCTTCTCTCACGCCACGTCCGCCGGCCCCAAGGCGGCCATCCCGGCGGGAGGCCCGCGCCGATGACCACCCCCTTCACCTCAGCAGAAGTACTCACCGCCGTCGAACTGCTCGCCTCGCGCTCTTTGATCCGCCTGGTCACCGAGATCGACGACAACGGGGCGATACCGCCGCGACGCCTGGCCGGCACCCTCCCCGACCTCTCCTCGCACCAGCTGCACCGCGCTGCCGAAGCAGCCCGCAGCCACGGGCTCGTCCGAACCGCACCCGGCTCCGGTCTGGAACTCACCCACGCCGGAGAGGAGTTGGCTGACCTGTACGACGCGACGGCGCGTTGGGCCCGACGCCACGCCTACCCGGCTCGGGTCAGTGAGTTCAGCAGTCGCATCCGCCACGTACTAGACCTCCTGGCGCCTTCGCTCACGCCCGAGCGCGCCGACGGCCTCTCGCCGCGTTCCACCGCGGGCCTGCCCAGTGACGAAGCCGAGGCGGGCCTCGCCCGTCCCCGCGCTCTGCTGCTCCAGTGGCTCGCCAGCAACCCCCAGGTCACCCGTGTCTTCGAGCCCGCGCCGGTCACGTGAGCACAGCAGTTGCACCCCGGCACGCACGCCACCCTGCCGGGCTCATACGCAGCATCTACCTGCCGCGCACGGCCGACGCTCTCGCGTTCGCGATGTCCACCTACGGCATACCCCTGCTGGTCCTGGCGATCACGAACTCCGCCGCACTGACGGGAGCTGCGTTCGCCCTGGAGTGGATCCCGCGTCTGGCAGCGTTCGGCTGGGCCGGATCGATCGTCGACCGGCGCGGGGCAGCCGTCGTCTTCCACCTCGCCTCCCTCGGACGCGCGCTGGCCCTCGCCACCGGCGCGCTCCTGCTCCACCTCCACTCGTCCGGCACCGTCGCGAGCGTGACCGTCATGGTGCTCGCGGCGACGACCGGCGTGCTCACCGAGTTCAGTTACATCGCAGCCGAGACCGCGGGCGCCGCCGCCGGCCGTCGAGCAGGGCCGCGGGCCCACCGTGTCCAAGCCGTCCTCCTCGGCATCGACCAGACCGCGACCCTGGCCGGCCCGGCGCTCGCTGGGGTACTTCTGCTCGCCGGGCCACCGCAGATGCTCGCGCTGATCACCGGGCTCTCGCTGCTCGCCGCTCTGCTCGCCCTACGCACACCCCCTTCGCCCGTCGCCCCCGCCCGCGCACCTAAGGGGCACTCCAGCGCCGGACTCCTCATCGGCTGGCGCACCATCCGCTCACTTCCCGCGCTCGGCTGGCTCGTGACCGGGCTGACCCTGTCCAACCTGGCCACCGGCCTCCTCCAGGCGGCCGGCCCCGTGATCGTCGTCCAGCACTTCGGGCAGTCCACCACCGCCGTCGGCCTGGTCTGGTCCGCCGCCGCGGCGGCCACCCTCCTGGCCGTCACCATCTGCCGGTTCGCACTCGACCGCCTGGGCCTGTGGCCGGTTGGCGCCGTTTGCGCCGCCCTCGCCTCGCTCGGCTGCCTCGCCGCAGCCCAGGCCCCCGACTACCGCTCCTACCTGGTCCTGGTCGCGGTCCTCATGGCAGGCGAAGGCGGCATGACGGTCGTCCTTCGCACCCTGCGCTCCCGCCTGATCCCCCCGGACCGATTCGGCAGCACCTTGTCGGCGACCATCCTCATCCTCCTGCTGCCCTTCCCCGTCGCCGGCGTGCTCACCGCACTCACCTCGCCCGACGCACTGGGCCACGTCATCACCGCGTGCGCCGCCCTGCAGGCCCTCGGCCTGTTCTGCGCCTTCGCCCGCCTGCGCACCGATCCCGCCCTGCGCGCCTGACCCTGTCGCGCCCCAGCCTGTGGAGAACAGAACCTCATGCCCACCGCCGTCCTTGGATCGCACCGCGCGACCGGTCGCACCATCACGGAGCAGTTCCTTGCCTTTGACGCGCACAACCCCCACGTCTACCGCGCGCTGGAACGCATGACCGCACGCCGCCTGGCCACCGGCGCCACGCGGGTCAGTATGAAGGATCTCTTCGAAGACCTGCGTCGCCAACTCCCCTACGGCATAGCCGGGTTGAACAACAACTACACCGCCCTCTACACCCGCCGCCTCCTCGATGACCATCCCCACTGGGCGGGCGCGTTCGAGCTGCGCCGCCGCCGCGCCGCCTGAGTCACCCCTGCTCTCTCCTCCTGCCGTCCACCGAAACGGAGCGCCCCTTCCTTGCCTGCTCGCCCCCTGGTTCTCGTCGTTTCTCCCGGAGACGAGACCTATCGCGGCTACTGCCTTGAGCAGGTGGCCACCGCATACGACGTGGTCCTGCTCACCGGCGCCGAACCGACATGGGAGAAGCCGCTCATCATCGACCACGCCGTCGTCGACCTGAGCGACCCCACCGCACTGCTTGCCGGCGGCCGGGCGCTGGCCGAGCGCCACGACCTGGCCGGCGTGGTCACCTGGGACGAGTGGCACCTTGTCCCCACCGCCCGCCTCGCTCGCGCGCTCGGTCTGCCCTCGACGCCTGTCGAGGCGATGAGGGCCTGCCGCAACAAAGCCACCGCCCGTACGCTGTTCGCCCGCCACGGGGTGCCGTCTGCGGCCTCGATGAAGGCACGGACCCTGCTGGAGGCCGGACTTGCCACGATGACCCTGGGCTACCCCGCCGTCCTCAAGCCCACCGCGTTCGCGGGCAGCATCGGCGTGATCCGCGTTGACCACCCCGAGGAACTGCCCGCCGCATTCACGTTCGCCTCGGCCGGCGCGAGCCGCAGCCGCGAGGACACCGGCGTCCTGGTCGAGGAGTACCTCGACGGGCCGGAGGTGTCGGTCGAATGCATCACCCACCGCGGCGCGACCACCGCGGTCGCCGTGACCCGCAAGCACTTGGGCCCCGCCCCGTACTTCGACGAGACCGGCCACACCGTCGATGCCAACGACCCGCTCCTGGCCCGGGTCGCCCCAGCCGCCGCTGTCGCGGTCAAGGCCCTGGGAGTCACCGACGGCGTGCAGCACGTCGAGCTGCGCCTGGTAGATGGCCGGCCCCGGCTGATTGAGGTCAACGCACGCATAGGCGGCGACATGATCGGCCACCTTGTCCGCCTCGCCACTGGCATCGACCTGCCCACGGCCGCCGCCGACCTCGCCTGCGGCCGGACACCGGACCTCACCCCGACCCGCAGCGCAGCCGCAGGCATCCGCATGCTCTACCCCACCGTCTCGGGCACCCTCACCGCACGGCACATCAACCACCCCTTCGCCGCCCACACCCCGTGGCTTCGGCAGGTGCAGTGGATCCGCGAGGCCGGTGAACAGCTCCTCCTGCCGCCCGACGGCGACCTGTTCACCGCCCGGGCCGGGTTCTACATCGTCACCGGCCACAACACCGCAGAGGTCACCGAACGCCTCGACATCGCCGCCGACGAGATCACCGTCGTTACGAGGGCGGACCGATGAGTCAGCAATCCGATCCGCGCCTCGAGATTGACGGTGATGTCTATGTCTCCCCGCGCCATCTCGCCTCCACCACCGGAACCGGTGACCCCGCCCTCGCACCGCTGCTCGACCTCGGCTGGGACCTCCAGTACGACGAGGACTCCAACGTGTACGTGAGCGCTCCCGATCGACGCGTGCGCCTGGGCTACTTGCCGGAGGGGGAGGACGACGGGCTCTGGCGCGTCAACGCCTACAAGGACTCGTTCGGCCCGCCCGCCTGGGGCGTGTGTTTCAACGACCGTGTCCCTACCGAGTTCGTCCAGGCGTTCACCACCGTGCTCGCTAGGGCCTACGAGCAGGGGCCGGACGTTTACCTCGCCCAGCCGGTCTCCGGGACCGACGAGCACGATCCCTTCCTCGCGGTCGTCCCGCTCCTGAAGCAGGGCTGGGAGATCGACCGCCCGCGCTGGGGCGTCTTCGCGATCGAGGCCCCGGACGGGCTCGCCGGCATGGAGTTCACCACCGGCGACCTCGACCCGGAAGCTGAGCTGACGACGCGGGACGCCCGCTGGCAGCTGTGGGCGGGAAAGTCCATCGACCGGCCCGTCTGGTACGCCACGGCCAGCACCGACACACCCGTCGCGCTGCTCACTGCCGTCACCGAGTGCGTCGCCGATTCAGCTCCGCTGCCCCGCTGGCGCCAGGACACCTTCAGCTACGTCAAGGGCATGGCTCAGCTCACCCCGATCCTCCCGCCTGGGCCGCCTGCCCCCACGCCGCTCGATGTCCAGCGGGCCGTCGCGTCGCGCCGCCCGACCGCGCTTCCCGCAGCCAGCGTCCCGCGCTGGAGCACCGCCAGCCGCCCGGCCTTGCCTGGCCCACGCCGGTAGGACCAGCCCGAACCCGACCGGAGACACCACTTGTCCCCACAGGCCCCCGAGTTTTTCGCCGAACTGTGCCTCCCCTTCCACGAGCACACCGTCGTGGGCAACACCTACTTCGCCGTCCCCGTCCCGGGCGCACCGTTGCGGCTGCGGATCGACTTCAGCCGCACCATCTACGCGGACACATACGGCGGTCTGCGCGTGGCGGCCGTCCATCCGGAGCGCGGTGAGATCGATGCGGTGGCGCTCAGCTTCGTGGATCACGGAACCTTCCACCGCCGCGACGAAGCCACCAACACCCGACCGAACACCAAGGAGTACGGCACCTTCGACAAATACCACCGCCCTGGACGGCCGCCGTGGGACGGGGCGGTCACCACCGGACTACGCGACGCCATCGAGCAGTACACCGCCGTCTGGTTCCCCGGGGCTTGGACCGCGTCAGCACCCGCCCGCCCGGCAGGGCGCACCGTGCTCAGTGCAGGCGTCCCGCCGGTCACCCGCAGCGGCGCCCGCACCCGCTGAACCCCCGTGCCGCCACCTACACCTATTCCGCCTGTATCCCTTGGAGAGTCCCTTCTTGCGCGTCCGTTCCGCTCGTACCCTCACTGCCGCTGTAGCCGTCGCTGCTGCGGTGACCGGCAGCCTGTCCTGGACATCGACCGCATCGGCCCACAGCACCGAGCCCACACCGTCCTCGTCCTCGACTCCGCGCAACACAGCCGAGGCGGAGACCGGCGGCGTTGCCATCCTGAAGAAGGACCCCGGAGGCGACGTGCTCGCCGGAGCGGTCTTCGCCCTGTTCGACTCCGCGGGCAAGGAATCCGCGAAGGGCAAGACCGACGCCCAGGGAGAACTCGCCTTCAAAGACCTCACGCCAGGGGTCTACCGTCTCAAGGAGGTCACCAGCGGCAGCCCTCTGCACGACACGGTCGCCGACCAGGACGTGATCGTTACCCCTGGCGTTGATACACCACTCACGATCGTCGATCCGTTCAAGGACGCCTCAGTCCTGCTGAAGGCCAAGGACGACAAGAGCGGAAAGCTGCTGCCCGGATCGACGGTCAACATTGGCACTGGCGACAAGACAATCCTGACGCTGACCACCGGCTCCGACGGAACGGCCAGTGGAAAGCTGCCCGTCAACTCGCGTACCGGCAGCGACTTCTGGGTCAAGCAGGTGAAGGCGCCCGAGGGATACGAGATGTACAAGCCCTCGAAGACGTTCAAGGCCAAGCCGGGCGATCCGGTGACGGTGACCACCACCAACGCCAAGGCCGCCACGACCCCGCAGCCGACGGAGAAGCCGACCGAAAGGCCGACCGAAAAGCCCACTGGCAAGCCGAGCGACCGGCCGACCCCGGACAAGCCCGGCAAGGACGAGGATGTCTCGGAGCCGTCCGCCTCGGATACACCGACCGCCGACGAGACCGCGTCGAACACCGCGGCGCCCGCCCCTGCGGGCTCGCTCGCACACACCGGCTCCGACGCCACCCCGTGGCTGCTCGGCGGTGCCGGCCTCCTGATCGTCGTCGGCGGAGGCGCCCTGGCCGTAGCCCGCCGACGCCGTACAGGCGACACCACCGACGAGAACTAACCACCCACAACACCGTGAAGGCCCCCGGAATCCGATTCCGGGGGCCTTCACGCGCGTGCGGGGCCGACTAGGTGGCCGGTTCAACAACCAGGTCTGGCACGTTGAGATAGTCGGCGGGTTCGCGTATTGGGATCGGCAGGGTAAGCCCCAGCAGTGGCGCCACGTCCGCGAGTCGCGCGTAGACGATCTTGTAGGTGTGCAGTCGGTGGAACCAGGCCGTCGACATCTGAATGTCGCGCCAGGGCCCTTCCAGCTCCTCGATTGCCCAGTACGCGCCGGAGGCCACTTCCTTGGCCCGCTCGGCGTCGGCCGTGAACAGCGCCCCCACCGCGCGATGCACGGGGTGCCGTCCGGCGCCGGCCACTGTTCCACGCCAGGGATGACGTCCCAGCGCAGCCAGTCGCGGAGGAGTGTGCCGGGAACCTGCACACCGGTAACGGCGAACGGGCCTCATCCGCTTGTGAAGATTCGGAGCTTGGGAGGCTGCCTCGGATTTCCATTGCGCGCTGCACGCGCGTTGCGGCGCACGGAGCGCGCTATCCGAGGGGATTTTTGATTCCATACGGTGGAAGGCGGGGGATACCAGACTTATCGGGAAGGCGGCCCTCCGCCTCGACCGCAAGGCATATCGTCGCTTCTGCGATGTCGGCCCGTCCGGCGCGTGCAACTCCAAGCGTCAGCAGATGAGTTCGTGGCCACGCCACTTCCATTGGTGCATTGGAGGCACACATGAAAGACGGGGAGTCTCGCGACAAGGGGAAGGGGCCAGCAAAGGTCTTCATCACCTTCCTGTCAGCGCTGGCCGGTCGAGCTGTTGCCGACTGGCTCAGCGACTGGAGGAGGCGACACGGCCTGTAGCTGGCCCCCGGCCACCCTTAGCTGACCGCATACGCGGCCAGTCGGCCGGGTCTCGCGAACCCGACCTTGGCGGGGTCACGCCTGTGCGGGCGTGATCCCGCCTTCTCATTGGCGGCAAACTATGAACTCGACGCCAGCCGTTCAATGACCAGGCATGCGTCAAATTATTAGGGTCACCGCCCCAAGCACTCTAGCGCGCTACCCGTACGCGCGGGGATGTTCCACGCTTCTTGCCGTTAATTCCAAGCTCGGCAGGTCGAGGCGACCCTCCCGGCGCGCGCGGGGATGCCTTGCACGCCTCGCTCGGGGCCTCATCGCACAGCCGTAAAGCCAATTAAGCAATGATGACGGCACTCGGCGATCCGGTCGGCCCACCGCATCTGGACCCCCTGGCCGTTGCCAGGCGTCGGCCAATGTGTCCGGCCACGGCTGCGGCGTCAGGCGGAGATCCGTGGACGATCGGCCAAGGTGCGGCTGCTGGCGGACCCGAGCCCGGGGCTGCAGGGACCGACGCATGGGCGGTGGTGTGCAGATCTGTCCGTCGTCGAGCAATCACGGCGTTTGGCAACGAACGGCAGTTCGCCGCGGGCAGACAGGAAAGACCGCGGAAGGACTGGCCAACGCGGGCGAGGGCATGTCAACGTAGACGACCTTGCAGGAAACCCCAGGTCAGAGAGGTGATTGCCTGTGACCGTAGCGCCCGCCGGCTCTGGTTTCTCCACCACCATCGAAGCTCTGCGGCTGCGCGAATGGCAGCTCGGTCCGGGGCGGCCCATGCTCGTGACGGACCAGTTCGCAGCGGACGACTTCCACTTGATCGTGGACGACCGCGCGGACGTGCACGTTAGCTCGAAGGACGGTCGGTTCTACCTTGGCTGGTTCCCGAATGGCCGTCCCGGCACGGATGGCGAGGGATGGTCGATCGCCGTCACCGGCACGGCCAAGGTGCCTGGCTACCGCATGTCGTTCGACACCGAGACGCCGGCCGACATCGTCGCCGCCGCCGTTGCGCGCGTGCTGGAGACCTCACGCCGCGTATGACCGTGCAGAGCCCACCGGCGCTCTCACTACGAGTGCTGGCCTGCTGTCGGTCGTCTTTCCGTGCCATCGCTCGCCATTTCCCCACGCCCCCAGGAGGCTGTCCGTGACATCCCCGGAGATGACCGTCGGTGATCTCATCGACCTGCTGTCCGGCTGCGACCGGAGTGCTCCGGTCCGCCAGGCCATGAACCCCTTCTTCCCGATGGCACACCGCCTTGCGCAGGTCGTGCAGTCGGTGGACGAGACCGGCCGGACCGTCGTCTACCTCGCCGAAGGGCGGGACGAGGACACACAGCTCGGCCATCTGCCGCCCGAGGTCGCTGTCGCCCTGACGTGGCAGGGCCCCGTCCAGGCACCTCCGCGACGCCCCCGCCGCCGCGCCGGCGGCAACTAGACCCGCACCGAGCCCTTGGAGGCGCCCCTGTACCCCGATTTCCCGCTCGACTCGTCCACTTCGCGCGGCGGCCAGCCTGCGTTCTGGGTCGGGCCCCGGCATCTGGCCGGCGACGATGGGCGGCTCTACGACGCCGTCGCCGACACGCTTTTCGGCCTGGGCTGGACGAGCCTGACGATCGTCCGCGGACGGCACGAGCCGGATGAAGCACCCGAGGACCGCCAGGTCCTGCGCAGCACCGTCCTGCACATCAGCCCCGACGCCCTGCGCTGGGCGCAGTGGAGTCTGGCGGACGAGCCGTTCCACCTGGGCGACCTGCCGATCGCCTGGCAGATCTCGGCCCGAACGGACACGAGCAGCCCACTCGCGTCGTGGTCGTCCTACTTCACCACCGACGTCCCCGGCGAGGCCGTGACCGACTTCCTCGTCGCGCTCGACGCCCGCGACCGACCCGCCGAGCCGCTCGCTGGCCCTGAGCTGGTCCTCGACGCCGTCGCCGCACATGGCTGGCTCCGCGACATCGACCAGCCCCAGGCGGCGGCCACGGACCCGACGTTCACCTCGCACATCAGCCTCGGCGAGGTGCCGCCCCTCATCCAGGACGCCGACCCGCGCGCCCTGACCACCGAGGCCGACGAGGCGGGACCCGTCGGATGGCAGGCATGGGCCGAGCCCACGCTCGCAGCCCCCTGCCTGTGGGCAGCCTCCTTCGGGGCGAGCGTCCCGCACGACCTCGTAGCCGCCTTCGCCACCTCCCTCAGCTCGACCGCACCGGTCCTGCGCCGAGTGCTGCCCGAGGCCACCCGGGAGCGACTCCTGCGCGCGCCAGCCATCTAACGTCCCGCGTTCAACTCCCAACGCCCGCAGCCCGGCCCCTCCCCGTTGGAGGGCGCCGGGCTTCTTGCTTCCCGGGCTGCCGGGGCCTGGATGCATGGCCCAGCATCTCGCGCCGCTCAGCGGGTCGGCCAGTAACACGCTGCTGCCCCCGACCATGATGGTCGGGGGCAGCAACTGGACGGGCGGAAGGGCTAGCTCGTTGTCGTGGCCTTGGCGAGGGCCTTGTCGAGGTGGCGGTCTACAAGTGCCGGGGAGCCGGAGACGATCACTAGCAGACTGCCCTTGCGGATCGCGGTCTGCTTGACCACGGTGCTCCGTCCTGCGGTGGAGAAGGTCAAGAGCTGGCTCCACTGCTCGTCGCCGAGGCCGCGGGGCGCGGGCAGCTTCTGCGAGGCCATGTCGATCGGAGTGCCACCCGAGACGACCTGATACGTGGGGCATCCCGTCATGGCGTCGAAGATCCGGCCGATGCCATCCGACAGCTTGTTCGCACTGGCGCTGTACAGCTCCTCGGCGACCTCGGAGCTGCTGCCGCCATAGGTGAACGCGGCCTTCGCCTTGTGCGGGAAGGTGAGCGTGCCGCCAGTCGCCGCGTCGCCGCCCAGCTCGCTCAGGGCGGGGCAGCCGATGACGTCGACGTCGTCATGCTGAGTGGGGCGCTCCTGCTTGCGCAGGTAGCCGCTGCCGAGGTCGCTCGGGTCGAGCAGGCGGGTCTCCAGCGTCGCCGACGCGAGCGGAGCAGCTGTCTGGGCGGCGTTGGCCGACTTGCCGGTACGGGCGGAGGACGTGGTGTCGGGCTTGTTGCCGACCGTGTCGGTGGAGCAGGCAGGCACGGCCAGGAGGGCGGCGGTGATGCCGAGGGCGGTGGTGGTGACGCGAACGCGCATGACGGAACTGACCCCTTGGTGTTAGGCGAAGGGTGGTCAGTGCGGGCCGCAGGCCCGGTGGGGTTGGAGGAGTGGGGGTCAGTGCCCGAGGTGGCGCAGGCAGTCCTCGAACGTGGCGTGCGTCGCGTCCGCCGGCCCGGCATGCCGGTTGAACCAGGCGGTGTCGAGGCGGGTTTCCTCCTGCTGGTGTCCTACCCGGCAGCGCAGCCAGATCTGGTCGCGGGTGGAGAGGATGAGCCAGTCCCTGTACGCCCCGCACTCGGCGCAGGCGGCCATCTCGCCGTCGAGGACGAGGGGCTGCTTCCACGGCATCATCTTGCCGTCGAGCTGGTCGTGGCTCGGTACGCGCAGCTCCGGCGGGAGGAAGTCGTCGACGACGGCGACCGGCTCGGTGGGCTCATGCGAAGCGCGCGGCACCCCGATGCCCGGCGGGACCTGGTTCTGCATCCGCGCGAACACCTCGGCGAACTGGCGCTGCTCCTCGCTAGGCCCCTTGGCCTTGCGGCGTATTCGGTGAAACACCCTGGCGTCCTCCCTTTGCCTCTTCTAACTCGCTTCATGATCGTGCCCCACACCTCGCGCGGTTTCAATTCACAAAGTTCACAGTGACTTTCGGCAGGTCACAGGGCATCTCCTCGCGTCCTTGGTGAGCGGTGCTCGGGGGCGATGCCCTCCGAGCGAGATAGGGGTCGTCTACGGTGGCATGCCATGACGATCCTTGTTGTCGGAGGCAGCGGGTTCCTGGGCACCGAGTTGGTCTGCCAGGCAGCTGCTGCTGGACATCGTGTCGCTGCGACCTTCGCGACCAGGCCGTGCGAGGGGCCGGAGGCCACGTGGCACGAAGTGGACTTGCGGGACGGCGGCCGTGTCGAAGAGGTCGTTGCCTCGCTCGCCCCCTGCGTGGTCATCAACGCGAGCAGCGGAAGCGCCAATTGGGTTGTCACGGCAGAAGGCTCGGTCCGCCTGGCGATGACCGCGGCGAAGTATGGCTGCCGTCTCGTGCACGTGAGCAGCGACGCCGTGTTCTCCGGCAGGCGAGTCCAGTACGACGAGTCCTGTCTCCCCGACCCCGTCACGCCGTACGGGGCAGCGAAGGCGGCGGCGGAGACCGGCATCGGACTTCTGACTCCGGACGCCGTAATCGCCCGTACCTCTCTGATCATCGGCGGCATTCAGTCCGAACACGTACGCCTGGTCCACGAACTTGCAACCGGATCCCGAACTGGAGCCCTGTTCACCGATGATGTCCGATGCCCCGTGCACGTCGGGGACCTCGCCGCTGCCCTACTGGAGCTGGCCTTCACCGACGCGCGCGGCGTACACCATCTTGCGGGTGCCGACGCCGTGAGTCGTCATGGCCTGGGTGTACTGATCGCTCAGCGGGACGGGCTCGATGCTTCCCGACTGCCACAGGGGCGTCGCGCCGATACCTCGCTCTGCGGCGCACTCGACGTCCGCCTGGACAGCCGAGCCACCCAGGCGAAGCTGCGTACGAGAGTGCGCGGCGTCCACGAGTTCCTCTGACGTACGGGCGCAGCCCCGCCGGCGGTAAGGGCTCATCGCGTGTGGCCAGGTGCCTCTTCTCCGAAGCGACGCCAAGGGACGTTGGTTCGGGCCGCCGACGGGCGTGCGGTCGCCGGATTCTTCACCGTGGGGTCTTCCGGTATCCCAGTAGCGTCGGCTGGCAGATCTGCTCGCCGTCGCAGTCGCCACACCAGGACGTCACTGACGGAGTCCGCGGTGGCGAGTTCCCGGCTTTCCACGGTGTCGGAGAGGAGCGCGGTTGGGTCGTGGCCTGCGGCTTCGGCTTCCGCGATGGTCGCGGCCAGGGCATGCCAGCCTGGCTCGGCCAGGATTTGCTCGGCCAGGCTCGGCAGCGTTTCACGCAGCAGCACCGTCTGCCGCACGAGCGCAGACCGGCTCAGACGTCGGCCGCGCTGGTAGAGCACGCCGAGCGGCTGGGCGGCGGCGGTCTGGTACGCGGCGCGCAGGTACTCGGCGGCCCGGGTAGCGGCCTCGGCCTGTTGGGCATGGCCCTTCTTGGCATGCCAGTGGGCCACGGCGGTGATTAGGAAGAACAGCATGTCGATCGCCATCGCCGTGGTCGCTCCGTCCTCGCCGCGGCCGAGGGCTGGGCCGCCTTGGACGAGGTCGCGGGCAGCCTGCCGCAGGGCGCGATCGTGCCCTCGGACAGCACGGACGTGGGATCGGCTGGCTCGCTCGAACGCCGTTGCAGCGTCCCGTAGTTCGCGACGGGTGTGGGCGGCGGACGTTTTCGCGAGGGCGTCCAGGACCTCACCCGCGGCAGCGATTTGAGCGGCGGCGACTGCGTCCTCGCCGTGTTCGACGATGAGCACGGCCTGCCACGCGGCCGAGGCCGTTCCACGGCGTGCGGCGGCCGGATCGCCCGGCCCCGTGCGGATCGCCTCGTCCTGGGAGGTGGCCGGGTCGTCGGCGGACCAGCGCTCACGGATGCGAGGCAGCGACAGGTCGGCAGCCAGGCGAGCGCCGGGGAAGAAGATTGGCTTGCCGTCCTTGTTCAGGTCGTCGGGCAGCGCGACCTTGTAGCCGAGGAGGTCGCCGGACGGTGCGGTGCGCTTGCGGATCAGGAGGCCAGCGGCAGCGAGCCGGTCGAAGAACTCGTTCTCGTCCCTTGCGCCGGCCACGGCCCGCCGGACGCTCTCGCGCAGTTCCTCGCGGGCGGTCCGCTCGCGGCCCTGGCGCTCGGCCTTGTGCCGCTCGGCACTGGTGGGGCGCTGGGCGCCGGTGCCGTCACCGGGCTTGAGGCGGCGCAGTCCGAGTTCCTGTTCCAGGAGGCGGGCCTCGGCCTGGACGCGGACGGCGTCGAGGTCGAGGTCGGGCCGGTAGCCGTCCTCTCGTGCGAGGGTGGCGAGGATGTGGATGTGATCGGCATCGTGCCGGACGGCCACCCAGCGGCAGCCCGCTCCCTGTTCGGGGGCGTCGACGCCAGCGGCGGCGACCATGCGCCGGGCGACGTCGCCCCACTCTTCGTCGGACAGGATCCGGTCCGCGGGGCCGTTGCGCACGGACAAATGCCACACGTGAGGCTTCGCCCGCTGGCGGTCGGTGAGGAGGGCGAGAGGCTGGTCGAGGAGTTGCTGGAGTTCCTTGTACGTGACCTCTGCATCGCGGCCGGGGTCGGGGGCGCAGTGGTCCCAGGACGCCACGAGGTGCGGGTCGACGTGCTCTTCGGCCTTGCCCGGCCCGTACAGGTAGTAGAGCAGGCCGATGGTGCGCTTCCCGCGCTTGTGGATTTTCGGGACCATGTTCCTAGCGGCTTTCGAGGAGCTTGTCGGTGGCGGCCTGGACTCGCTCGGTCGCCCGGCGGACGGCGTTCAGCGCAGCGTCGAGCTGAGCGTCCGCGGGACGGTCGCCCGAGTTAACGGCACGGGCAAGCTGGTTGAGGTTGTTGCCGACGTGCCCGAGGTGCCGGCGTGCGGCGAAAATCTCTGAGATCAGCTCGCGTTCGCCGGCGATCGCCCCGGCGGCAGATTCAGGGTCGCGGGCGGCGGCGAGGGCGGCACGGGCGAGGAAGGCGGGGAGGCTTGTACGGGCGGCAGCGGCAGCGTCGACGAGCATCTGTTTCTCGGTGTCGTTGAGGCGGACGCTGCACACGTAGGAGCGCTTGTCGGGATTGTGCTTCGGCGAGCGCTTGCGCGAAGCGGTATTCGAGGCACGGCGCTCGCGGCGGGGCTCGGGCTTATCCGGCTGCGATCCGCCCTCGGTCGCCGCCTCGTGGACCAGCGCCCCCCGGTGCTGGACCGCTCCCGCCACCCCCGGGGCGGGACTGGCCAAGACGCGCTTCCCCGACGGGGAAGAGTGTCTTGGCCGATAACTTGCTCGCCCTGAGACCGAGTTGGATTCGGGAGCAGGTTCCGGGGTGGTGCCGTTCTGGGGTGCATTCATCAGTGGAATTCGGTCCTCAATGAGCGGGTGCATTGCTGGATGGTTTCGGCCAGCGAGACCACGTGGTCCGACGCGATGACGCGGACCGGTTCGTGGCACTGTCCTGCACGAGCCACTGCCCGACCGGTGTACGGACGGCGGCATGGCAGGAGCTGTCGGCGGACACAGGACGTCCGCTGAGGCGTCAACCTCGGCGACGGTGGGCTTGGAAGAGCGGGGTGGTGGCCCGGCGCGGAGCCGGACCACCTCAACGCGTATGGGGTGTGAGCTGCTGGTTTACCGGTTCATCCGCACTCGGGGCAGCGTCCGACGTGGCTGCTAAGAGCGCGGGCCATGCGCTGCTTCGCGGAGGCGGCCTGCTTCGCGCTGGACTTCGCCGCCGGCCTGCCTGCGTGCCGCTCCGAGTGAGCGAGCATGAAGCCGATCTCTCGCTCGTACTCAGAGCGGACGGTGTTGAACTGGTGGCAGGTCTTCATCGGGCGGCGCTCCTCGTCGTGGTGATGTCCTCGTTCCGCAGCTCCTGGAGGACGAGCCCGAGTCGGTCGTTGCCGACCCCCGTCAGGCCCTGGCTGCGGATGATTTCGCGCAGCTGCACCCGGGTGATCGCGGCGTTGCCGTCGCGCGCGAGCAGGGCGGGTACGTGGGGGCGTACCTCGTGGACGAGATGGCGCTCGGGTTCTCCCAGCTTGCGTGCACGCTCTGTCTGAAGCGCGCGGGACCGGGCGCGCTTGTCCTTGTTCTTCGTTCGAGGTTTCCGCACCGACTTCCGTCGGAGCGGAGCCTTGTGTCCGCGG
>NZ_JBIATV010000002.1:121628-969623 GCF_042892175.1 Streptomyces sp. NPDC001828
GCGGTCCTGGGTGGTTTCGGTCCCGGACTCGGGGGTGGTCGGTCCGCGGTCCTGGGTGGTTTCGGTCCCGGACTCGGGGGTGGTCGGTCCGCGGTCCTGGGTGGTTTCGGTCCCGGACTCGGGGGTGGTCGGTCCGCGGTCCTCGGCGCTCTCGGTCCCGGACTTCACGGGGGCCGATCCCCGATGGCAATCCGCACTCCGAGCTGCTGCTTCGGGCGCTGTGTCGTCGGTCTGCGTAGCTTCCGTGTCCAGCTCGGCAGCTTCTCGATCTCGGGGACCGGTCCCCGAGACGGCACCGTCTTCACGAAGGCCGGACGCCGCGAGCGTTCCCGTTTCGCCGCCTTCGGTCCCGGAGCCGACCTCCTCCATCGGAGCTGCCTGGCTGGGGACCGGTCCCGGCACATTTCCCGGTCCTCGGTCCGGGACCGACTCGTCGAGACCGTCGGGACCGGGGGCGGGGACCGTCGCTTTACTGGGCATCGGCTGCGGGAGGACCGTGGCCGCCGATGTGTCGCCGCTCACCGAGGACCACGGAGAGGGAAGCGGCACCGTGGCGAGTGCGAGAGCGTGTCGCCGGGCGGCGAGCTGGTCGAGCAGCTGTGCCCGCTGGAGAGGATCGGTGCCGACCGAGGCCCTGCCCACGGCCTTCGACAGACGCCGGGTCAGCCGTCGGCCACGACGGCTTCGCTGCTGCTCAGGAGTCTGCTCCGCGAGACGGGCGGCGAGAGTGACCGCGCGGGAGGTGGCCCGGTCCCGGGTGATCTGCGCGGAGTCGCGGTCGCGCGCGGCGATGCCCAGGCGGGACAGCAGCCGTTCACGCACCTCTCGGCCCAGCACAGCGACCAGCCCGCGCGACGCCGCGCCGGGGGTGCGCAGCCGCAGTTCGATCCCCATGGCCACGTGCCACTGCATCGCCGCCATGACCGGCCCCACGAAGGCGCGGACCGTGCCGCCGACCGGGCCGCTTTCGGCGTAGGCGGGGATCACTTGCACCGCCGTGATCACCCAGACCAGCGCGCCCGGCAGACCGGGGGCACCCTGGACGGCCAGATTCTGCCGAGCCATCAGCGCCATCGCGAACAGGGAGAGCTCAGCGGCAGCGAACATCCCGGCGCGCTCGGCGGTGCCAGCCATGTCGAGGTAGTCGGCGGCGAACCGCCAGCTGGTGTCCGCGCTGTAGGCGGTGCAGGCCACGGCGGCCACGGCGGCGACCTTGACCGCAGGTCCGCCGAGACGCTCGTTCGTCTGGGCTCCCCGGCGCCGTACGGTCCAGGCGGCCAGCACGAGCGCGAGGACGGTGGGCACGACGGCGATCAGGAGGAGAGAGAGGTCCGAGGTGGCACCGAAGGCGAGTACGGGGTGGGTCATGCTGCCTTTCCGAGAAGGGCGCTCACCGGGGCGGACGCTGCCGGGCGGCTTGCGGGGGGCTGGGTGCCGGGGGCCGTGGGCGTGGGGGTGCCCTTGCCCTTGGAGGTCTTCGTCCGCTTCTTCCTGGAACGGGGCACGCCGTAGTTGCGGTCGCGGTCGAGGACCTTGTTGGCCGCACCGCGGAGCAGGTCGCGGGCGTGCTTGTGGCTGATCTTCAAGGCGCCAGCGAGCCGGTCGGGCCGCCAGCCCCGGACGTAGGCGTGGTCGATGACGACCTGCCGCTCGGTCTCGGTCAGGTGCACATCGCGCCCCTGGAAGAAGGCGGTCACGCGCCGGTAGTCCAAGCGCTGGTGCAGGTTCTCGTGCAGCGGACGCCGCTCGGCTTCGGTCAGTCCACCCCACACGCCCTCCTTGAGGACGTTCTCCAGTGCGAAGTCCAGGCACTCGCGGCGTACGGGGCACCAGCCGCACAGCTCCTTCGCCTCCGCGATCTCCTCGTGGTCCCGGGGACCGGGGAAGAACACAGCCGCGGCGTCCTCGACGTCCATGCCATGGCACGCGCTGCGGGTGTGCCAGCTCGTGTCTCCGATGCCGCGCAGGCCAGTGGCCGGTGCGTCGTGGGTGGTGATGTGGCGCAAGATGGGTCTCCGATGTGCTGCCGCGCCGAGCGGCGGGGCGGGCTCGGCGGGGCGTCGGGTGCCGGCTGCGGCGCGCGGGCATGCGCCGCAGCCGGTGCGGGACGGTGGTGTCGGGTTGGCCGTGCAGCAGACGGGGTGCACGCGCCGGAGCACCGGTCAGGCGGGGGCGGGCTGCTGGGTCTGTCCGGTGGGCTGCGCCTGCTGGGCTGTGGCGAGGTCTTGGCGGCAGTGATGCGGCGTGGCGCGCGGGGTGGTGCCGCGTACGCCGTTGTCGGGGCCGATCCGCCTGCGACGGCATGGCTCGCCGGGCTGGGCCAGGCACCACTCGCACCGCACACTCAGGGCGTCGGGCAACCCTTGCGCGACCGCAGCTTCTCGGGCTGCGCGGGCGGGCCGATAGGGGGCGAGGGCCGCTCGGGCAGCGGGCGGTATGCAGGACCCGATTTGGTCCAGCCGGGCCTGCAACCGCGGGTTGATCTCCTCCTGGCCGCTGGTGATGGCTCGGGCCTGCGCGGGCTGCACGGTTCCGCCAGCGACTGCGCGACGGGTGGCGGCCAGTTCCTCGGCCCAGGCGGCTTGGTCGTCCGGGTCGGCGGACGGCGTGGGGTCGGAGTGCCGCGCCAAGCGGTCACGCCGGTACTTCTCCCAGGGCTGCGCCACGTCTGCGGGTTGGATCGGGTACGGCGAGGTGCGGATGTGCTGGCGGGCCGCGACGCGGATGTCCCAGCCGTGCGGGGTGGCCATCGGCACGTCGCCGAGCAGTTCGTGCCACTGGGCGAGCTGATCGCGGGCCTCGCCCTGGTCGGTGCGAATGGTGCGGGGGTCGAGTCGGCCGATGTAGGCCAGCAGGGCGGCGATTTCGCGGCGGTCCACGGTCAGCCCTCCGTTCCGGTCGGCTCGTCGAGTGCAGCGAGCAGGGCGGCGGTGTGAGCCTCCGTCCGCGTCATGCCCGCCGATGCGGCGGCGTTCTTGCCGGGCACGGCGTAGAGGTTCGGACGGCTGGGGGCGTGTTCCCGGGCGACCCAGGAGCGCCAGTCGACAGCCCAGGCTTCCGCCGGCCTCGGCTTCAGGGCGGCGCGATGGGCGCGCCACTTCGCGTCGGCGGCGCGCAGGCCCTCCTCGCCGAGGCGTTCCAGGTGTCCCTGCTGGCGGGTCCAGGTGTGGGTGGCGGGGTCGACCTGCCACTCGGCAGCCGAGATGACGGCCGCACCACTACTGCTGTACTTCCGGTTCAAATCAGGTTCACTACGGTTCTGTGTGCCGGTAGCCGGTACATCGCTGTGCCGGTGGCCGGTACGCCGCTGTGCCGGTTTCCGCCTTGACCTGCCGGTCTCCGGTACTGCCGGTTTCCGGCAGTCCGCCTGCGATTTCGGCACCTCACGTGGACGGATTCCGTAGCGCCGCAAAGCCGAGAGCCGGAGCTTGACGGGGCCATCGTGCGCGTCTGCCGCCATCGCTTCGCCGTCCTCCTCCTGCTGCTGCTCTCGCTGGGCCTGGGCGAGCGCTTCGGCGGCGAGAGGGATGCGGTAGACGGTGCAGCGTTGCGGGCCGACGAGGTCGTCGAGCTGTTCCAGTTCTCCGGCCAGGAGCAGGCGCTCGACAGCTTCGCGCACCGTGGAGACCGAGGCGCGGGTGCGCTTAGCCAGGGTGGACAGCGAGGCGTAGGAGATGCACTGCTCGTCGGTCGCCCGGTCCGCGAGCGACAGCAGGACCAGGCGTGCGGCCCCTCGGCTGGAGCTGTGCTCCCACACCCATTCACGGGCTTCGCTGGTCATCGGCCGCTCCCGACGCACGGGCGTGTCCGGCGGCTCGCCGGGGCCGAAGTGGGGCGGTCCGACTCGGGGCGCTGAGGCGCCGAGAAGGAGGTGGCTGCCGCGCAGGCCAGGCGGAAGGGCCTTTTGCGCAGGGCAGGAGACATGCGATACTCCCCTTTGCAGTGTTGCCACGCTGGTGCGCCCGTCGGAAGGACTCAGCGTGGTGATGGTGGGCAGTCGCCGCCCTTGCCGGGGCGGGTATGCCGCTTAGCGTTCGGCGTCCGGGAGCTAGCTCCTCGGGCGCCGTCGCTGTGTTTGGACCTTCGTGGTCCGGTCCGTGCTCGTGCTCTCCTCACATTCGTGGCCGCAGGCGGGCTGCCCGGGGACGACGAACATACGCACGGGCCCGCGTCAAGATCCAGACTTGGTTCTTAAACTCTGTACTGGTTGCAGAGAGTGACCAAGGGTTCATGTGCCGCAGTCGGCCCCACTGGGTCTGGTAGGGCATTCCCTCGCATCGAGGCGCACCGTTGCCGCGGATGCCTCGAATTTCGAGATCGTGTAGGAGTGTCCAAAATGGGGCGGGTGTCTGATATTTTCCGCCGCGGAAACGCGATGTGAATGGGGTGCTTCCACGATCGCCTCCGCTTTCCCAGCTCGAAGATCAAATACGGTTTACCAGACGTGATGTATGTCGCGGAGCAAATGTGGCTTGCGCCACGTCGCCCGGCGTACTCCTGCCGATAGAAACGGACAGGCCGACCTAAACGGGCGGTACGCGCCACACGGATACGTGCTGGTGAAGAAGAACTTTCCATACGCGGGATCAAGCCGTCAACTGGTGTTTATGGCGGGGTAGGGTGGTTGAAGTGACGACGAAGCCCACCCAGAAAAGGATCATGCAAGAATCGACCGAAGGTCAGATGACCCCTAAGGGGCTCATGGATCGCCTCAACCGCCTATTCGACACGGTGCACCCGCCCGGCCGCGGCCCCTTCAGTAACGCTGAAGTGGCTGAACTCATGGAGGAGCGCGGGCTGGGCAAGCTGTCGGCGCAGTACCTGTGGCTGCTACGGACGGGCCAACGCGACAACCCGACGAAGCGTCACCTCGAAGCGCTCGCAGGGTTTTTCGGCGTGGATCCCGCCTATTGGTTCGATGATGCAGTCGCTGAAAAGACAGTGCAGGAGCTTGAGTTGCTCGTACTGCTCAGGGACGCGAAGATCAAGAACGTTCTCCTTCGCCTATCCGACGTCTCTGCGGACGGAAAGGATGCCGTCCTGGGGGTCGTTGAAAGCGTAAGGAAATCCGAGGGTTTGCCGCCCCCAACTGGCGCGTAAAAAGGCAGCAGTTCAGTAAATGATCAAGGAAACGCAATGTGGTCTGCACGTAGGCTGCGCCGGCCTGACCTCTTGGCCGAGCTGAAGCTCCCGCCCGTCACCAACATCCGCGATCTCAGCAACGAGATCTCACGCCGGACGGGACGGCGGGTAATCCTAGAGCCCCGCGAGCTGGCTCCCTCCATCTGCGGAGCCTGCGCCGTCACAGAGAGTGCGTTTCACGTGGGCTACGACCCCCGGACCAGCCCTCTGCATCAAGACCACACCATCGCCCACGAGTTCTGCCATCTACTGCTCGGCCACCACGAGAGCCGTCCAGCCTCGGCACTCTCAGAGACGATCTTCACCAACGTGGGCTCGGGCACCGTGCAGATGATGCTGGGCCGCACCAAGTACGACGAGGACGAAGAGCGGGACACCGAACAGCTCGCCTCACTTCTCCAGCGCCAGATCATCGACCGGTGGCTGCGCAGCGACGAGTCCTCCGGCGACGATGTGCAGGACCGCGTCACGCACACCCTGCTGCGCCGACGGGAGGCCCGGCCGTGAAGGATCTGCTCCACCCCATCAGCCTCGTCGTCGCGACGCTCGGCTTCCTCTGCCTCCTGCGAGACGTGACCACACGACGCCGCGACCCCGCCTCGGCCGCGCTCGCCGCTGTCTTCCTGCTGTCAGGGCTGTCGTTCCTGTTCTCCATCACGCCGATGTGGAACTACCTCGATCGTGTGCTCGGCACCGTCAACCTGTCCGTGCCGCTTGCGCAGGGCTGCGTGGTTGCCCTCCTGGCCTGCCAACAGGTGGTCCTCACCTACTGGGGTTCCCCACCCGAGGTCGCCCGGCGCAGGAGCCGCCGATGGCTCGGCGCCGGCCTGTCGGTGATCGCCGCGCTGCTGGTGCTGTTCGCCCTGCTCACGCCGAGCGCCCCGCATCCGATCGACTTCACGCTCTACTACGCACACGACGGCTGGTACGCCGCGTACCTCACCCTGTACGTGACGGCCTATACCGTCGGCGAGATCTTCCTGGCCCGCGCCTGCTGGCGCCTGGCCCGGCGCAGCACCCGAGGGTCGGTCCGAGTCGGCCTGCGCATCATCGCCCTCGGCGCGATCGTCACTCTCGGGTACAGCGCCGTCCGCATCGGCAATGTGATCGCCGGCGCCTTCGACACCTCCCTCGCGGATTGGGAAAGCTTCGCCTGGACCTGCGGCGATGTCGGCGCCATGCTCACGCTGATCGGCTGGCTCATACCGACGCTCAGCGACCAAGGCCAGAGCGTCCTGTACCGGATCAAGCAGTACCGCAGCTACTACGGCCTGCGCCCCCTGTGGCTCGCCTTCTACAGCGAGGCCCCGGAAATCGAGCTGCCGATCGACAGGGTCGAGCCCTCACAGCGGCGTCGTTTCCGCCGCATCTCGGTTCGGCTCTACCGCCGAGCCGTCGAGATCCGGGACGGCCGCTTCGTGATCCGTCAGTACCTCGACACGTCCACCCGCGAGGCCAGCGAAGCCTGGCACAGGGCTCGAGGACTCCACGGACAGGAGCTGTCCGCGGCCGTCACGGCGGACCAGATACTCGCAGGGATCGCCGCTCGGGCCGCTGGCGCTCGCCCGGACCCCGACCAGCTCACTGAGTTCGCCGACTCCGGACGCCAGACCACCCGGCCCATGGAAGACATCGACGCTCTCCTCGACGTCGCGCGTCACCTGCCCCGCCAGCCCGCACGAGCCCCCCACCCTGAGCGAGTCTCCGCATGACGAACAACCTCACGCACCAGCCCGCCCACGTCCAGCTCCAGGCCCTGGACCGAGGCGAGATCTCCAGCCGCGAGCTGCTCGACCTCCACCTTGCCCAGATAGATGCCAGTCGGATCAATGCCGTCGTCACCCGGGACGACAGCGCGGCCCGAGCCGCTGCACACGCGGCCGACGAACGTCGCGCCCACAACGAGAGCACCGGCACCCTCGACGGCCTTCCCCTTACGATCAAGGACAGCTTCGAGACCGCCGGTCTGCGTACCACTAGCGGCGCCGAAGACCTCGCCGCCCACATCCCCGCACACGACGCTGACGCGGTCGCCCGGCTCCGCCACCAAGGCGCCGTCATCATGGGCAAGACCAACCTTCCGGCGTACTGCCAGGACCTGCACACCGACAACGCCCTGTTCGGACCCACCCTCAACCCGCACGACCACAAGCGCACCACCGGTGGCTCCTCCGGAGGCCCCGCCGCCGCAGTCGCCGCCCATCTGACTCCCGCTGAACTCGGCAGCGACCTCGCCGGCTCCCTGCGTTTGCCCGCCCACTACTGCGGCGTCTACGGCCTGCGCCCCACCCACGGACTCGTCCCGGCCCGCGGCCACATCCCCCGGCCGCCGGGATGGATCACCAGCAGCGACATGGTCACCCCTGGACCCCTCGCTCGCCACCCCCGCGACCTCGACCTCCTCCTTGCCGCACTGACGACTCCGTCGCCCGGCGAGAACAGTCCTTGGGGCGTCACCCTGCCCGTGACGCAACGCCCGCTCGGCCAACTTCGCGTGGCGGTGTGGGCAGGGGATCCGAGCTGTCCCGTCGACCGGGAGACGACTGAGGCTCTCGCTGCGCTGGAAGGGACGCTCGCTTCCGCGGGCACCACTGTCCACCGCACCGCGGGGCCTGTCGCTTTCACCGACTCCCTCCGCCTGTTCGAGCAACTGCTCCACGCCACCGCGACGGCCACCTCCAACGACGATGCCGGCGCGGCCGAACTCGCCGCCGCCCGAGACCTGGACCCGGACGACGCGAGCCCACGCGCCGCCATCCTGCGCCACCGCACGCAGACCCACCGCGCCTGGCTCCGCGCCAACGAAGAACGCCTCCGGCTGCAGCAGACGTGGCACCGGTTCTTCACCGACGGCCCGTACGACGTCCTCATCACTCCTGCTGCTCCCACCGCGGCGATCCCGGCCGGCAGTCGTACCCTCACGGTCGACGGCGCCGACCGGAACTTTTTCGAGCAGACCGGCTGGGCCAACCTCACCAGCCATGTCGGGCTGCCCAGCCTGGTCACGCCACTCGGCCGCACCGCCGACGGCCTCCCGATCGGTGTTCAGCTCGTGGGCCCCGCTTACGCGGATCGGACCCTGCTCGCGATGGCCGAACACCTGCCCGCGATCGCTCCTTAGGGGGTCTGCTGATAGGCAGAGTCGCGCTTGGTGCGGGCGACGGTGAACTGCTGCTGCCACGTCGATGAGGATGAGACGGCCGTCTGCGCGGCGCCGGGCGTCTAGCCTCTGTCGGCCCGCCGATGGGTTCGATGGTGTTGCCTCTGCTCTACCGGAAGCGTCCGGATTGCCACCACGAGTGCATGGGCGCAGCTCCGCTGCCCTTGGCGAGGGATCCGTCCGGGTGCCGATCAGGCATGCCTAGGAGCTGCCGTTCTACATCGGTGAGAGCGGGGTCGGCTCGTAGCTCCACGGCCGGGTCGTCGACCGGGTGGAGCCAGCGGTATCCGTACTGGAGCATTAGGGCGATGCGGGGCCGGCCGGAGAGGTTGATGCCTCCGGTGTGCCAGGTCCGGTTCTCGAAGAGGACTGCGTCGGTGCCGGTGATGTCGGGGGTGATGGCGCCGGGCGGGTCGATGGCGCCGGCGGGGACGG
Source organism: Streptomyces sp. NPDC001828 (assembly GCF_042892175.1). Classification (NCBI taxonomy): domain Bacteria; kingdom Bacillati; phylum Actinomycetota; class Actinomycetes; order Kitasatosporales; family Streptomycetaceae; genus Streptomyces; species Streptomyces sp. NPDC001828. The sequence continues at coordinate 130,366 of NZ_JBIATV010000002.1, forward strand.
CGGGTTCTTCGGTGAGGTGGTGGCTGCCGGGGAGGAACATGGTCAGCCCGCAGTCGGGGGTGACAGGGGTGAGGTAGAGGGCGGCCTTGATCGCCATCCGAGGGGTGTTCGGGAAGCCGAGGTCGGCTGTGACGCCGTACATGTCGCGGTGCCAGCCGTGGCGTTCGGGGATGCGGATGGTGCGGGGCGGGCCGCTGGGCAGGGCGATGAGGTGGGCGGAGAGCAGGTGGATGTTGGGGCTGAGGAGTTGGACGACGGTGGGCAGGACCGCCGGGTTGGCGAGGAGCGGGAGGAAGGCGGGATCGAGGTTGAGGCATCCGCGGAAGCCGTCCTTGCCGTCGCCTCCGCGGTCGCGGCCCTGGGTGATGTCGCTGGCCAGCAGTTTCTCGGCGGCGGTCAGGAGCCGGTCGCGCAGGTCCGGGGTGATCGCGTCGCGGATGATCGCGTACCCGTCGCGGTCGAAGGCGTCGACGGTGCCGGCGTCAGGGGCGGCGGGCGGGAGCCGGTTGCTCATGCCGGTATCTCCTTCGGGGTGTCGGTGAGGGCGGTGGCGAGCTTCCACAGGCCGGCGTCGTCGAGGCCGCAGAGTTCGCGGAGGTGTTCCTGCGAGACGGGGCGGCCGGGGTCGCGGTAGCCGAGGACGGTGAGCCGGGGGCCGGGGTGGCGGCGGCCGAGGAGGGCGTGGAGGTCAGCGGGGTGTCCGCTGGTGGCCAGGACGATCGGCGCCCGGGTGCCGAAGTGGCGGGCGAACGCGTCCGGGGCGAGGGCGAGGGGGCGGGTGCCGTCCTCGGCGAGGGCCGTGAGGTCGTGGACGTGGACGTACCGCAGGCGCAGGCCGGGGCGATCGGCGTGCAGCCGTCGGGCGAGGGTGGTCAGGGCCTCGGCAGGCAGGTCGCCGGCGGAGGCGAGGATCAGGTCGGGCTCGCCGGTTCCGGGGTGGGTCAGGTGGGGCCAGATCGCGATCCCGTGCCGCAGCTCCTCGTCGACGGTCTCCAACGGGTGCTGGAGGTGCGTGTGCTTGCCGGCGACGACGATCGTGCACCGGTCGAGCTTGCGCAGGGCGAAGGTGAGGGCGGCGGCGGCGCGCGCGGGGTCGGCGGGGGTGAGGACGTGAAGGGTGGGGTCGCCGCTGGCCAGAAGTGCCGTGGTGAGGCTGGGGTTTTGGTGGGTGAGGGTGTTGTGCCAGCCGAGGCTGGTCAGGAGGTAGACCAGGCTGGGCAGCGGGGCGAGCCCGGCGTGCCGGCGCACGGAGCGGTGCTTGAGCTGCTGCTGGATGAGGCTGAGCGTGATCGGCGCGAACGCCTCGTAGGTGGCGACGAGGGCGTGCCGACCGGTCTCGGTGTAGCCCTGGGCCCAGGCGTGGCACAGCTCCTCGCTGAGGACTTCCACCGCCCACGGCGCCGGGCAACCCTCGTCGTCGGCGAGGTCGAGGCGGTTGGAGGCCAGCTCGTCGGGGCTGAACACGCGGAACGGTCCCTGCTCGGCGCGGGCCCGCAGAACCTCGGGGACCACCTGCGCAAACGGGCGCCCGGCGGCGTGGGCGGCTACCTGGGCGGCGGCGGCGACGCAGCCGCGCGGCGCCGGGAGGACGGCGGGCCCGGGCCGAGGCTGCGGGAGCGCGGGCAGCAGGTGCGGCCGGGGCCGGCCACCGGGGGTGAGGAGCTGAGCGGGCTGGTAGGAGGCCAGCCATTCGGCGAGCACCTCGAACTCGGCGCCGGCGGGGTCGCGCAGTGGCGTCTTGTGGACCGCCGGGGTGCCGACGAGGCGGGCGGGGGCGCCGTGGCCCTTGTCCAGGGTGAGCACCAGGACACTGGAGGTGCCCGGGATGCCCAGGGGCCGGGCGGCGCCGAGGGCTTCGGCCAGCGCCTGGCGGAGCTGGCCGGTGCCGAGGCCGTCGCTGTAGACGGGCCGGTGGCCAAGTCCGGTGAAGTATGCGGTGAGTTCGGCGCGGCTCAGGGTGGACAGCACGCTCGGCCCGCCCATGCGCAGTCCGTTGAGCAGGACGACGGGAAGGACGGTGCCGTGGTCGCCCGTACCGTGCAGGGCGCGGGTGGCGAGCCAGGACGCGGCGGTCGTCCCGGTCTCGCACTCCCCGTCGCCGATCAGGACCACCGACAGCCGGTGGGGCGCGTCGAGGACGGTGCCCTGTCCGATCGCGAGGGCGGGCCCGAGCTGGCCTCCGGTGTACAGGTGGCCGGGGATCATCGGGGTGATCTCCCCGCCGATGTCGGCCCGGGGGAAGCCGGAGACGAGTTCGCGAAGTCCGGCCTCGCCTGGGGATAGGCCGGGGCGGGCGTTGCCGAGCCGGCCGGTGAGGTAGGCGTGGGCGAGGGCGGAGGGCCCGGCGTGCCCGGCGCCGTGCAGCACGTGCAGGTCGTAGCCGTCGGGGACGGCCGCCTGGAGAGGGCCCAGGGCGGCGAGCATCCGGTTGACGGGCGGGCACACCCCCCAGTGCCCGGCCGGCCGGGGTTTGATGTCGGCCGGGGTCAGAGGTCGGGCCAGGAGCGGGTTGTCGCGCAGGTAGAGCTGGGCGAGGCAGAGGTAGTCGAGCGCGTCGGCGACGGCGGCCACCGACGCGTCGGGCACGAGGCGGTTCGTGCGGCGGGCGAGGTCAGCCCACATGAGGCCCTCCCGACGTGGAGAGGGCGGCTTCGACGGCGCGGGCATGGACGGTTCCCTCCCGCTCCAGGCGGGCGGCGGTGTCCGCGGGGCAGTCGACGATGGTCATGTGCCGGCCGTGCGGGCAGATCCCGCCGTCGACGACCGCGGCGATCCCGGCCTTCGTGGTCCGTTCGAAGGCGGCGACCTGGGTGGCAGTGAGCGCCGGGTGGTCCTTCTCGTCGGCGGCGGGGGTGGAGATGCTGCATACAGCGGCGGCGAGCGGTTCGCCGGCCAGGGCGACGAGGCGGCCCAGGATCCCGTCAGGGCATCCGGCGAGCGCCGGGGAGCCGACCGCCGAGACGGCCTTCGCGTCCGGTTTCCACGGAAGGCGCAGCGCGAGGTCCCCCGGCCACAGGGCGCCGGCCAGCAGACGGGCGTCAACGCTCAGGTCGAACAGGTCCTCGGCCGTGGCCGGGGAGTCGAGCAGGAGCAGCAGCGGCTTGTCGGTGGGGCGCTGCTTGGCGCGGAAGACCGCGTCCGTGGCGGCCGGGTCGGCAGCGCGGGCACAGAGCATGTACCAGCGCGGGGTGGGCACGGCGACCACCTGCCCGGCGGCCAGGAGCCGGGCGGCGTCGGGGAACTGCTCGGGGGCGAGGACGTCCACGATGCTCCGCCCCTTCACGCGGTGCCGAGGCGGGCGAGGTCGGCGAGCGCCGGGTACTCCAGCCACGGGTTCGACAGGGCGGCCAGGGCGAGGTCGGGGTGCTGGGCGTGTTGGATACGGAAGTACGCCATCACCCTCGGGGTGCCGCTGGTGTTGATGCCGACCCGGTGCGGGACGAGGTGGTGCATCACGATCACGTCGCCGGGCTCGGCGATGAAGGCGGTGCCGTCCTGGGCGTCGATGTCGTCGGGGGTCTGGGCTGGCTGCCCCAGGGTCCAGTCGTTGGCGAAATAGCGGGCCATCCGGTGGTGCCCGCCGGGCACGTAGTGCAGAGCGCCAGCGTCCGCGGTGGCGCTGCCGTCCAGCACGACGCCGATGATGAAGCTGAACGTGCGCAGGTCGGACGGTTCCAGGTGGGGGCAGGAGACGCCGTCGACGTGCATCCGCTTCACCGGCTGCTCGGCGCCGTGCGGCAGCCGGATCTGGATCTGCGCCCGGGTGACCGGGGCGATCCATGAGGGCCGCAGCAGGTCCTCGGCCAGCTCCAACAGGCCACTGCGGTGATAGAGGGCGAGGAGGTCGGGGTGCTCTTCCAGCTCGGGGGCGAAGCTGCGTTCGGTGTAGGCGGTGAGCCGCGACGGGTCGTACGCCCCGGCGAGCCAGTCGCCGACGAGGTCACGGGCCCGGGACAGGACGGCGCCGTGGACCAGGCCGCGGCGTATGAGGACACCGTCGTCGACGAACCGGCGCTGCTCGTCAGCGCTCCATATCTCGCGTCGGGGCATGGTGGTTCTCCTTCCGGAAGGACGGGACAGAGGCCGGGGCAGGAAGAGGGGCCGCCCCGGCGAAGAAGGGGGGAGCGGGTCAGCCGCGCCGGCCGAGGACGACTTGGAAGGAGGCGTGCTCGGTCAGACCGCCGACGGCGGTGTGTTCGTCGAGCAGAGCCCTGGCACGGCGCTCGAAGTCCTCGACCCGCTCGCCGAACAGCGGCCGGGCGGCGAAGGAGGTCGAGTACAGGTAGCCGATCACCATGTCGGTGGTCCACTCCCGCTCGACGGCGATCGTGTGCTCCTCGACCTGGCCGAAGGCGGACTCGGCGAGGATCTCGCGGTACGGCCGGTTGTGCGCCGCGTACGTCTTGCCCGCCCCGGCCCGCCGCTCCTGGCCCAGGTACTCCTGGATCAGGTCGCGCAGGGCGTCGGTCCACGCGGTGCGCGCGGTCCACAGGCTGCCGTCGCCCATGACCGCGACGGTCGCGTCCGGCGCGGTCATGCCCTCCAGGCGCGACAGCACCACGTCCTGGTCCATCCAGTGGAACGCGCGGCAGACCGTGACCAGGTCGGCCCGGTAGGAGGCGGGCGGGGTGAACTGCTCGGCCGGGGTGTTGTGCAGGCGGACGGTGACCGGCAGCCCGGCCAGTGCCTTGTCCGCCTCGGCGAGCATCCCTGCGTCCTGCTCGACGACGTCGAGCTCCGTCATCGTCTCGGCCAGGGCGAGGGGGACCTGCCCGGTGCCGGACCCGAGGTCGAGCAAAGCACGATGCTCCTGGCCGGCCACCCGCCGGGCGAGCAGCTCGACGGCCTCCTTCGGGATGCCGGGCCGGTAGGCGGCGTAGAACGGGGCGGTGGTGTCGAACTGGCTCACGGGGTGGCGCTCCTGGTGGAAGGGGTGGACGAGGAAAGGGTCTGTTCGATGTGCTGCACCGCGCGGGCGAGGTCCGGTACGACCGTGACCCGGCCGGGGTGCTCGGCCAGCAGCCGGAGGGCTTCGGTTGACGGCGGGCGCGGGGTGATCCACAGAGCCTGGGCTCCGGCGGCGAGGGCGCCGCGCACGTCGCAGTCGAGGCTGTCGCCGACGTGCAGCACCTCCGCGGGATCCCGGTCGTGCAGCCGGGCAACAGTCTCCACGGCGCGCGGGTCCGGTTTGGCGAACCCGATGCGCCAGGAGGGGTGATGGGCCCGCAGGTGGGGGGCGAGAAGGGCGGCGACGTCGGTCTCCCGTTCGTCCCAGTGGCTCACGTTCGACAGGGTGACCACCGGCACGACCCGGGCGATCCGCGCCACCGCCTTCACCGCGCCGGGCCACAGGGAGAAGGCGGGCGGACGGTGGTCGTGTGGGAAGGCGGACGGCGAGATGCCCAGGGCGGCGCACACCGTCTGCGGCCCCGTCGTATCGGTGCTCGGGTCCAGGGCGTGCAGGATCCGCTGGGCGACCTGCTTCGCCTCCCGCGCCGGGCGGGGGGACAGCTCCACCAGGCGCTGCGTCAGCGTCGTCCCGGACGGCTCGCCCAGGGTGTACCCGACATCGAGGCTCACCAGTCGCACCGGCGCCGCGTTCACGGACGGCTTCCCAAAGTCGTGATGATCATGGCGATACGCTCGGCGCGCACGGATGCGGACCCGGCTTCGGCGAGGAAGGTCAGCAGGTGCCGGGCCTCAGCTGGCGACCAGCGACCGGTGTCGACGCCGGCTTCGGCAGCCGCCTGGGCGAGGTCCTCGGGGATTGCCGGCGGGCGGGCGCCGTGCGGAATCAGCAGGGTGCCGCTCCACTCCTCGCCAGCCTGCCCCTGAAGGGCTACGGGCAGGAGGGGCGCGAGGACGGTGACATCGTCGAACGTGAGGATCCGGACGGGGAGTTCGGGCAGGTGTACTGGTTGGTCAAGGCGAAGGGTTGTGGATAGGAACGTGTCGTGCCCGGTGAGCGGCGTGTCCACGACGAGCAGCATCGTCCCTTCGCGGCCTTCCAGTCGGCCGTGGACCGCTAACTCGCCCTCGTGTCGGGGCATTACCGACGCACCCCCATTCCGAGGCCAGGCCGGTCAGGAAGCGAGACATGGCCACCGTCCGGCCGGAGCGTGCCGTGCAGCGCCTGCTGCCTGCGGGGCTCCCATACGACCTGGTATTCCACCGCGCTCGCCTTGTCTGGGAAGGCGGCTGCCAGATGTACGGCGGGCAGGAACGCCCGGCCGTGCAGGTGTACAGGAACGTTCGCGTCGTGAGCGGCCCCCAGCCAGGTGCGCGCTTCGGTGATCCCTCCGCACCACACTGCGTCGAACGTGAACGCCTCCGGGCGGCAGTGCTCCAGCAGGGCCCTGGCGTCCTCCGCGTGGTGCAGCCGCTCGCCGAAAGCGATCCGAAGACCTCGCGCGTATTGCTTCAGGTATTGGTACGCGGCTTGGTCGGTGCGCGGGAGGGGGTCTTCCACCCAGCGCACCGTCTGTGGTGTGAGGAGCGGCGATATTTCCATGGTCCGCAGGTGTCCCCAGGTGCCCAGGGCGTCCACCGCCACGCTGTGCCCCGCCCATGTCGCCGCGCGTTCGGTCAGCACCACCATCTCGGCGGAATCGGCACCGCCGCGTAGGCCCCACTTAGTGAAGGCGTACCCCTCGCCGGCGGTCGCCTTGACGGACTCGGCGGCAGAGTCGGCAGACAGGTCCAGTGAGAGCCACGAGGCGTAGACCGGAACCCGCGGTGCGGGCCGGTCGGTGAGGAGGGCCGCGACCGGGAGGTCCGCGAGGCGGCCGTGCAAGTCCCACACCGCGCAGTCCAGCGCCCCGACCGCCCACCGGCCGAGCCCCGCAGCGTGCGGACCGAGCTGGGCCAAGAGCCCATGTACCAGGCCCGTGTGGTCGGTTACCGGGTGCCGCAGCGCGCTCTGGCCGAGCCGTGTCGCTATGAGCGCGGCGGGCAGCTCGTCGATCGGGGCAAACACCCCGCTCACGCCGCGGGCCTCGACCACTACCGCGTGCCGGCTGTCGCCCGCCTTCCTGCCCGCCACGCTCTCGTCGAGGCGCTCGACCCGCACCCGCTCAATGACCGCGTCAGCGAGGGTCATCGACCAGGGCCTCTCCTGCGAAGGTGAAGTACCACAACGGCCGATAGCACTCCCAGCCCACCGGCCGCAGTCCGGTCGTCGTCATGGCTCGCTCGATCACCGTGCGCGCCTTCAGGTAGAACTCCAGGCTCTCTGCGCCCGGAGTCCGCATCCCCTGCATGATCAGGTTGTGCGCCTGGAAGACCTGGATGTTCGGGAACGCGGTGACTTCACCCGCCAGTTCGTTCACCCCGCGCTCAAGGTCATCCATGGGGTCAAGACCGACGATGTAGGTGTACGAGGTGTCCAGCCCCGACTTGCGCGCTCGGGACAGAAGGTCCGGCATCTGCTCCGTCCGGAGATCGGCCTTGGTCGCCTTCATCAGTGCCTCGCGCCGGGTGAAGTGTTCGGTCGTCAGCCGGAGCACGAACGGCGACACCTGCGACGCGATGGTCTCGAACGCCTCGTTGCTGCGCAGCACGGAGGTGAGGAAGCCGATCCGGGCCGTGACGCCGGCCCGCTCCAGGGCGGGTCGCAGGGCGGTCAGGTGTGCGACGGCCGCGCCCTCACGCTCGAAGCAGCCGGTGGAGACGGTGACCTCCTTCAGCTCGGCCAGGTTGCGTCGGGGGTGCTGCTCGCGGAGGGCCCGCAGCAGGGCAGCGAGCCCCTGGTCCTCCTGCATCCTCGGGTCGGCTGCGGCCTCCAGGGTGTTCGGGCACCAGCCGCACCCGACGCACCGGCTGCGGGCGTTGGGGTTGAGGGTCGCCGCCCGGCCGTGGTTGCGGAAGTACCCGCCGACGGCCTCGTCGGCGTCGATGCGCTCGACGTGCGCGACCACTGAACCGTTCAGCGTCAGCTCGTCGCCGCGGAGCCGGAACGGACTGGCCGGTTGGTTCAGCGGGACGATGATCTGCCACTCGATATCTGGGCGGCGTACGAGGCGGAGGTTGACCCGGGCTCGGTGACGGTCGTGCTCGGAGGTGATGCCAAACAGGTTGACGGCGATCAGCAGCACGTCCTCGACGGGGAACCCGTGGCGCAGGGCCGCCTGTTCCAGGTCGCGCAGTCGGTCGGAGCCGACGGTGCTGGCCGCAGGTATGGGCCGGTGTACAGATAGTTGCGGCATGAAGGACTCCAGCTTTGTGGGGAGTGGTGTTGCTACCGGCTGTGGCACGGACGTGGTGCCGCGGGAAGGCGGCGGTGGCGGCTGTCGCGCAGGCGGCGCCTACTTGGGAGCGGCGAACGCAGTGAAGTGCGCCGGGGGGTGATCGATCGGGAGATCGGGCCGCCAGGAGGTGAGGATCTGGGCGCTGCACACGAACAGGCCGTCGGGAAGCTGATCGAGCGGGTACCACGCCCAGTCGCCGACGCTCTCCTCCGGCTGCGTGGCCGGCTGGCCTTGCCAGGCGTGGACGAGCGCACCGACGGTGACCCGCAGGACGCCTTCGACGTGATCGACGAGGGTGCCCAGCAGTTCAACGTCTCCGGTCCGGGCAACCAGGCCGGTCTCTTCAGCGAGTTCTCGAACGACCGCGTCCTCGAAGGACTCCCCCGTGGCTTCCACGCTGCCGCCGGGCAGTTCGAGGGTGCCGCGGCGGTGTCGGCCCAGCAGGACGCTCTGCTCGCTGAGCAAAATCGCTCCGACGCCGACAGCCGCGTGGGCGGCTGGCGCTCGGGTGCTGCGGGGGCGGCTGGAGATGCGTACCGGCTGGTCGGGGAGGCGCCGGGCGCAGATGAGTTGCTGGATTACGGTGGCGTCCTCGTCGGGGTGCGGGAACAGATCGATGGCGTCGACGCGGAAGCCATTCTCGACGAGCAGGTCCTCCCACAGCTGCGGTGCCAGGACCCACATCTGGGTCGGCAGCGGCGGATCGCCGCGCAGCAGGATCATCTGCTCGCGCGACGCCACCTCGGTGGACGGACCGTGACCGTGCAGGTCCGTGTGCAGGAGAGAGAGGATCAGAGGGGCGCCGGGACAGAGGCCATCGCGCAGCGCGGACAGCGATCGGTGCGGATCGATGAAGGCGAGTGTCCCCACCGCGTACGCGGCGTCGAACGGTTCGGCTCGCGCCAGGTACTCGGCGACATCTGCGTGGACGAACTCCACCCCGTCTACGCCTGCGTGGGAACTGACTGCACGCTCGTGCTGCGTCGGGGACAGCTCGATGCCCGTGACGCGCGCTTGGTGGGCTTGGGCTAGGTAGACGGCGTGATGGCCGGCTCCGGACCCGATATCGAGAACGCGGCGACCGGCGACGTCACCCAGGACCTCTGCTCCCGGCCCGATCCCTTTCCAGGGCGTCCAGCCGAGCTGGTCGGGGATGGGCGGGGTGTAGGCGCGAGCGAGCTGTCGCTGGCCATAGATCTGCCAGGCCCGGGTGTTGGTGTCCTCAGCGGGCACGATTGCCTCCTGGTGGCCGCGATCCTGATGTTCGGAGCGGGTGTTGGGGAAGTGGAGAGCGCGACGGTGCGCTAGGGCAGTTCGATCGGTCCGTACCGGGCGTGCGGCTCTCGGCGCATCAACGCGTCGTACCGGTCCTGCGCCGAGAAGTGCCAGAACTCGGTCCCGTAGTTCGTGAAGCCCGCGCTCTCCATAGCGTTGAGCAGCAGAGCTCGGTGATGGCGCGCTTGTGCGCTGAGGTTTGCGGCATGCGTGAAGCAGGCACCGTCGCTCTCCTCCGGGGAGGCGTTGACTCGGGTGCCGAGGTCGAGTTCGTGACCGTCCTGGTCGACGAGGGTCACGTCCACGGCCGCGCCTGCGGAGTGCGGCGCAATCTCCGGCGGCGACACGTACCGGCTGGCACCCTGGTGCAGCTGCTCAGGTGTCCAGCCGGGGTGGGCTGCTTTCAGCTCGTCGCGGTACTCACTGAAGTAGCGCTGCTGGAGAGAGAGCGGCCGGTAGCCCTCGACGAACAGCAGGTCTGTGCCGGCGGGCAGGAGCGAGCGGGCGTGCTTCAGCCGGGCGAGGACGCCTTCACGAACGTGAGCGAATGCGCCCAGCGGGTCTTGCTTACGGGGGTCGACCCGGAAGTCGTGATCGCGTACATCGACGAGCGGTTCGCCGCACTCGCGCACCGGGATCGCCGCGACCTGCGGATCGGACATCAGCACCAGAGGGGTCATTGCGTCTCCCTGTGACGGCTTGTACTGCGGTGGTGGGGCGGCAGCCGGATCGGTCTCACGCACGATCCGGGCGACGGTGTCTTGCAGAGTGCTGTCGGCGGGGATCACGGTCTCCAGATCGCCGGGCAGCAGATCCAGCTCCCGGTACCAGGAAGTGAGGTGGTCGTCGGTGACCTGCTCCAGATAGGCGGCATCCGCCTTTGATGCGTGGCGGGCCAGGGTCGTTTTCAGCGGCACGTCCAGGTAGTAGCAGCTGGAGACGCCGCGGTGGTCCCGCACCAGCGACGTGATCATGTGGCTGTAGCGATCGGCGTACAGGATGCCTTCGAGGACGACGTGGAAGCCGGCGTCCAGGGCGTGACGCACGATCCTGCCGAGCAGCGCGATGTTGGTGGCGCCCGGGGTGTCGTGCTCACGTAGCACGTTCCGGCGGATCACGTCCTGCCCGACGACGGCGACGCCGCGGCCGTAGTGATCTCGCAGGCCCTGGGCCACGCTCGACTTGCCCGACGCCGAGTTCCCGCGGATCACTACGAGGCAGGTGTCGGGGCGTCCGACCCCTGTTGCAGGGGACGCATGGCGGGGTGCGGCTGGATCTTGATCGGGAGAGGGCACGTTCTCTGCCTTCCGAGACGGTGGCTGGGCGGGTGTGCAGGGGAGCGTTCAGGAAGAGTCACCGCTCATTCGACGCTGCAGATCCCAGAGAGACTGGAACAGCCCTGGCTGTTGCGTGAGTTCGGCGTAGGTGCCCTCTTGAACGATCCGGCCTTCGTCCAACACCACGATGCGGTCGGCGACGGCCACGTTCGTGAGCCGGTGGGTGATCAGCAGGACGGCTCGGTCCTTCGCGAGTTCGCGCAGGCCGGCGAAGATCCGGTGCTCGGCGCGGGCGTCGAGAGCGGCCGTGGGCTCGTCCATCACCAGCAGTGACGCCTGCCGGTGGAACGCCCGGGTGAGAACAAGGCGCTGCCACTGTCCTCCTGAGAGCTGCTGTCCGCCGAACCACTCGCTGGTCAACAAGGTGTCGAGACCTGAGCGAAGGCCGGGAAGCATCTCTGCGGCGCCCGATGCCTCGCACGCGGCCAGCAGGGCCGCGTCGCTGGTGTCGCCCTGCCCGAAGGTGATGTTGTCGCGCATCGCCAGCGGCAGGTACGTGAACTTCTGCGGTACGAGCGCGACGTGCTCCCACGATTTCCAGGGGTCCAGGTCCGTGGTGGAGGCGTGATCCCAGGCCACCTCGCCTGCGGTGGGCAGCAGCAGTCCACACAGCAGGCGGGAGAGGGTCGTCTTGCCGGAGCCGTTCTCCCCGACCAGCGCCACGATCTCGCCCCGCCGCACATGCAGGGACACTTCGCGCAGGCTGTCCTTTGGGGCACCGTCGTAGCGGTAGGTCACGTCACGGACTTCGAAGCGTTCCGGGGCCGCGGTCACGGGTGCGGTGCCACGGGAGTCGGCCATGGCCTGTCCGTGGGCGTTGTCGAGGAAGTTCTGCCAGTCCTGGACGTACCAGCCGGTGCGGACCAGGCGGGCGCCACCGGTGATGATGCCGCGCACCGAGCCGGTGGCGGTCTGGAGGGCGAAGACGGCGCCGCCGCCGGCCGCAACGCTCATGCGTCCGGAGGCCAGGAGCCACAGCAGCGCCGCCCACACCGCGGCCGAGGCGACCCCGCCCGTCATGGCACCGGCGAGTCCCATCCAGGCGCCGGTGTTCGCGGCCTTGCGCTCGGCGGCGTTGACCGAGGCGGCCAACCGGCGGTACCGGCCGATCAGGAAGGGACCGGCAAGGCAGGCGCGCATCTCCTCGCTGGACTCCTGGTAGGCCATGTGCCACCGCAGTTTGCCGAGCATCCGGCGCCGGCCGGAGGTCTCCAGACCGGCGAGGTAGATCACGCGAGCGGAGCGCACGTACGCGGCAGCCTGCGGCAGGCAGGCGAGGAAGAGCAGGGGGAGAAGCACGGGGTGCAGGACGGTCAGGACGGTGGCGCCGGCGGCGAGGGTGGCGGTCGCCGCAAGGACGTCCTGCGCCTCTTCGACGAGGTCGGGGGTGACCTGCGCGCCACGATCGGCGATGTCGTAGGCGTCGTTGTAGCCGGGCTTGTTGTTGGCGGCCAGTTCCGCGCCAAGCGCGGCCTCGATCATCGTCACTTCCGCGGCCCGGCCCAGGACCGGACGCAGTCGGCCGGTCAGCCAGACCACGGTGATGCCCAGCAGCGCGCGAAGGCCCGCGGCGGCGGCGATGACGGCCAGCTGCGGGGCGGCGTCCCACAGCCGTTCGGTGATGTCGCCCGAGGCGATCAGGGCATTGATCGTGCCGGTGACGGCCAGGAGGCCCAGGGCGGCGAGGACGCCGGTTGCGATCTGGCACGCCAGGAGCCCGATGGTCGCGCTGCGGTCCACGCGCCAGGCCATGTGCAGCGAGCGCCGCACGAGCGCGGGCAGGCGTCGGGCCATGGTGCGGGAGGTCAGCAGGGAGCCGGCCTGCAGTCTTGATTCGTCGCGGTAAAGGTATTCCTCTTCTCGAACACCGAGGTCCTGCGGTTCGGTGTCCGGCGTGGTTCCCTTCTCCGGTTGCGGCGGCTGATCCTGCGTAATGGCCGAGGTCATCGTTCCCCCTAGGACGGTCGCTGCGGCTGAGTCGTGAGGTCTAACGACGCGGACGCGATATCGAACACACGGCATTCGGTCGTGCTGGGAGACGCGGTATCTCCTGCAACTGCGGCCTCCGCCGATGCCCGATCCCTGGTCCGGCTTGGGGCGGCTGCGGGCAGAGGTTGGCCGAATCGCCGACAACGCCAAACCGCGGCCGACGGGTGGCGGCCCCGGCGGGCTTTCACCCCGGCCTGGGGGCCGGTTGGGACCGCAGCAGCGCCTCCAGCTGTGTCTCCGCCTGCGCGACTGCGCCCGTCAGGGACTCGCGGTGGTCAATGGACAGGACGCCGGATCCCAGCCCGGCTGCGGTGACCACCGTCTTCAGTTCGTCTGTCGCCCGGTCGCCCAAGGCGGCAACGGCAACGGGGTGGCCCAGTACCTCCCGGGCGGCGTAGGCGTCGAGGCGGGCAGCCTCGGCGAGCGCCGAGGCGAGTGCGCTGGTGGGCGGCCCGCCGGCGTCGAGGTCCAGGGCTGCCAGGCCCGTGCGGGTCTGGAACACGGCGTACGGAGCGGGCCCGGGGGCGGCCAGGAACGAGGCGACCGCCCGCTGAGCTTGGTCGAGGTCGGAAACCGGTGCCGCGCCGGGGTGGCAGTGGGCACGCAGGAGGCCGGCGACGACGCTCTCCCAGGGCTCGGTTGGCTGGGTGGTGTCGATCAGGTCGCGGGCCTGCTGGTCCAGGTCCTGCTCCATCAGGGCCATGATCTTGATCTGGCGGCCGTCGAGGAGGCGGTTGCCGATGCCGCGGTGCCGGGCCATCGCGTCGGCGGCCTCGGTCCAGCGTCCGTTGCAGGCGAGGGCGCGGGCACCATCCACGAGCACGGAGACGTACAGCTCCTGGCACACCGTGCGGTGATCTTCGTCCGCATCGGTCAGGGCCGAGAGGTCGACGGTGCAGCCGTCGATGTCGGCCTTGGCCCGGTGACGGGCCGCGTCGCTAAGGGTCTGCAACAGGCTGTAGGCGCGCTCGCCTTCGCCTGCGCGGGTCTGCAGCCGGGAGAGGTTGACCAGCGGCATCAGCGACATGATGGCGATCTGTCCGCTGAGGCGCCCGGCGTCGGCGAAGACCTGGTGCTGACGCCAGCACAGAGCCTCCGCCTCGTTGGCCAGCCCGATGTCGGAGGTGATGAGCGCGGCGTAGTTGAGGACCCCGCAGGCGCGGGCCACCAGATCGTGGTGGCTCGCACCCGCGGGTGCGACGGTCAGCCCGGTGATGTGGTTGATGCGCTCCTCCAACGGGAGCGCGGGTGCCTTGGTGCGGCGGACCAGGGGAATGCGGCTGGCTATCGCGGGGATCATCGGCTAGCCCTTGCGCGCCCAGTCGATGGCGAGTCGGCTGTAGGGCTTATCGACGACGAAGCGCGGATCGTGGGCCGTCAGCCGGTCGCGCGAGTCGGCGACGGCCATCCGAAAGCCCGGTTCGGGGGCGTCGTTGCCGCCACTCGAGTCCCAGGCGCGGATCTCGTCCACGACGCGCTCCGCGAGGGCGGCGCCGCCCGAGCCGTGGCCGATGACGCCGACCTCCCAGTACCGGCCCTTCTCGTCCTCGCCCTCACGGATGGTCAGGTACGCGAGGGATCCGCCGTCCAGGGCGGCCATGGAGCCCCAGCCGAAGTGCGGGGTGAAGCCGGTGCGCTGGCCCGGCAGGCGGGAGAGGCCGTTGGGCAGCACGCAGGCGAGGTACAGGTACAGCCACTCCCAGGCCGAGCCCTGGCGGAACTTCACCCCGGTGTAGAGCTTGGTCTGCTGCTGGTCGAGGACGGTACACAGGGCGTCGCGGTCGACATCCTGCTCGCTGAACGTCTCCAGGCGCACGTTGCCGTCGCCGGCCATCGGCACGAGGGTGTAGACGTCGTCGCAGACGCCCTTGCGCAGCGGGATGAAGGTGGCCATCTCGCAGGAGACGGTCTTCCACGTGTCCCCGTCGCGTTCGAAGGCGAAGCTCCGGGAGATGCTGCCGCGGATCCGCATCGGCAGGACCAGGCGCCCGCCGGGGGCGAGCTGGTCGAGGATCTTCACGGGGACGTCGCCGGCGCCGACGGTGAAGATGATCCGGTCGTATGGGGCGTGCTCGGGCAGCCCGGCCGCGCCGTCGGCCATCACCGCGGTGGCGTTGTCGACGCCGGCCTCGGCGAGGTGCTGGCCCGCGCCGGCGACGAGGTCTTGGTCGACGTCGAGGGTCCACACCTGCCCGCCGGGGAAGACGATCTTCCCGAGGAGGGCGGCGTTAAAGCCGGTGGCGGCACCCGCCTCCAGGACCTTGTGGCCGGGCTGCGCGCCGAGTTGTTCGAGCTGGGTGGCGACGATGGACGGCGCGGAGATGCAGGAGATCATCTCCCCGTGCTCGTCGTGCTTGATCGGGACCGCGTCCTCCTTGTACGCGCTCTCCAGGTCGACGCCGGGCAGGAAGGCGTGCCGGTCGGTGGTGCGGAAGGCGTCGATGGCCGCCTTGCTGCGCAGGTGTCCGCTGTCGACGAGCCGCTGGGCGAGGGCTTCGCGCAGCTGGGCGGGGTCGGTTTCGGGTGTCACGGTGGTCTCCATTCGAGGGAGGCTAGGGTCCGCCGAGGCGGATTTGCGGGTAGACACGTCAGCGCCTTCTCCGGTGGAGAAGGCGACGCGACGACCGAGCCACGCGGTGGCGGCCTGCACGTCGGCAGGCACGCCCGCGCGGTTGAACGCGAAGATCGCGTGATGGGCGATGACGCCCCGGATTCCCCGTATCAGTCGGCCGTCGGCGGCGAGCCGGCGCAGGCGTCGGCCGGCATCCTCGAACGCCGCGACCCTCTCGCCCCAACCCGCTTCCGCGTCCGGGCGTCGGGCGGCGTCGGCGTTCATCAGCCGTCGCATCGCGGAGACGGCTTGTTTCAGCGCGGGCCCCTGGGGCGCGGTGACGGGGTGCCGCAGGGCGGCCCATTGGGCGTAGACGTCTCCGGCTTCGAACGGGTCGAGCCCGGCCTCGCGGATCATGGCGGACAGCAGCATCACGCTGCGCTCGCGAGTACTGGGGGTACCAGTCTCGGCGAGTGCGGCCGGGCTGTCGGCGCAGAACACGTCGTGCGCGACCGCCATGCCTTCGGGACCGCCGAAGGCACAGGTCTCCGGCTCGTAGACCCCGCCCGTCCAGCCGGTAACCACGCGATCGACGACGAGCTGGTCCAGCAGGCCGCCGACGGGCTGTTCAGTGCGCAAGCGCACGCCGGCGTCCTTGCGCAGGAAGTGGAAGCGGTGCCCGGCCAGCGCGGTCGCCAGAGCCTGTGCGGCGTCCGCATGTGGGGCGGGGAAGGCCACGGAGGCGTGCCACCAGAACGTGTTCGGGGGAAGTGGCAGGTTCTCGTCGTCGAAGGACATGGGCAGAAAACTCCTTGCGAGGCGGCGGGGCGAGGGTCAGGTGAGCAGAAGGACGCGGGTCCAGCCGGCGACGTCGGTTGTGTTCAGGGCGAGTTGGGCTCCGGCGCGGCCTTCCATGAAGCCGGGTTTGGGCAGGCGCTCCCAGTCGGCGGCCAGCCGCCGGTGGAGGTCCTGGATGATCGGGGTGAAGCGTGCGGGTGCCACGCTGTCGGCGGCGACCGCGCGGGTGAGCACCAGCAGCCCGGCCCACCCGTGGCACAGGGTCGAGTCGGAGATGCGGGCTAGCCGCAGCGGATCGGTCAGGAGGGCCTCGACGCTGTCCTCGGCCACCCGGCGGCGGTCGGAGTCGCCGAGAGCGAGCGCGGCGAGCTGCTGGGCGCGGGCGATGCCGGGCTGGCCGTAGCACCAGGACTGGCGGGCCGGTTCAGCCGCGGGCGGCTGGGCGGCGTCCAGGTGGGCTGCGATGGACCAGTAGTGGGCACCGTGCCGCTCCAGCCAGGTCGCGAACGTGCCGACGGCTTCCTCGTGGCCGGGGACGCGGACTCCGCAGCGCAGGGCGAGGGAGAGCACCGCCAGGGGCCCCGCGATGCCGTGGGCCATGCCGTTGTTGCCGTGCCCGCCGGCCATGTCCTTCCCGTCCGGGCCGACCGCCGACCACCACCCGGGCAGCAACCGGCCGTTGCTGCGTACGGGGTGGGCGAGCGCGACCAGGCAGGTGAGCACGTCGGGCAGCCGGGGCGCGATCGGGCGCCGGTCCAGCAGCAGCGCGGCGAGTCCGGTCAGCCCGCGGATGAGGTCCCATTCGGCGAGGTGAGGCAGTGTGCCGGCCGCCTCCCGGCGGCGGGCGGCGGTGAGCCGGGCGTCCACGACGCGGTCGACGGCCGCGCGGACGTCGTCACCGGCCCCGTGCGCGCGGGTCAGGACGAACTCCAGGGCAGGGGCGCCGTGGAAGAGGCTGGCGTTGCGGCCGGTGCTCACTCCCCGGGCGGTGGCTTGGGTGAGGTGGTGGCGGGCGGTGGATAGGTCCCGGCGCTCGATGTCGAGCAGGGCCATCCCCAGGGCGCCTTCAGACAGGTCCTGCGTACGGGGCACCGTCGTCGTGGTCATGAGCGCCTGGCCAGGGGGACGACGATGCTGTGGGCGCGGTCGCCGATCCACCCGTCGGTGTCCGGCGGGGGTGCCTCGTGCAGGGTAGCGATGCCGAAGGGGCTGGCGTCCAGGTGCGCACGCAGGAGGTCCAGGTCGACGTCGCGGGTGAGGTCGAGGGGCAGCTGCTGGTCGTCTTCGGCGAGCAGGACCCGCTCCGGAACCCGGAACCGAGCACGCCAGGCGTGGAGTTGGTCCGCCCACTGCTGGAGTGGTGCGGTGCGTGCGGGCAGGGTGCCGCTGCGGATCTTCCACCGGGCGGCGGTCAGGATGGTGCGCCGGTAGGTGAGGGCTGGAGTGAAGGGCAGGGTCCAGGCGGCACCCCAGTCGAACCAGGTCACCTGCGGTGAGGCGGCCCGGCTGATCTCGCCGAGGAAGCGTGCCATCGGCGGGGTGTAGTTGTTCCACAGAAAGTTGATGGCGGTAGGGGCCAGCAGCTCCAGCGGCTTGCCCGTCGCGGACTCCACCAGCCGGGGGCGGCCCCCGGTGACGGACACCGCGAGGTCGCGGGGGAAGAGGACGTGCGGGGCAGGGCGGCGGAACTCGCCGACGCTGACGACGCGCGGCAGGACCTGGGGCGCGCGGGTGAGCAGGTCTGCGGGCACTCGCCCGGCATGGAAGCTGAGCTGCACGAGTTCCGCCTCCGCATCGACGGTCGGTAGGTCCGTGTAGGCCGCCCCGGAGCCGGGGAACAGGTGCCAGAACCGGCCGGTCATCGATCCAGCCGAGCGGGAGACGGTCAGCACGCGCAGCCGGAAGTCGCCCCGGTCAAGCGCCGGAATCGAGGCGGCCTGGACCTGCGCGGCTAGTTCGAGGTGGGGTGCCAGCTCGCGGGCCTTGTCGCCGGCCGCTGCCTCCAGTCCCTCGATCATCGCCCCCGTCACCGCGACGGTGCGGCTGCCTTCGGCGGCAGCTGCGCCGGCAAGCTCCAGCAGCAGGCGGTCGCGTCGGGACATCGGCCGAGGCGGTTCGCTCGCCGTGACGAATCCCGCCGGGAAGCCCATCCCTCGATCAGGGTCCGTCACCAATTCCACCGGCACTGTCGTGTTCTCGCCGTAGCGCTCGGCGAACTGCTCGATCCACCGCCGCCAGGTCGGCGTCCCGGTCGGGTGGGTGACCAGGCGCGCCAGGACGGTCGCCGCGGTCTCCGCCTCGGTCAGAACCTGCGCGGGCACCCGTACGTCGGCGTCCAGCCGCACGTCGCACGCTGTCCGCAACCCGGCTGCCTTGGCGCGCGCCGCAGGCGGTAGGACGTCGGTGGCGTCAGCGGTGGTGGCAGGCGCGCGCAGCGAGGAACGCAGCACCCTCACCCGCAGCAGTTCACCGAGCAGCCGCTCGCGCGCGGTGCTGCTCACGGTGGGGAACTCCGCAGCCAGCTTGTCGGACAACTGGCGGTACCCAATCGGCGATCGGGCCAGGTCGAGTACGAGACGCAGCGCGGGGCTGAGAGCGAGGCGGTACTCGGCGTCGCCCTCGGAGGGTACGTGGATGTGCTGGTCGCGCTGTTGGATCTGGGTGTTGACGCAGACCTCGGCGTCGTTCATGCGCGCGGCGTTGCTCTCCCAGGCGCTGAGCATCTCCTCGAGCCCGACCGGCTCGGGGCGGGTCACGGTCTGGTGCTCGTCGCCGATGCGAACGGAGGTGGTCTGTCCGAAGTGGAGTGGAGCGACGCCGGCGAACAGCCCGTACGGGGTGGAGCGGTGGGCGTAACGGATCGCGTAGCGGGCGGTGGACAGCGCCGCCCGGCGCATCCTCCGTACCTTCGGCGTCCGGCCGTCGATGATGGCCTGTATCTGGTCTGCCAGATGCTCACTCGCCTGCGACACGGTGCGGCGGAAGGCGGGGTCGCTCCATACCGTGCTCAGCCACGCCCGCCACTCGTCCCCGGTCGTCGTGGACGTCGGCCAGGGCGGCATGGTGGGCTCGGTCGTGTGCACCGCGGCGCGCAGCATCGCCTGCCCCGCTCCCTTGTACAGACTGGGCCGGTGCCGTGTCATCAAGGGCTCTCCTCTTCTTCTGCTTGGTGGCCGGGGCGGGCCGGACGGGGGAGGCCCCGTCCGGCCCGCGCTGCCGGGGTGATCCGGCTTACGAGGTGGTGCAGGCGCTGGGGCAGGAGCTGCCGCAGGTGTCGCCCGTGCTGCACATCAGCACCGTCTCGGCCGCCGGCGTGCCCTCGATGAAGGTGATGTCGAGCCCGAACGGGTCGGCATCGGTCTCCGCGACGTTCGCCTGCGCCGGAGCGGTCGGCCTCTCGGCCTGGATGGCGGTCATGTCTGCCTCCTGGGAGTCGGTGGTGCGGGATGCCGGGGACCGGTTGGGCCCCGGGGTCTGCTGCCGGACGGTGGCGGGTGGCCGAAGCCGCCCGCGCGGTCGCGTCCGGGAGTCGAGGTCCTGCCCGTCAGGCTGCTGCGGGCTGCGCTTGCGAGTTGTTCTTCGCGGCCTGGTCCAGCACGCGGGTGAAGTGCTCGGCCCGCTCGTCACCCTCGGCCTCCCGGGCCCGGAGGTCGCCGAACCGGGACCAGTAGCGGCGGCAGACGTCGCTGCTCATCACCATCGAGGCGAAGAACGGGAGGTGCCCGTCGCGGACGAAGCCGAGCCGGTCGCGGAGGCTGAGCGAGCAGATGAGCTGGTTGGCCTTGAGCAGCTGCATGTACTCGTCGACGCCCATGTCCTCGGGCGCCCAGAGCTTGGCGAGGTCGGGGTTGGTGGACATCTGCTCCAGCCAGGCGAGCTGGTTGCGCGCGACGACCGCCTCGTTCCGCTCGGCCTGGTGCCGCGCGTCCTGCCGGAGCCGGGCTACTCCGGCCACGGCGGTGGTGAGGGAGACGGCAGCGCCGGCGGTGAGCACGGCGGTGGTGAGCTTCATCGGTAAGCGATCCCTTCGTAGAGCGGAGTTGCGGCCGGATGGCCGGCTGTGGGTGAAGGTGGGCGTTGGCTCATTCACGCGACCCTCGCCAGAACGTCGGTCGGGGCCTCGTCGGTGCAGTCGACGGACATGTACCGGCGGCGCACCGCTTCCAGTGCGACGGCGAGCGGCGGCAGACCGGCTGTGGTCCGGCGGGCGTCGACGGACTCCGGTGCGCGCAGCGGGCATAGCTCGATGCTGTTGGCGCCCAGACGGTGTTGGGTGCCGTACTCCTGGTCGTGTCCGTGGTTGACGAGGGCTCGGTCGTGCAGGTGTGCCCAGTGCTGGACCGGCGCGTCGCCGTCCTGGACCGCGCGCTTCAGCAGGGTGGCGGCGGCGCGTTGAAAGGCGGGGTCGTCGTCACTGTGCAGGGCGATCGTCCACGCGGCACGGGCAGCATCGGGGCCGACGAGTCGGTGGCCGGGCCAGTCGTGCTCGGCGAGGATCCGGCGCAGCACGGCGGTATTGGCGTGCTCGGTGTGCCTGCCGCGCCCTAGCTGGACGGCGTCGAGCTGGTCGCGTACGCGCTTGGCGCGGTGCGCGGCAGATTCCGCGGCACGCGCGATCAGCTCGCGGGCGAGGTCGGCCCGCTGAGGTTCGTCGGTTGTCACGCGGTGCTCCGATCTCTCTGGGTCAGCTGAGGAAGATGAACCCGGCAGTTGATCAGCGCGCCGAGCCGGGGGCGGTGCTCGGCGTGCAGTTCGAGGCGGGCGACCTCATCGGCCTGTCCGCGCCCGGGGCCGTACAGGACCCAGCCCATGTCGATGAAGCGGTTGAGGAGCTGGGCGACCGGGGCGGGATCGGGCAGTTGGCGGGTGGGCACTTCTGCTCGTACGTGGAGCAGATCGTGGCGGGCTGCGAAGTCGGAAGCCCACAAGGTGATCAGCCGGGTGACGTCGTCCGGGTGGCTGGGCAGCGTGTAGAAGCTGCGGAGGAAGAGGCACGGCCCCTGGCCCCAGCCGAGATCCGGGGTCTGTTCGGGTATCAGGCAGGCCAGCAGCTTCCCGTCCTCGAACAGCCCGGCGGAGCCGGTCTGCGTCTTGCGGAACTGCGCGGGGATGTCGGCGCCGGCAGGGAGGGGCAGGCTGCGCAAGGCGAGCCAGTTCTGTCGGTCTTGGACGAGAGCTGCGGCTTCGTCGCGCTCGGCTGCGGTCTCCAGCGTGCGCATCGTGTAGATGTCGGACGCTCGCGTCGGCGTGAACGGGACGGGAAGGGAGCGGTCTTCGCTGACCGTGTGAATTTCGGACCGGGTCACTGGCGCGCTCCGCTTCGTGTGGCGTGAGCGCCTCGTGAGACCGGCAGGATCTGCCAGCTGTACGCCAGCACCACCAGCTCGCGGCTGTCCTGTGCGCCGACGTCGAGGAGGAGCTGGTCGAGGGCGCCGGACAGGTCGGCCGGGGCGAGGCGGGCGGCGAAGGCGATGTCGCGGGGCAGGCGGTGCTCGGCCACGGCGGTGAGCAGACGCATCTGCTCAGGGCTCAGTGCCGGTGCGGGCTGTTTCGGCGTCGGAGCGGTTGCGAGGCCGGTGTTGAGCAGGCGATGGACGAGCACGGCCAGCGGTGATCTCTGGGGGCAGTGCAGTTTCAAGCGCAGGGTGGTCAGTGCTTTTGTGACTGTGCCCAGTGCAAGCCCGGTGGCGGAGGCGATCTCCGGGGCGGCCAGGCCGTCCACGAGTAGTTGGGCCAGGCGCTGTTCGGATGGGGTGAGGGACGGAGTCGGGGCGGGGGCGGTCATGGTCAGGCTCCGAACTGGAGGGCCGTTGCGAGTCGCCGGGCGGTGTTCACCTGGACTGTTCCGAGGGCGATGGCGGGTTCCTGATCGCACCGCTCGCAGTACGCCAGCTGGCGCATGTCCACGAATCCGCCGCGGGTGGCCTTGGTGAGCACGCGGTCGAGGCGGTCGTATACCTGTGCCGCGTCGGGCCAGTCGGGGACGTCCGGCAGGTCCGGCTGGGGAGGAGCGCCCAGGGCCACGGCGAGCCGGTCTGCGTCGGAGATGGAGAGTTCTCCGAGCTGGATGGCTGCGTTGTGCACCCTCGGTTCGAGGGCGTCGCTCAGGCCATGCGCCCGCAGGGCGTCCCGCAACGCGGAAGCGGCCTTGTAGGCGCGCCGCATCGACTTTTGGATCAGGCGGGACAGCTCGGTCGCGGTGCCCGCGTCGATGTCGTTCAGACTGATGTGCGCTTGCTCTCCCTCCTCCTGGACGAGACGAGAGCGCAGGTCGCCGAGTCCAGCGGCACGTAATACGCGGTCCAGATCCTGGGCGGCGTCTGCTGTTTCCTGGAGCGTGGCAGGCGGGGCGAAGAGCGCTGCGGGGCGGGACATGTGAACTCCGGATGTTCGATCGAGAGCAGTAGGAAGAGCAGTTGCCGCCCTACGGGGGCACCGGTTCGCGTGCACGGCAGCGCTCGAATTCAGGGCTTATGCGGCGTTCGGGCCTTTTTGTTCCCATGGGGAGGCGTGCGTGAGGGTTTGGGACCACTGGGTACGGTCTTCGCCGAAGGCGGCGTCTGCGAGGCGTATTCGCTGGACTTCTCCGGTTCCGGCCGGCGGGTAGGTGTGCTGGATGTCCCGCCACAGGCGCTGGAGGAGGTAGTTGCCGTCCAGGGCATGCGCGCCGTGTAGCTCCATGGCGTCCTGGGTGGTCTGCATGGCCCACCGGTGGCCGAGGTACTTGCTGTTGATCAGTTCCGCATCGCAGGACACGCCCTCGTCGAGGAGGTGCACGGCCTGGTAGGCGAGGATGCGTGCGGCGCGCAGGCGGGATTCCATGCCACCGACGCGGTCGCGAAGGACCGGCAACTCGGACAGGGTCCTGCGGTAGCGGGGCCGGGTCTTGAGGCGCTCGGTCGTGGCGGTCACGACGGCCTCGTGGATACCGAGGCTGACGGCGGCCAGGTTGGGGCGGCCATAGAGGATGCTGCTGCTCTGCGCCACATCCAGGCCCTGGCCGAGACCGCCGAGCACGTTGTCCTGGGGAATGCGGACCTGGTCGAGTTCGAGGCGGCCGGCGGAGAAGCCGTGCAAGCCCAGGCCGCCGCGGTGATCGCCAAGGGTGAGGCCGGGGCGGTCGGACTCGACCATGAACGCGGTCAGCGCGGTTGAGGTGCTCGTCCCGGCCTCGGCGGTGCGGGCGACGACGAGGTGGGCGGCGGCGAGGTGGCTGTTGCCGACGTGGCTCTTGCTGCCGGTGAGTACCCATTCGTTGCCGGTGCGGGTGGCGGTGGTTTCGATGCCGCCGATGTGCCCGCCGGCGTCCGGTTCCGTCACCGCGATCGACAACAGGCGCGAGCCGTCGGCGACTCCTGGTAGCCACCGTTGTTTCTGCTCGTCGGTGGCGAAGTTGAGGACGGCTCCGACGGGGATCAGCGTCGCCTGCAAGATGGCCGCGACGGATGCGGAAACGCAGGCGGTGCGGTGAACCAGGACGGTGCGCGCCACGTGCCCGGCGCCGAGCCCACCCAGGGCTGCCGGGATGGTGACGCCGAACCAGCCCCGCGCTGCCATCAGTTCGGCGAGCTTGCGCTCCACCCGGCCGGGTGCATCCTCCATGCGATCGATGCGGGGCGTGACCTGTTCGGCAGCGAACATGTCCGCCTCGGCCCACAGCAGTTCGTGGCGGGCGCCGAGGTAGGGGCGCAGTGCCGGTGGCGGCGTGATGGACAGGGCGGGCATGGACGTCTCCCTCTGCGTGGGCGAAGGTCACTCGGTGGAGCGGCCGGTTCTCGCGCGCTCTCGGGTGGTGCGGGCCGAACGGCTAGCGCAACGACGAGCGGGTAAAGCCGTCCATCACCTGGGCACCGGAGCCGATGACGATGCCCTGGATCCGGCGCGCATCCTTCAGGGATCGCTTTTCGGGGTCGATCACGCACACCGTGCCCAGCACGATGCCGCTGACGTGGATGAGCGGAGCGCCGAAGTACGCGCAGATGCCGACCGCGTCGACCACGTGATTGCCGCTGAAGCGAGGAGAAGCGTGCACATCGGGCAGCGGCAGCGCCTTCTTGCGGGACACGACCTCGGGGCACCAGCCGTGGTCGCGACGCATGGTGCGGCCGACGATGACGTACCCGCTGTCCGCCGGCGGCTGGTGCAGCCCGACGAAGGTCTGCTCCTCCAGGAACAGGTTGACGAACCCGTACAGGAACCCGGCCTTCTCGGCCATGTCGGTGGCGAGCGCGTCGCAGTCCTCGCTGGCCGTGGTGGGCACGCCCAGCGTCCTTAGCAGTTCGTACCGCTGGGCCAGCTCGCTCGGCTCCTGGACCTGCCGTTCCGGCGGTGTGGCGCTGTCGGGCGGCACCAGCTCCTGAGGACCCTGGTGCAGCACCCGTTGCCGTAACGGCAGCGCGGGCGGAGCGGGCGGGGGCAGAAGGCGGGGCGTGTGGGGCTGGTACGACATCAGGCGTCCTGAAGGGTGATGGTGGATGGGGCGGAGATGGGATCTGCCGGGGTGTTCCGTGCGGCGTGGCCGACGAGCGCGAGCAGAAGACCGGCGACGTGGTTCCGATCACGGGCGTCACAGGTGAGAACCGGCACCGACGAGTGCAGCCCGAGGGCGTCGCGTACTACTTCGGGATCGTGGCGCTCGGCTCCGTCGAACTCGTTCACCGCGATGGCGAAGGGAAGTTGGATGTCCTCGAAGAAGTCGACGGGGGCGAAGCTGCTTTCGAGACGGCGGGTGTCGACCAGCACGACCGCGCCGACGGCCCCGCGGGAGAGGTCGTACCAGAGGTCGCCGAACCGATCCTGGCCGGGCGTGCCGAACAGGAACAGCTCCAGGGGAACGGGCCCGTCGGGCAGGCTGGTCCGGCCGAAGTCGAAGGCGACCGTGGTGGTTTCCTTGCCCTCGATGCCTTCGAGGCTGTCCACGTCCGTGCTCGCCTCGGTCAGGTACTCCTCGGTGCTCAGCGGCGTGATGTCGCTGACCGCGGCCACGGCGGTGGTCTTGCCCACGCCGAAGCCCCCGGCGATCATGATCTTCAGCACGGTCGGTGTACCAGCGTGCGCGGGCGGCGTGGGCCGCAGCCCGGCGTGGGGATCATCCGGCCTGGCGGTAGGGGATGGCATCGGGGAACTTCCTCTTCAGGCCCACGGCGAGGGCGGTCAGTAGATCGGTGGTGGGGCGTTCCTCCGCGTCCGGATCATCGGCGCCGTAGGCGGAGGTCACGGAGATGACCAGGGCCTCGGCGTCCAGGAGGTCCGAGACGAGGATCTTGACGGCGGTGACGGGGCGAGCGAGCTGTCCGGCCAGCTCGGTGACCGAACGCTGGTGCTCCTGGCACAGGGCGAGGATCTGCTCGCACTCCTCGGCCTGGCGCGGACCGGGCCGCCCAGAGCCGACGCTCAGCACGGTGTCCAGGGCCAGCAGGTGTCGCGGCCGGGTGCGCCCGCGCGTCAGCGTGTAGGTCCGCACGAACGTGGCGTCTTCGTCCGCGCGATCGTGGGCGCTCACCGGGCCTCGTCGTCCGAGCGGTCGCGGACCGGGATCTGCATGTAGGTGGCGAACTTCTGCACCAGGCGCCCGATTTCGAAGCCGACGTTGCCCGCGTCCGCATCCGTGGTGGTGACCACGCCCAGGACGGTCTCCGTCACCGTTTTGCCGCCGGGGTGGTTGTCGAAGGCGGTGCTGCCTCCGGCGCTCTGGACGAAGATGAGGCAGTCGTCTCGTTCGATGATGACCTGGCTGGCCGGCCGCTTCTGCTTGCTCGGGCCGGTGAAGTTGTTCGCGATGGAGGCGATTCCGCTGATGCCGGCCGACAGCTTGTCCGCCCAGTCCTTGTCGACCTCGCTGTCCAGCAGCCGCAGCCCGTCCCGTGACAGCAGGACGGCGTGCGTGACACCGGCGACCTCGGCGACGAAGTGCCTCAGCAGCCAGTGCATGTCTCCGCGCATGCCGCTGGCCGTCCTCTCCGCGTGCGGTGCGGATGTGTCCTCGGTCAGGGTGTCCATCTCGGCGTGGCTGCTCATGGGATTTCGCTCCAGAGGGGGAAGGCCGGCGGCCCTGTCTGGGCCGTTGGGGAGATGAGGGGAAGTGCGGGCGTCAGGGGCGAGTGGGCCCGTCTGGGTCGAGGAGGATGGCGGGGTCTCCGCCGGCCTGTACACCGCGGCGGAAGGCGCCTGCCAGTCCCGGTCTCGGCGCAGCCGCGGGAACGTTCTCC
This sequence comes from Streptomyces sp. NPDC001828, assembly GCF_042892175.1. Taxonomy (NCBI): domain Bacteria; kingdom Bacillati; phylum Actinomycetota; class Actinomycetes; order Kitasatosporales; family Streptomycetaceae; genus Streptomyces; species Streptomyces sp. NPDC001828. The sequence goes on from NZ_JBIATV010000002.1 coordinate 156,770, forward strand.
CGCTCGACCGGCGGACGAGCCGAGCCGGGCTGGCGTGTTCGCCGTGGCAGAGCGGTGGCAGGAGCGGCGTGCCCGGCGCTTTCGGCCGAAGGCGTTGTCGTGGCGGTCGGACGTCCGCCCGGATTTGTAGACGGGGCCAGCGCCGCACCGGTCTGTCCTGGGGGCGGACCGGCGGGGCGGACGTCGCGGCGGGGGCTCACGGTTCCCGCGGGCTCGATTGCCACGAGGAGCCGCTTCGGGATGACCACCTGCGCAGTGGTGCCTCCCATGGCGTTCTCCTGGAGGTGCACGGACAGGTTGTGCGACTGGGCGATCTTCGCGGCGACGAGCAGCCCGAGTTGCCCCGCACGCACCTGAGCACTGACGTCGACCTCGTCGGGGGCTTTGAGCAGGCGGTTCATCTGTGCGCGGGCCTGAGGAGACATGGGGATGGCCCGGTCTTCGACCTCGACGACGAGTCCGTTGGGCACCCGCTCCGCGCGCACCATCACCTTCGTCACGGGATCGGAGGACTCGCACGCGTTCTCGATCAGTTCGGCCAGGAGGTGGGACAGGTCCGGGCCCACATGTCCCGGAAGGCCCAGCTGCACGCCCACCGAACCTGCCGCGACCACGACCCGCGGGTACTGGACCACCTCCGATACTGCACCGCGCAGCGTGATCGTGACCGACACCGGCTGACGGGTGCTGCGCAGGGACTGCCCGCCGAGTACGGCTGTGCTCTCGACTTGCCGACGCATCCGGGTCACGAGGTGATCGATCCGGAAGATCTTGTCCAGCAGCTCCGGGTCGTCCGTCAGTCTTTCCAGCTGGTTCAGTGCCTCCAGGGCCTTGCCGACCAGGGCGTGTTCCCGCTGGGCCAGGCGCCGCAAGACCTGGAGGAGGACGACTGACTGGGATTCGTCGTGCACACGGATCAGCGCCGTGACGGCCTGCACCTGGAGCGCTCCGAGCGCCTTGCCGATCTCCGCCGTCGCTGCGGCCGGCGCAGGCATCCGCCTTTCGGGCAGCGGGGGCCGGGCCCCCCGGCACAGCTCGTCCGCCGACCACAGCACCGACTTCTCCACAGCCGCCGCGTCCCCGGCGAGGGCGGCCAGCTCTGCCGTCCACTGCTGCTCCGAGGCTGCCGCGTTCCCGGCGAGCACGGCCTGCTCGGATGCCTGCCGCTCCTCCACGGCCGCCTGAATGGCGCCGGCTGCCGTGCGCGCGACGCGTGCCGCCACTCCGGCGATGGCGGCCAATCCGCAGAACGTGCAGACCAGAAGCCACCCGGGAGACACCGCTGCCGTCAGCCAGGCGATCACGGCACCACCCGCCAGCGCCGCAAGGAGCAGGAGCGGCAGCATCACGGCGCGACGAACACGACCCAAGGTGAAGGAGTCGATCTGGGGGACGGCCCGCCGTCTGCGGTGACCGGTCGCTGCCGGCCGTGGCGGGAAGGCGCTGTCAGACATGAACATCCTCGTCGGTGGGGGGTGGGCTAGGCGTGCTGCGACGTCCGGTCCGGGCAGGCCGGTTGCGACCTGCGCGAGGGAGGCCGGAGGGCAGGAGCAGCAGCCGCGCCAGGGGCCGCGGCGCGCTGTGCCACGAGCCGGCGCAGGAGCCGGGCGCTCTGAATCAGGCCCATGTGGCTGAACGCCTGCGGGAAGTTGCCGAGCTGGCGCCCGAGCGCGGGGTCGTACTCCTCGGCCAGGAGCCCGAGGTCGTTGCGCAGCATGAGAAGGCGTTCGAACAGGTTGGTGGCCTCGTCAAGGCGGCCGGTCAGGGCCAGGGCATCGACCAACCAGAACGAGCAGAGCACGAAGGCGCCTTCATCACCCTTCAGGCCGTCGACCCCGGCGCGGTCACCGATCGTCGGGTACCGGCGCACGAGCCCGTCCGGCGTGCCCAGCTCCCGGCGCACCGCGTCCACGGTGCCGATGACGCGCGGGTCATCAGGCGGCAGGAAGCCCGTGCTGGGGATGAGCAGGGTGGCCGCGTCCAGGGCCGCCGACCCGTAGGACTGCGTGAAGGTATTGCGCACCGGATCGAAGCCCTTGGTGCACACCTCGTGGTGGATCGTCTCGCGCAGCTCGACCAGGGGCCCCAGCTCCATGGCCAGAGCGCCGGCCTCGATCAGGCGGATGGTGCGGTCGATAGCCACCCAGGCCATGACCTTGGAATGCACAAAGTGCCGACGGGCCCCGCGGATCTCCCAGATCCCCTCGTCGGGCTCCTGCCAGCGCTGGACCAGGTGCTCGACGAGCCGCTGGTGCAGGACCGCGGTGTCCGCGCAGTGCGCGACCCCACTTTGATGCGCGAGGTACAGGGTCTCGATCACCTCGCCGTACACATCGAGCTGGAGCTGGTCCGCCGCCCCGTTCCCGACCCGCACCGGGGACGATCCCTCGTACCCGGGAAGCCACGGCAGCTCCCGCTCGCGCAGATCACGTTCCCCCATGATCCCGTACATGATCTGCAGGTTCTCCGGATCGCCGGCCACGGCCCGCAACAGCCAGCGACGCCACGCCCGCGCCTCCTGCCGATACCCGGTGCCCAGCAACGCGGCCAGCGTCGTGGAGGCGTCGCGCAGCCAGGTGAACCGGTAGTCCCAGTTCCGGCCACCGCCGATCTCCTCGGGTAACGACGTCGTCGGCGCCGCAACGATCCCGCCGCTCGGCCCGTAGGTCATCGCCTTCAGCGCGATCAACGAACGGATTACGGGCTCGCGGTAGGGCCCGTCGTAGGCGCACGCCTGTGTCCAGTCCTGCCAGAAGGCGAGCGTCTCGGCGAGCGCGGCCTCCGGGTCGGGAACATCTGGGGCTGCGGCATGGGACGGGCACCAGCTGAGCACGAACGCCACGCTCTGCCCAGCGGCGACCGCGAAGGCACTGACGACGACGCCGTCCTTCTCCACCTGCTGGACACAGGTGTCCAGCCACAACGCGTCCGCTCCGGCCTCCGCGACCATGCGCCCACCGACCTCGTGAATCCAAGGGCTGACGCTGCCGTACCCGGGCCGCGGGCGCAGGGCCGAGACCATCTGTACCTCGCCGGTCACACCCTCGACCATCCGGATCACCTGCGGCGCCCCGTCGCGGGGCGGCATGAAGTCGAGGACCCGGACCGCCCCCGTCGGGGTGCGCCAGACCGACTCCAGAACGAGCGAGTCACCTCGGTACCGGCGCTCGGTGACCACTTCCTCGGCAGACCGGCCGGGCGACGGAGCGGGGGCGAGCTGCCAGGAGCCGTGCTTCTGCGTGCCGAGCAGGCCGGCCAGCACAGCCGGCGAGTCAAACCGAGGCAGGCACAGCCAGTCGATCGAACCGTCGTCGCAGACGTGGGCGCTCGTCTGCGTATCGCCGATCAGGCCGTACTGCTCGATGCGCGGAAGTCGATTCATCGTGTGGATCTCCATAGGCCCCGAGGATCCGGGGATGGCTTCAGGGCCGCGGTGGCGGCCGGGAACGGTAGGGACGTGAGGCTCTGGTGTCACCGAGGCGGAGAAGGTGTGTCCTGCGCCGGCGGCGACTCCTCGCTGGCAGCGCAAGGAGGGGAGGTGCGCTGGCCCCGAAGAACCAGCCAGGCCATCGGTACGAGGACCAGTGCGGTGACGATCACTCCGTCCGTGGTCATGTCCGTGGCACCAAAGCGGCCACCACCAAGACGACCAGGGCGACCGCAAGGACCACCCCGCGAAGGGTGTTGACCGGCGGCTTCCACCAGCACCGTCGGCCCGTCGGATTCGCTGACACGACCCTCACGGCCGCAACGAGCGCCTGGGTTGCCTCAGCCAGCCGGACGAGATGCACACGGCTGGGCATGTAACCGTCGGGCACACCCTCCGAGGCGAGCTGCTGCGCGCTGCGCAGGGCTGGCGCTCCGGCCGGTACGAACAGCCCGAGTTGGCTGATGTGACCGCGAAGGCGCCGCGCGAGTTCCTCCACGTCGCTGGCGCTCTCCGGCAGCGGCGACGCCTCGTCCAGCACGAGCGCCACCGTCTCTGCCGCGGCGACCGTTGGGTTGCGCTGCGGGACTCGCTGCACAACGACTCCACCCGGCCTGCTCGGCGCGACGCGCTGGCCGGCATCTCGATGGGACAGCAATGGCAGACGCATAACACAACCCCTCTTCACATCCGGCCAACCGGCTCTTGCCACGACTGGTGCAGGGCACATCGGGTCCTCCCAGGTGGACGATGCGGCTGATCGCGGCATGCGGCACCAGTCACGCCACTGATCACTTGACGTGACTGCGCAGTGACCAGCGAACACCGCTCCGTAAGGGCGTGGGAAGGACTTTCAACCGACGTTGACTCGTCAGTAACCCCATTTGGGGTGCCGCACGAGCAGGCGGCCCTGACATGCTGGGCGCCATGGCGACTCTCGATGGCAAGCCCGTATCCGTAGACGACCTGCTCCCCCTGGCGCTCACGAACGTCGGGCACTTCACGTCCATGCGCGTGGACACAGACGGCACCATCCGTGGCCTGGCACTGCACTTGGAACGCCTTGTGCGGGACTGCAGGATCGTGTGGCATGCGGCCCTGGACACCGACCGCGTGCGCGAGTACGTCCGCCAGGCCCTGGAGGGACAGACCCTGCCGTGCGTCGTGCGCGTCTCGATCTACGATCCCAAGGTCGAGATGGGGCATCCGGCCGACGCCAACGAGCCCCACGTCCTCGTGTCCGTCCGCGGCGCCGGCGCGCTGCCTCCCGCGCCCCTGCGTGCTCAGAGTCTGGTGTACGAGCGCGACCTCCCCGAGGTGAAGCATGTCGGCTTGTTTGGAGCCCTGCACGCCCGAGGCGCGGCCCAGCACGAGGGCTTCGACGATGCCCTCTTCGTCGGTCGTGACGGCTGCGTCTCCGAGGGCGGCACCTGGAACGTGGCCTTCATCGACCAAGACGGCACCGTCGTCTGGCCCAATGCCTCCGTCCTCCCCGGCGTCACCATGGCCCTGCTGCAACAGCAGCAGGCCGAACATCGCAGCGCCGCTGTCACCTTGGACCAGGCGAAGGGGATGGCAGCTGCCTTCGCCACAAACACCTCGATCGGTGTTCGGCCGCTGGCTGCGATCGACAACTCCGAGTTTCCTGTGGACCACCCCGTCCTGCGACAACTGCAGGAGGCGTACCTGTCGATCCCCGGCGAGACCCTGTAAGGCGAGACCATGGCGGGGGTGACCAGGTGGACCGGCCGAGAGGCCGAGTTGCTGCGATTGGCCATGCGCAAGAAGCAGAAGGACTTCGCCGACATGGTCGGCGTGAACACCCGCCAGATGACACGGTGGAGGCGACGCGGGGAGACCATCGAGCTTGAGCTCGACAACCAGGCCGCCCTGGACACGCTCCTCGCCCAGGCCCCGCCTGACGTCCAGCAACGGTTCGCTGCGCTGTCGACCGAACGAGCCGCTGCCGAGCATGACGAACGGGCCGAGGAACTGCTGCGCAGGGAACCGAGCACTCGCCGGCACCCGGTCGATGGAAAGGTCATGGCGCTCGTCGAAGAAGGCATCTACCTCTCCGGCCCTGACAACCGCTCGGTGTGGCTGGAGTCGTTCCTCATCGACGTCTACCCGACGACGAACGAGGACTACGGGAGGTTCGTGCTGGCCACGAACCATCGGCCTCCACAGCACTGGCCAGAGGGCCGCTGTCCCATCACTCTGGCCACCCACCCGGTGGTGTGGGTCACCTGGCATGACGCGACCGCGTATGCCCGCTGGGCCGGTAAGTCCCTGCCCACTGCTCGGCAGTGGGAGAAGGCGGCCCGCGGGCCTCGGGGGCGTGTCTACCCCTGGGGCAGCGAACCGACCGCCGCGAAGGCGAACACGGCCGAGGCCGGCATCGACGCGACGACCTCCGTCTCCCGCTACCAGTCCGGTGTGAGCCCGTTCGGAGTCTTCGACCTGTGTGGCAATGTGTGGGAGTGGTGCTCCACTGAGGAGGAGCCCGACAACGGTCGGTATCACCTGAAGGGCTCCGCCTTCACATCCCCGTTCGAGCGCGCGGCTCCGTCCCTGCAGAACGCAGCCGCCGCCTCGATGAAGGACAACGACACCGGATTCCGGTGTGCCGTGCTCGCGTAGCTGGGAGACCTGGATGCTACTGCCCGACGCTCCTCGGGGTGGGGTCGCTTTCCAGGTGGTAAGGACCCTCATCACTGATGCCCCGAGAGGGGGAAGGCCGCGGTGGTCGTATAGCCGTCGTCGCTGACCTCGATACGCTGCGCGAAGACCGCAGCCAGGAACATCCCACGGCCCGAGATGTCATCCGGATCCGCGTTCTTCACCTGGGCCGGCAGCGGGTTGCTATCGGTGACCTCGACCCGGACCTCGCCAGCAACTTGCCGAAGGACGAAGCAGACAGCTCCGTCCCCATGAACTACGGAGTTCGTGACGAGTTCCGACACCGCGAGGGTGATGTCCTCGGCGTCTCGCTGAGGGATCCTCCACTCCCGGAGTCGGCTGGCCGTGCGGCGCCGCATCTCGCCCACTCGCGAGGGGCACGGCGGGAAGGTCGCGGCAAAGCCGGGGGTTGAGGCCAGGCGCAGGTCGGCAGCGGCGCTGAGAAGCGCAGTCGTGGCTGGGCTCATCGGCAATCTCCCTCGTGACGTGCGTGGGGCGCTTGGCGTCGGGGCGCGGGTGAGGCGGCGTCGCTGGGGGTGGTCACGCGTCAAGCTGAAGCGGACCGCGTGACGCGCTTGCTCAACTGCGCTGCGGGTCATTCGAGTTGGAGTATGGGCTCGGGAACGCTCTCTATGTAACGCTCGCGGCGGAAGTGTCCGCATGAGCCTTCCGGCTGCTTTCTCGCGCGTAACCCGGCCTCTGTTCCGCCGTGTAACGTCCCTTGTGGTCGCTACGCGCCAGACAGGACACTGGCCGCACTCGTCTAAGGGGAGCCGCCAGCATGACGAACGCGTCGAAGATCACCGCCTTGAGCGGCGAGATCGAGTCGGGCCCGACAGCCCGGCGTCGCCAACTCGGCTTTCGCCTGCTCGCGCTGAGGAGGGGGTCCGGTCTCTCGGCCGAGCAGGCTGGCAAACGGGCGGGCGTATCGAAGGCGACGGTCAGCCGCTACGAGCAGGCCAAGGGGAATGTGCGATGGAATCAAGTTAAGCAGCTCTGTGAGGTGTACAGAGCCTCGCCGGAGGAAACGGCAGAGCTGATCGAATTGGCGCAGAACAGCAAAGTCACAGACGGGTGGTGGGTTCCCTACGCGGGAAAACTCTCCGACCCCATGAGGGTTCTGCTGCCACTTGAGAATGAAGCGAAATCGATCTGGCACCTTTCTAATGGTGTCGTGCCGGGCCTTCTGCAGACGAGACGCTACGCCGCCGCCATCAAAGCTACGCCAGGCAACGCCCTCACGCCGGACGAGGTGACGGAATTCCTGGAAATGCGAATGCAGCGCCAACAGATCCTTGCGCGCGCGACGCCGCCGACCTATCACTGCGTGCTGGACGAGAGTGTGCTCCGGCGCAATGTCGGGGGCCCTGAAGTCATGGTCGAGCAGCTTGACCTGCTGCTGGACCGGCGCGCAGAGCCGACCATCACCATCCAGGTCCTCCCGTTCGGCTCTGGCGCCTACAGCGCAACGCTCACTAGCTTCATCGTGTACGGCGGACCGGACCCGTCCCTCGACGTCATCTTCATCGAAAACGCAGTAGGTTCCCTCTTCTTGGAAGAAGAAGGGTCGCGAGCAGCCTATGAGCGTGCTCGCGCCTTTCTTAGTGAAGAGGCGCTAGATCCCGATTCTTCGGCAGAGTTGATCGCCGAGGCCCGCAAGAGGCACCTGCAAGATCAGAAGTAGCGAGGAAAGAATTCGTGGCCGATCAGCCCCAGGAAATCACATGGTTCAAGAGCAGTTACAGCGCCTCACCCGATAATGAGTGCGTGGAGGTAGCCCGGACGCCTCAGCGCACACTGGTCAGGGATTCCAAGCGCCCTGACGGTCCGCACACCGGATTCTCCCCGGAGGCGTGGACGACGTTCACCACCTGCATCGGCTCCACGACGTCGCCCCTGCTCAGGTGACGGTGCGCTCGTGGCTGCGCGGCCCGGCCCCGCTGTGGGCGCCGGGCCGTCATGTTTGAGCCATGGACGCACCGGCTGGTGGCTCGCCAACGCAGGCACGCACGACGGCAGTTACGCGTAACCAGTCTCGGAATAAGCCTGTGAACGAGACCCGGCATGCGGACAATCGAAGGATGGCAGTGCTGTCCGCATCCGGGCGCCCGAGGAGAAGCTATGGCACAGAAGCCCAAGCCCCTGGATGAGACGGCGTCCGTGCGCGCATGGTGGGGCAAGGAACTACGCAACTGGCGTACCACGCGTGGGATGTCGACGCGCCAGGTCGGCGCTGAGGTGCACCTCAGCGCCACGATGATCGAGCGCATCGAGAAGTGCGAGCGGGAGTGCGACGGGGCGCTGGCGAGCCTCTTGGACGACGCTGTGGAGGCCGGAGGAGCGCTCACGAGGCTGTGGCGCCTCGTTGAGGAGGAGGCGGCCCGGGAAGCTGCCTATGCGGACAAAGTCGCTGGCGAAGCCGATCCTGGCGCCAACGGTGTCCGGATGGGGCGCATGCTGGGACTCAATCAGCCCGCGCTTTCGGAACGGAGCCAGTCAGCTATGGAGCGCCGCGCCTTCTTCTCCCTGGGTGGAGTAGCCGCCCTCGCCCCGACCGCATTCGTCGACCTGCTCCCGTCGTCCGGACCAAACGCACTCCCCAAGGCGGTCCGGCCCGAGGACATCCGTCAGGTCCTGGCAGCGGCGGATACCCTTGCCGGGTGGGACAACCTCTACGGAGGAGGTGGAATCGTCGGCAGTTCCTCCATGGGCCTGTTCATCTGGGCCAAGGGTCTACTCGCCACGAAATACCCGCCCAACCTGAAGGACTCCCTCTATACCGCCGTTGGTCGCCTCTCCGTCGTGATGGGCGCGAGCGCCTTCGATGCCTACGCACACGACGACGCGACCGAACTGCTGCGGTTCGGCACCTGGTGCGCCGAGCAGGGCAACAACTGGCACTTACGGGCTTCCGCCCTCAACTGGCAAGCTCGTCATGAGATTTGGTGCGGGCGACCGGACGAGGGCCTCACACACGCGGAGAGCGGCCTTCTGCGCTCAGATCGCCTCACACCGCGTGAGCAGTCCATGCTGCATAACGCGAGGGCGCGAGCGTGGGCGAAAATGCGGAACCCGGACGAAGCTCTGGCGGCGATTGATCAATCGGACAAGGTCTTTGGGCGAGCCCGCGAGGGCGAAGACGTGCCGTGGATGGCCTACTACGACAACGCGCAGCACCACGGCGACACCGGCCACGCTGCCTTCGACATCGCGCTCATGCCGGGAAACTCGCCTGAGTTGGCAACCTCTCGACTTCAGACGGCCATCGACGGCCATACGGATGCCTACGTGCGCTCGCGCGCCTTGTCCGGCACTAAGCTGGCCACGCTGACGATGATCACGGGCGACCCCCAGCGTGCCGTGGCCATCGCGAACCGGGCCCTGGACGAGGTCGGCAAGCTCCGGTCAAAACGCGCCGTCACCGACATGAACGACCTGGCAAGCGCATCCGCCCGGCACGCACGCAGGCCCGACGTGGATGAACTCCGGAGCAGGATCGCCGCTACGGTCGAGGCATGACCACGACGCCCACCGAGGAGTCCCTCGCCGTCCTCAAAGAAGTGGCCGCGGTTGCCGGCCTATCCGCTGACGGTGCCGAGCCCATCCGCCTCGCCGAGAACGACCTGTGGAAGCTCGCCAACGACGAGGTCGTGCGCATCTCCCGAGTGGGCCAGGACGAGGTCGCCGCCCGCGAGGTAGCCGTGGCGCGGTGGCTCGCCGAGAACAACGTACCCGCCGTGCGCCCGACATCGAAAGACCAGCCCGTCCACGCTTGCGGCCGCGCGGCGACGTTCTGGGAACTCCTTCCCCCACATCGGCAGGGCACAGAAGCTGAACTGGCGCCGCTGCTTCGGCGGATGCACAAACTGCCTAGGCCGACGTTCGCCATCGGACAGCTGCAGCCCTTCGTGCGCATCGCCGAGCGAATCGGCGCTGCGCGCTGCGTGACCGACGGCGATAGGACGTGGCTCGCGGGGCGGCTCAACGAACTAAAGGAGCAGTGGTCCCAGCTCCCGCCAGGACTGACGCACTCCGTGATCCACGGAGACGCATGGGGCGGCAACTGCGCAGTGACGGATGAAGGCGCCCTGCTTCTGGACTTTGAGCGGACGTCGATGGGTCCGCCCGAGTGGGATTTGACCTCGACGGCGGTGGCCTTCGACACCTTCGGCACCCTGTCCGCCGCCCAGTACGCCGACTACAGCGAGCAATACGGCTATGACGTACGGGACTGGGCGGGGTACCCGATCTTGCGAGGCATCCGCGAACTGCGGCTAGTGACCTTCAGTTTGCAGACTGCAGACCAAAACCCTGAGGCGCTGGATCAGGCTCAGTACCGGATCAGCTGCGTGAGGGGACGGGAAGGACGTCGGCCCTGGCATTGGACCGCGGTGGGCTAAGGGGTGCCTGCGCGGCGCAGATCAGAACCGGGTCAGTCCTCGCGTCCTCGGCGTGGCCGGCCGCCCTCCGAGGGCAACTGGTAGTCGCTGTCTGCCGTCGTGGCCGATTCGCCGACGGCAGACAGGAAAGAGAGCCGAAAGACTGGATAGATGCGTGAGGGCTATGTCAACGTACAGCGTCCCGCAAAATACCCTGCCAGTCGGTGCCGCTCGACTTCGCTCAGGCTTCCGCAAGTAATCGGAACTCACGCCTCTGGCGATTCGGCTCCCTGATAGGGCTCTGATTTGGAGGTCTGTCTGTCTGATTCCGCTATCCGATCTGCTCGATTCACCGCACCCGTGCTCTTTGTCCTCGGTGGCCTGAATGCATGGGTTGGGCGAACCGCCGGTGATTACCTGGCAGTCTCCACGGGCCTCTGTGTCTGCGTCTGTGCGGCCGGCCTGTTCGGCGAAGACCTCTTGCAGCGTGCCTACCGCAGCGACCGTGTTGTCCTCGCGTACGTGGGGCGGCATCCCGGTGTCACAACTAGGCGCGTGGCACAGGCCCTCGGGATTCCTGAGCGCCGCGCCGTGGCTAGCCTCGATCGGCTCACCGTAGACGGCCTGCTAACCCTCGCTTCGGACGGCGTTTCCGGTGACCTGCGCTCGTACCTAATCCCACCCGCGGACGGGCAGGGCCAGGAGGCGTCGAGCTCGTGATGCGCCGGGGAACATAGCCGATGATCGCCGGTTAGCCAAACCGGCGATCATCGCGACCATTGAGGTGTTCGCTTTTCGGCTGCGCTTGGCGGTGGAGCCGTCGCGGACGCAGGCAGCTTCGCGTTGGTGAGAGGAGGCGCGAGGCCGCTCTGCTACGGCTCCTTGCCGTAGGCAGCGCGTGCCGCCGGCAGGCGGACGTCCTGGCGTACATCGCGCGAGGTGCTGCTGAACCCCTGTCGCTCCTCGTTCCCCGCAAGGAACCCCTTCCATGTGTCGATCCGCGATACCCCGTGCCGTTTTTCGCCCTGAAGCGATGCCGCCCCATGCCTCCCGTGCCTGCGGGGTGCCTGCATGACGGCAGTGGTGAAGTCCGGGACAAAGCTCACGGTCGATGACGTGTGTGACGAGCTGGGAATAGCTCGATCCACCTTCTACGACTGGCGGCAGAAGGGGAGAGGGCCGCGTTGCATCCGACTCCCCAACGGCTCCCTTCGGATACGGCGTGGTGATTTCGAAAACTGGCTTACTGATTGTGAGGACGCAACTTGATTGATGGCACGTTTGACGTACGGATCTACAACATCGAGCGCCGAACGCGAGCGAACGGGTACACCTACAAGGTGGTCTGGAAGGTCGGCACCAAGAAGCACAGCAAGACCTACCCGACCAAGGCGCTCGCGGATGCCCGACGCTCTGACCTGTTGACCGCAGTCAAGCGTGGTGAGCCCTTCAGCACCGAGACGGGCATGCCGATCTCGTACTCCAGCAAGGCTGCGGATACCAACTGGTATGACTTCGCAGTCGAGTTCGTCGACAAGTCCTGGCCGCACTTCTCCGCCAACCAGCGGAAGAACGTGGCCAAGGCGATGACGCCAGCAACCATTGCGTTGCTCCGGACGCCCCCGAAGCAGTTCGATCAGGTCAAGGTGCGGATGGCGCTGCGAGAGTGGGCCTTCAACACCAAACGCCGGACGAACCCGGAGGAGGCGGTGCCCGACGAAGTGCGCGTCATCCTTGACTGGGTGCAGCGCAATACGCTGTCAATGGCGGCGTGGGAGCAGTCGGACCGCGTCGACTTGGTCGTCTCCGCTCTCGGGACACTGCTGGACGGTACTGGCGCGGCGGCCAGCTCTGTGTCCCGAAACCGCCGGATCATGAACCTGGTGATGGAGTACGCCGTCCGTCACGGCACCCTCCGGCAGAACCCCCTGCCCAAGGGCAAAGGCAGTGGAGGGGGCGCCCCCAAGGTGGCTCAGGCCATCGACAAGCGCTCTCTGCTGAACGCTGAGCAGGTCACCGCCCTCCTGGAATGGATCGGCACGCGCCCCCTGCGCAGAGGGCCTCTCTATCGGGCCTTCTTCGCGACGCTCTGTTACGCCGGCCTCCGCCCCGAGGAAGCGGTCGCACTTCACGTGAGCGACGCCACGCTGCCGGAAGAGGGGTGGGGCGAGTTCATCGTCCACAGCGCCCGGCCGGAGGTCGGCAGTCAATGGACCGACAGCGGAGAGCCCCACGACGACCGTGACCTGAAGGGGCGGGCGGAGGGCGACACCCGGACCGTGCCGATCCACCCTGACCTCGTCGTCTTCCTCCGCGAGGTCATCAGCAAGTACAAGCTCAAGCCGACAGACCTCCTCTTCCCCGGAGAGTTCGGCGGCAGGCTGGCTGGCTCGGTCTTTCGGCGGGTTTGGGACAAGGCCCGAGCGGAGGTTCTCCAGCCCCACGAGTACGAGTCGCCGGCGGGCAAGCGCGTGTATGACTGCCGCCACACCTGCCTCACTGCGTGGCTCAACAAGGGCATACCCCCGGCCCAGGTCGCCGAGTGGGCGGGGAACAGCGTGCCCGTGCTCCTGGCCATCTATGCGCGGTGCATCGCCGGCCAGCGGGACAACTACCTGAAGCAGATCTACGACGTCAGGTACGTCAGCAAGGCCAACTAGCGGCGATGCGAGAAGGGCGGTGCGGGACCCCTGTGGATGGGGTCCCGCACCGCCCTTCGGCGTTGCCACGCGTAGCCGTTTGGATGTATTTGGGCCCTGAGAACTGGGGGACGCATGGGGGACGGACACCCGTAGAACGTCAGTTTCAGCCGGTGTCAGCCGGACTCCGGTGCCGGTCGGCGAGCAGGCGTACGCTGGGAATACGCGAGGGTCAGACATAGTCTGACCAGGCAAAATGCGGTCCATCTGACGTGACGTCAGTGGCGCCCCCGGCAGGACTCGAACCTGCGGCCAAGCGCTTAGAAGGCGCCTGCTCTATCCACTGAGCTACGGGGGCCGGATGGGGCCTCGGTGGCCTGGAGCCCCGGGCCGGCGAGGGCGAGGGTCCGGGACGGGTCCCGGGCCGATGACCTTGCCGGGGACAAGGATAGGGCTCCTGTCACCTCGTCCCGGTTGCTTCACCTGCGTGGCACGATGTGGAGGTTCGGTGAAGCGAACCGATAATCGCAGGCAGGTGCGAATCGTGCAGCGCTTTTGACGCTCGCGGCGCAGGGTGTTGTGCACTCGTTATGCCTGCGTCCCACTCGTCCCGCGTGTCCCATCTGTCCGTTCGGCGCGTCTTGGTGGCCTATGGACGCGCGCGGAAGTAGCCATACGCTTCAAAAAGCCGTCAAAATTGGGCATTCTTCGCATGTGGTGACCATGGACGTACGGCCTCAGCTCATCGACGCACTCTCCGCCCTGCGCGACAGTGTCGCCGCCGTGCGTCTCCCACTGCCCCTGCCGGGTGCGCCGCGCGCCCGGCAGACGCGCAGTGAGCTGCTCGCACAACTCGACGATTATCTGCTGCCCCGGCTGCGAGATCCCGAAGCCCCCCTGCTCGCGGTCATCGGCGGTTCGACCGGCGCCGGCAAGTCCACGCTCGTCAACTCCCTTGTGGGACGCAGGGTCAGCGAGGCGGGGGTGCTGCGGCCCACCACGCGGACGCCCGTGCTCGTGTGCCACCCCGACGACCGGGAGTGGTTCTCCGGGCCGCGCGTGCTGCCCGAACTCACCCGCGTGTGGCTGCCGCAGCAGCACGAGGACGCCGAGCGCGACGGCCCGCCCGGGCAGGACGACGAGGGAGCCGTACGCGTGGAGACCGCCGCCACGCTGCCGCGCGGGCTCGCGCTCCTCGACGCCCCGGACATCGACTCACTGGTCGTCAGCAACCGCATCCTGGCCGCCGAACTCATCTGCGCCGCCGACGTCTGGGTCATGGTGACCACCGCCTCCCGGTACGCGGATGCCGTGCCCTGGCACCTGCTGCGCACCGCGAAGGAGTACGACGCCACCCTCGTGACCGTGCTCGACCGGGTGCCGCACCAGGTGCTCGGCGAAGTGTCCCGGCAGTACGGGGCGTTGCTCACCCGGGCCGGGCTCGGGGAGGTGCCGCGGTTCACCGTGCCCGAACTGCCCGAGTCGGCCGGGGCCTCGCACGGGCTGCTGCCCTCCACCGCGGTGGCCGCGCTGCGGACCTGGCTCACCCACCGCAGCCAGGACCCGGCCGCCCGCCAGCAGGCCGTCGCCCGGACCGCGTCCGGCGCGATCGAGTCGCTCAACGCGCGGATGCCGGAGCTCGCTTCGGCTGTCGCGGCCCAGTACGCGGCGGCCGTACGCCTCACCGGCGCGGTCGAGGACGCGTACGCCAAGGAGGGCGAACGGGTCCGGCGTCGTCTGCGGGCCGGCGAGGTGCTCGCCGGGGACGCGCTCACCCGCTGGCGCGCCCACCCCGGCGGCGCCAACTCCGCCGAGCTCCTCGACGCGCTCGTGGACAGCCTCGCCGAACTGCTGCGGTGCGCGGCGGCCGCCGCCGACGAGCGGGTCAGGGACGCGTGGGCGCGCGAACCGGCGGCGGGGCGGTTCGCCGCCGACGTACGCCAGGTGGACCCGGAAGACCGCATCGGGCTCGCCGTACGGCGCTGGCGCCGGGTGCTCGAAGAGCTGGCCGAGGAGGAGGTGCGCGAGATGGAACGCTCGCTCGCGCCCGACCCCGAGACCGTGGCGGCGCTGCTCGCCGCCGCCCTGCTCGGCGGACGCCGGGCCCGCCGGGCGGGCGAGCGGCTCGCCGAGCGGATCGGCGCGCAGGGTGCGCTGCGGCTGCGGGACAAGGGCGGCGAACTCGTCGCCACGTACATCGACCAGGTGCTCGGCGCCGAACGCGAACGGCGGATCGCACCGCTGGACGCACTGGAGGTGACGCCCGAGCCGCAGGCCGGGCTGATCGCCGCACTGTCCGTAGTGCAGAAGGAGAGGAAAGCGGCATGACGCAGGAGGTCGACGACCGCTGGGCCGACGGGCTGATCGCGCGGCGCGCCGCCGAGCCCGGCGAGATGACGTCCCCCCTCGAAGAGGGGGAGGAGCCGCAGGACGCCCTGTTCGAGCCCATCGGCGGGCCGTACGTCGGCGAGGTCCGCGGCCGCCTGGACGCGCTGCGCGAACTGGTCGGCCTCTCCCGCACCCGGCTCGACTCGGGGGCGCTCGCCGAGGCCGGGCGGGTGCTCGACGAGGCGTCCGCGCGCCAGCGCCTGTCCGCGAGGCACACCGTCGTCGCCGTCGCGGGCGCCACCGGAAGCGGCAAGTCCACCCTCTTCAACGCCCTTGCCGGAAGCCAGATCTCGGACACCGGGCTGCGCCGCCCGACCACCGGGGCGCCCATCGCGTGCAGCTGGACCGACGGCGCGGCGGGCCTGCTCGACCGGCTCGGCATCCCCGGCCGGCTGCGCCGCCGCCCGCTCGACAACGCGGGCGTCGACCTGGAGGGCCTGGTCCTCGTCGACCTCCCCGACCTCGACTCGGCGGTCGTCTCGCACCGGCACGCGGCCGATCGCGTGCTCGCCCTTGTCGACGCGATCGTGTGGGTCGTGGACCCCGAGAAGTACGCCGACGCGGTGCTCCACGAGCGCTATCTGCGGCCCCTCGCCGGGCACGCCGAGGTCAGCTTCGTGGTGCTCAACCAGGTGGACCGGCTGCCCGGCGAGGCCGCCGACCAGGTGCTCGACGATCTGCGCCGGCTGCTCGACGAGGACGGCATGGCGCTCGGCGAGCACGGCGAGCCCGGCGCCTCTGTGCTCTCCCTGTCCGCGCTGACCGGCCAGGGCGTGGGCGAACTCCGCGAGCAGCTCGGCATGTTCGTGCAGGAGCGCGGCGCAGCCGGCCGCCGACTGGCCGCCGACGTGGACGCGGCCGCCACCGAACTGCGCCCGCTGTACGTGGCGGACGGCCGGCCCGGGCTCGGCGAGCGGGCCCGCAGGGACTTCGCGGACCGGCTGGGCGAGGCGGTCGGCGCCTCGGCCGCGGGGGAGGCCGCCGAACGCGAGTGGCGGCTGGGCGCCCAGCGCGCGTGCGGGACTCCCTGGCTGCGGCTGTGGCGCTGGTACGACCGGATCCGCGTCCCGGCCGTGCGGCGGCCCCGCTCCGACGCCCAGATCGAGGAGCAGGTCACCGCCCGCCAGCGGGTCGAGCAGGCGGTCCGCACGGTGGCCGACGAGGCCGCGGCCGGGCTGCCCGCGCCCTGGGCGCAGGCGGTTCGCGAGGCGGCGGTACGAGGGGCCGACGGGCTTCCCGAGGCGCTGGACGAACTCGCGGTGCGCGAGGAGTTGGAGCGCGGCACCTCGCCCCGGCCGCGCTGGTGGCCGGCCGCCGTGCTGGCCCAGATGGTCATGACGGGCATTCAGGTCGTGGGCGGGCTCTGGCTGCTCGGGCAGATCGTGGGGGTGCTGACACCGGGCCTGATCGTCCCCGCGCTCGTGATGCTGGGCGGGATCGTCGGCGGCCCGCTGATCGAGTGGGCGTGCGCGGTCGCGGCGCGCGGCCCCGGGCGGCGCTACGGGCAGGAGGCCGAACGCCGCCTCCGCGAGGCCGCGGCGGCCTGCGGCCGGGCCAAGGTCCTGGACCCGGTGGCCGCCGAACTGCTGCGGTACCGGGAGGTGCGGGAGCAGTACGCGGCGGTGGTGGGGGGCGGGTTGGCGGGAGCGGGGTGAGGGGTGAGCGGGTGAACGGTGAGCGGGTCGCACGGGCTCAGGGGGCGCGGGCTCGGCTCGGCTCGGCCTTGGGGGCGCCCGGCCGGGTGAGCGGGTTTTCCACAACCCGGGGGTAGTCCACAGGCTCCGGCACATTCTCCCCGTCCGGTCC
Organism: Streptomyces sp. NPDC001828; assembly: GCF_042892175.1. Lineage (NCBI taxonomy): Bacteria > Bacillati > Actinomycetota > Actinomycetes > Kitasatosporales > Streptomycetaceae > Streptomyces > Streptomyces sp. NPDC001828. The sequence goes on from NZ_JBIATV010000002.1 coordinate 174,088, forward strand.
AGCATGGAGATCGACAGCGCAAGGGTTCGATCGACGGCTGGACCGGGCGGGGTTCTTTCTGCCCCCACGGGCCGTACGGGCATCGGGCGGGAACAGCACGGGGGTTGAGGGCAGTGAACGAGACGATGGTGACGCTGGTCGGCAACGTGGCCACCCAGGTGGAGTGGCGGGAGACGGCGACGGGCGGGGTGGCGCGGTTCCGGCTGGCGGTGACCGCGCGCCGCTTCGACCGCGAGAAGCAGTCCTGGGCCGACGGGGCCACCAGCTTCTACACGGTGTGGGCGGCGCGGGCGCTCGGCATGAATCTGACGGGCTCGGTCGCGATCGGCGAACCGGTCGTGGTGCACGGCCGGTTGAAGGTGCGGGACGAGGACCGCAAGGACGGCCCGCGCCGGTTCTCGGCGGACGTCGACGCGGTGGCGGTCGGGCACGACATCTCGCGCGGGACCAGTGCGTTCCGCCGCGTGTTCAAGGGCGAGGCGCGCCCGGTCGAACGGGCCGGCCCGCAGGGGGAGGATGCGCGCCGGGCGCCGGACAGCGACGCGCTTTCGGCCAAGGACATTCCGGCGGTGGTATGGGAATCGGCCACATCCGCGGCCGAGACGGTTCCTCCGACGCCCTTCTAGGCAGGGGGACTTGAGGGAGGAACACGGGGAAGGGGAAGCCGAGAGGGAGTGTGAGCCGGACCGGCCGGTGTCCCGAAACTCCCTTTCTGTCCAGGGGATTTGTCGATAAGCCCAGATGGCACACGTGTTCCGGGATAACGATTGCGAATCGGAATGGTTATCGGATGTCATCCCTGCGGATCGTCGACTTCCGCATCCCTAGGATTCCGGCGTACTCACGGGGCACTTGAGTCTGCCGGCGAGGCACTTCCCCCACGCGCACCTCTCGTGCACGCGCACCACATGCGAAAGAGCCTCGCCCGAAGGGGAATTCTGTGTTTTCAGCCGTTCACGGGCCTTCCGCCCGCAAGCGGGGTGCTCTGCGCCTCGCCACCGCCACAGCCGTCACGGGACTCGTCGCGGCCGGTGCGATAGCCGGCGCGGGCACGTCCTTCGCGGACGACAAGCCCGCCGCCTCGTCCTCGGGTGTGCATGCCACGCTGAAGAGCGCCTCCGTCACGGTGGGGGCCAAGATCGACGTCAATAACCACGGCGAGAAGACTGCGCCCGTCGGTGGACTGTTCGAGCTCAAGGTCGACAACGCGGGCGTCATCCAGACGTACTGCATCGACCTGAACCACGAGACCGTGGACAACGCCAGCTACAAGGAAGTGACCTGGGCGGAGTCCTCCCTCGCGAACAAGGCCGAGGCCGCCGGTAAGATCAACTGGATCCTCGACCACTCCTACCCGAAGGTGACGCCGGACCAGCTGTCTCAGGCAATCGGCGGCAAGGACCTCACCAAGGACACGGCTGCCGCTGCCACCCAGGCCGCGATCTGGCACCTCTCCGACGACGTCGAGGCCGTGCCTCAGGACGCCGCGGCGGCGGAGCTGACCAAGTACCTGCTCGCCAAGGCGGAGAACAAGCCGGAGCCGAAGGCTTCGCTGGGCTTCGACAAGGACGCGGTCTCCGGGCTTTCCGGTGGCGAGGTCGGGCCGCTCACGGTCCACACCAACGCCAACAAGGCCACCCTGGCCCTCGCGCCGGGCGCCCCGGCCGGTGTGCAGCTCACCGACAAGAACGGCAAGGTCATCACCTCCGCCGTCGACGGCACCCAGGTCTACTTCAAGGTGCCCAAGGGCACCCCGGACGGCGCCGTCAAGGTGACCGCGAGCGCGCAGACCAAGGTTCCGGTCGGCCGGGCCTTCATCAGCGACGGCAAGATCAAGAGCCAGACGTTCATCCTTGCCAGCACCAGCGACGTGCCGGTGACCGCGGTCGCCGTGGCCAAGTGGGGCACCGCCCCGGCCGTGACCGTCAAGAACGACTGCGCCAAGGGCGGCCTCGACATCGCGGTCACCAACAAGGGCGACAAGCCGTTCGACGTGGTCGTGCTCGGCAAGAAGCTCGGCAAGGCGCCCGCGGGTGCCACCACCTCGCTGTTCCTGCCGCTCGCCGAGGACTCCACGTACTCCTTCGACCTCGCCGGCCAGCACTTCTCCGGCGTGCTCGACTGCAAGACGACCGGTACCGCGACGCCCACCCCGTCCTCGAAGCCCAGCCCCGCCTCGGCCGGTGGCACCTCGACCGGCGGCAGCTCGACCGGGACCAACGGCGGCACCAACCTCGCCGAGACCGGTAGCTCCAGCTCCACCCCGCTGATCGCCGGCGCGGCGGTCGTCCTGGTGCTGCTCGGCGGCGGCGCCGTCTTCTTCCTCCGCAAGAAGAAGACCGCGGGTCACTGACCAGCAGCCCCGGCACACCGGTGAGCTCCCACTGAGCTGACCAAGACGGCCCCGGTACGCGATGCGCGTACCGGGGCCGTCGTCGTTGCCGCGCGGAAGAATCCCGCCCCCGGCAACACCCCGTAACAGCACGGCTACCCAACCCCACCCCGAACGCCCAGGTCATGGGCCCCCGCCCATACCCGTTTCCCCCGGGGGGTGGCCGTCAGGCAAGATGGGGTGTATCTGCCCACACATCGATCTGCCGGACGGTTTCTCTTGGCTGAGTACATCTACACCATGCGCAAGACGCGTAAGGCGCACGGCGACAAGGTGATTCTTGATGACGTCACCTTGAACTTCCTGCCCGGCGCGAAGATCGGTGTGGTTGGCCCGAACGGTGCTGGTAAGTCCACCGTTCTGAAGATCATGGCGGGGCTCGAGCAGCCCTCCAACGGTGACGCCTTCCTGTCGCCCGGGTTCACCGTCGGCATCCTCATGCAGGAGCCCCAGCTCGACGAGTCCAAGACCGTTCTGGAGAACGTCCAGGACGGCGCCGCCGAGATCATGGGCAAGCTGAAGCGGTTCAACGAGGTCGCCGAGCTCATGGCGACCGACTACTCGGACGCGCTGCTCGAAGAGATGGGCAAGCTCCAGGAGGACCTGGACCACGCCAACGCGTGGGACCTGGACGCCCAGCTCGAGCAGGCCATGGACGCGCTCGGCTGCCCCCCCGGCGACTGGCCGGTCACCACCCTGTCCGGTGGCGAGAAGCGCCGCGTCGCGCTCTGCAAGCTGCTCATCGAGGCCCCGGACCTGCTCCTCCTCGACGAGCCCACCAACCACCTCGACGCCGAGTCGGTGAACTGGCTGGAGCAGCACCTCTCGAAGTACGCGGGCGCCGTGGTGGCCGTGACCCACGACCGGTACTTCCTGAACAACGTCGCCGAGTGGATCCTCGAGCTCGACCGCGGCCGCGCGCTGCCCTACGAGGGCAACTACTCCACGTACCTGGACAAGAAGGCGACCCGCCTGAAGGTCGAGGGCCGCAAGGACGAGAAGCGCGCCAAGCGCCTCAAGGAAGAGCTGGAGTGGGTGCGGTCCAACGCCAAGGGGCGTCAGACCAAGTCCAAGGCGCGTCTGGCCCGCTACGAGGAGATGGCCGCCGAAGCCGACAAGATGCGGAAGCTGGACTTCGAGGAGATCCAGATCCCGCCGGGCCCGCGTCTGGGCTCCATCGTCGTCGAGGTCGAGAACCTCTCGAAGGCCTTCGGCGACAAGGTCCTGATCGACGACCTGAGCTTCACGCTGCCGCGCAACGGCATCGTCGGCATCATCGGCCCCAACGGTGCCGGCAAGACCACGCTCTTCAAGATGCTCCAGGGCCTGGAGACGCCGGACGCCGGCTCCATCAAGATCGGCGACACGGTCAAGATCAGCTACGTCGACCAGAGCCGCGCCAACATCGACCCCAAGAAGACGCTGTGGGCCGTCGTCTCCGACGAGCTCGACTACATCAACGTCGGCCAGGTCGAGATGCCGTCCCGCGCCTACGTCAGCGCCTTCGGCTTCAAGGGCCCGGACCAGCAGAAGCCGGCCGGGGTCCTCTCCGGTGGTGAGCGCAACCGCCTCAACCTGGCGCTCACGCTCAAGGAGGGCGGCAACCTGCTGCTCCTCGACGAGCCCACCAACGACCTCGACGTCGAGACGCTCTCCTCGCTGGAGAACGCGCTCCTGGAGTTCCCCGGTGCCGCCGTCGTGATCTCCCACGACCGCTGGTTCCTCGACCGGGTGGCCACCCACATCCTCGCCTACGAGGGCGAGTCCAAGTGGTACTGGTTCGAGGGCAACTTCGAGTCGTACGAGAAGAACAAGGTCGAGCGCCTGGGCGCGGACGCGGCCCGCCCGCACCGCGCCACGTACAAGAAGCTGACCCGGGGCTGATTGCCAGTGGCCCGTCATATCTACCGCTGCCCGCTGCGCTGGTCGGACATGGATGCCTTCGGGCACGTCAACAACGCGGTCTTCGTCCGGTACTTGGAGGAAGCCCGCATCGACTTCATGTTCCGGCTCGCGCCGGGCGACGGGTCGCCGTCGTTCCAGGGCGGGTCCGTCGTGGCCCGGCACGAGATCGACTACAAGCGGCCCCTGGTGCACCGGCACGAGCCGGTCATCATCGAGTCGTGGGTGACGAAGATGGGCGCGGCGTCGCTGACCATCTCCTACGAGATCAAGGAGCCCGGCGACGGGGGCCTCGTGTACGTCACGGCGTCCACCGTCGTCGTGCCCTACGACCTGGCGGAGGGGCGGCCGCGGCGGATCACCGCCGAGGAGAAGGCCTTCCTGCGCGAGTACCTGGACGACGACGCCCGCGCCGAGGGACAGGAGCGGGCCGCGGCATGAACGCCGTGCTGCGGTTCGACGATGCGAGGGAGGTGGCGGATCTCGCCGCCTTCCTCGGCCGCCTGATCCACTACGACCGGGCCGCCGCCGTCCGCCTCCAGGCGGGCGGCGGGGCGCTGGCCGTCTTCGGCCGGCCGCCGTCCTTCGAGGTGCTCGCGATTCGCACGGCCCGCCTCGGCGACCCCTCCCTCGCCCTGGACGTGACCGTCTCCGCCGGTGAACTCCTCGAATCGCTCGACGAGCCGGCGGCGACGGCCGGCGTCCCGGCCGCCGTCACCGGCCCCCCGTGGGCCGGGGTCCTGCCGCCGCGCGGCGGCTGGCAGCCGGTGTCCGGCCTGCCGGAACCGGAGCGGATGCGGGGCGCGGTCACGGCCGCCGTCGCCGAATTCCGCTCCCGGGACGAGGCGTTGCCCGAGGAACTGCGCACCCGGGCCGAGCGTGAGCGGATCGGGCGCGAGATCTGGTCCCGCACCCTCGGCTCCACCGAACTGCCGCTGCGCGCCGTGCACGCGGCCCAGTCGCTCGGCTTCCTGCGTCCCGTACGCGCCCTCGCCGCGGCGGGCGCGCCCTCGGTGCCGGAACCGGTGGTGCTCTTCGCCTCCGGCCCGTGGCTGCGACTGCGGACGCCCTACGGATCCATCGCGCTGCGCCGGGCGGGCGCCGGCGGCCTGAGCGTCACCCCCGCCTGAGGCCCCACCCCCGCCCCGCTGACCGCCCAGGGCGGCGCCCCTACTGCTCGTCCGGCCAGATCTGGATGTGGTCGGTCTCCAGCTCCAGCGCCACCCGGTGCTCCATGCCGAGCGCGCGGGTGTACTCGGCGGGCAGCTGGAGGCGTCCCGCCCGGTCGAGCATCGCGTACTCGCGGGCCACCAGGGACTCCTCGCCGGTCGCCGCGTCCACCTGCGTGCGGCGCAGCACCTCCGTCGAGGTGCGGCCGTCCCGGATGGCCACCGTGCGGCGGACCTCGCTCGCCACCGCCTGGTCGTGGGTGACGATCACGATCGTGGTGCCGAGTTCCTCGTTGGCCTTGCGGAACGCCGCGAAGATCTGCTCGCCGGTCGCCGAGTCCAGCTCGCCCGTCGGCTCGTCGGCCAGCAGCACGGACGGGTTGTTGGCGAGGGCCACCGCGATCGCGACGCGCTGCTGCTCGCCGCCCGACATCTGGTGCGGCCTGCGGTCGCGGAAGTGCGCGACCTCCAGCAGGGTGAGCAGCGAGTCGGCCCGCTCGGCCTTCTTCTGCTTGGTGAGCCGGCTCCCCAACTGCATGGGCAGCGCCACGTTCTGAATGGCCGTCAGATACGGCAGCAGGTTGCGGGCGGTCTGCTGCCAGACGAAACCCACCACGTCACGGCGGTAGCCGAGCCGGGCCCGGGAGTCCATCGCCAGCAGGTCGCGGCCCGCCACCCTGGCCGCCCCGGCCGTCGGGACGTCCAGGCCCGCCAGGATGTTCATCAGCGTCGACTTGCCGCTGCCCGACGCGCCGACCAGAGCCATCAACTCGCCCTCGGTGACCAGGAGATCGAGCCCCTGGAGGGCCTGCACCTCGACGCCGTCGGTGGTGAAGACCCGGACGAGCCGGTCGCAGGCGATCAGCGCGTCGTGCCCGTAGGCGGGCCGGTCGCGGTGGGCGGTGGCCCGGCGCTCCAGGTCTTCGAGCGATGTGGTCATCGAGCGTCTCCTGCCCTGAGTTCGGTGATGGTTCCGCGGCGCCCGCTCCACCAGGCCTGCGCCGCCGCCACGCCCGCCGCGAGCAGTACCACGCACACGGCGGGCAGCAGCAGCGACAGCGGGTCGGCGCGCAGTTCGGCGCCGACGGGAGCCAGGCCGCTGGTGGTGGCCAGGGCCAGGCCGGCCAGGTCGATGCCCGGTGCGAGCAGCGCGATCGAGGCCCAGCCGGTCAGCGCGCCGCCCGCGCCCGCCAGGAGGGCCGGCGGCAGCGCCTCCAGGACCAGCAGCACCCGTCCCTGACGGCGCGTCAGGCCCATGGTGCGCAGCCGGGCGAGCAGCGCGGAGCGTTCGGGGGCGCCGCGCAGGAGCGAGAGCAGCAGGGCGAGGACGGCCAGGCCCGCGCCCGCGGCGACGGCCGCCGTGTAGATGTGCCCGGCGCCGATCTGGAGCGGCGAGTCCGCGTACTCCTGGCGCGCCTCGGAGCGCAGCCGCACGCTCGCGTGCCCGCCGTCGGCGGCCTTGCGCAACGCCTTCGCGTCGAGCGAGGACCCGCCGACGAGCAGCGCCGTCGGGTCCTTCGCGCCGAGGCCCGCCGTGTCGAGCAGAAGGTAGTCGCTCCCCGGTACGGCAGCCGAGCCGTCCTGGGTGGCGATCACCCGGACCGTCAGGTCGTAGCCCGCGACGCGCAGCTTGACCGGCTCCTTGCCGAGGCGCTGGGCGACCGGGGGCGAGGCGATGGCGGGCAGCACGGCCTTGCCGGGTGCGCCCGGCGGCGCCTTGAGCCGGCCGGCGTCGATGCCGAGCGCGGTGCCCGAGGTCAGCCGCGCGTAGGAGGCGGGGTCCACGCCGGCGACGGCGGTCTTGTCGCCGCCGTCGGGCAGCGGCACCGAGTACTCGATGTGGACCGGCGACACACCCTCGACGCCCGCCACCTTCGACACCCGCCCGGGCAGGTCCCCGGGCAGCGGCAGGTCGCTGTCGATCCGGGCGTCGGTGCCCGTCGCGTACAGCGCCGCACGGTCGCGCGCGTCGTCGGAGCCGGCCAGGACCGAGCCGCCGAACGCGGCCGTGGTCAGCGCCGTGAGCAGGGCGAGCAGCGGCAGCGCGCCGCCGCCCGAGGCGCGTCCGGCGCGGGCCAGGGACAGGAAGCCGACCGTGCTGCGCAGCCGGGCCGCCGGGCGGGCCGCCCAGCGCAGCGGCAGCGGATAGAGCCGGATCAGGACGAGCGCCGCGATCACCCCGACGAGCACCGGGGCCGCGCTGAGCAGCGAGTCGGTGGAGCCGCCCGTGGTGCCCCGGCGGCGCAGCGCGAACACCGCGCCCACCGCGAGCACGAGCAGCGTCAGCTCGGCCACCGTGCGCCGCGCGGTGGGCTTCTCCCGTACCAGGTCGGTGCGTTCGACGGCCGAGCGGACCGTGCGGTGGATCAGGGCCGCGCGCACCGGCAGGGCCAGACAGCCGAGCGCCGCGACGACGGCCGCCGCCGCGAGCGCGGGGGCGAACCGGCCCCCGGGCACGGCCAGTACGGCGAGCAGCAGGCCGAGGGCGGCGGCCGGTACGACCACGACCGCGCTCTCCGCGAACAGCCGTCCGGAGATCTGGCGCAGCGCGCCGCCGCGGGCCCGCATCAGGGCGAGTTCGGCGGTGCGGCGGGACGCGGCGAGACCGCCCGCCATCAGGAGCACCACGGCGGCGACCGTCGCGGTGCCGAAGCCGGCCACCGCCACCACCGGGCTGATCGAGTCACGCACGGTCTGGTAGGAGAGCAGCACCCGGTCGAGCTCGGTGTAGGAGGTCGCCGAGACGGCGAAGACCGTGCGCAGCCTGGAGAGCGCGGGACCGTTCTGCAGGGCCGCGACCGCCGACTTCAGGTCGTCGAACTGACGGGCATTCACATGCTGTGTGTCCGGGGCGAGTTGGACGTACATCTCGGGCTTGCTGTCGGTCGCGAGCAGGGCCGGGGCGGCGCCCGGGGCCAGCAGCAGACCGCCGTGCCAGTACATCGGCGGATCCGGGTCGCCGTTGGCGGGCAGCAGCTGCGGGGTGCGCAGCACCGGCAGGACCGACCAGTAGCCGGCCTCCGGGAGCAGCGGTTCCACGATGCCGGTCACCGTCAGGGCCAGCTGTGGACGGCCCAGGCCGTCGACGTGCAGCACCGAGCCGGCCTTGATGTTGATGGCCTTGGCGGTGGCGGCGGTGACGGCCACCTCGGCCCCGGCCGACTTCTGGTCGGCCTGTCCGGCGGGCAGCCTGCCGGACACCAGGCGTACGTGGGACGCGAGGTCCGAGGGGGTGGCCACGGTGAACCGCGGCGGCCGGTGGTCGGGCCGCGCGAGGAAGGGCTCGTCGGAACCCAGCTGCCGGGTCGTGCGCAGCCCGTACGCCGACTGGGAGAGGTCGCTGGTGAGCGGGGCGGGCACGTTCTTCACGACCGCGTCGAAGCGCTGCTTCATCTGCTTGGGGCCGACCATCGTGGCCCGCTGCTCGTCGGGCAGGGCGAGCCCGGGCGAGCCCGCCGCGAACTGCAGGGCCGTGCGGCCCGGCGCGGCCGACGCCACGGTGCGGCGCAGGCCCTCGTCCTCGTACGTGTCGACACCGCGCGGGTAGGCGGCGGCCAGCCACGCGGTCACCAGGACCAGGAGGGCGAGCGCGGCCGCGGCGCCCGGCGCGGTCCGCAGCCGGGTGCGCACCCAGGGTGCGACTGCCTTGCCGGTCATGTCAGTTGCCCCCTTGGCTGCGGAGTGTGACGGCGGGATCGGTGCGGCGCAGCGCGATCGCCGCGACGATCAGGACCGGCACCGCGGCGACCCCGGCGAGCAGCAGTGCCACCCGCCCGGCCGGCAGCTCGACCAGGACCGTGGGCACCGGCTGGGCGGCCTGGTCGGTCAGGACGATCAGCGGGACCACCGCTCTGGTCAGTACTTCGCCGAGGCCGAGCCCGGCCAGCAGCGCGATCCCGATCAGGACGCCCTGCTCGGCCGCGATGAGCCGGGCGAGCTGGCGGCGCGGGGTGCCGAGCGCGCGCAGCACGCCGAACTCCTGGCCCCGCTCGCGCAGCGACCCGGTCGCGCTCACCGAGAAGCCCACCGCAGCGAGCGCCGCCGCCACGATCGACGCGGCCGCGAGCGCGGACTGCGGGCCCGCGCCCAGCGGGTCGCCGCCGAGCTCCTTGGCGATCTCGGCGCGGGACACGATCTGCGCGGGGTCGGTGTCTGGGCGGTCCTTGAGCACGGCGGTCGCCTCGGCCGAGCGGCCAGGCTCGGTGGCCAGCCACCACTCGGTGGCGGCCAGGCTGTCGCCCTTGTCCTGGAGGACCCGGTTGACGGCCCGCAGATCGAGCAGCAGGCCGCCGCCGTCGGTGCCGTTCGCGTTCGTGGCCGTGCCGCCGGGGCCGATGGCTCCGCTGCCGGTCGTCGGAAGCTGCTTCAGCCGGCCGACGATCTTCACCTTGACGCTCTGGCCGGCGAGCGGCACGTCGATGGTCGCGCCGACCTTGCTGCCGCTGGAGTCCAGGAACCGGTCGTCGGCGACGGCGGTCGGCGTGGGCTCGGCGGAGCGGGGCGCGGTGAGCGTGAGGGTGCGGGTGGCGGACGTGAGGCCCGTCTGCCAGTTCAGCTCGCCCGAGACGTCCTTGCTGTCCGCCGTCCACTGCCCGGCCTTCGGCACCGCGAGCGCGGTCACCCTGCCGTCGGGGCCGGTGGCGCGCAGCCCGTCCAGGGCGATGGCCTGCTGCGGCGCCCGGGTGTCGGACAGGTCGCGGACCACGTCGAGGCCGGTCAGGAGCAGCGGCCCGGCGGGGCGGCCCGTCGGCTTGCCCGCGGCGGCGGCCAGATCGAGGGTCAGGTCGTGCGGGCGGCCGTCCGCGGGCAGCGTCCCGAAGCCGAACCGGTACCGCAGGCCGTAGCGGTCCTCCAGGGTGGCCGTCACCGTGCCGGGCTGCGCGTCCGCCGTCGCGCCGGTGAGCCGCACGGTGACGGCGAGCCGCTCGGTGTCCTGGGGCAGCGCGGCGCCGGCCGGGCCGTCCTGCTTCGGCGTGAGGGAGGCGAGCACGTCCTTGCCGGAGCGGCCCGCGAGGTCCTCGCGCAGCAGGAAGCCGTCGGCGTGCCGGGTGTCCAGGGCCAGTACGGTGCCCGAACGCCCGGCGCTCATCGACATCGAGGTGCGGGCGGCGGGGGCGACCGTGCGCACGCCGGGGACGGCGTCGTAGGACCCGGCCTGCCCGACGGGGCTGGTGGTGGAGCCGAGGACACGGATGTCGGTGCCCGCGCGGAAGTCGGCCTGGTCGCTCTGCGAACGGTTCCAGGTCGCCGACTGGCCGAGCGTGAGCAGGCCCATCGCGACCGCGAGGACGAGCAGCAGCACCGGGCCCGCGCCGCGCAGCGGGCGCCGGCTGAAATGCCATCCCGCGAGCGCCGCCGGAAGGCCGCGCCCGCCCGCCGCGCGTCGCTCCGCGAGGCGCGCGGCCGGGGGCATCAGACGCAGGACGAGGACGGTCCCGGCGAGCAGCGCGAGCGCGGGCGCCGCCACGAGCAGCGGATCGATGCCGAGCCCGCCCGAGGCGTCGGTGTTGATCGCGCCGCCCCCGGAGCCGGCGGCCGAGGTCTGCCGGTCGAGCTGCCAGTAGGCGACGCCCGCGATCACCAGGAGCCCGATGTCGGCGCCCGCGCGGACCGGCGCGGGCAGCGCGCCGTCCCGGCCGGCGCGGCGCAGCGGGCCCCCCGAGAGTGCGGGGGCCACCACCGCGGCCGCGCAGCCGAGGGCGACCAGGACGGCGACGAGCCACACCGTGGCGGTCGGCGAGGTGTCCAGGTGCAGCCCGGCGCGGGCCAGCGCGCCCTGTCCGGCGAGCAGCCGGGTCAGCGGGCCCGCGAGCAGCGGGGCGACGAGCGCGGCCGGCACCGCGAGCAGCAGCGCCTCGGCGGCCGCGAGCCAGGTGATCTGGCGGCGCGATCCGCCACGGGCCCGCAGGAGTTCGGTCTCGCCGGACCGCTCGCTGCTCAGCAGCCGGGCCACCAGGAGCAGCGCGTACCCGGCGAGCAGGACCAGCTGGAGCGCCACGATCAGGAGGGTGGAGCGGGAGACGAGCAGGGAGCGGTCGGCCCGGTCGAGGATCTCGGGCAGCGAGGTCACCGCGGTCGCGCTGCCCCCGAACACCGCTTGTTTCATCAGGGACTTGGGGCCGTCGGTGGACGCGGTGCGCAGCGCCGGGATCCGGCCGACGTCGATGCCGGAGAAGTCGGCGGAGGCCAGCCACGCGCTCTGGCCCGCGCTGACCCGGCCGCCGGCGAACACCGAGTCGTCGGTGAGCAGCGGGCCGTAGGTGGTGAAGTCGAGCTTGCGCATGCCCCGGCCGCCCAGGTCGTCGAGACGCCAGTACGCGTCGGAGACGTCAACGGCCCGGTAGATGCCGGTGATGCGGACGGTCAGACCCGGGCCGCCGAGCCGGTCGGCGAGGGCGAGCGTGGCGCCGGGGCGCAGACCGAGGCGCCCGGCCGCGGACTCGGGCAGGGCCACCTGGATCTCGCCCGAGGCGCCGGCGGCCGGCCAGCCACCCGCGGTGAGGCGCACCCGTGAGCGGTCCATCGAGGCGAACAGGGTGAGGTCGGGATCGCCGGCCCGGGCGTCCGGCGACTGCAGGGAGCGCGGCAGGGCGTAGGGTCCGGACTGGGTGAACTCCCGTGTGGTGATCGGGAGTTGGTCGAAGGTCGCTCGGGCTCCGGTGCGTACCGCGTCCGTCGCCGCCCGCCGCTGGTCCGGCTTGGTCTCGGACTTGACGGCAAGGGCGGCGGGCGCCGCCGAGCGGGTGGCCAGGGTGTGGCGCAGCGCCGCGTCCGAGACCGACCCGGAGAACGCGGTCAGCGCGGCCAGCACCGAGGTCGTGAGCAGCACGGCGAGCAGCGCCGCCATGAGCAGCAAGCGGTGTGCGCGGACGCGCAGAAAGACGAAACCCGGCACACGGCCCCCCTTGGCTTTTGAGCCATCCCCCCGAAATGTGTCCAGATGCTTTCAGAGGGTTTGGCGCCATGGAAACCGCTTGCCTGCCGTTCTTGCCCGATCGTGATCGGAATGCGACCACGGACGACCGAATTCCGGTCGTAGGGGCAGTTATCGAAGGTGCTTTCGGGCAGGGCGGGGGGCGGCGGGGCGGCTCAGCCCTCGGAGTTGACCATCGAGGCGGCCGCGTACGTCAGGTATTTCCAGAGCGTCTGCTCGTGCTCGGGGGACAGGCCGAGCTCGTCGACGGCCGTGCGCATGTGGCGCAGCCAGGCGTCGTGCGCGGCCCGGTCGACCGTGAACGGCGCGTGCCGCATCCGCAGGCGCGGGTGGCCCCGGCCGTCGCTGTAGGTGCGCGGGCCGCCCCAGTACTGCATCAGGAACAGGGCGAGCCGCTCCTCGGCGGGGCCCAGGTCCTCCTCGGGGTACATCGGCCGCAGCAGCGGGTCCTCGGCGACGCCCCGGTAGAAGAGGTGGACGAGCCGCCGGAAGGTCTGCTCGCCGCCGACCTGCTCGTAGAAGGTCTGCTCCTGGAGCGTGCCGCGCGGAATCTCGGTCACGTTGAACACCCTCGCAATGCCAGTCGGGCCCGCCCCCGGACGACGTCCGGGGTCCAGGGGCCGTCCCCCGGGAAATGCGGCACGCTTCCATGGTCTCAGACCCGGTGACCGAGGACCGGCGGCGTAGGACCACTCGCCGCGTGGGCGCCGCGACCGGGGGCGTACGACCACTCGCCTCCCGGGCCCCGGCACAGCACAGTGGACGTATGAGCGCGGACCTGGCACTGAGGCGGGCCCTGGTACGGCAGATCGCGGCGGGCGGGGCGCTCGCCGACCCGGCCCTGCGGGCCGCGTTCGAGGACGTGCCGCGCCACCTCTTCGTGCCGTACTACTACGAGGCGGGACCGGGCGGCCATGTCCGGCTGTGGGGCGAGGACCCCGACGCGGACCGGCGCGAACGCTGGCTCGCCGGGGCGTACGCGGACGCGCCGCTGGGGACCCGGATGCGCGACGGCGACCTCGTCTCCTCCAGCAGCCAGCCCTCCCTGATGGCACGCATGCTGGAGGCGCTCGACCTGCGCGACGGCGACCGGGTCCTGGAGGTCGGCGCGGGCACCGGGTACAACGCGGCGCTGCTGTGCCACCGGCTCGGCGAGGCGAACGTGACCACCGTCGACCTGGACCCGGAGATCACCGAATCCGCGCGGCTGCACCTGGACGCGGCCGGCTACCACCCCGCGGTGATCACGGGGGACGGGGCGCGCGGAGTTCCGGCGCGGGCGCCCTTCGACAAGGTCGTGGCGACCTGCACGGTGGGCTCGGTGCCGCAGGAGTGGCCGGACCAGTGCGGCACCGGCGCGCTGATCCTGGCCCCGCTGGCCACCGGCCTCATCCGGCTGAGGGTGGCGGGCCCGGGCCGCGCCGAGGGGCGCTTCCTGCACACCCCGGCCTACTTCGTGCCCCTGCGCGGTACGGGGGCACAGCCGCGCGGCACCCCGTACACCGGCGGCCTTCCGCGTGAGAGCGTCACGAACGAGCTGTTCCGCTTCCTGCTCGAACTGACCGCGGGCAGCCTCGACCCATACGAGGCGCACGCGCTGTGGCGCCGCGAGCAGCGCCCACCGCGCGAGCGGTTCGGGGTGACGGTGGACGCCGGGGCCCAGTGGGCGTGGCTGGACGATCCGCAGGGGCCCTACACCTGGCCCCTGCGGGAGCGGCCGTTCAGCCCCGGCGCACCGTGATCGTCGTCCAGGCGCCCACGTGCACCCGGTCGCCGTCCTGGAGCGGCACCGGCACGTAGGGCTGGATCGGCTCGCTCGCGCCGTTGACCGTGGTGCCGTTCGTCGAGTTCTGGTCGACGACCGCCCAGGTGCCGTCCGGCTGCTGCACGAGCACCGCGTGCTGGTGCGAGACGCCCGGGTCCTCCGGCGGCACCGACAGGTCGATGTCGGGAGCCTCACCGGTGGAGTGGCGCCGACGGCCGATGGTGATCTGGTTGCCGGACAGCGGGCGCTGCTGCTCGGGGGAGTACGCGGGCAGGTTGAGACCCGCCGCCTCCGGGCCGCTGCGCTGCATCATCGCGAGGAAGTAGTCCCGGTCCGGCCCGATGGTGATGGACCAGCCGGCCGGCGCGGGCGGTGTGACGGGCTGCGGCCAGTCGTCGTCGCGCTCGGGAGCGGACGGCGGAGCGGGCTGGGGCGCGGCCTGTGCTTGCGGCGCGGGCGGCGGCGCGAGCTGCGGCCAGTCGTCGGCGCCCCGCTCCTGGGGCGGCTGCGGGACCGACGGCGGTCCGGGCTGCGGGGTGGGCTGCGGCCAGTCGTCGCCGCGGTCGGGCGCGGACCGGCGGCCCGAGTCCGGCACGGGCTGGGACGGCGGCGGCAGCGTCCAGTCGTCGTCCCGCGCGGGAGCGGGCTGCGGCTGCTGGACCTGCGGCGGCACCGGCGGAGCCTGGTGCTGGAACGCGGGCGGCGGCGGGGGAGGACCGCCCTGGCCCCCGTTGAACGGCGGCGGGGGAGGAGGACCACCTTGGCCCCCGTTGAACGGCGGCGGAGGCGGACCGCCCTGGCCCCCGTTGAAGGGCCCCGGCGGCGGCTGCTGCTGGAACGGGTTCGGCGGGAGCTGCTGCCCGGAGCGCTGCGAGGGCTCGGCGGCCAGCGGTTCGGCCGGCCGGTTCACCTGCGAGGGCCGCGAGCTCTGGTACTCGTACGGGTCGCGCGGCACGGGCGGCGGCCCCTGCTGGAAGGGGGGCGGCAGATGCGGGCCCGGGCCCTGCGCGGGGCCGGGGCCCTGCTGGGGCATCGGCTGCTGCGGGGCCAGCGGGGTGTACGAGGTCGCCGTGTTGGTGAGGAAGTTCCAGCGGCACTCCTCGCAGAACGGCGCCCCCGCCTCACGCGGGGTGCGGCACTGCGGGCAGAGCTCGGCCTGGGCGGTGGCGCCCGGATCCCCGGGACCCGGGTAGCCGTACGCCGGCGGAGGCGGGGGAGGCGGCGGCACGGCGCCCATGCGATGGCCGCAGATCTCGCACCAGTCGTCGGAACCCGACTGATGTCCGTTCGGGCAGGTCGGCATGGAGTCGCTTCCCCCTCTCATCATCCGGCCCCGTGGGCCGCGGCGTTTCGGTGGTTCTGGGTGCTGTCGGTACTTCTCGGTACTTCTCGGTACTTCTCAGAGCTTTTCGGGCGTAACCACGCGCTTCTCGGGCGTAGTCACTTTTTGTTCGCTTCTTGTTACTTCTTGACGCGAACGGTCTTGGTGGAGCGCGTTTCGAGGGTCATCTCGTCCGCTTCCGCGACCTTCGCCTTCAGTCGCACAGTACCCGTCGCCTCGTCGACGACGTCCACCACCTTCGCGAGCAGTTTCGCGGTATCGGCGTTGCCCGAGGCGGCGGCCAGCTGCACCGCCCGGCCCAGTTTCGCGGTCGCCCCGTCCACATCGCCCGACTTGCGGGCATCCAGGCCCTGTTGGATGACCTGTGCCAGTTCGGCCTGGCCCGTGTAGTGCGCGACCTGCGGGTTGATGGACGTGGAGGCCGCCATGTCGTCGGTCCACACCGCCCGCACCAGGCCCTGCGAGAGCAGCTGCGGCGTCCCGCCGTCGCGGTCGGGCACGATCAGCGAGACCCGGGCCGCCAGCATCTCCTGGCCGACGTTGGCCCGGGGCACCTGGACGCACACGTGGTAGTCGCGTGACTCGTCCCCCCAGGAGCCGGTCGGATAGTCCCCGGCGCGCGGCCCCGCCTCGGTCCGACGGTCCGTCAACTCCTCGACGGTGGGCGCCACTTGCTTGACGAACTTGATCTCCACGCCGACCGGGGTCCACAGCCGGAGCGCGACGTCCGCGACCTCCTTGCCCATCGCGTTCTCCATCATCTGCGTGAAGTCACCGGCCAGGTTGGCCGGATCCGCGACGATGTCGGCGGTGCCGAGCAGGGCGGAGGAGATCGAGGTGACCTCCTTGACCTCCCAGTCGGTCCCCACGCCACGGGCGTCACAGGTGAACCGCCCGGCACAGGCATCGAGGGCCGAACGCAGGTCCTCGGGCGACTCGTGCTCGTTGCGCCCGTCGGTCAGCAGGATGCCGTGCCGGATGGGCACGTCCGCGGCGGCCAGCAGCCGGTCGGCGAGCCGCAGCCAGGTGCCGATGGCGGTGCCGCCGCCCGCGCTCAGCTTGCGCAGCGCCTCCTTGGCCTGCGCGCGGGTCTGGTGGTCGGCGGTGGCGAGGCGGCCGTTGCCCGGGTAGACCTCGCGGGCGATGTGCGTACCGCCGACGACCGCGAAGGCGACGCCGTCGCGCAGGGTGTCGATCGCGGCGGCCGTGGCGTCGCGGGCGTTGCGCATCTTGGTCGGCGGATAGTCCATCGAACCCGAGCAGTCCACCATGATCACCACGGCGGCGCCGGGTGCCCGGCCCGGTATGGAGGAGGGCGCGGCCGAAGCCGCCGTGAAGGGGGCGCCGCCCAGGGTGCCGCCGCCGGTGGAGGCCACCGTGACGATCGCGTTGACCTCGCGTCCGCCCTCCGGCAGGAACTCGTTCTGGTACACCTCGACGGAGAACTGCGGCACGTTGGACTTGGAGAAGTTGGCCATCGGAAAAGGCTCCTTGAGGCTCCATGGACCTGAGGTGAAGGAAGTCGAACAAGCAGCGCGATAGCGGCGCAATGGGGACGCGGGCCTAGTTGTAGGCGGATCCTGCCCCTTGCCGCTCCACCGCGAACGGCAGCACGGCCACTGTTACGTTGTCGTGGCCCCCGCCGTCCAGGGCGTGCCCGACGAGCACCTGCGCGCTGTGCAGCGGCCGTTCGGCGGCGTCCGGAGGAATGATCCGGGCCATCTCCTCGGCGCCCTCCGCGTAGTTCCACAGGCCGTCCGTGCAGACCACCACCACACCGGAGCGGTCCGGCTTGAACGAGGCGGTGTGCGGGTCGAGTTCGTAGGCGTCCGCGCCCAGCCAGCCGGTGATGGCGTGGGCCCGCTCGTCCGCGTAGGCGTCGGCCTCGCTCATCAGCTGGGCCGCGACCATCTGCGCGGCCCACGAGTCGTCCTCGGTGAGCCGGGCCGGCGCGGTCGCGCGGTCGTCGGGCACCCAGTACGCGCGGCTGTCGCCGACCCAGCCCACCACGAGCAGACCGCCCGCCGAGATGGCCCCCACCAGGGTGCAGGCCGGGGCGTTCTGATGGCGGTGCTGATCGTGCTGGAGGGCCCGACCCGGCTCCTGGGCAAGGGAGTTGACGGCCTCGGCGGCGGCCAGGATCGCGTCGTGCATCGCCTGCTGGGGGTGGGTGCCCTGCGGCAGCGAGGCGAGCAGCGACTCGTTGGCGGCGGCGGCCGCGGCGGCGGACGCCTCGTCGGGACGGGTCGCCGACGACACCCCGTCGCACACGACGGCCACGACGGCGGGCGAACCGTCGGGCAGGGCCGTCGAGGACAGCGCGAAGGAGTCCTCGTTGCGGTGGTGGCGCAGCCCCCGGTCGCTGACCGCGGACACCGCCCCGAGCTCCTGCTCCATGTGGTCGCGCTCACGCGGCTGGGCGTGCCCGCAGTTCTCGCAGTACCCGTCGTCGTCGACCCGCCCGGCGCGGCAGGCCACGCACACCTTGGCGCCGGGCGCCGGGGGCCGGGCCACATGGGTGTCCGGGTCGGGCTCGGCGGCGCGCGGGTCGGGCGCGGGCAGCGGGTACTCGTCCACGGCCCCGCCCGGCTCCGCATGCGGCTCGCGCGGCGCCGCGTACGGCTCGTCCGTGCGTACGGGATACGGGAGTTGGGGCTGCTGCGGGGCCGCGGCCACAGGGGACGCCATCTCGATGGTCGGATGGTCCGGCGGCGGCTCGGGCACGGCCGACAGGTCGTACCCGCAGGCCCCGCAGAACAGGTCGCCCGTCTCCAGCGGCTCTTCGCAGCCGGGGCAGGCGGCGAGCTGATGCGTCTGCGACATCGTCACACCCAGGTCCGGGGGCGGAATCGGTTGGCCCGTTCCACCAGGTCGATCCTTTCCTCGCCACGCTGTGCGAGCCGGGCGAGCACCCGGTACGAACGTTCCAGACCGAAGCGCAGGCCCCGCTCGTCCACGTCGCTGCCGAGCAGTACGGTCCTGCCCTGCCCGGCGCCGGTGCTCCCCGACAGTACCCAGTCCAGGGCGGTGCCCAGGACCTCGGTCGCCAGCTGTTCACGTCGCACCGGGTCCAGGCCGAACGCGTCGAGCGCCTCGACCTGGGCCGCGGCCGCCAGCAGGTCCCCGATCAGAGGGTCCCGCGGGGCCCGGCTGCGCAGCCGGGCCCGCACCGCCGCGACCCGGGCCGCCGTGTAGTGGATGGAGGCCTCGGGCACCGACTCCAGGGTGCGTACGGCGCTGGTGCGGTCCCCGGCGGCGAGCTGCACCCGGGCCAGGCCGAACGCGGCGCTCACATAGCTGGGGTCGGTGGTCCACACCAGGCGGTAGTACTCGGCCGCGTTGTCGAGCTGCCCGAGCACCTCCGCACACACCCCGAGGGCGAGCTTGGGCGCGGGCTCGCCCGGGAACGCGTCGTAGACCGCGTCGAAGGACAGCGCCGCGTTCTCGTTGTCGCCGGCCGCGAGCGAGGCGAGGCCCCGGTACCAGACGACCCGCCAGTCGTCCGGGTGGTCGGCCTCCAGGGCGTCGAGGGCCCGGCCCGCGGAGACCCGCTCGTCCATGTCGAGCAGGGCCCGCAGCTCGCGCAGCCTGCGCTCGATGGAGTCGGCCGGGGCCGAGCGCAGCGCGGTGATCAGCTCGGCGGGCGCGGCCGCCATCAGGCCCGCGAGGAACCCCGCGTTGGGGTCCCCCGGGTCCACGTGCGGCACCGGCAGCGCGAGCGAGGTGCCGCGCGGGTCGAGCGGGGTGAGCAGGGGCGCGCCGGGCCGGCCACCGCCGGTCGTGCCCTCGGCGCGCTGCACCGGGACGGCGCCCTGCGTCACCGGGTGGGGCAGGCCCGGGGTGTGGGGCGCGAGGGCGGGCAGCGCGGGGGCGCCCGCCGGGACGGAGGCGAGGGCCGCGGCCGGTACCGCCGCCGACGCGAGCGCCTTGCGGGCGCGTCTGCCGACCGGCGCCTGCCGGGCCCCGAGCCGCGAGACGTCACCGCTCTGCGCGGCGAACAACTTCGTGTCGGTGACGCGCAGTTCGGTGCCGAAAAGGGTCGAGAGGGCGGGCCTTGGACGGCCCGTCTGGAGCGCCACGACCTCGCGCAGGACACCCGTCAGCTGCTCCGCCATCTCCTGGGCGGAGGCGAACCGGCGCGCCGGGTCCGGGTCGGTGGCCCGCACCAGGAACCGGTAGAACGACTCGTACTGGCGGAACACGTCGATGTTGTCGGGGTCGGGCAGGCTGTCCGCGTAGACGTTGGTGTAGCCCTGGAAGTCGAAGGTGAGCACCGCCAGGGTGCGGGCCACGGTGTACAGGTCGGAGGCGACCGAGGGGCCGGCCTCGGCGACCTCGGGGGCCTGGTAGCCGACCGTGCCGTAGATCGCCGACTCGTCGTCGTCCATGCGGCGCACCGCGCCCATGTCGATCAGCTTCAGCTGGTCCTCGGTCTGTATCGCGTTGTCCACCTTGAAGTCGCAGTACAGCAGGTTGCGGCTGTGCAGGTGGCCGAGCGCCTCCAGGGCCTCGATGCCGTACGCGCAGGCCTGCTCCACCGGCAGCGGATCGCGCTTGCCGATGGCGTCGCGCCGCTCGTTGGCGATCTCCTTGAGCGACTTGCCGCCGACGTACTCCATGACGATGTAGCCGTCGAGCGAGCCGGTCCGCTGGTCGAGGTGCTCCACGAAGTTGTAGATCCGCACGATGTTGGAGTGCTCGATCTCGGCGAGGAAGCGCCGCTCGGAGATCGCCGCCGCCATCGCGTCCTGGTCGCCGGTGTCCAGCAGGCCCTTGAGGACCACCCAGCGGTCGGAGACCGCGCGGTCCACGGCGAGGTAGACCCAGCCGAGACCGCCGTGCGCCAGGCAGCCCATCACCTCGTACTGGCCGCGCACGATGTCGCCGGTCGCCAGCTTCGGCACGAAGGAGTACGGGTGGCCGCACTTGGTGCAGAAGCCCTCGGTGCGCCCGGGGCGGTCCCCGCGCGAACGGCCCACCTGCGCACCGCAGTCCGAGCGCGAGCAGAACCGCTTGCGCTCGGGCACCTCCGGGCGCTCCATCACCGCCGAGCGCGGATCGGGCCGGGGCACCCCCGGCACCGACACCAGGCCCGCGCCGAGGCGGCTGCGCGCCGAGGAGCTCGCCGCCGCGCCCGAGCTGCGCACCGACACCGACCGCGAGGTGGCCGCGCCGCTCAGCGAGGACAGGCGTCCGGAGACCGAGCGCCGCGAGGTGGAGGACCGCGAGGAGCGGGCCGAGGCGCGCGAGGAGGAGCGCGAGGACTGCGAGGCCGAGCGGTGGCCGCCGCCGGTGATCCCGGTCGGCGGTGAGGACACCATGCCCGTCGGCGACACGACCGGGGCGAGCCCGCAGGTGTCGCAGTACAGCTCGCCGCCGCCCATGTCCTCGTACGAACCCGCGCAACCGGGGCGCTGGCACTGGGTGTTCTCGCTCATGATTCCCCCCTCTGGTCGACGGGCCCGGAGTCTCTCGGGGCCAGGGCGTCCGCGGCCGCCCGCTGGTAACGCAGCACCGCCTCTTCGGCGACGCGCAGATCGCAGGGCGCGGACCACAGCATCCGGCGCGCCGCGTCGTACCGCTCGATCAGGAACGGGTCCTCGGCCATGCCGTGCCGGGCGACCTTCGCCTTGTAGGCGTCCAGCCTGCCGCGCAGCTCCGCGCGGACCGCGAGCGGCGCGGTGACCGCCGTCAACGACTCGCGGGCGCGCAGCAGTTCGTCCTCGGCCTCCCGTTCCAGGGATTCGAGGAGCGGCGAGAGGCGGTGCCACTGGGAGTGCCTGCGGTACTCGGCGGCGGCGGCCAGCTGTTCCTGGAGCGCGATGGAGGGGCCGCTCACGGCGGGCACCTCGCTGGCCGCGATCTTCGCGAGGACCTCGCCGCGCGCCGAGCGGGCCTCGGCCAGGGTGCGGTCCGCCCGGGACAGCACGTCCCGCAGCCGCACCAGGCGCTGCTCGGCATCCTGACGGACCGTCAGAACAGCCTCGATCTCCCGGCGTACGTCCTCCAGGGCGCGGGCCGCCCGGTCGTAGCGGCCGGTGTCGGGGCGGCCGCCGCCTGGCGCGGAGCTGCCCGGCGCGGGCACCCAGAACGCCAGCGGGTCGGAGATCACCTGAGCGCGCAGCTCGGTCAGTTCGGCGGTGATCGACTCCAGGTCGTCGCCGGAGGGGTGCTCGCCGGGCCGTACGCCCACCGAGTGCGCGAGGCCCCGGGTGCGGTGCAGCTCGGCGGCGAGCAGGTCTATCCGCGCGGGCAGCGCCGACCACACCGCGTCGGCGGCCACGACCAGGTCGAGCGAGCGCGCGTACAGCTCGTTCATCCGGTTGACCAGCTCGGCGAGCGTGAAGCGTTCGGTCAGCCTGGCCGGGCCGCCGGCCATCGTCGGGGCGCTGTGCAGGGCGGCGCCCGAGAGCGTCACGGACTCGCCGCGCAGCCGCTCGGTCAGTTCCACCAGGTCCTCGCGGCCGGGCCAGCGGCGCCGGGAGCGCAGCTCACGGGTGGCTTCGAGGGCAGCCGAGTACGCGTCGAAGTACGCCCACAGCAGCGAGATCGACTGCTCGGTGGCCGCCCAGCGCTCCTTGGTGACGCCGGTCAGGTCCGCGCCTTCCAGGAGCCGGCGCCCGGCATGGTCCTGGAGGGCGAGCAGCGAGGTCTCCACGGCCTCGTGCTCGGCGACGAGGCGTGCCAGGGCACGGTCGACCTCGTCCCGGTCCATGACCGGCTCCGGGGGTCCCCCGGTGGAGCTGGGGGAGGATCCCGCGCCCATCGATCACCTCTCCGCTCGTTGGTTGGACTGGGCCGTCAACTGGCTCATCCCGTCCGGTACTTGGGTGCGGGCGGGCCCGATATGCCGGGCAGGTCCGCGGCGAGCCACTGGCGGTACGCCGTCATCCAGGGGCTGTTGGCCCCGCCGTTGCGGTAGTCCACCAGGACCTGGTTGATCCGCCGCACCAGATCGGTGTTGCCGAGCTTGACGGCGACGCCGTAGTGCTCGGAGGTGAACGGGCTGCCCTTCAGCTGCACCGCCGGGTCCTGGGCGGCCTGGCCCGCGGCGAGCGCGTTGTCGGTGACGACCGCGTCCACCAGGTTCTGCTGGAGGCGGACCAGGCAGTCGAGCTGGTTGGGGACCGTGAAGTCCTGGTAGTCGGCGCCGTGCGCGTCGGCCTTGAGGGCGTCGAAGGCGGTGGAGCCCGCCGCCACACAGACCCGCTTGCCCTTGAGGGAGTCGTCGAAGCCGGTGATGGCGGAGGTCTTGGGGGCCAGCACCTGCTGGCCCGCCTCGAAGTACGCGGTGGAGAACGAGGCCTGCTTGATGCGGGCGCAGTTGACGGTCATCGTGCGCACCACCACGTCCACCGTGCCGTTCTGGAGCGCGGGGATGCGCTGGCTGGTGGGGATGGCACGGTAGATCACCGCGTTCTCGTCCCCCAGGATGTTCTTCGCGATCGCCTTCACCAGGTCGATGTCGAAGCCTTCGAGGGTGCGTGTCGCGGGATTGCGGTAGCCCCAGCGGAAGCTGTTCTGGTCGACGCCCGCGATCAGCTTGCCGCGCTGCTTGATGGCGTCGATGTTCGGCCCGTCCGCCGACGACGGGGGCAGGCTCGCCTCCGGGTCCTTGCAGTCGTCGGCCTTGGCCTGCACGGCCCGGGCGATCCCCGGGCCCGCCACGTCCGCCGCCGCCTCGCCGCCGTGCCGGGTCAGCGGGACGAGCGCGCCGGCCGCGACCGCGAGCGCGAGGGCCATCCCGGCCACCCCGCCCCAGCCGCGCAGCCGCCCGGCCCCGCGCCGCCCGGCACGCGGGGCCCGGCCCGGTGTGCCGGTGCCGGGGGCGGCGGGAAGTGCCGGATCCGTCGAGCCGTTCGCGCCGCTCATCGCGACCCCTCTCGCCGATGCGCCGCCGCTCGCGCGTCCGTCGCCGCTGTCCATGCCGCTCACCTGTACTCCGCGAGCCTGCGGCTGATGCCGACGCCGGCGCCCGCCGCCGCGAGCACCGCGAGGAGCGCCGCGCCCAGCGGGAGCCCCGCCAGGGCGCCGTGCCCGTCGGACGCGGCCGTGGTGAACTGGCGCTGCTCGTGGGCGATCGCCGAGTCGAGCTCCTTGTCCACCTGGTCGAAGCACTCGCCGGTGGAGCCCTTCGCGCCGAGGACCTGGGTCAGCGCGCCGTCGTAGTCGCCCTTGTCGTCCGTCGTGCGGGCCGCCGTGTGGCGCTTCTTCCATTCGTTCATGTCGCCGACGGCGTTCACGACGGGGGCCTTGCCCGCCGTGTCGTCCGCGAGGCTCCTGGCGGCGTCGAGCCGGTCGGTCAGGGACGCCATCTCCTTGGTGAACTCCGCCTCGTACAGGTCCTTGCCGTCCGGGGTGAGCACCGCGCCCCGGGCCACCAGCGTCAGGTTCTCGTTGGCGCGGGCCTGGAGGGAGCTGATCCGGGCGTCGTTGAGGACCTTCAGGGACTCCTGGCCGTGCGCCCGCGAGGTCGCGAGGTCCGAGGAGGCCACCGCGTGCCCCACCACCAGCCAGAGCAGCACCACCGTGGAGGCCGCCGTCGCGGCGAGCAGTCCGTGGTTGAACACCCGGTTGGTGCGCAGGTAGTTGCGGCGCTGGACCCAGACGAGCCCGCCGAGCGCCACCAGGCCGAGCGCGATCGCCGCGTACGGCCAGGTGTCGGCCTGGTCGTAGTCGTCGTAGAGACGGCCCGTCTCGGCCTCGTACAGCTTCTGGGCGGCGGGCAGCAGGCTGGTGCTCATCTTCTGGTTGGCGAAGCGCAGATAGGCGCCGCCCACCGGGAAGCCCTGCCGGTTGTTCGCGCGGGCCTGCTCGACCAGGCCGTTGTAGAGCGGGAGTTGCTCGTTCAGGGTGGCTATCTGCTGGGCCGACTCGGCGGAGCCCGTGGTGTTCGCCGCCGCCTTGACCAGGAGGCGGGAGGCGGTCGAGATGTCCGTGTCGTACCGCTTGCGCACGTCCAGCGGCTCCTGGCCGCCCGCCAGGAAGCCGCTCGCGGCGGCCGTGTCGGCGTCGGCGAGCGAGCGGTAGATGGAGGCGGCGTCCGCGCTCAGCGGCTGGCTGCGGCTCACCACGTCGCTCGCCGCGGCCGAGCGGTCCGAGACCTGCCACGCGGTGATCCCGCCGAAGGCCACGACGAGGACGGCCACCACCGCACCCATGATCCACAGGCGGCCTGGCTCGGTCGTCGCGGCGGCGCGCAGCCGCTCCCGCGTCTCGGCCCAGGCCCGGTGCGGGCCGGGCCGCGGCTGCGGCACGGGCCGGGCCGCGGGCTCCCGCGTCTCCGGTTCGCGCACGTTCGGCGGATTCGCCACCTGACCTCCCCCTCGGTCGCTGCGTAGGCAGTATGGCCGCAGGGACCGACAACCATCCAGGGTTGTCTGGATCTTGTTACCTGCCGCTCCCGCCCCTGGGTGGTGTCCGGGGCCCCCGCCCCTCGCCACATCCCCACCATGTATACGCGGTGGCGACCCCGACGGTTCCCCAGGGGCCCCGCCCGTCCGGCCTAGGCGTACTGGGCGCGCAGCCGCGTGTACGTGTCGGCGGGCGCCGACAGCTGGTCGAGGCCGAGCAGTGCCGCGCCGAGCACCGGCGAGGTGGTCACCACGAGCGGCTCCGCCTTGGGCGCCCTGGCGGCCAGCAACTCGTGCACTCGGTCGTCGAGTTGGGGGTGGCGGGCCGCGAGCACGCTGCCGCCGAGCAGTACCGGCGCCGGGACGTCGAGCAGGTCGAGCCGGGCCAGGGCGACCGTGGCCAGGGCCACGATCTCCTCGGCCTGCCGCTCGACGAGCGAGCGCGCCACCGCGTCCCCGCCCGCCGCGACCTCGAAGAGCACCGGGCTGAGCTCATGGCGGCGCGCGGCCGGGAGCATCCCCAGGTGCAGCGCCTCGATCAGCTCGTACATCGAGGAGAGCCCGAAGTGGGCGGGCAGCGCGGCCGCGAGCGCGGTCGGGGCGCCCCGGCCGTCCTCGGCGCGCGCCGCGAAGAACAGCGCCTCCTCGGCCAGCCCGCCGCCCCCGCCCCAGTCGCCGGAGATCTTCCCGATCGCGGGGAAGCGGGCGGTGCGCCCGTCCGGGGTCATGCCGACGCAGTTGATGCCCGCGCCGCACACCACCGCGACACCGCGCGGCTCGGCGCCACTGGGCAGCCCGGCGCGCAGTATCGCGAAGGTGTCGTTGTACACCCGCACCGAGTCCCCCCAGCCGCGCCCCTCCAGGGCCGCCGCCAACTCCCGCTCCTCGACGGGCAGATCGGCGTTGGCCAGGCACGCCGAGACGTGTGCGACCCGCAGCGGCCCCGGGACGCGGGAGGCGAGGTGGGCCTCCTCCACCGTGGTGGCCAGCATGCGCAGGGCCACCTCGACGCCGACCACCGGCGGCCGGAAGCCGCCGCCCCTGGCCGTGCCGAGGACCGTGCCGTCCGCGTCGATCAGTGCCACGTCGGTCTTGCTGTTGCCGGCGTCGATCGCCAGCACACTCATGCCCACGAAAGGTGCTCCCGGTTGTGCGCGATCAGCCGGTCGGTGAGCCCGTCGGCGTAGTCGTACTGCCCGACCAGCGGGTGCGCGAGCAGCGCCCGGAACACCCGGTCGCGCCCGCCGCGCAGGGCGGCTTCGAGCGCGAGGTCCTCGTAGGCGGTGACGTGGGCGATCAACCCGGCGTACAGCGGGTCGAGTTCGGGCACCGCCAGCGGCACCGCGCCGGCGGCGTCCACCCGGGCCGGCACTTCGATGACGGCGTCGTCCGCGAGGAAGGGCAGCGTGCCGTTGTTGTACGTGTTCACGACCTGCACGGGGCTGCCCCCGTTGCCGAGCAGCGAGGCCGCGAGGTCGACGGCGGCCTCCGAGTAGAAGGCGCCGCCGCGCTTGGCGAGCAGCTCCGGCTTCTCGTCGAGCTTCGGGTCGCCGTACATCGCCAGCAACTGCCGCTCCATCTCGGCGACTTCGGCCGCCCGGGACGGCTTGGTGCCGAGCTCGCGCACCACCTCGTCGTGCGCGTAGAAGTACCGCAGGTAGTACGACGGCACGACGCCGAGCCGGTCGAGCACCTGGCGGGGCAGGCGCAGGTCGTCGGCGATGGCCTCGCCGTGCTCGGCGAGGAGCCCCGGCAGCACGTTCTCGCCCTCGGGCCCGCCCAGGCGCACCCCCAGCTCCCACGTCAGGTGGTTGAGGCCGACGTGGTCCAAGTGGACCTCTCCGGGCGTCACTTGGAGCAGCGCCGCGAACTTGCGCTGGAGGCCGATGGCCACGTTGCACAGGCCGACCGCCTTGTGCCCGGCCTGGAGCAGGGCGCGGGTCACGATGCCCACCGGGTTGGTGAAGTCGACGATCCAGGCGTCCGGGTTGGTGCGCCGGACGCGCTCGGCGATGTCGAGCACCACCGGCACGGTCCGCAGCGCCTTGGCGAGGCCGCCCGCGCCGGTGGTCTCCTGGCCCACGCAGCCGCATTCCAGCGGCCAGGTCTCGTCCTGCTGGCGGGCCGCCTGGCCGCCCACGCGCAGCTGGAGCAGCACCGCGTCCGCGCCCTCGACGCCCGCGTCCAGGTCGGAGGTGGTGACGATCCTCCCGGGGTGCCCCTGCTTGGCGAAGATGCGCCGGGCGAGGCCGCCCACCAGGTCCAGGCGGTCGGCGGCCGGGTCGACGAGGACGAGCTCACTGATGGGCAGCGTGTCCCTCAACCGGGCGAAACCGTCGATGAGTTCGGGGGTGTAGGTCGAGCCGCCCCCCACTACTGCGAGCTTCATTGTTGGTTAGCCCTTCACTCCGGTCAGTGTGACGCCCTCGACGAAAGCCTTCTGTGCGAAGAAGAAGACGAGGATCACGGGGGCCATGACCAGAACGGTCGCGGCCATGGTCAGGTTCCAGTCGGTATGGTGCGCGCCCTTGAAGGACTCCAGGCCGTAGCTCAGCGTCCAGGACGCCGGCGTGTCGGACGCGTAGATCTGCGGCCCGAAGTAGTCGTTCCAGGCGTAGAAGAACTGGAAGAGCGCGACGGCGGCGATGCCCGGGCGGGCCATCGGCAGCACCACCTTGATCAGCGTTCTGAACTCCCCGCACCCGTCGACCTTCGCGGCGTCCAGGTACTCGTTGGGGATGGTCATCAGGAACTGCCGCAGCAGGAAGATGGTGAACGCGTCGCCGAACGCCAGCGGGATGATCAGCGGCCACAGCGTGCCGGCCATGTCCAGCTGCTTCGCCCAGAACAGGTACATCGGGATGATGATCACCTGGGGCGGCAGCATCATCATCGAGATGACCAGCATCAGCGACAGGTTGCGGCCGCGGAAGCGGAACTTGGCGAGCGCGTAGGCCACCGGCACCGACGACACGACACTGAGCACGGTGCCGAGTCCGGCATACAGCAGGGTGTTCTTCCACCAGGTCAAGAAGCCCGGAGTGTCGAACACCTTGCGGTAGTTGGACCACGCCCAGTGGTGCGGGATCAGGTCCCGGGTCAGGGTCTGCTGGTCGTCCATCAGCGAGGTGAGCAGCAGGAAGACGAAGGGCAGCACGAAGAACAGCGCGGCCGCGACGCCGAGCGAGTGCACCGCGATCCACTGCAGCACGGCCTTGCGGCGGGCCGTTCTGGCCGCCGGGGTGACGGCCTCGGTCTCGGGGGCCTCCAGGGCGTACGTCACATCACTCACCTGCCTGGATCAGTCCGCCGCGGCGCTTCATGAGGAGCGCCGTGAAGACCATGGAGAGGGCGAACAGGACAAGGGCGACCACGCACGCCGAGCCGTAGTCGAAGCGCTGGAAGCCCAGGTTGTAGACGAGCTGGGGCAGGGTCAGCGTGGACTTGTCGGGGTAGCCGGGCTCGAACTGCTGGCCCGAGTTGCCGACGATGCCGGAGGCGACCTTGCCCGCCACCAGCGGCTGGGTGTAGCTCTGCATCGCCTGGATGACCCCGGTGACCACGGCGAACATCACGATGGGCGAGATGTTCGGCAGGGTGACGTAGCGGAACCGCTGCCAGGGCGAGGCGCCGTCCAGCTCGGCGGCCTCGTACTGCTCCTTGGGCACGTCGAGCAGCGCGGCCATGAAGATGACCATCAGGTCCCCGACGCCCCACACCGCGAGGAGGGTGAGCGCGGGCTTGGACCAGGACGGGTCGGTGAACCAGTCCGGGGCCGGGATGCCCAGGTCGCCCAGGAGCGAGTTGACCGGCCCGGTACCGGGGTTGAGCAGGAAGACGAAACCGAGCGTGGCCGCGACCGGCGGGGCGAGGTAGGGCAGGTAGAACAGCGTGCGGAAGACGCCGACACCAGTCTTGATCTTGGTGATCAGCATGCCGACGCCGAGCCCGAACACCACCCGGCAGGCGACCATCACGACCACCAGCCACAGGGTGTTGCGCAGGGCCGGCCAGAACAGCGGGTAGTCGCCGAACACGTACGACCAGTTCTTCAGGCCGTCGAAGGTGGCCGCGCCGAAGCCGTCGTAGTGGGTGAAGGAGAAGTAGACCGTGGAGATCAGCGGATAGGCGAAGAAGACGCAGAAGCCGATCAGCCAGGGCGACAGGAACGCCAGGGTCCGCAGCGCCGAGCGGCGGTGCTTGGAGCGCAGTGTGTACGTGGTGCTCATCGCGGGCTACTTCGCCTGCGCGATCGCGGCGTCGATCTCCTGGGCGGTCTTGGCGAGACCGGCCTTGATGTCGGTCTGCTTGCCGCTCTCGACGTCGTAGCCGAGGTTCTGCAGCGACACCAGGTACTGGCCGCCGTTGACGGAGGCAGGAGAGGTGGTGGAGTTCGGGTTCTGGGCGATGTCCAGGAAGGTCCTGAAGCGCGGGTCGGCCTGCAGCTTGGGCGACTTGAGGGCCTCGAAGGTCGAGGGCACGTTGTGGATGGCGTTGGCGAAGTTCACCACCGCGTCCGTGTCGGTGGTCAGGAACTTCACCAGCTCCCAGGCCGCGTTCTGCTTCTTCGAGGTCGCCGCGATGCCCGCGATGGTGCCGGTCAGATAGCCCTTGCCGTGCGTGGCCCTCTGGTCGTCCGGAACGGGCAGCGGCGCCACCCCGATGTCGAACTTCGGCTTGCTGTCCAGGGCCATGCCCAGGCGCCACTCGCCGTCCATCGCCATGGCGACCTGGCCGGTGTTGAACGGGTTCTTGTCGCCGTACTCCTCGCCGAAGGCGGTGCGGTACTTCTCCAGCTTGGCGAAGCCGCCGAGGCCGTCGACGAGCTGCTTCTGGAAGGCGAGGCCCTTCTCGAAGGCCGGGTCCTTGACGATGTTCGACTTGCCGCTCGCGTCGAAGTACGTCGGCGACCACTGCGCCAGGTAGTGCTCGGTCGTCGTCTCGTAGGCGTGGTAGTTCGGCATGAAGCCGAGCTGCTCGTAGGAGTCGCCCTTGGGCTTGGTCAGCGCCTTGGCGTCCGCCTCGAACTCCGACCAGGTGGTGGGCGGGGCGTCGATCCCGGCCGCCTTGAAGGCGTCCTTGTTGTAGTAGAGCGCGTAGGAGTCGCCGAGCAGCGGCAGCGAGCAGCGCTTGCCCTGGAACTGGGTGTACTCGTTCATGGTCTTGGGGAACGTCTTCGCCGGGTCGATGCCGTCCTTCTTCAGGAACGGGGCGAGGTCGACGAAGGCGTTGGACGAGCAGAACTTGCCGACGTTGTTCGTGGTGAACGACGACACCACGTCCGGGGCGTTGGAGCCGCCCGCGCGCAGCGCCTGGTTGATCTTGTCGTCGTTGATGTTGCCGACGACCTTCACGTGGATGTTGGGGTGGGCGCTCTGGAAGGCGTCCACCTCGGCCTGGATGGCCTTGACCTCGTTGGGCGCGCTCCAGCCGTGCCAGAAGGTGATCGTCGTGTCCTTGGACGCGTCGTCCTTGGCGCTGGTGTTGCTCTGGCCCGTACAGGCGGAGGCGAACAGGGCTATCGAGGCGGTCGCGGCCAGTACGGCGGCCGACTTCCGGCGGAATGCGGGCATGGCGGTGTCTCCCGGGGAGGGCGGTGGAGGGGCGGGGATGGTTTCGGCGCGGGGCGGGGGCGGTTCGGCGCGAGATGGCGGGCGGGGCGGGGGTGGGTCAGCGCGAGGTGTCGAAGACCTCGTCACGCGTGGTGGCGAGCGCGGCCTCCAACGCGCCGCGCAGCACGGGCAGTTGGGTCACCTCGCCGATGACGAGCCGGGGCCGGGAGGCCGCCAGCTCGCCCAGCTCGGTCTGGACGAGCTCGCGCAGCGGCTCGCCCCCGGCGGCGAGCAGCCCGCCGGAGAGCACGACGAGCTCGGGGTCGAGCACGGCGACGAGGGAGGCGAGGCCGGTCGCGAGCCCGGTGGCGAAGGCCTGGAGGAGCCGGCGCTCGGGGCCGTCCTGGGCTTCCGCGCCGCGCGCGATCAGGGCGGTGGCCACGTCGTTCGTGTTTCCGCCGGGGACGTCGGTGACGCCGAGCTCCCGGGCGAGCCGGGGCAGCGCCTGGCCGCCGGCCAGCTCCTGGAAGCCGCCCGAGTTGGCCTTGGTGACATGGCGTACGAGCGGGGCGCCCGGCACCGGCAGGAAGCCGACCTCGCCCGCGCCCCCGGTGAAGCCGCGGTGCAGCCGGCCGCCGATCACGAGCGCGGCACCGAGCCCGCCCTCGTTCCACAGCAGCACGAAGTCCTCGAGTCCGCGGGCCGCGCCCAGGCGCTGCTCGGCGATGGCGGCGAGGTTGACGTCGTTCTCGTACTCGACGGGCATCGGCAGGGCCCCGGCGAGTTCGTCGAGCAGGGTGGGGGAGTGCCAGCCCGGCAGGTGGGAGGCGTAGCGCAGCCGTCCGGTGCCGGGGTCGAAGGCGCCCGGGGTGCCGATCACGACCCGGTGCAGATCGGCCCGGACGAGCCCGGCCGCCTTGGCGGCGCCGTCCAGCGCGCCGGTGACCTGCCGCACCACCGACTCGGCGCGCCGCCCGGGGGTCGCCACCTCGAACTCCCCGACGACGCCGCCCGCCACATCGGCGACGGCGGCGCGGATCCGCTCGGGCGTGACGTCGACTCCCGCCACGTGGGCGGCGGTCGCGTTGACGGCGTACAGCTGGGCGTTGGGCCCGGGCCGTCCCTCGGTCGTGCCGGTGGCGACGACCAGCCCGGCCGCCTCCAGGCGCGCGAGGAGCTGGGAGGCGGTGGGCTTGGAGAGCCCGGTGAGCTTGCCGATCCGGGTCCGTGAGAGCGGCCCGTGCTCCAGGAGCAGATCGAGCGCGGCCCGGTCGTTCATGGCGCGGAGTACGCGCGGAGTCCCCGGGGTAGTACCGGCCACGACGGATCCACCTGCCCTTCGGGCGCCCGCTTTCCCACTGCACTGTTAGGAAAGTTTCCTGTTGGTTGTGAGGAACGTAGGGCGCACGTCATCGGCACGTCAATGGGCCGGGCCGGGGCGGCTACCAAAGCGTTATCTGCGCGCGGGTCCTAGGCCTTGCGGGCCAGCAGGTGGACTTCCTTGAACTGGCGCCGGTCGGTGGGCAGGGGCTCGCGGACCAGGCGGGCCGCCTCGGTGAGGCCGGAAGCGCGCAGCAGGGCGGAGAGGTGGTCGGGCCACCAGCGGTAGGCGGGCGCGACCGCGTGGTCGAAGACCTGCGTCGGGCAGGACGCGTCGTCGCTCGCCGAGAAGCCGATCAGGAGGTGGCCGCCGGACGTCAGGACGCGGCTGAACTCCCTTGCGATGGGCGGGAGTTCACTGGGCGGCGTGTGGATGACGGACCAGCGGGAGAGGATGCCGTCCAGTGAGCCGTCGGCGATCTCCAGGGCGGTCATCGACCCCACGCCGAACTGGAGCCCCGGGTAGGCCTGTTGAGCCAGCTCGACCATCGCGGGGGAGGCGTCGACACCGAAGGCCGCGAGCCCCAGCCCTTCCAGATGGGCGGTGACATGCCCCGGCCCGCACCCCAGGTCCGCGACCCGCCGGCCCCCGCCCGCACGGACCGCCTCGGCGAAGACGCCCAACATGGCCCGGTCAAGCGGGCTGTCACGCAGTGAGTCGCGGAACAGCCGCGCGTAGGCGGGGGCGGCGGCGTCGTAGGCGTCGCGGGTGACCGCGAGGGAGTCGTCGTGTCCGGGCATGCGCGCGAGAGTAGTTCAGCCCTCGGCCCCGAACAGCGGCGCGCCCGAGGGGAACCCCCTCGGGCGCGCTCGTGCCGCCGCGGCTACTTCGACAGATTCGGGTTCGGGTTCGGGATCGGGGCCGTGGCCAGGGACTGCGGGGAGGTCGGGTTGTTCAGGGCGGAGGGGGCGGCGACCGAGGCCGAGGGGTCGGTCGCGGCCGGCTCCTCCGCCAGCGGCAGGCCGCCGACGATGCGGATGCCCGCCGCGTCCAGGGCGATCTTGATCCGCCAGCGCAGCTCGCGCTCCACGCTCAGCGCCTTGCCCGGCATGGTCTTCGCCGAGACGCGGACCACCATCGAGTCGAGCAGCACCTCGTCGAGGCCGAGGATCTCCACCGGGCCCCACAGGCGCTCGTTCCACGGCTCTTCCTTCGCCATGGACTCCGTCGCCTCGTTGATCACCGCACGCAGCCGCTCCAGGTCCTCGCTGGCGCGGACCCGCACGTCGACCCCGGCCGTCGCCCAGCCCTGGGACAGGTTGCCGATGCGCTTGATCTCACCGTTGCGGACGTACCAGATCTCGCCGTCCGCGCCCCGCAGCTTCGTCACGCGCAGGCCGACCTCGATCACCTCGCCGGAGGCCACCCCCGCGTCGATCGAGTCGCCGACGCCGTACTGGTCCTCAAGGATCATGAACACGCCGGACAGGAAGTCCGTGACCAGGTTGCGGGCGCCGAAACCGATCGCCACGCCCGCCACGCCCGCCGAGGCGAGCAGCGGGGCCAGATCGATGTTCAGGACGCCGAGGACCATCAGGGCGGCCGTGCCCATGATGAGGAAGGACGCCACCGAGCGCAGGACCGAGCCGATGGCCTCCGAGCGCTGGCGGCGCCGCTCGGCGTTCACGAGCAGGCCGCCGAGCGCGGTGCCCTCGACCGCCTGGGCGCTGCGGTTCATCCGCTCTATGAGCTTGGTCAGGGCCCGGCGCACCAGGACCCGCAGGACCGAGGCGATGACGATGATCAGGAGGATGCGGAATCCGACGTACAGCCACGTCGACCAGTTCTGCTCCACCCACCCGGCGGCCTCGGTGGCCGACTTCTGGGCGTCCTCGAGCGTCGCGGGTGTGGGCGGCGGCGATCCGTCGGCCAGGACGGCGGACCAGTTCACGGCAGGAACCTCCAGCGTTGCGGTGCCGGCGAAGGCGATGGCAGACCCACCACACTAACGGGGCAAGAGCTGTGCTCCGTTGACGTGTTCGGGGGAGAGGGCCCTGCGGCCTGGGAAAGAAGGGTGTGTGGTCGAAAACACTTCGAGCCCGTTACCCGGACGTGGTGGCGCTTCGACCAGGCATGAGGAGAGACTGGAGAGCAGATCGTCCCGGCGCGAGCCACGCGCCGCCGGCGTAATAGGAGGCACCCGTGCCGCACGTCCTGGTCCTCAACGCGTCGTACGAGCCCCTCGGCGTCGTACCGCTCCGCCGCGCGCTCGTCCTCGTCCTCGAAAACAAGGCCGTCAGCCTCGAGGAGTCCGGCGCCTTCCTGCACAGTGCGACCCGGGCCGTGGCCGCGCCCAGTGTCGTCCGGCTCAAGAGGTTCGTGCGGGTCCCCTACCGGGGGCCCGTTCCACTGACCCGCCGTGCCCTGTTCGCCCGGGACGGTGGCCGCTGCATGTACTGCGGTGGCGTCGCAACCAGCGTCGACCACGTCATCCCGCGCAGCCGTGGCGGCCAGCACGCCTGGGAGAACGTCGTCGCCGCCTGCCGGCGCTGCAACCACGTCAAGGCGGACCGCCACCTCCTGGAGCTGGGCTGGCGCCTTCGCCACCAGCCCGCCCCGCCCACCGGCCTCGCCTGGCGGATCATCGGCACGGGCCACCGCGACCCGCGCTGGCTGCCCTACCTCCAACCCTTCGGCGCCGATGACGCCCTGGCCCGGATCGACGGCATCTCCGCCTGAAGCGATCCGGGCCCTGTCGTTCCCGGGGCCTGTCGTCCCCGGGACCCCGTCGTCCCGGGGCTCAGCCCCCGACGGCGTACGCCTCCACCGACCACAGCGAACAGTCCGCGCCGGACGGCCGTCCCCCCACCTGGACCCGGATGAAACGAGCGTCCGGCGCGTCCAGCGGCACCGCCTCACGCCCGCCCCGGCCGCCCACTACCGTCGCCGCCGTACGCCAGCTACGCCCGTCGGACGACACCCGCACCGCATAGTGCCCGGCACCGGCGCCCCGCCACTGGAGCACCACCTTGCCGACCCGTGCGGGACCCGCGAGCTCGGCCTGCCACCAGGCGCCGTCCCCCGGCGGCGCGGTCCAGCGGCTCGCCGGGTCGCCGTCGGCCGCGGCCCGCGCCGGGGAGGCGGCGTCCGCGTCCCCGGACGAGGTCGCCTTCGCCCCCGCGATCAGATCGGGCCCGCCGGTACGCGGGAAGGCCCGCACGGTCAGGGTGGCCTCCCGGCCCGCGAAGAACAGCGGCACCCGGTAGGTGCCCGCGGGCGTGCCCCGGGCCACCCTCACCTCGACCGGCACGTCCGCACTGGTCCCACGGGCCACCGCCGTGTCCCGGGGCAGGCGCACCGCGATGCCCCGGGGCGCCTTCGCGGTCAGCGCGCCCCGCACCGCCGCCGGCCCCATCGCCGCGACCGAGGCGGTGACGCGCCGGGCCGCCCCGCCGATCTCGGCGTCCACCGGGGTGCCGCCGAGCGCGAGATGGGCCCGGGGCTCGTCCGCGTACCAGGGCACCAGACGCCGCACGCCGGAGGCGCCGCCGTGGACCCGTACCGCGTCCGCCCGTACCCCGCGCGCCGCGAGCTGGGTCCACCCGGAGGCGTCGAGCGGGCCCAGGGTGTGCCAGTCCTCGCCCGGGACGTGCGCCTGGACCTCGCCCGTGGTGCCGGGCTCGGCCAGGACGGTCAGGGCCAGGACCGGGCGGGCGGCGTCGAACGCGACCGTGTGGGCGTCCGGCGACCTGGTGACGCCGGCCGGCGGATGGTCCGCGCCGGTCCAGGCGTCGGCCGCCCGGCCCGCCCGGTCCAGGAACGCGTCCAGGATTCCCTCGCCGACGGTGACCGGGGCGTCCTTGATCTCGTCCCGCAGCGGGGCCAGCGCGAGGGAGGCCCGCCAGGCCGCCGCGCCGTCGCCCGCCGACTGGGCCCTCAGCACATCGACGGCGAGCTCACCGGCCCGCCCGTACCGCGCCAACTGGTCCAGCCAGGGCGCCAGTTCGGCCCCCACCTCCTGCTGGGCGAGCCGCTGCCGAGCCTGCCGCAGCACCGTGAACGCGGCCCGCAGCTCCCCGGCCGCACGATCGCGCGCCACCGCGTCCGGGCCGGGGCGCGCCGTCCAGAAGGCGGCCACGAACGGCCGCAGGTACGCCGACTCGGGGCCCCCGAGCACCGACGAGGCGTCGTTGCCCGCCACCGCCCCCAGCGCCTCGCGCACCCCCGGATCGCCGCCCGCCAGATCGTCGACGGCGGCCCGCCAGGACCGCTGCGGCCGGTAGGCGCGCGGATTCCAGGCGTAGTCGGCCGCCGTGAACAGCGGGACGCGGGACGCGGCGGGCTGCCGCATCGCACTGGCGAGCAGCGCCGCCGAGCCCTCCGCGACGGCCGGCTCGCGGCCGGTGTACGGGCCGAGGAAGACCCGGCCCGGCGCGTAGTCGTTGACCGGATAGTTGTCCATGGTCAGGAGCGGATGGCCGAACGCGGCCCGGGTGAGCGCCAGTTGGGCCCCGGTGATGGTCTTCGGCACGACCCCGACCCCGGTCCAGGCGACCTGGACGCCCGGGGCGAGGGCGTTCGCGAGGGCGACCCGGTAGTCGGTCGTACCGTCCTGGTAGTACTCGGCCGGGAGGAGCGAGAGCGGCTCGGAGCCGGGGTGCGCCGAGGCGAGGTGGGCCGCGACCGCGTTGGCCACCCGGGCGTGCGCGGCGGCGGCGGCCCCAGGGCCCGAGCCGAACGTTTCCGCGTCCGCGCCGCAAGGCCACTCGCTGTAGGAGACGTCCGGGAACTGCAACTGGAACGCCCGCACCCCCAGCGCCCACATCGCGTCGAACTTGCGGTTCAGGCGCCCCACATCCGCGTCCGACGACAGGCACATCCCCGGCCCGGGCGCCACCGCCCAGGCCACCGTCACATGGTTGCGGGCCGCCCGCTCGGCCAGCGCCCGGAAGGCGTCCCGCTGCCCGGCGGGGTAGGGCTCGCGCCAGCGGGCCTGGCGGTAGGGGTCGTCGCCCGGCGCGTACAGATAGCGGTTCTGCTTGGTGCGGCCCATGAAGTCCAGCTGGTCCAGGCGCTGTTGGAGGTTCCAGGCGGGTCCGTAGAACCCTTCCGCGATGCCTCGCACGGCGGTGCCCGGCCAGTCGCGCACCGCGACGCCCGGGATCCGCCGCTGTCCCCGCGCGTCCCTGCCGACCAGCTGGCGCAGGGTCTGTGCGGCGTGGAACAGGCCGTCCTCGCCGGCCCCGTCGAGCGCCACCGTGTCCCGCCCGTCGACCCGGCCCACCCCGATCCGGTAGCCGCCGGGCGGCAGATCGCCCCGCGCGGGCGCCCGCAGCGCCCGCAACGCGTCCGCCGCCCCGGCCCCGCCGATCCGGAACACCGGCCCGCTGCCCGGCAGTTGGCGGTGCGCGGTACGCACCCCGGCCGCCCGCAGGAGGTCCTCGACGGCGTGGACGGCGTACGGATCGGCGCCCGGGCCCGCGAGCAGCACCGCCTCGCCGCCGACCGCGACCGGGGCGCCCGTGGGTCTCATCGACTGCGGCCGGGGCCACACCTCGGGCAGCGGACCCGCGTCCAGGGCCGGATCCAGGGCGGTGTGGGCGGGCCCGGGGGCGGCGAGCGCCCCGGGCGCCGAACCGATCAGCCCGCCGACCAGAGCGGCCGCGAGCGCCGTCACCGTCCTTCCGCGACCGACGTGCACGGCCCGCCCCTCACATGACACGGCGTGACCGCCCGTTGACGTGGTGTGAGCGACGAGCCCATCACCCGTCTGCCGAAGGTGTCAACGCGGGTGGCCGATGTGTCTGATATGCCTGATGAGATGGACTCGGTACGAGCTTGTGCGCGGCGGTACGTCTGGCGGGCCGTCCTCTGGGTAGGGCATCCCTGTTCCTGCCGTCCACCGAAACTGGAGGCCCCCGTGGTCGCCCCCGCCCCCGAGCAGCCGCTGACCAGCGAGCCCCCGATGGCCGACGCCGAGCCCCTCATCAGCGAGCCCCCCATGGCCGAGCCCCCGCTCACCAGCGAGCCGACGCCGGTCGCCGCTGCCGCGGGGTTCTGAGGCCATGACCCTGGCCCGGCTCGCCGCCCGGCACGGCGTGGCCACGTCCTACTCCCCGTCGGCGGGCATCACCGTCGACGTGCCGGACGCCACGGTGGTCGCCGTCCTCGCCGCGCTCGGCGTGGACGCGTCGACCCCGTCCGCGCTCCGCCGGGCCCTGGCCGATGCCGAGGCCGCCGAGGCGAACCGCCTGCTGCCCCCCACCCTGGTGCGCTGGGGCGACGGGCCGGTCCCTGGCCTCCCCGACGGGCTGACGGTGACCGGCACCCCGGTCGACCAACTCCCGCTCGGCGTACATCAGTTGGACGTACGCCACCGGGACGGCCGCACCGCGACCGCGACGCTCGTCGTCGCGCCGCGCGCCGTGCCGCAGCCCTCGGGCCGCACCCACGGCTTCCTCGTCCAGCTCTACTCCCTCCTGTCGAGCCGCTCCTGGGGCATGGGGGACCTCGGCGACCTCGCCGAGCTCGCCTCCTGGTCGGGCCGCACCCTGGGCTCGGGATTCGTGCAGGTCAACCCGCTGCACGCGGCGGTGCCCGGCACCCCGACCGATCCGTCCCCCTACCGGCCGTCCTCGCGCCGCTTCCCGGACCCCGTCCACCTGCGCGTCGAGGACATCCCCGAGTACGCCTACGCCACCGACCGCGCCCGGCTCGACGAGCTGACCGAACGCGCCGCCGCCCTGCGCCAACGGGTCCTCACCAAGGGCGAGTTGATCGACCGGGACGCCGTGTGGGAGCTCAAGCGCGAGGCCCTCGACGTCCTGCACCGGGTGCCGCTCGGGCCGGGCCGCCGGGCCGCGTACTGCGACTTCCTCGCCGAGCAGGGCCAGGCCCTCGAAGACCACGCCACCTGGTGCGCGCTCGCCGAGCGGTACGGGCCGCACTGGCGGCGCTGGCCCGAGGGGCTGCGCGATCCCCGCTCCGCCGCGACCGGCCGGGCCCGGCGCGAACTCATCGACCGCGTCCACTTCCACTCCTGGCTCGCCTGGCTCACCGACGCCCAGCTCGCCGCGGCCCAGCGCGCCGCGCGGGAGGCGGGCATGCCGCTCGGCCTCGTCCACGACCTCGCGGTCGGCGCGCACCCCGAGGGCGCCGACGCCTGGGCCCAGCAGGACGCCTTCGCGCCCGGCATGTCCATCGGCGCGCCCCCGGACGCCTTCAACGCGCTCGGCC
Organism: Streptomyces sp. NPDC001828; assembly: GCF_042892175.1. Lineage (NCBI taxonomy): Bacteria > Bacillati > Actinomycetota > Actinomycetes > Kitasatosporales > Streptomycetaceae > Streptomyces > Streptomyces sp. NPDC001828. The sequence goes on from NZ_JBIATV010000002.1 coordinate 213,054, forward strand.
AGGACTGGGGCCTGCCGCCCTGGCGCCCCGACGTCCTCGCCGCCTCGGGCTACGCCCCCTACCGGGGCCTGCTCCGGAACCTGCTGCGGCACGCGGGCGCCCTGCGCATCGACCACGTGATGGGCCTGTTCCGGCTCTGGTGGGTGCCCGAGGGGCTTCCGCCCACGGCCGGCACCTACGTCCACTACGACGCCGAGGCGATGCTCGCCGTCCTCGCCCTGGAGGCGCACCGCGCGGGCGCCGTCGTCATAGGGGAGGACCTCGGCACGGTCGAACCCGGCGTGCGCGAGGCGCTCGCCGAGCGGGGCGTGCTCGGCACGTCCGTGCTCTGGTTCGAGCGCGACTGGGCCGGTACGGGCCGGCCCCTGGCCCCCGAATCCTGGCGGCCCGGCTGTGTGGCCACCGCCACCACCCACGACCTGCCGTCCACCGCGGCCCGCCTCACCGGCGAACACGTCCAGCTCCGGCACCGCCTCGGCCTGCTCACCAGCCCGCTCGCGACGGAACAGCGCGCCGCCCGCGCGGAGGTGTCCGAGTGGCTCGGCTACCTCGAACGCCTGGGTCTGCTCCCGGACGCCCCCGGCGACGAGGAGGCCGAGATCCGCGCGGTCTACCGCTTCCTCCTTCGTACGCCCGCGCATCTCGTCGGGGTGTGGCTGCCGGACGCGGTGGGCGACCGCAGACCGCAGAACCTGCCGGGGACGTGGGACCAGTACCCCAACTGGCGCCTGCCGGTGGCCGGGCCCGACGCCCAGCCCCTGACCCTGGAGGCGATCACGGCGTCGCCTCGGCTGCACGCCCTGATGCGGGTGTTCCGGGGCGGGGACGAGGGCGGAGGCCCCCGTACGGCACCCCCGGGCGCGCGCCCCTCCTAGGCGTTCGCTAACTTTGCACCGTGGACAAGAAGAACGCCCTGCGCGCCGGCGCCGTAGCAGCCGGTACGACGCTGATGATGCTGCTCATGTCGTCCCCGGCGCTTGCGCTCACGCGCGATGACGGTGACGATCCGGGGTCCGGTCTGAGCGTGATCGACACGATCGGTCTGTTCGTGGTCGCGCCGCTCGCGCTGTTCGCGATCATCGCGGGCCTGGTCATGGTCCTGGACAAGTCCCGAAAGCCCAACAAGGCGTAGCCCTCGCCGGGCGTGCGGGGGATGGGGGGCGCTCGGCCCTCCACCCCCGACCCCGGGATGCCCGCGTCCCGGCCCCTGGGGCCTCAGACGCCGGACGGGCTGAAATGCCCCGGTGCGGGCCGGCACCAAGTAGTTGGGGGCGCGGGGAACCGCGTGAACGGCCCCTACGGTCCGCAGCCGAAAGAAAGGGGGCCCGGGGGCGAAGCCCCCGGAAGCCCACCCACCGCCTCAGTGCGCCGCCAGCAACTTCCTCAGCAGCGCCGAGAGTTGAGCCGTCTCCGCCGGATCCAGCGCGGAAAACAGAACCTCCGTCTGCGCCGCAAGCCCCGCCGCCACGGACTCGTCCACCAACCGCAGCCCCTTCTCCGTGAGACTCACCCGGAGCCCCCGCCGATCCGCCGGGTCCGGGCTGCGCAGCAGCAGGCCCGCCTTCTCCAGCTTGTCCAGGCGCCCCGTCATCCCCCCCGTCGTCAGCATCAGCGTCGCCGAGAGCTGACGCGGTGAGAGCGTGTACGGCTCGCCCGAGCGCCGCAGCGTCGCGATGACGTCGAACTCGCCGCGCCCGATCCCGAATCGCGCGTACTCCTTGTCCATCCGGTCGCCCATCGCGCGCGCGATCCGGTAGATCCGCCCGTACACCGCCATCGGCACCGTCTCGAGGTCGGGACGGACCTCCGCCCACTGCGCGGTGATCGCGTCGACAGCGTCCGGAGCCGGAGAGCCCGGGGAAGCCGGAGAAGTCGCGGAAGTCGTCTTTGCCGTCGTCATGGGAGCCAGTATCCGAGCAAGGTCGGTCGGGCGCAAGAAAGTTGCTTGACGATAAGTAGCTTAGAGGTAAGCTACTTTCCGTCGAGCAGTTGAGCAGTCGGTCGACGCCAGCCACCGCCACCGTCCCGCCCGGGAGCCCCCATGCGTACGTTCCGCACCCGCCGCCGTACCCGCACCCCCCGCATAGCCGGGGAGCGCCGCATGCTCGTCGCGATGGCGGTCGACGCGACCGGCTCCGGGATGTACGTGCCGTTCAGCCTCGTCTTCTTCCACCACGTCACCGGGCTCGCCTTCGCCACCGTCGGCCTCGTGCTCACCGTCGTCGGACTGCTCGGGCTCGGCGCGCTGCCGCTCGCGGGGGCGGCGGTCGACCGGTACGGGGCGCAGCGCGTGCAGCTGCTGCTCTACGGGGTGCGGGGCACGGGCTTCCTGCTCTACCCGTTCGCCCACTCCCTGCCCGCCTTCGCGGCCGTCGCGCTCGCCACCGCCTTCGGCGACCGGGCCTTCCCCGCCGTACAGCAGTCCCTGATCGGCGAGGTCGCCCAGGGCGCCGACCGGGACCGCCTCCAGGCCTCCTCGCGCGCCCTGCGCAACGGCGGGCTCGGCGCCGGCTCGCTGCTCGCCTCACTCGTCGTCGGCCTCGCGGGGGACGCCGGGTTCACGGCGGCGGCCTGGCTGAACGCGGCCAGTTTCGCCCTCGCGGCCCTGCTGATGCGGGGCGTGCGGGCCGAGCGGCAGGTGCCGACGGCCGACGCGGCCAAGCCGTCCGCCGGCTACCGGCAGGTCTTCGCCGACCGGCCCTTCCTCGGCCTCACCGCCGCCAACTTCCTCAACGCGCTGGGCTATTCGGCCCTCTCGGTCCTCTTCCCGCTGTACCTCACCACCTGGCTGCGCGGGCCGCAGGCCATCACCGGCACCGCGTTCACGCTGAACACCGTGATGTGCGCGGCGGGCGGGGTCGTCATCGCCGCCCGGGTCCGGGCGCGCGGCGCCCGGCGCACCCGCTCCGCGGCGCTCGGCTCGCTCCTGTTCGCCGCCGCCTTCGCCGCCCAGATCCTGCTCGGTACCTTCCGGCCCGGCTCGGGGATCGTGCTCGGCGGGGCCCTGATGGTCATCGTCGCCCTGTACACGCTGGGCGAACTCGTCCACAGCCCCTCGGCCGGTGCGCTGTCGGTGGCCGCCGCGCCCGAGGCGCTGCGGGGCCGCTACCTCGCGGCCTACCAGCTGTCCTGGTCGCTGTCCGCCGCCGTCGCGCCGTCGCTGTTCACCGCGCTGATGACGGTTGACGGCCGCCTTCCCTGGGCCCTGCTCGTAGGGACGTCCCTGACGGCCGCCGTGGTCGTGGTGCGCCTTGAGCGGGTGCTGCCCGCCGGGGCCGTGCGGGTCGCCCCCGCCGTGCCGGTCACCGCCGTGCGGGCCGCGTCCCCGGTGCCGGTCGTCGCCGCCCGCTGAGCCGCCCCCGTCCTCACTTCACCCACCGGGAGTCAGCCATGAACCGGAACCGCCTCACCACCGTCGCCCTCACCGCGCTCGCGCCCGTCTCCTGGGGCTCCACCTACTTCGTCACCACCCAGTTCCTGCCCGCCGACCGGCCGTTGTTCACCGGCATGATGCGCGCGCTGCCCGCCGGCCTCGCGCTGCTCGCCCTGACCCGGCGCCTGCCGAGAGGGGACTGGTGGTGGAGGTCGGTGGTCCTGGGCGCGCTCAACATCGGGGCGTTCTTCCCGCTGCTCTTCCTCTCCGCCTACCGGCTTCCCGGCGGCATGGCCGCGGTGATCGGGTCGGTCGGGCCGCTGTGGGTGGCGGGGCTCGCCGCCCTGTTCCTCGGCGAGAAGCCCACCCTGCGCACCCTGCTCACCGGCATCGCCGCCGCCCTCGGGGTCAGCCTCGTCGTCCTCAAGGCGGCCGGATCCTTCGACGCGATCGGGGTGGTCGCCGCGCTCGGCTCCTCGGCGTCGATGTCCGCCGGGACCGTGTTCACCAAGCGCTGGGGACGGCCCGAGGGGGCGGGGCCGCTGGTCCTGACCGGCTGGCAGCTCACCGCCGGCGGGCTGCTCATCGCTCCGGTCGCCCTCTTCGTGGAGGGCGCGCCGCCCGCCCTCGACGGCCGGAACATCGCCGGATACCTCTACCTCGCCCTGGTGAACACGGCCGTCGCCTACTGGCTCTGGTTCCGTGGCATCGGCCGGATGACCGCGACCTCCGCCACCTTCCTCGGCCCGCTCTCGCCGCTCACCGCCGCGGTCATCGGCTGGGCGGCACTCGGCCAGGCGCTCGCTCCCGTACAGCTCCTCGGCATGGCGATCGCCTTCGGCGCCACCCTCGCCGGACAGATCGGCACGGGCCCGAAGAAGCCCGTCGAGGAGATCGTACCGTTCAGTTCTACTGAAGGTAATGCCGCAGAACTTTCGATGGACGTAACTGTTACTCCGGTGCGACGGTAGGGGCACCTCAAGCGCCGCGGCGGGCGCGACCGCCCCCCATCGCCCCGAAACGGAGTCATCGTGACCGTCCTGGACCGAGTCCGCAGCACACCGCGCGCCACCGCGGCCAAGAGGGTGGGGCAGGCCTCCGGGCTCGGCCTCGCCCTCGCGGCCGTCGCGACGGTCGTCTGGTCCGGGAGCTTCGTCGCCGCCCGAGGGCTGCACGAGTCGGTGCCGCCCGTCCAGGCCGCGTTCTGGCGCTGGCTGATCGCGATCGCCGCCGTCGCCCCCTTCGCGATCCGCGAGACCTGGCGCCAACGGGCCCTGATCCGGGCGAACTCGGGCTATCTGACGGTGGCCTCGCTGCTCGGCATCACCGTGTACAACACCCTCGTCAACCAGGCCGGCACCTCCACGTCGGCCGGCAACATGGGCATGATCATGGCCGCCTCGCCCGTGCTGATGGCCGTCCACGAGCGCCTCACCGGCGGCCGCCTCGGCGCCCGGCGCACCATCGGACTGCTCGTCGCCGTGGCCGGGGTGCTGCTCCTGGTCAGCAAGGGCTCGCTCAGCCTCGACCTCGCCCCCGGCGACCTCTGGATGGTCGCGGCCGCCCTCAGCTTCGCCTCGTACAGCGTGCTCCTTCGCCGCCGCCCGGCCGAACTCGGCCCGCTCGCCTTCCTGTTGACCACCTTCGTGCTCGGCGCGCTGATGCTCGCCCCGGTGTACGGCGTCAGCCTCGCGGTGCAGGGCGGCTTCGACGCCCGGCCCGCCACCGTCGGGCCGCTCCTCTACGTCGGTGTGCTCTCCTCCGCCGTCGCGTTCTTCGCCTGGAACAAGGCGATCTCGCTGATCGGCGCCGCCCGCGCCGGAGTCGTCTACTACCTCCAGCCGGTCTGCGTCGCCCTGCTCTCCTATCCGCTGCTCGGCGAGGCCATGGGCCCGGCGCAGCTGGTGTGCATGGCGCTCATCCTCGGCGGGGTCGTCCTGGGATCCCGCAGGTGAGCCGCCCCCGGAAGGCGCCGGTATGTTGCGTCCCATGAGCGAGTGGGACATCAAGAAGCTGCACATCCTGCGGACCCTGCGCGAGCAGGGCACCGTGACCGCGACCGCCGAGGTGCTCCTGATGACGCCATCGGCGGTCTCGCAGCAGCTGTCCAACCTCGCCAAGCAGCTCGGCGTGACGCTCCTCGAAGCGCACGGCCGACGGGTCCGCCTCACCGACGCCGCCCATCTCGTCCTGCGCCACGCCGAGGCGGTCTTCGCCCAACTGGAGCGCGCGGACGCCGAGTTGGCGGGCTACCTCCAGGGTGAGGCGGGCGAGGTGCGGGTCGGGGCGTTCTCCACCGCCGTGCCCGCCCTCGTCGTACCGGCCGTACGCCGGCTGCGCCGCAGCCACCCCGCCCTTGAGGTACGGGTGCGGGAGGCGGAGGCGGCCGAGGCGTTCGAACTGCTCTCGGCCGGGGCGGTGGACCTCGCGCTGTCGCTCGCCGCCCACGCGCCGAGCGCCCGCGACCCCAAGTTCGCGATCCTGCCCCTGCTCACCGACCCCCTCGATGTGGCGCTGCCCGCCGGGCACCCGCTCGCCGCCGAACCGGGCCTCAGGCTCGCCGACCTGGCGCACGAGCCGTGGATCTTCGGCGGCAGCGGGCCCTGGTCGGAGATCACCACGGCGGCCTGCGAGGCGGCCGGATTCGTCCCCGAGCAGGCCCACAGCGCGGCCGGCTGGACCGCGATCCTGGCCATGGTGGAGGCCGGGATGGGGGTCGCCCTCGTGCCCAGGATGGCCGTGGCCGACCGTCGCGTGGGCGTCGTCACGCGGATACTCAGCGCGGATCAGCCCCGGCGGCACGTGGTGGCGGCGGTGCGGCGGGGCGCGGAGGACGGCCCGGCTCTGGCCCGCGTGCTGGGCGCGCTGCGGGACGTCGCGGGCCCCGCGTGAACGCTCCGCTGGGGGTGGGGGGCTCTCGGTGCGGGCCCGCCCGAGGCTGGTCGCGCGGTTCCCCGCGCCCCTTGAGGGGGTTGGGAATCGGGTGTCCCGGGAGGTGCGGCCCTCGGGGGCTCCTCGTCAGGTGGCCGCGTTGTGCAGGGCGTTCAAGCGGGTGAGTTCCGAGTCGGTCAGCCGCAGCGCGCCCGCCGCCACGTTGTCGACGAGGTGGCCGAGGTCGCCGGTGCCGGGGATGGCCAGTACGTGCGGGCCGCGTCCCAGGGTCCACGCGAGCCGGACCTGCGCCGCGCTCACGCCGCGCTCCCGCGCCACGGCCAGCACCTCCTCGCTCTCCGCGCCGCTCGCACCCCGCTCACGCCCGGCCCCGGCGATCGCGTAGAACGGCACGAACGCGAGGCCCCGTTCGCCGCACAGCCGCAGCATCTCCTCCTGCCCGGCGGGCGCGCCGATCCCGTACGGGTTCTGCACGCAGACGACGGGCGCGATGGCCAGCGCCTCCGCCAGCTGGGCGGGGCCCACGTTCGACAGGCCCAGGTGCCGGAGTAGCCCGGCCTCGCGCAGCTCGGCGAGCGCGCCGAAGCGCTCGGCGATCGAATCGGTGCCGGTGACGCGCAGGTTCACCACGTCCAGGTGGTCGCGGCCGAGCTGGCGCAGGTTCTCCTCGACCTGCCCGCGCAGCGCCCGGGCCGTCCTCGCGTGCTCGCCCCACTCGCCCGAGGGGACCCGCGTGGGCCCGACCTTGGTGGTGATCACGAGGTCGTCCGCGTACGGGGCGAGCGCCCGGTTGATCAGCTCGTTCGCGCCGCGCAGCGGGGAGAAGTAGAACGCGGCGGTGTCGAGGTGGTTCACGCCGAGCTCAACCGCCTTGCGCAGCACGGCGATCGCCTCCTCGCGATCGCGCGGCACGGCATCCGCGCGCAGTGCGGCCCCCCGCTGCGGCAGCCGCATCGTGCCGAAGCCGATCCGGTTGACGCTCAGGTCGCCGAGCGTCCAGGTGCCCGCGGCGGCCGCGGTGATCTCTTGTGAAGTCGTGGTCATGCCGGGAGTCTGGCAGCGGAACGGGCGGACTCCGCGAAGTGGCAGCTAGTTGCCACATTCGTTCAGCTCGGCTGAATAGACCGTACGAAAACTTTCGATGGACGTGAAGCTGGAGCGCGGGCGAAAGTCGGAGCATGACTTCCGCCACCGAGCACACCGCAGACCACGCATCCGCAGCGGACCCGCACGCCAACGACGCCGCGCCCTACGGCGGCGGCGACCCGTACGCCGACTACCGGTCCGGTGACTTCGACTTCACCGAGCTCGTCGATCTCGCGGACCGCCGGCTCGGCGCGGGAGTCATCGCCGCCAACGACGAGTTCTTCGCCGAGCGCGAGAACCTCCTCGTCCGCGAGCGGGCCGTGTTCGACCCGGAGCACTTCGGGCACAAGGGCAAGATCATGGACGGCTGGGAGACCCGTCGCCGTCGCGGCGCGGACGCCGACCACGTCTTCCCCGCGCCCGAGGACCACGACTGGGCCCTCGTCCGGCTCGGCGCACCCGGTGTGATCAAGGGGATCGTCGTCGACACGGCGCACTTCCGCGGCAACTACCCGCAGCGAATCTCCGTACAGGCAACGGCAGTCGAGGGCTCGCCCAGCCCCGAACAGCTCCTCGCGGACGACGTGAAGTGGGACGAGATCATCGCCCCGACGCCGGTGCGCGGCCACGCCGAGAACGGCTTCGAGATCACCACCGGCCGCCGCTACACCCACGTCCGGCTCTGCCAGCACCCCGACGGCGGCGTCGCCCGCCTGCGCGTGCACGGCGAGGTCGTACCGGACCCGGAGTGGCTCGACACGCTCGGCACGATCGACCTCGTGGCGGTCGTCAACGGCGGTTCGTACGAGGATGCTTCGGACAAGTTCTACTCCTCGCCGACGCAGATCATCCTGCCCGGCACCTCCCGCAAGATGGACGACGGCTGGGAGAACCGCCGCCGCCGCGTCCGCGACACCAACGACTGGGTGCGCTTCCGGCTGGTCGCACAGGGGGCGATCAGGGCGGTCGAGATCGACACGGCGTACCTGAAGGGGAACTCGGCGGGGTGGATCGCGCTGAGCGGCCGCAACGGCGAGTCGGGCGAGTGGTTCGAGATCATCCCGCGTACGCGGCTGCAGCCCGACACGCTGCACCGCTTCCGCCTCCCCGCGCAGGCGGTGGCGACGCACGTCCGCCTCGACGCGTTCCCGGACGGCGGGGTGGCCCGGATGCGCCTGCACGGCGCCCTCACGGCGGACGGCGCCGCCGAACTCCGCCGCCGCTACACGGAGTTGACCGGCTGACCCCCGGTAGCCCGTCCTGACTCCCGCCCGGCGGAACGGTTGCGCTCAGACGCCCGTCCGCCGGGCGGTCCTCATTTCCGTCGGAGAGCGCGCGCCTTGAGCGCGTCGACGAACGCCCTGAACGACTCGGCGCGGAAGAGCACCGCCGGGCCGTCCGAATTCTCGGAGTCCCGCACGGGAACGGTCGCGTGGCCGTTCGCCGTCAAGGCGTTTCGCGTCGTCCTGCGAAGGCCGGGGGCGCCCCCGAAGGAGGCGCCCCCGTTGGGCGAACGGCTACGCCGAGGCCTCCGCGTCCGCCGCCCGGGCCCGCAGGGCTCGCTCGACGCCCGCTCGGGACTCCGAGATCAGGCGGCGCAGCGACGCGTTCGGCTCGGCCGAGGCGAGCCAGGCGTCCGTGGCGTCCAGGGTCTCCTGGGAGACCAGGAGCGCGGGGTACAGGCCCACCGCGATCTGCTGGGCGATCTCGTGGGAGCGGGACTCCCACACGCCCTTGACCGCCGAGAAGAACTTCTCGGAGTAGGGGGCGAGCAGCTCGCGCTGGTCGGTCTGGACGAAGCCGCCGATGACCGCCTCCTGCACCGCGTTCGGGAGCGTGTCCGCCTCCACGACCGACGCCCACGCCTCGGCCTTGGCCTCCGGCGTCGGGCGCGCGGCCTTCGCGGTCGCCGCGTGGCGCTCGCCCGCGGCCGTCTTGTCGAGTTCGAGCTCCGCCGCGATCTCCACCTCGTCGAAGACGCCGGTCGCCGCGAGGCGCTGCACGAACGCCCAGCGCAGCTCGGTGTCCACGGCCAGGCCCTCGATGACCTCCGCGCCCGTCAACAGCGCCTGGAGCAGGTCGAGTTGCTGAGGCGTACGGGCCGTCGCCGCGAAGGCGCGGGCCCAGGCCAGCTGGTGGTCGCTGCCCGGCTCGGCGGTGCGCAGGTGCGCGAGCGTCGCGTCCGTCCACTGGGTCAGGCCCGTGTCGCGCCACTCGGGCGCCGCGTACAGGTCGATGGCCAGCTTCACCTGGCGGTGCAGGGACTGCACCACACCGATGTCGGACTCCTTGGTGATGCCCGAGAGGACCAGCGCCAGGTAGTCGCGCGTGGCCAGCTCGCCGTCGCGGGTCATGTCCCACGCCGAGGCCCACGACAGGGCGCGCGGCAGGGACTCGGCGAAGTCGCCGAGGTGCTCGGTGACGACCCGCAGGGACTCCTCGTCCAGGCGGACCTTCGCGTAGGAGAGGTCGTCGTCGTTGAGCAGCACGACCGCCGGGCGGCGGGTACCGGCGGGCAGCTCGACCTCGGTGCGGGCCGCGGCCTCGATGTCCAGCTCGATCCGGTTCGTACGGACCAGCTTGCCCGCGCCGTCCAGGTCGTAGAAGCCGATGGCGATGCGGTGGGGGCGCAGCGTCGGCTCTCCCTTGGCGCCGGCCGGCAGGGCCGGGGCCTCCTGGAGGACGGTGAACGAGGTGATGGCCCCCGCCTCGTCCGTCACGATCTCGGGGCGCAGGACGTTGATGCCGGCCGTTTCCAGCCAGGCCCGGGACCACGTCTTCAGGTCACGCCCGCTGGTCTTCTCCAGCGCGCCGAGCAGGTCGGGCAGGCGGGTGTTGCCGAAGGCGTGCGCCTTGAAGTAGGCCTGCACGCCCTGGAAGAACTCGTCGATGCCGACATAGGCGACGAGCTGCTTGAGCACCGAGGCGCCCTTGGCGTACGTGATGCCGTCGAAGTTGACCAGGACGTCGTCCAGGTCGCGGATGTCGGCCATGATCGGGTGCGTCGAGGGAAGCTGGTCCTGGCGGTAGGCCCAGGTCTTCATCGAGTTGGCGAACGTGGTCCACGCGTGCGGCCAGCGCGATCCCTCGGCGTACGCCTGGCAGGCGATCGAGGTGTAGGTGGCGAACGACTCGTTCAGCCACAGGTCGTTCCACCACTCCATCGTGACCAGGTCGCCGAACCACATGTGGGCGAGCTCGTGCAGGATGGTCTCGGCGCGCATCTCGTAGGCGGCGTCCGTCACCTTCGAGCGGAACACGTACTGGTCGCGGATGGTGACCGCGCCCGCGTTCTCCATCGCGCCCGCGTTGAACTCCGGCACGAAGAGCTGGTCGTACTTGGCGAACGGGTAGGCGTAGTCGAACTTCTCCTGGAACCAGTCGAAGCCCTGCCGGGTCACCGCGAAGATGTCGTCCGCGTCGAGGAACTCGGCGAGCGAGGGACGGCAGTAGATGCCCAGCGGCACCGACTGCCCGTCCGGGCCCTCGTAGGAGGAGTGCACCGAGTGGTACGGGCCCACGATGAGCGCGGTGATGTACGTGGAGATGCGCGGCGTCGGCTCGAAGACCCAGACGTCGTCCTTGGGCTCGGGCGACGGCGAGTTGGAGACGACCGTCCAGCCGCTCGGCGCCTTCACGGTGAACTGGAAGGTCGCCTTCAGGTCGGGCTGCTCGAAGGAGGCGAAGACGCGGCGCGCGTCCGGCACCTCGAACTGCGTGTACAGGTAGGCCTGTTGGTCCACCGGGTCCACGAAGCGGTGCAGGCCCTCACCGGAGTTGGTGTAGGCGCAGTCGGCGACGACCCGCAGCTCGTTGGGGCCCGCCTCAAGGCCCGAAAGGGCGATCCGGCTGTCGTTGAACACGGCGGCCGCGTCCAGCGCGGTCCCGTTCAGGACGACCTCGCGCACGGTCGGCGCGACCAGATCGATGAAGGTCTCCGCCCCGGCCTCGGCAGCATCGAAGCGCACGGTGGTCGCGGACCGGTAGGTGCCGCCCTCCTGTGCGCCGCTCAGGTCGAGCTCGATCTCGTACGAGTCGACGGTGAGCAGGGCCGCCCGCCGCTGCGCCTCTTCGCGGGTCAGATTCGTGCCAGGCACCCGGTCATCTCCTTGCTAAGTGACGTTTCCGGTCATCCTTCCATGCGGTGGCGGATGCATGCGGTGGCATAGCGGGCCGCCCCTGGGTAGCATTGCGGGTATGAAGATCAGTGTGAGCCTTCCGCAGGAGGATGTCGCTTTCGTCGACGAGTACGCCACGAGGACCGAGGCCGACTCGCGGTCCGCCGTGATACACGCCGCCATCGAGCTCCTGCGCGCCGCACAGCTGGAGGCGGAGTACACCGAGGCCTTCGAGGAATGGGACGCGAGCGGCGAGGCGGCGCTCTGGGAGCGCACGACGGGGGACGGGATCGTCGATGAGACGTGGTGACATCTTCATGGTCGACCTCGAACCGGCGCGCGGCAGTGAGGCGAGCAAGATCAGGCCGGCCGTCGTGGTCTCCAACGACGGCGCCAACCAGTCGGTCGAGCGCAACGGCCGGGGCGTGGTAACCGTGGTCCCGCTGACCTCGAACACCAACCGGGTGCTCACGTTCCAGGTATTTCTGAGCGCCGACGAGACACGGCTGCCCAAGGATTCCAAAGCCCAGTGCGAGCAGGTGCGCGCGGTCGCTCCTGAGCGGATCCTGCAGCGGGTCGGCATGGTTCCCCGACAGCGCTTGGCCGAGATCGACGTCGCACTACGGCGTCACCTGGCCCTCTGATCACACGGCCTCCGCCGGACCCTGGAGACCGGCGGAGGCCGTGTGATGGAGGGGCTAACCCTTCAGCTCGGCCGCCACCAGCTCCGCGATCTGGACCGCGTTCAGCGCGGCGCCCTTGCGGAGGTTGTCGTTGGAGAGGAAGAGCGCGAGACCGTTCTCGACGGTCTCGTCGTTGCGGATGCGGCCCACGTACGACGCGTCCTTGCCCGCCGCCTGCAGCGGCGTCGGGATCTCGGAGAGCTCGACGCCGGGGGCGTCCTTGAGGAGCTCGTACGCGCGCTCCACGCTGATCGGGCGCTCGAAGCGGGCGTTGACCTGGAGCGAGTGGCCGGAGAAGACCGGCACGCGGACACAGGTGCCGGACACCTTCAGCTCCGGGATCTCCAGGATCTTGCGGGACTCGTTGCGGAGCTTCTGCTCCTCGTCCGTCTCGAAGGAGCCGTCGTCGACGATGCTGCCCGCGAGCGGGAGCACGTTGAAGGCGATGGGCCGCTTGTAGACGGCGGGCTCGGGGAACTCGACCGCGTCGCCGTCGAAGGTCAGCCGGTCGGCCTCGGCGACGACCTTCTGCGCCTGGGTGTGCAGCTCGGCCACGCCCGCCAGGCCCGAGCCGGAGACGGCCTGGTAGGTGGTGGCGACCAGCGCGGTGAGGCCGGCCTCGTCGTGCAGCGGGCGCAGCACCGGCATCGCGGCCATCGTGGTGCAGTTCGGGTTGGCGATGATGCCCTTGGGCCGGTCCTTGACCGCGTGCGGGTTGACCTCGGAGACCACGAGGGGGACCTCGGGGTGACCACGCCAGGCGGAGGAGTTGTCGATCACGACGGGGCCCTGCGAGGCCACCTTCTCGGCCAGGGCGCGCGAGGTGGCGCCGCCCGCCGAGAACAGCACGATGTCCAGGCCCGAGTAGTCGGCGGTGGAGGCGTCCTCGACCGTCACGCCGTCCAGGACCGTGCCGGCGGAGCGCGCGGAGGCGAACAGGCGCAGCTCGTCGACCGGGAAGTCCCGCTCGACGAGGATCTTGCGCATGACTGAGCCGACCTGCCCGGTGGCTCCGACGATTCCGACCCTCACGGTGACTCCTTTGGTGCTCACGTGCAGCTCACGTGGTCTCTTTACGACTCCGGCACATCCATGATGCGTCGGCGCCCGGCGGACTTGTCCAATCCATTGTCCGGGGTGTGGGACACCTGCCCACTTGTGACAAGTCCATGGCATCCGTGTTGCATCCGCCCCGAAATGCCCGGTGGAGCCGTTTTTGCTGGCTACGGTCCTGGCAAGCCGGTCGATCATCGGCGACACCGCACCGCATTCCGGAGGATTTCCCGTGCCCGTATCCCGTCGCAGCCGGACCATAGCCGCCCTCGCGGCCGCCCCGGTGCTCCTGTCCCTGGCGACGCCCGCCGTCGCCCGGGGGGCGCACGACCAGCACGGCCAGCACGACCAGCGCCTGGCCAGGAAGCTGGCCGGGAAGCTGGTCGAGGAGGCGTCCGGGGAGAGCGCCTACCGTCACCTGGAGGCCTTCCAGAAGATCGCCGACGCCAACGGCGGCAACCGGGCCGCGGGCACCCCCGGCTACGACGCCTCGGCCGCCTATGTGTACGGGCAGCTGAAGCGGGCCGGCTACGACGTCTCGTACCAGGACTTCACGTTCTACGAGTCGAAGACCCTGCGCCAGAAGCTGACCGTGGGCGGACGCCAACTGCCCACCGCCGCCTACAAGTTCAGCAAGTCGACCCCGGCCGGAGGCCTCACCGCCCAGCTGAGGGCGGCCCGCGTCGACGACACCCCGGGCTGCTCGCTCGACGACTACGCCTCGGACACCTTCACCGGGAAGATCGCTCTGGTGAAGCGCGGCAGCTGCACCTTCCAGGAGAAGGAGGCCGTCGCCGCGAAGGCGGGCGCGGCCGGCATCATCGTCTACAACCACTCCGGGACCGAGCCGGTGCAGGGCACCGTCGAATCGCCGGACAACGCCCACATCCCGGCCGCCGGGATCGGCCTGGCCGACGGGGAGGCGCTCGCCGGGCGGCTCGCCAAGGGCCCGGTCGAGGTCACCCTGGACGTGGCCACCGAGAACATCGCCAAGAAGACCCGCAATGTGATCGCCGAGACCCGCACCGGCGACCCCGACAGCGTGGTCGCGCTCGGCAGCCACCTCGACTCGGTGCCCGCCGGGCCCGGCATCAACGACAACGGCTCCGGCTCGGCCGGCCTGCTCGAAGTCGCCCTCAAGCTCGCCAAGGAGACCAAGCAGACCCGGAACCACCCCAAGCGGCTCCCCAACAAGGTGCGGTTCTCCTGGTGGTCCGGCGAGGAGCTCGGCCTGCTCGGCTCCGAGCACTACGTGAAGAACCTCACCGCCGAGCAGCAGAAGCAGATCAAGCTCTATCTGAACTTCGACATGATCGCCTCGCCCAACGCCGCCCAGCTCGTCTACGACGGCGACGACTCCGACAGGAAGGGAGCGGGCCCCGGCCCGGCGGGTTCGGCGGAGATCGAGGCTCTGATCAACGGCTACCTCGACAAGCGGCACGTCCAGCACGAGGGCTACGACTTCGACGGCCGCTCCGACTACGGCCCCTTCATCGCGGTCGGCATCCCGGCCGGCGGCACCTACACCGGCGCCGAGGAGATCAAGACGCCCGAGCAGGCCAGGAAGTGGGGCGGGAAGGCCGGGGAGGCCTTCGACCCCAACTACCATGCCGCGGGCGACACGTTGAAGAACATCGACAAGAAGTACTTCGACCTCAACATCGACGTCATCGCCCAGGCGGTCGGCACCTACGCCTACGACCTGAGCTCGCTGAAGCACTGAGCCGACGCGTACGGCGACAGGAAGACGCGCACGGCGGACAGGAAAAGGCGGGGCGGGTGCTCGTGATGAGCGCCCGCCCCGCCGTCGTTCGCACGGAGTGCTACTGAGTGACCTTCCCGATGAGCACGCTGCCGGTGCCCGCCGCGGTGCCGCGCTCGTTCACGAGCTGCACGGTGCCGAAGAACTGACGTCCCTCGGGAGCCGCGCCCGCCACGACGACGTCCGCCGCCACCTGCGCGGAGGCGCCGCCCGCCAGCTTGACGGTCTTGGTGTCGTCGACCTTGACGGTGCCGAGCGAGGGCGCGAAGTACACGTCCTTGTAGGCGTACGTCGTCGAGCCGGACGGGACCGCGTAGCCCGCGACCTGGATCGTGTACGTGCCCGCGGCCGGCTTGACCACGGTGACCGACTCGTTGGCGCTGCTCGTCGTGGACTGGGCGACCGCCTTGCCGCTCGCGTCCAGGACGTACAGGTCGAGGTCGGCGCCCGCGTCCGAGGTGCCGCCGATGGAGACGTCCAGGTGCTCGACGCCCGCACCGATGGTGACCGTGCTGGTCTGCGTCTCACCGGTCTTGATGGTGGGAGTGGCGACCTTCGCGGAGCCGAGCGAGCCGCCCCGCAGCTTGCCCTCCAGGGCCGCGAAGTTGTTGGTCACCTTCCACTGCACGGGGGCCGGGGTGCCGACCTTCGCCTCGGGCACCGTCTGAGTGGCCGGGTCGAAGGAGACGCCGAGCACCGAGGCGTCCAGCTTGAAGGAGTTGTCCAGGTACGGCGACGTACGACGGGCCTCGACCTCGATCTCCCAGACGCCGGCCTGCGGGTTCGCGTACGAACGCAGGTCGGGGCGGCAGGTGTTGGCCGGGTTGTCGTAGTTCGGGTAGCAGTTCGGCGTGCCCGTCGGGTCCACCGCCACACCGTAGGGGTGGATCGAGATGAAGCGGGTCTGGCTGCCCGAGCGCAGCGCGCTCATGCGGACTTCCAGGTTCTGCGCGCCCGCCGGGACGTTCACGAAGTACGACTTGGTCGAGTTGCGCTGGACCGTCGAGGACGCCGAGAAGGTGTAGCCGGGGCCCGCGATCGGGCTGGCGACGACGACGGTGGCCATGACCTGCTGGTCCACGCCGACCGTCTTCGGGTCGTCGACCTGGAGGATCGCGCTGTGCACGCCGCCGGACTTCGGCTGCGCCTGCACCTTGACGGTGACGGGCTTGCCGAGCGGCAGGCCCACCTCCTTGTCACCGAGCACCTTGAACGTGCCGTCGTCGTTCTTCAGCGACAGCTTGTGCTTGACGTTCTTGTCGGGGCCCGTGGTGCGGGTGACCGTGACGTCGTACGTCTTCTTCTGCCCGGCCTTCAGACCGCTCTCGCGGTCGTAGATGCCGGTGCCGACGTTCGGGGTCTTGAGGGCGAAGCCGAGCGCGCTGGAGACCGGCGCGGTGACCGTGTACTCGTGCGCGGGAGCGTGCTTCTTCGCGGTCTCCTTGATCGCGTCCCAGGCGCCCACGATGTTGATGAGACCGGCACCCTCGGCGTAGGACTGGGTGCCCTTGATGTGCTTGGCCGTCGAGGTCAGCGCGGTGCGCAGGTCGGCCGGCGGCAGGTCGATGCCCTGCTGCTTGGCGGCCGAGATCAGCAGCGCCGAGGCGCCGGCGGCCTGCGGGGAGGCCATCGAGGTGCCCTGGAGCATCGAGTAGCCGGCCGGCAGGTCGTAGCCCGACTCCTTGACCGGGCTGCCGGGCAGCCAGGTCTGGGTGGAGTTGATGGCCGCGCCCGGGGCGCTGAGGGTCGGCGTGAAGCCGCCGTCCTCACGCGGGCCGCGCGAGGAGAACGGCATCATCTGGTAGTCCGTGGAGACGCCGGAGCCGTAGTTGGCGGCCCAGGTCTCCTTGGAGATGCTCGCGCCGACGGAGATGACGTGGTCGGCGAGGCCGGGGTCACCGATGGTGTTGACGCCCGGGCCGTCGTTGCCGGCCGAGATGACCAGCTGGACGCCGTAGGTGTCGATGAGGCGCTTGTAGAGCTCGGCGCGCGCGTTGTTGCCGTCGTTGAGCGCCGGCAGACCGCCGATCGACATGTTCACGATGTCGACGTGGCGGTTGGTGACGAGGTCGATCATGCCCTCGGTCAGCGCGATGTTGGTGCAGCCGCCGTCCCAGTTGCAGGCGCGCGAGGAGACGATCTTCGCGCCGGGCGCGGCACCGCTCATCTTGCCGCCGAACAGGCCGTTCGCGGAGGTGATGCCCGCGACGTGGGTGCCGTGCTCGGACTCGATGACGCCGATGTTGACGTAGTCCGAGGTGTGTCCGGCCGCGTCGTAGACGACGTTCTTGCGGATCTCCACGGTGAACGGCACCCGCTCGACGACGTCGGTCGCCGGGTTGTCGGTACCGAAGTAGCCGACCTGGTAGCCGTCCTTGTACGGCTTCAGCGGAGCGTCGTCCGAGAAGTCGTTGTTGTTGTTCAGGTCCACCCGGACCGTGCCGGCGGCCGGGTCGTAGAGCACGCCCCAGCTGTCGGTGGTGTCGCCGTCCCGGTTCAGGTCACCGGCCGCGTCGCCGCCCTTGGTGACCTTCTCGGCGAAGGTGGAGAAGTCGTAGGAGCCCGCCGGGGCCTTCCACGTCTTGCCGCCGGCCGTGAACGTCGGTCCGGAGACGGCGGTGTTGGCGCGCAGCCAGGTGCCGTCGTTGTCCTGCACCGGGTCGGTCGAGGTGACCCAGTCGACGATCTTGCGCTCGCCGGTGGTGGTCTTCTGGAGCGCCGGGTGGCCGAGGTCGACGCCGGAGTCCAGGATGCCGATGGTGACCCCGCGGCCGTCCGCCTGCGGGTGCTGCTTCACGAAGTCGACCGCACCCGTCTCGAAGTTCGGGTTGTACGGGTTCTTCGCGGGCGTGTCCTTGCCCGGCGCCGGGTAACTGCCCGAGGTGCGCAGCTGCTTGGCGGACTTCGAGGTGTCGCCCGACGGGGTCGGGTCGTCCAGCTGGATGTCCTGCTTGAGGTCGATGCCGTGCACCGAGGGCAGCTTCGCGGCGGCCTTCAGGGCGGCCTCGGCCTTGGCCGTCGGCAGGGTCGCGCGGACGTATCCGAGCTTGTCGTCCTGCTTGCCCACGGTCGCCCCCGCGACCGCGTGCAGCTGCTCGGTGACGTCGGACGTGGCACCCGGGGCGGTCGCCACCATGACGGTGACGCTCTTCTCGCCCTTGGCCTGCGCCTCGGCGAGACGCTGCTCGTCGGCCTTGCCGAGCTTGTCGTCGGCGGTCTTGGCCGGAGCGGTCTTGACCGGGGGCGCGGTCGTCGGGCCGTTGCCGCCGGTGGTGGCGAAGGCCGGGGCTGCGCCCGCCGTGACGAGCGCGGCCACCAGGCCGGCCGCCGCCGCTATTCGGGCCGTGCGTCTCGCCCCGGGTATGGGGCGCGGGGATTCAGTGGTCATTCAGCATCCCTGTGAAGTGGGTAAAGGTCCGGAATCGTGAACGGTTCGAAATTCGGTACCGGATGACCGCTGAGCATTGCGTATATGACTGTTGTTTGTGGAGAGTTGACCGTTACGTGATGTGCACATGGCGCTTTCCCGCCATCGCGTCGGATCCGCCAGGCCGATCGGGTCCGGTTCTCCCCAGGGGGCGGCGCCCGCGCGCGCCGACCCGTAATCTCACCAAATGAACACGGAGTTGCGGGTGGCGGCCTACGCCGTATGCGTACGGGAAACCCAAGGCGTCCAGGAGCTGCTCCTGGCCCGCTGGGTGGCCCGGGACGGCACCAGGCGGTGGACGCTGCCGGGCGGCGGCATGGACCACGGCGAGGACCCCCTCGACACCGTGGTGCGCGAACTCGACGAGGAGACCGGCTACGCGGTCGAACCGGTCCGGCTGCTCGGCATCGACTCCATCAACCGGCGCTATCCGCGCAAGCTCGGCCGGTTCGCCGACTTCCAGGGCCTGCGCATCGTGTACGAGGGCCGGATCACCGGAGGCGAGCTGCGCCACGAGACCAACGGCTCCACCGACCTGGCCGCCTGGCATCCGCTGGACGCGGTGGCCGACCTGGACCGGGTCGAACTCGTCGACGTGGGAATCGAGTTGTGGCGCACCCGCCCCGCCGTCGGCAAGGCGGCACCGGCCACCGGCTGAGCCGCTCCTTCCGGTCGCGGGCGGCGGGCCGTTCCCCTCCTGAAGGCCCGCCGTCCACGGCCGGCGTCAGCGGGGGAGGACCACCACATACGCGGCCGGCTCGCGCTCGGTGGACGCCATCAGCGCCGTCCGCACCACGGCCGCCTGCTGTTCCAGGGACTCGCGGAGCTTCTTCGGGGTGATGTGCACGACCGTGATCCCGAGCCGCTCCAGGGCCTCGCGCTTGCGCGCGCACTCCGAGAAGAGCGCGTCGTCGTCCTGCCGCGCCGCCCGGGTGTCCAGCTCCACCGCCACCGCCTGCTCCGGCCAGTACGCGTCGAGGCCGCCCAGGTGCGGGCCGCCCGGCAGCCGCAGATCCACGTTCCACAGCGGGTCCGGCAGGCCGAACCCGCGCACCATCGCGTACAGCCGCTCCTCGGCGATCGAGCGCCCCTCGGCGAGCAGCGCGTCCACCGCGTCCACCACATGGGCCCGGGTCAGCAGCCGCGCCTGCGTCAACTCCCGCACGATCGCGGCCGGTTCGGTGTGGCCGCAGCGCACCGCCTCGGTGAGCAGGCGGCGTACGGACTCGGCGTCGTCGAGGACCGCGACCGCGTCGGCGAGCGCGCGCGGCACCGGCGCCACCGGCACCCCCGCGATCATCTCCGCACCCGGCATCACCACCGCGCGCACCAGCTGGACGAAGCCCGTGGAGCGCAGCCGCCGGGTGCGCGGCACCAGGACGTCGATCCGGTCGAGCGAGAGCAGCGGGGGAGCGGCGGAGAACCGGTGCAGCGCGAGCGCCGCGAGGCCGGTGACGACGGCCCCCGGCGGCTCGCTGTGGGCCTGGCCCTGCGCCGGGATGGCCTTGGCGCGCCCGGCGGCCGGCCACCCCGCGTACAGCAGCGCGGCGTGCAGCCGCTCCTCGCTGGTGGCCGGACCCGGGTGCAGCACGTACACCCCCGGAAGCAGCAGCTGCCAGGGGCCGCCGGGCCGGCACTGGGCGGCGGTGCGCGCGGCCGAAACCCCGTGCGCGCGCAGCTGGTTGGCGGAGAGCACCCGCCGCTGCACATCGGTGAGGTGGCTCAGGGGGCGGGGGGAGAGCGGGGTGTTGTGGTTCATGCCGCAGGGTTTTCCGCACCCGGAGCGCCCACTAACCGCTGTTACAAGCCCGTCGACAAATCCGGACAACCCCGTCCTAAAGTACGGGCGTTCGAGTGCCGATCAGGGGGCCCCGCTCCCCGGGCTCAGAGCCACCCCCGCTGGGCCGCCTTCAGACCCGCCTCGAACCGGCTGGACGCCTGGAGCCGCTCCATCAGCGCGGCCATCTGCCGCCGCACGGTCCGCAGGGAGATCCCGAGGCGCTTCCCGGCCGCCTCGTCGGTCATCCCGGACGCGAGCAGCTTGAGCAGCTCGCGCTCGACCGGGCTGGTGCCGCGGTCGTCCGCGCGCGCGTGCGGGGCGCGGTCGGCGCCGAAGGGCACCGCGGTCTGCCACGTCTGCTCGAACAGGGACACCAGCGAGCTCACGATGCCGGGCGTCCTGGTGCACAGGGCGCCGAGCCGGGAGTTGTCCGGGTCGATGGGAACGACCGCGACCCTGCGGTCGAAGACGATCAGCCGGGGCGGCAGGACCGGCGACGTGCGGACCTGGCCGCCGAGTTCGGTCATCCACTGTGCGTAGGCATGGGTGGCCGCGTCGTTCGCGGCGCTGTCCTGATAGAGGCTCAGAATCCTCACCCCGCGCCGCAGGGCGGCCTCGTCCAAGGGGCGCGAGGCATCCAGGCTGGCCCGCGACTGGGCCCCGCCCGGCATGATCGCCAGGCACTCCTCGCCGAGGTCCCTTGCCAGGAGTTCGAGCCGGGAGTGGATGGCGTCGAGCCCCACCAGGCGCTCCGCGCCCGCCGTCTCGGTGTTGGGGCGCAGGTCGGCGTATTCGGAGAGCGCGACCGCCACGGCGGCCTTGCTCACGGCCAACTCCCGCTGGCGGCGCTGTAGTTCGTGCTCCTGGCGGCGGAGTATCACCTCCAGGCCCACCTCGGGACTGACCGCGCGCAGCGCCCCCGGCTCGTCCCGGGACGATCTCGCGAGGTCGAGGTCGACCAGGGTGTCCAGGCTCGATCTGACCTCGCTCTCGGTGAGCCCGAGCCGCGCTCCCAAGTCGGCCACACCCCCTGGCGTGCCGGACAGCAACTCTCGGTAGACCGATTCCGTAAGACGATTCAACCCCAATGTCTCGAGCATGCGTCAACCCCCCCGGGTGGAAGCCATTTCGTGAAGTACTGGTGAAGGTCAATTCTAATGTGACGGTCCGTCGGGTCCGAAGCGGCGCTCCGAGTGGCGCGAACCTGCCAGACCGCTTGGTGCCATCCGCCGGCCCTTCCGCCGGTCCCCGCTGGTCAGCAGGATGTGAATCACCGGACGGAACGTCAGCGACGCCCCGCCGGTGCGGCTGCCCCAACTGAGGCTGCCGCAGCGGCACTTCACACGTCGTCCGCACTCCGCCCGCCCGTACGTCCCGCACCCCCGGAGGATCCATGTCCATCGCCGTCCGCCTCGCCGCCGTCGCCGGGCTCACCGCCCTGCTGACCGCGGGAGCGACCACGTACGCACTGGCCGCCCCGACGGACGGCGGGAACGCGATCGGCTGGGATGTGGCTCCGGCCTCCGCGCCCGGGAACGCGATCGGCTGGGATGTCGCTCCGGCCTCCGCGCCCGGGAACGCGATCGGCTGGGACGCCGTCCCGGCCTCCGCGCCCGGCGCCGCGCTCGGCTAGAACCCGACCGGTGCACGTCATCCTCACCCGGCTCACCCGTGGTGGCCCTCCGAGCGGTGCGGGCGTCGCCGTGCTGATCGAGGACCTGTTGTGGACCCACGCGGTCGCCGCCACCGGCCTGGAGCACATCCGGGCCCGACCCACCCCCGAAGGGCTGGACGTCTACCTCTTCATCGACGCCCCCGACGAACCCCGGGCACTCGCGCAGGTACGCGACCTGCTGGTCCGGGCGCGCGGCGCCATCAACGCCCAGGGCCATGAGGCCGCCGCGCTGATCGACTGACGGGAGCCCCGGCCGCCCGCGCCCCTCGGCGCCGTTGGAAACACCCGGCCGCTCGCCAGCCTTCCCCATTCTTCCCGCTCTTCCCGCTGTTCCCGCTCTGCTCCGGCGGCCGCCTCGGCCTGCCCGGAAACAAACATCCCGACACCGGAGATACGCATGTCCCGTTCACCACGAAGTGGCTTCGCCACCCGTACCGCCCTGTTCGCCGCTTCGGTGGCGTCGGTGGTCCTCGCCGTGTCCGCCCCGGCCCACGCGGCGGACCACGCTCCCGTGAAGACCACGAAGACTCCCGCGGTCAAGCCGTCCGGGTCGCCGATCGGCACCGTCACGCCGTTCAGCCCGACCGTGCCCAACCCGACCACCGCCACGAAGGCGCAACTCGACGCCGCTGCCGCGCAGAAGGGCCTCGCGCTCACCGCCCCGCAGTCCAGAGCGCTCGCGGCCACCTCCGGCGTGGGCGGCCAGATCTCCCGCTCCGAGGTCATCACCAGAGCCAAGACCTGGACGGACGCGGCGGTTCCCTACAGCCAGACCAGCTACCTCACCTCGTACGGGAACAAGTACCGCACGGACTGCTCCGGCTTCGTCTCCATGGCCTGGAACCTCGCCACGTCCGCGTCCAACAACTGGGGTGAGACCACTCCCACCCTGATGAACTTCACGTCCTCCATAGGCAAGGACGACCTCAAGCCGGGCGACATCCTGCTCAACCCGGCGGCGGGCAACGACGGCCACGTCGTCATCTTCAACGGCTGGGCGGACGCGGGCCACACCGCGTACGACGCCTTCGAGGAGGCGGGCCACGGCACCGGCGCGGTCCACCGCACCGTCACCTACCCGTACTTCGGCAAGTCCGGCTTCCAGCCGCGCCGTTACGAGAACATCACCGACGCCGCCGGCGGCACCCGTGACCTGACCGGTGACGGCATGGCGGACCTCGCCGTGTACGAGAAGGACGGCACCATCACGATGGGCCGCGGCTTCGGCGACGGGTTCACGGACTACCACACGATCACGACCGGCTTCGGCGGCTACGACGGCCGACTGTCGTTCGCCGATGTGACCGGTGACGGGATCGCGGACCTCCTGATCTACGAGAAGGACGGCACCATCACGATGGGCCGCGGCTTCGGCAACGGCTTCACCGATTACCACAAGATCGCGTCCGGCTACGGCGGTTACGACGGCCGACTGAAGTTCGCGGACGTCACCGGCGACGGCAAGGCCGACCTGCTGGTGTACGAGAAGGACGGCTCGATCACGCTCGGCCGGAGCTTCGGTGACGGGTTCACGGACTACCACACGATCACGACCGGCTTCGGCGGTTACGACGGCCGTCTGTCGTTCGCCGACGTGACCGGTGACGGCAAGGCCGACCTGCTGGTGTACGAGAAGGACGGGTCCATCACGCTCGGCCGGAGCTTCGGCGACGGCTTCACGGACTACCACAAGATCACGACGGGCTTCGGCGGCTACGACGGCCGGCTGATGTTCGGCGACGTGACGGGCGACGGCAAGGCCGACCTCGTGGCGTACGAGAAGGACGGCACGCTCACCCTCGGCCGTGGCTTCGGTGACGGCTTCACCGACTACCACAAGATCACGACCGGCTTCGGCGGCTACGACGGACGCCTCAACATCGTCGGCTGACCACCGCACCCTCCGAGGCGCCCGAGCGCGAACACCGGCTCGGGCGCCTCGTGCCTGCGGCTCACGCCGATTCCTTGAACTCGCCTTCCCTCGTGCCCATTTGGAGCCTCCGATGCGGTTCACCCGTAAGAAACCCCTGGCCCTCGCCCTGACCGCCGCGGCCGCAGTGATCGCGGCGCTCGGCACGGCCGGCCCCGCCGCCGCGGCATCGGTGGAGACCTGGGACAAGGTCGCCGCCTGCGAATCCAGCAACAACTGGCAGGCCGTCAACCCCAACGGCCACTACGGCGGTCTTCAGATATCCGAGGACAACTGGATCGAGCTGGGTGGCCAGGCGTACGCGGACTACCCCCATCACGCCACCAAGAAGCAGCAGATCCTGATAGCCGAACTCCTCCTCAAGAAGCAGGGCGCGGGCGCCTGGACCTGCAGCCCCGGCACCGGCCTCGCGACGGACAAGGCGGACCCGTACCCGGCGACCCCGACCCATGACCTGACCGGTGACGGTCTGGCGGACCTCGCGGTGTACGAGAAGGACGGCACGATCACCCTGGGCCGTGGCTTCGGCGACGGCTTCACCGGCTATCACAAGATCACGACCGGTTTCGGCGGCTACGACGGCCGTCTGTCGTTCGCGGACGTGACCGGTGACGGCATCGCGGACCTGCTGATCTACGAGAAGGACGGGTCCATCACGATGGGCCGCGGCTTCGGTGACGGGTTCACGGATTACCACAAGATCGCGTCCGGCTACGGCGGTTACGACGGCCGGTTGAAGTTCGCCGATGTGACGGGCGACGGCAAGGCCGACCTGCTGGTGTACGAGAAGGACGGCTCGATCACCCTGGGGCGCAGCTTCGGTGACGGCTTCACGGACTACCACACGATCACGACCGGTTTCGGCGGCTACGACGGCCGTCTGTCGTTCGCGGACGTGACCGGTGACGGCATCGCGGACCTGCTGATCTACGAGAAGGACGGGTCCATCACGATGGGCCGCAGCTTCGGCGACGGGTTCACGGACTACCACAAGATCACGACGGGCTTCGGCGGTTACGACGGGCGCCTGATGTTCGGCGACGTGACGGGCGACGGCAAGGCCGACCTCGTGGCGTACGAGAAGGACGGCACGCTCACCCTCGGCCGTGGCTTCGGTGACGGGTTCACGGACTACCACAAGGTGACGAGCGGCTTCGGCGGCTACGACGGACGCCTCAGCATCGTCGGCTGACCGTCCGGGTGCCCGGATGCCGGGGCGGAGAAGCTCTCCGCCCCGGCATCCGCCGTGCTACCGGGCCGCGGCCGTCGCGTCGCAGGCCTGGCCGCGCAGGGTGCGGGCCAGGTCGTCGCGGGCCTCCAGCACCAGGCGGCGCAGCGCGGGGGCCGCGCCCTCGTGCGCGGCCAGCCACGCGTCCGTGGCGGCGAGCGTGGCCTCGTCGTCCTGGAGCCCGGGGAACAGGCCCCTGACCACGTCCATGCCGATCTGGATCGAACGCTCGGCCCACACCCGCTCGATCGCCGCGAAGTACTTCGCCGCGTACGGGGCGGTCAGCGCGCGCTGCGAGGGCTGGCCGAAGCCCGAAATGGTGGCCTCCACCAGGGCGTTGGACAGCGCGTCCGACTCCACGACCTGCGCCCAGGCCTGCGCCTTGACGGCCTCGGACGGGCGCGCCGCCAGGCAGCGCACCTGGTGGCGCTTGCCGGAGGCGGTGTCGTCGCGGGCCAGCTCCGCGTCGATGACGCTCTCGTCGACGACGCCGTGCGCTGCCAGCGGTTCCAGCAGCGCCCAGCGCAGCTCCTGTTCCACGTCGAGGCCGTCGATCTTCGCCGTGCCGGCGAGCAGCCCCTGGAGCAGCTGGAAGTCGGAGTCGGTGGCGGCCGTCGCCGCGAAGAAGCGGGCCCAGGTCAGCTGGTGCTCGCTGCCCGGCTCGGCGAGCCGCAGCTCGCGCAGTGCGCCCTCGGCGAGCAGCCGGCCGCCCTCCTCGCGCCAGTCCGGGGCCGCGTAGTGCGTGACCGCCGACCGGGCCCAGGCGTGCAGCATCTGGAGCACGCCGATGTCGGACTCGCGGCCCGCGTGCGCGAGGACGAGCGCGACGAAGTCGCGGGCGGGCATCAGCGCGTCCCGCGTCAGGTTCCACAGCGCCGACCAGCACAGGGCGCGCGCCAGCGGGTCGCTGATGTCGCCGAGGTGGGCGCGCAGGGTGGCGAGCGAGCCCTCGTCGAAGCGGATCTTGCAGTACGTCAGGTCGTCGTCGTTGACCAGGATGAGGTCGGGCCGTTCGGACCCGGCGAGCTCGCCCACCACGGTCCGCGGGCCCTCGACGTCGACCTCGGCGCGGGCGTAGCGCACCAGGGCGCCCGCCTCGGCGCGGTACAGGCCCACCGCTACCCGGTGCGGGCGCAGCTCCGGGTGGGACGGGGCGGCCTCCTGGAGCACGGCGAGCTCGGTGATGCGGTCACCGGCGTCGTAAGTGGCCACCGGCGTGAGGGAGTTGACCCCGGCGGTCTGCAGCCAGGAGCGAGACCAGGTCGCCAGGTCGCGGCCGGAGACCTCTTCGAGGACCGAGAGCAGATCACCGAGGCGGGTGTTGCCGTAGGCGTGCCGCTTGAAGTAGCGCCGGGCCCCTTCGAGGAAGGCGTCCCGGCCGACGTAGGCGACCAGTTGCTTGAGCACCGAGGCGCCCTTGGCGTACGTGATCCCGTCGAAGTTGAGCTTGGCGTCCTCCAGGTCGCGGATGTCGGCCGTGACCGGGTGTGTGGACGGCAGCTGGTCGGCCCGGTAGGCCCACGCCTTGCGGTTGTTGGCGAACGTCACCCAGCTGTTGGTGAAGCGGGTCGCCTCGGCCTGCGAGAACGAGCCCATGAAGTCGGCGAAGGACTCCTTCAGCCACAGGTCGTCCCACCACACCATGGTGACCAGGTCGCCGAACCACATGTGGGCCATCTCGTGCAGGATGACGTTGGCCCGGCGCTCGTAGGCTGCCTGGGTCACCTTGCCGCGGTAGATGAACTCCTCGCGGAAGGTCACCATGCCCGGGTTCTCCATCGCGCCCAGGTTGTACTCCGGCACGAACGCCTGGTCGTACTTCCCGAACGGGTAGGGGAAGTCGAAGTTGTCGTGGAAGAAGTCCAGGCCCTGCTTGGTGACCAGGAAGACGTCGTCGGCATCGAAGTGCTTGGCGAGCCCCTTGCGGCACATCGCGCCGAGCGGGATTTCCAGGGTGCGGCCGTCGTCGAAGACGCGCGTGTAGGAGTCGGTGACGTGGTGGTACGGGCCCGCGACCACACAGGTGATGTACGTCGAGATCGGCTCGGTCGCGGCGAACCGCCACACCCCGTCCGCCTCCTGGCCGCCGGCGCCGTTGGACCACACCGTCCAGCCCTCGGGGGCCTGGGCCTCGAAGACGAAGCGGGCCTTGAGGTCGGGCTGCTCGAAGTTGGCGAACACCCGGCGCGAGTCGGCCGGCTCGTACTGCGTGTAGAGGTAGACCTCGCCGTCCTCCGGGTCGACGAAGCGGTGCATGCCCTCGCCGGTCCTGCTGTACGCGCACTGCGCGTCGACGACGAGCACGTTGTCGGCGGCCAGGTCGTCCAGGGCGATCCGGCTGCCGTCGAAGACCTCGGCCACGTCCAGCGCGCGGCCGTTCAGGGTCACCGAGGTCACCGACGGGGCGATGAGGTCGGCGAAGGTCGAGGCGCCCGGGCGGGCCGAGCGGAAGCGGATCGTGGTCAGGGACCGGAACGTGCGGGGCCCGCCCGGGGCCTCCCCGACCGCGGACCGCAGGTCGAGAGAGACGTCGTAGCCCTCGACGGACAGCAGCTCGGCCCGCTCACGGGCCTCGTCGCGGGACAGATTCTCACCGGGCACGGGCACTCCTTCGTGTCTCGTTCGAACGGCTCGATCCTCCCATGTCGCCGGAGCGGCGGCCGAGCGGGAAGGAGATCGGCGAAATCGGGTGCGCGGCGGAATGCTTTCGGCCGCCTTCGGTGTTCGCCGGTACAGACGCTTGTTTTTCGACGTTGTCCGATGTCGCACGCTGTTGCCCGAGGAGAGACATGTCCGACTCCGCCAAGACCCCCGTCGACTTCTGGTTCGACCCCCTGTGCCCCTGGGCCTGGATGACCTCGCGCTGGATGCTGGAGGTCGAGAAGGTCCGCGACGTCGAGGTGCGCTGGCACGTGATGAGCCTCGCGGTGCTCAACGAGGACCGCCTGGACGAGCTGCCCGAGGAGTACGCCGAGAACATGCGGCCCGGCGGCAAGGCCTGGGGCCCGGTCCGCGTGGTGGTCGCGGCCGGCGAGCTGCACGGCGACGAGGTCGTCGGCAAGCTGTACACCGCGCTCGGCACCCGCATCCACAACGAGGGCGGCGGCGTGACCCGCGAGTCCATCGCGGCGGCCCTCAAGGACGTGGACCTGCCGGCCGACCTCATCGACTACGCGGACCAGGACACCTACGACGTCCAGCTGCGCGCCTCCCACAAGGAGGGCATCGAGAAGGTCGGCCAGGACGTCGGCACCCCCGTCATCGCGGTGCCGGGCGCCGACGGCGAGCAGATCGCCTTCTTCGGCCCCGTCGTCACCCCCACCCCCCAGGGCGAGGCCGCGGCCAAGCTGTGGGACGGCACCCTGCTCGTCGCCGCCACCCCCGGCTTCTACGAGCTCAAGCGCAGCCGCAGCAAGGGCCCCGACTTCAGCAACCTCTGACCGCCCCGGGGCTCCGCCCCGAACCCCGGTTCGCGCCTTGAGAGCGCTCGTCCTCAATCGCCGGACGGGCTGGGGGTGCCGCCCGGCCTGGCCCCGGGCCCGTACGCGACCGGCCCCCGCGAGTCATGTCCTCGCGGGGGCCGGCCGGTCATTCCGCCTGCGGGTGAAGGTTGAGAAGACGATCACGAGCAGGACGTCGGGGGGTGCCTCAAGTGGGCTTCACTTCGGGGCAGTTGGACTACGGGGCCAGGAGCAGGTTGTTGCCGGCCTGCTTGGCGGCGGCGTAGCGCTTCGCCACGTCCTGCCAGTTGACGACCCGCCACATCGCCTCGATGAAGTCCACCTTCTGGTTCCGGTACTGGAGGTAGAAGGCGTGCTCCCAGGCGTCGAAGACCAGGATCGGGGTCGAGCCCTGGCCCACGTTGCCCTGGTGGTCGTAGATCTGCTCGACCACGAGGCGGCCGCTGACCGGCTCGTAGGCGAGGACGCCCCAGCCCGAACCCTGCGTCGTCGCCGAGGCCTTGGTCAGCTGGGCCTTGAACTTGGCGAAGGAGCCGAAGGACTCGGCGATGGCGTCGGCCAGCTCGCCGGTGCCGTCCTTGTCCAGGGGCTCGCCGCCGCCGTCGCCCGTCATGTTGTGCCAGTAGATCGAGTGCAGGATGTGGCCGGAGAGGTGGAACGCGAGGTTCTTCTCCAGGCCGTTGATCGAGCCCCAGGAGTCCTTGTCGCGCGCCTCCGCGAGCTGCTCCAGAGTGTCGTTCGCGCCCTTCACGTACGCCGCGTGGTGCTTGTCGTGGTGCAGCTCGATGATCTCCGGGCTGATGACGGGTTCGAGCGCCGCGTAGTCGTACGGAAGTTCAGGAAGCGTGTAAATGGCCATGTCCGAGCCCTCCGACTGCTCACTGCAAATGCTTATTGCAATTGATGTGCAAGTGCACGCTACCAGCAGCAATAGGCCTGTGCAGCTAAGGGTGACCTCAGTGAAAAGCCCTGCGTCCCCGGGCCTAGGGCCAAGGGACGCAGGGTTGTTGGGAGCGGGAAGGGGATGTGCGGTCAGGCGTCGAGCGGGGTCCTCGCCGAGGTCCGCTGGCGGATGTAGCCGATGACCGCGAGCACCAGGGTGAGCCCGCCCGTGTAGTAGAGCTGGACCCTCGTCGCGTCCTCGCGGGCCATCAGGACGAAGACCACCGCCATGCCGACCAGCGCGACCCAGGTGAGCCACGGGTACAGCCACATCTTCACGACGAGCTTCTCCGGTGCCTCCCGCTCGATGCGGCGGCGCAGCATCAACTGCGAGGCGGCGATGAAGAACCAGACGACCAGGATGATCGCGCCGATGGTGTTCAGGAGCCACTGGAAGATGTCGTCCGGGCGCCAGTAGCTCAGCAGCACGCACACGAAGCCGAAGGCCGAGGACGTGAGGACCGCGACGCGCGGCACCCCGCCCGAGATCTTGCCGAGCACCTTGGGGCCCTGGCCGCGCGAGACCAGCGAGCCGGCCATGCGGGACGCGCCGTAGATGTTCGCGTTCATCGCGGAGAGCAGCGCGACGAGGATGACCACGTTCATGATCCGGCTCGCCCCGGGGATGCCGAGGTGGTCCAGGGTCGCGACGTAGGGGCCCTTGGTGGCGATGTCCTTGGTGGTCCACGGCAGCAGCGTCACGACGACCGCCATCGAGCCGACGTAGAAGACCGCGATCCGCCACATCGCGGTGCGGACGGCCTTCGCGACGCCCTGGACGGGGTGTTCGGACTCGGCCGCCGCGATGGTGACCGTCTCCAGGCCGCCGTACGCGAAGACGGAGGCGAGCAGTCCGACGATGAGGCCCTCGCTGCCGTTGGGCATGAAGCCGCCCTGGCCGGTGAGGTTGGTCAGGCCCGGGGTGCTGGTGTCGGGCAGCACGCCGATGATCGCCAGTACGCCGATGACCAGGAACGCCACGATCGCGAAGATCTTCAGCGCGGCGAACCAGAACTCGAACTCGCCGAAGTTCTTCACGGCCGCCAGGTTGGTGCCGCAGAACAGCAGCATGAACACGGCGACCAGAGCCCACTCCGGGACGCCCGGCAGCCAGCCGTGCACGATGCCCGCGGCGCCGATGCCCTCAAGGCCCACGGCCACGCACAGCAGGAACCAGAAGGCCCAGCCCGCGGTGAACCCGGCCCAGGGGCCGATCGCCCGCTCGGCGTGCACCGAGAAGGAGCCGGACGCGGGGTTGGCGGCCGACATCTCGCCCAGCATGCGCATGACGAGCATGACCAGGGCGCCGGATATCGCGTAGGCGAGGACGATCGAGGGGCCGGCCGCGGCGATCGCCGTGCCGGACCCGACGAAGAGCCCGGCGCCGATGACCCCGCCGAGGGCGATCATCGAGAGATGGCGCTGCTTGAGGCCGTGCGTGAGCGGCGAGTCGGTCTTCGGCCGGCTGTCGTCCGGCGCGGGCGCGGTTGTCCGAGACATGGGCATGCCCTGTTCAGTAGCTGATCCACCGGGTCGGCGGCACGGAGCCCACAGTCTTAGGGCGGCCCCGCTCAGAGGGAACACCCGACCGCTATGCGGACACTCGACTCACACAGCGTGAAGAGACACGTGCGTGTTGTTTACCTGAATTTCACACGCGCCGCGTGCGCCACTCCCGTACCCCTGCCACCAGGAGCACCACGGCCGTCGCCCCCGCCGACCACAGCACCTGCGGCCGGGCCGTGGCGTCGAACAGCATCAGGACGAGCACCGCGGCCATCGCGGCGAGCGCGGCCCAGGTGAGATAGGGGAAGGCCCACATCCTCAGGGTCAGCGTCTCGGGGGCCTCGCGCTCGATGCGGCGGCGCAGCCGCAGCTGGGAGAGGGCGATCAGGGCCCACACGAACAGGAGCACCGCGCCCACCGCGTTGAGCATGTAGAGGAACACCGAGTCCGGCCACTTCAGATTGAGCAGCACCGAGACGAACCCGAAGGCCACCGAGGCGAGCACCGCCCGGCGCGGCACCCCGCCGCCCGACACCTTCAGCAGGCCCTTCGGCGCCTCGCCCCGCTCGGCGAGCGAGAAGATCATGCGCGAGGAGCCGTACAGATTGGCGTTCAGGGCGGAGAGCAGCGCCACGAACACCACGATGTTCATGACCTGGCCCGCCGACGGGATGCCGATCGAGTCGAGGACCGCCACGTACGGGCTCTGGCCCGGCTTCATCGACGTCCACGGAAGGAGCGTCACGATGACCAGCATCGAGCCCACGTAGAAGAAGAGGATGCGCCACACCGCGCTGCGCACCGCGCGCCCGACCGCCCGCACCGGGTCGTCGGACTCGGCGGCGGCGATCGTGACGACCTCCAGGCCGCCGAACGCGAAGATCACCGCGAGCACCCCGGAGACCACCCCGCTCCACCCGGCGGGCAGGAAGCCGCCCTGCCCGGTCAGGTTCGCGAGGCCCACCGCCGAGGTGTCCGGCAGCACGCCGAAGACCGCGAGCAGCCCGAGCGCCAGGAACGCCACGATCGCGAAGATCTTCAGGGCGGCGAACCAGAACTCGAACTCGCCGAAGTTCTTGACCGCGGCCAGGTTGGCGCCGGTGAACACCACCATGAAGATCAGCACCCAGGCCCACTGCGGGACCCCCGGCGCCCAGCCGTTCGCGATCTTCGCGGCGCCGGTCGCCTCCACGGCGAGCACGACGACGAGCAGGAACCAGTACAGCCAGCCCACGCTGAACCCGGCCCAGCGGCCGAGCGCCCGCTCGGCGTGCACCGAGAACGAGCCCGAGGCGGGCATCGCCGCCGACATCTCACCGAGCATCCGCATCACCAGCATCGCGATGGCGCCCGCGATCAGATACGAGACGACGATGCCGGGACCCGCCACCGCGATACCGGCGCCCGACCCCACGAAGAGCCCCGCGCCGATCACCCCGCCGAGGCCGAGCATGGTCAGATGGCGCTGTTTGAGGCCGTGCGAGAGGGGTTCGGCGGGCGGAGACTCGTGCATGGCGCTCGTAACTTTCGGTTTATGGGGAACCTACAGTCTCGCCGAGTCATGACCCTGGGCGCAAAAGGGATACCCGAGACGAACACCGCAGTGACGAGGGTCACGCCGGGCGGTGCATGAATCCCGTCGTTTGTCCGGACCCCACCAAGGCTCCAACACCCGCTTTGTGGGCGGCTGCTGGTGATCCAGCGAGATTCAGTGGGCTAACGTCACCGTGTCCCCAGCACGTCCCGCTGCCCCAACACCTGCCGGAGTTCCGATGAGCACTGCGTCCGCCGCCCCCCGCACCGGATCGGTTCTCGCCGACCTGCTGCCCTCCCCCAAGCTCTCGGCCTCGCTCGAGCGGGGAGGCGCCACCACCCGCATCCGGGACATCGCGCTCGTCGTCGGCGGCGCCGCGCTGACCGGGATCGCCGCCCAGATCGCCGTGCCCGTCCCCGGCTCGCCCGTTCCGGTCACCGGCCAGACCTTCGCGGCCCTGCTCGTCGGCGCGGGCCTCGGCGCCGGCCGCGGCTTCCTCTCGCTCGCGCTCTACGCCCTGGTCGGCATGGCCGGGATGCCGTGGTTCGCGGACGGCACCTCGGGCGCGGGTGGCGCCTCCTTCGGCTACGTCCTCGGCATGCTGCTCGCCTCCACCGTCGTGGGCGCGCTCGCCCGGCGCGGGGCCGACCGCTCGGTGTTGCGCACGGCGGGCATGATGGCGCTCGGCTCGGCGATCATCTACGCGGTGGGCGTGCCCTACCTCGCCGCCTCGACCGGCATGTCCCTGACCGCCGCGGTCGCCGCCGGCCTCACCCCCTTCCTGATCGGCGACGCCCTGAAGGCCGCCCTGGCGATGGGCCTCCTGCCGACCGCGTGGAAGCTGCTCGGCCGCAAGGGCTGATGCCCGGCACGCACGGAACGGAAGAGGGCCCGGCATCCGCCGGGCCCTCTTCCGTCTCAGCACTCCAGGCATGCGCCTACGGCGCGGCGACCTCTTCCTTCACGCCGCTCGGCGCGGGGGCGCGGCGGGCGAGTACCTGCTGCTTGACGACGGCGACCACGATGACGAGCGCCGCGACGAGCAGCGAGAGCAGCACCTGCTCGCGGCCGGACTTGTCGAACAGCATGTAGACGAGGACGAAGGAGATCATCCCGATCGTCAGCCAGGTGAGATAGGGGAAGCCCCACATCTTCACCGTCAGCTTCTCCGGCTGCTCGCGCAGGATGATCCCGCGCATCCGCAGCTGGGTGAAGCAGATCACCAGCCACACGAACAGGGCGACCGCGCCGGAGGAGTTGAGGAGGAACGCGAAGACGGTGTCCGGCCACTTGTAGTTGAAGAAGACGGCTACGAAGCCGAAGACGACCGAGGACAGGATCGCGACCTGCGGCACGCCCCGCTTGTTGGTGCGGGCGAAGGACTTCGGCGCGTCACCGCGCTCACCGAGCGAGAACGCCATCCGGGAGGCCGTGTAGAGGCCGGAGTTGAGGCAGGAGAGCACCGCCGTCAGAACGATCACGTTCATGATCTGGTCGGCGTGCGGGATGCCGATCGTCTTCAGGGCCGCGACGTACGAGCCGTCGGCGACGATCGAGGGGTCGCTCCACTTCAGGAGGGTGAGGACCACGAAGATCGAACCGAGGTAGAAGACCGCGATCCGCCAGATCACGCTGTTGGTGGCCTTGGTCACCGCGCGCCGCGGGTCCTCGGACTCGCCGGCGGCCAGGGTGACGATCTCGGAGCCCATGAAGGAGAACACGACCATCAGGACACCGGTCAGGATCGCGCCGTAGCCCTTGGGGAAGAACCCGCCCGCGTCCGTGAGGTGCGCGAAGCCCGCGCCGGGGTTGTCCGAGCCCGGCAGCACGCCGAACACCGCGAGAAGGCCGATGATCACGAAGCCGCCGATCGCGACGACCTTGATCCCGGCGAACCAGAACTCGAACTCGCCGTACGAGGAGACCGAGGCCAGGTTGGTGGCGGTCAGGACCAGCATCACTATGAGCGCCCAGCCCCACTGCGGGACCCCCGGCACCCAGTCGTGCAGGATCTTCGCGCCGGCCGTTCCCTCGACCGCGAGCACCACGACCCAGAAGAACCAGTAGAGCCAGCCGATCGAGAACCCGGCCCAGCGGCCGAGCGCGCGGTCCGCGTACGCCGAGAACGAGCCCGACGACGGGCGGGCGGCGGCCATCTCGCCCAGCATCCGCATCACGAAGACGACCATCACGCCGACGAGTGCGTACGAGAGCAGGATGGCGGGTCCTGCGGCGGCGATGCCGGAGCCGGAGCCCACGAACAGGCCGGCGCCGATCACGCCACCGATGGCGATCATGGAGAGATGGCGGTTCTTCAGACCAGCCTTGAGGCCGCTGTCGGGCACCTGCGGATCACCGGGTTCACCGGGCAGGCGGTCTTCCTTCGCAAGGGACGGCTGCGAGGTCATAGACGCTTCCTTAAGTCTTCGGAGCACTCGGGTTACGAGCCCGGGTATTCAAACCTGGTCCGCTTCGGGACGGAAGGCCTGAATCCGGATCGTTAGACGGGACCAAGTGCGGGGACCAAAGTCCTCACCCCGCTAAGCCCTGCCCTGCCCCGCGCATGCCACACTCGGTACATGCGCGTGTACCTCGGCTCCGACCATGCCGGCTTCGAACTCAAGAACCACCTCGTCGAGTGGCTCACCGCCCACGGGCACGAGCCCGTGGACTGCGGTCCGCACATCTACGACGCCCAGGACGACTACCCGCCGTTCTGCCTGCGGGCCGCCGAGAAGACGGCCGGCGACCCGGACGCCCTCGGCATCGTGATCGGCGGCTCCGGCAACGGCGAGCAGATCGCCGCCAACAAGGTCAAGGGCGTCCGCGCCGCACTGGCCTGGAGCGAGCAGACCGCGGCCCTGGGGCGCGAGCACAACGACGCCAACGTCATCTCCATCGGCGGCCGGATGCACACCGAGGAGGAGGCGACCAAGTTCGTCGAGATCTTCCTCGCCACCCCGTACTCGGGTGAGGCGCGTCACACCCGCCGCATCGAGATGCTCACCGAGTACGAGACCACCGGCAAGCTCCCCGAGATCCCGGCCCACCACCCGCAGCAGGGCTGAGCCCGGCCCATGCCCGAGGGCCACACCATCCACCGCCTGGCCGCCGACCACGACCTGAGGTTCGGCGGCCGGCCGCTGCGCGCGTCCAGCCCGCAGGGCAAGTTCTCGGACGGCGCGGCCCTGGTCGACGGCCAGGTCCTGGAAGACGCCGAGGCCCACGGGAAGCACCTCTTCCTCGGCTTCGGGCCCTCGGGCTGGGTGCACATCCACCTCGGCCTGTTCGGCAAGTACGGCTTCGGCGACACCCCGGCCCCGCCGGCCACCGACACCGTACGGCTGCGGCTCCTGAGCGACACCGCCTACGCGGACCTGCGCGGGCCGACGACCTGCGCGCTGATCACCGACGGCGAGAAGCAGGCGATACACGACCGGCTCGGACCCGACCCGCTGCGGTCCGACGACACCGGCGACAAGGCCTGGCAGCGGATCTCTAAGAGCCGCACCACGATCGCCGCCCTGCTCATGGACCAGAAGGTGATCGCGGGCGTCGGCAACGTCTACCGCGCCGAGGTCCTCTTCCGGCACGGCATCGACCCCTACCGGCTCGGCAAGGACCTGACCCGCGCCGAGTGGGACGCCATCTGGGCCGACCTGGTGGAGCTGATGCGCGAGGGCGTCCGGCTCAACCGGATCGACACAGTCCGCCCCGAGCACACCCCCGAGGCCATGGGCCGCCCGCCGCGCGTGGACGACCACGGCGGCGAGGTGTACGTCTACCGCCGGGCGAACATGCCCTGCCACCTGTGCGGGAGCGAGATCCGCACCGCCGGCCTCGCCGCCCGCAATCTGTTCTGGTGCCCCGGCTGTCAGAAGCCGTGAGGCAGCCACGGCGCGAGCTCGCTGCCGAAGGCCGTCGACGCCCCGGCGAGCGCGCCCGGCCGCAGCTCACGCACCCGCCCCGCCCCCGCCAGTGAGGCGAGCG
Organism: Streptomyces sp. NPDC001828; assembly: GCF_042892175.1. NCBI lineage: Bacteria > Bacillati > Actinomycetota > Actinomycetes > Kitasatosporales > Streptomycetaceae > Streptomyces > Streptomyces sp. NPDC001828. The sequence continues at coordinate 249,494 of NZ_JBIATV010000002.1, forward strand.
TGACCCCGCCGAGGTAGGCGGCCCCCAACTCCCTTACGGACAGGGCGAGTTCGGCCGGGTCCTCGGTGCGTACACAGGTCGCCCCCTTGGCGTCACCGGTCAGCCGCCAGCGGCCCGCGTTCCACGGACAGAACGCGTCCTCGACCTCCAGGACCACATCCACGGGCGTCGCGTACGTCCGCGCCTCCAGGGCCGCGCCCACCTCGACCAGGCGTACGTGCAGGGAGTCCCGCAGCCGGATCCCGCAGCGGCGCACATCGGACACCAGGTGCTGGAAGGGATCGTCGACCGGCCGGGACTTCACCTTCAGCGTGCTCGTCAGGTCGATCTCGAACAGATAGCGCCACAGCGTCGCGGCCACCGCCGGGTCCTCGGCCTCCAGGTCCTTCAGCCGCACCGTGCCCTTCGCGCCCGTCGGCTCCGCCTCGACGGCGACCCGGTAGCGGGCGTACCCGACCAGCTCCCCGTCGCGCTCGGCGAGGACGCACTGCAACGGCGAGCCGCCGTCCCGGAAGGACTCCGGGTCGATGACGTTGAACCGGTCCCAGCCCGGCACGCGGGCCAGCATGCCCGGGCGGCGCGGCACCAGGCGCGCGTACAGCTCCTCGCAGCGGGCCAGCGACTCGTCCACCTTCACGTACCGCAGAGCCACCTCCTCGGCACCCGGCGGAAGATCGATGCGGACCCGGGCCGTGTCGATCTCGGCCGACAGCGCCATCGAGCCGATCCCGTACCCGAACCGCCCGTAGATCGCGGGCTCGGATGCGGTCAGGACGGCGAGCGCCTCGCCCCGCTCACGCAGCCCGTCGAGCTGGCGCCGCATCATCGACGTGAGAATGCCGCGGCGGCGGTGGGTGCCCATGACGCCGACGGCCGTCACGCCCGCGGCGGGAACCACGGCCCCGCCCGGCACGCTCAGACGGAACGGGAAGGTACTGGTGCCGGCCACGCACAGCGAGCCGTCCCAAGCGGCGATCGTCCGCTCGGGGTCGATCAGCTCGCGCCACCCGGCCAGCTCCTCGGGGGCGTCGGGGATCCCGCCGAAGGCCACCATCACGGCCCTGTACCACTCGTCCCACTCGGCCGGGTGCAGAACCCGCAACTCCATCGTCATGGGTGCATGACTAGCAGGGAGTACGCCGTGCGAGCGACCGGATTTCCACCGGGGCGCCCGCCCCGGGCGCCGGGGGTCACCTGCACGCGGCCCCACCGGCTGGATAGGGTCCTCGGCAATGGCACGTGCGATGAGAGCGGACTCGTTCACCGCCCGGTGGCGCAAGGCGCTGCACCGGGTCCGCAACGCGGTGCGCAGATCCGGCGTCGACTACTTCCGTGGCGACGGCTCCGACTGGATCGCCCTGGCCGCCCTGCTCCTCACCGTCCCCGCCATCACCTGCGCCACCCTCCTCGCACCCCTCTGGTGCGCCCCCTCCGCCCTGGTCCTGCCGATCGTCGCGGGCGGGCTCCTGCTGCGGCCCGCCAACCTGCTCGGCCTGTACGCGGCCGCCGCGACCGCGCTGATCGTGGAATCGGTACGGCTCGGCCCGTACACCGCCGGGCCCTCGCGGGTCACCCCGGGCACCGTCCTCGTGGTCGCCGCGTGCGGGCTCTTCGGGCTGCTCATCGCCCAGTTCCGGGCCCGCGTCGGGGTGCCCTGGCGGCGCGGCGGCACCATGCTCTTCGACCTGCGCGAACGCATCCGCGTCCAGAGCGCGCTTCCGCAGCTGCCCAAGGGCTGGCACCGCGAGATGGCCCTGCGGCCCGCGGGCGGCCAGTCCTTCTCCGGCGACTTCGTGGTCGCCGCCCGCACCGGCGGCGGCCGCACCCTGGAGATCGTGCTCACCGACGTGTCCGGCAAGGGCATGGACGCGGGGTCGCGCGCCCTGCTGCTCTCCGGCGCCTTCGGCGGGCTCCTCGGTTCGCTGCCCCCGCACGCCTTCCTGCCCGCGGCCAACGGGTATCTGCTGCGGCAGGACTGGGACGAGGGCTTCGCCACCGCGATCCACCTCGTCCTCGACCTCGACTCCGGCGACTACGAGCTCCTCTCGGCCGGCCACCCCCCGGCCCTCCAGCTCCACGCCGGCTCCGGCCGCTGGCAGGAACAGGCCGCCGAAGGGCCCCTGCTCGGCGTCTACGACGGTGCCGAATTCCACCCCGCCAAGGGGGCGCTGGCCCCCGGTGACGTCCTCATGCTCTTCACGGACGGGCTCGTGGAGACCTCGGAGCGGGACATCGGCGAGGGCATCGACCGCCTGACCGGCGAGGCCGACCGCTATGTCTCGACGGGCTTCGGCGGAGCCGCCTGGCACCTGATCGAGGCGGTCGCCAAGGACGTCAACGACGACCGGGCGCTGTTGCTCATCAGGCGGGACGCGTAGCCGTCTCGCGGCGCGGGGCGCGGGCCGGGGGTGGGCCCGAGGGTGGGGGCAGCCCCACCCTTGATCCACCGGCGGCCGCCATGGCCCGCGTGCCGCCCCGCTCCGTAGGTTCGAGGTGTCGGCGCGAGCGCGCCGGACACGACGAGCGGAGGGCAGGGGCCATGGCACTGCGACGGGCCAAGAACACACGCCGGACGACCGCGGACGCGGCGCCCGGCCACGACTGGGCCGTCGAACTGCGCGGTGTCAGGCGGCAGTACGGCCGGGGCGCCGCCACCGTGCACGCGCTGCGCGGCATCGACCTGACCCTGCCGCGCGGCAGCTTCACCGCGGTGATGGGCCCGTCCGGCTCCGGCAAGTCGACGTTCCTGCAGTGCGCGGCGGGCCTCGACCGGCCCACCGACGGCTCGGTCCGCCTCGGCGGTACCGAGATCACCGGCATGAGCGAGAACAAGCTCACCGAACTGCGCCGCTCCCGCCTCGGCTTCGTCTTCCAGGCCTTCAACCTGCTGCCCTCCCTCACGGTCGAGCAGAACGTCGTGCTGCCGATGCGGCTCGCCGGGGACCGGCCCGACCGGCGCCGCGCGGCCCAACTCCTCGCCCAGGTCGGCCTGGACGGCAAGGGCGACCGCCGCCCCGGCGAGCTCTCCGGCGGCCAGCAGCAACGCGTGGCGATCGCCCGGGCGCTGGTCACGAGCCCCGACGTGATCTTCGCGGACGAGCCGACGGGAGCGCTGGACACGACGACGGCCGCCGAGGTTCTGTCGCTGCTCCGCAACGCGGTGGACGCCCTTGGCGCGACGGTGGTGATGGTCACCCACGACCCCACGGCGGCCGCCCACGCCGACCAGGTCCTCTTCCTGGCCGACGGCTCCATCGCGGACGCCCTCCCGGCGACGTCGGCCGCGCGGATCGCGGCGCGGATGACGACGCTGACGGCCCGCCGGGGCCACGCGGAGCCCGCAGCGGCCTGACCCCGCGGCTCCGCCCCGGACCCCGTTCGCGAGTACCACCAGGGGCGCGAGGAACTGCGCGACCAGCCCCGCACGGTGGACGGCCGAAAACGGTGTTGGGGGCGCGGGGAACTGCGCGACCAGCCCCGCACGGCCCGCACCCGAAGGAGGGTCTGGGCCCGACCAGCCACCCACGCCCGCCCCAGTCGCAGCCAGCCAGCCAGCCAGCCCCGCCCGCACCGGCGACACCGGCGACACCGGCGACACCGAGGCCATCCGACACCCCCCCCGCACTCCGCAGGAGCCCCCATGCACGCCCCCAACCGCCTCGCCCGCGCAGCCCTCCGCTTCAGACCCTCCTCCTTCGCCGGGACCTTCGTCGCACTTCTCATGGCCGCGATGATCGTCTCCGCCTGCGGCCTCCTGCTCGCCACGGGCATCACCGCCTCCGTCCCGCCCCAGCGCTACGCCGGCGCCCCCGTCGTGGCCGCCGCCGACCAGAGCCTGCGCTACACGGTCGGCTCCGGAGAGGACCGCGACGTGGAGTCCCTCGCCCTTCCGGACCGGGCCCGCCTCGACAACTCCCTTGTGGCGAAGGCCGCTTCGGCCCCCGGTGCGGCGACGGCCATCGCCGACCTCTCCCTGCCGGTGCGTACCGGCAAGGACGCCCCCGTCACCGCCCACAACTGGGCCTCCACCGCCTTCACCGGTACGAAGCCCGACTCCGGCACCGCGCCCCGCCCGGGCGAGGCGGTCGTCACGAGCGGCACGGTGGGGGAGCGGATCACCCTCGACACCCCCGGCGGCCAACGGGAGTTCAGGGTCTCCGGTACCGCCGGCGCCCCCGGCGGCCACGACATCTGGCTGAACGACGCCGACGCCCGCGCCCTCGGCGGCCACCCCGGCAAGGTCGACGCCATCGTCGTGCTGCCCAGGCCCGGCACCTCCACCGACACCCTGGCCGCCCAGGTGCGGCACGTCCTCGGGGACCGGGCCCAGGTGCGTACCGGAGACGAGCGGGCCACGGTCGAGGACCGCGGCCTCGCCCAGGCCAAGGAGGTGCTCACCGGCCTCGGCGGCTCCTTCGGCGGCATCGCCGCGATGGTCGCGGTGTTCACCGCCGCCGGCACGGTCGCCCTCTCCGTGAGCCAGCGCCGCCGCGAGTACGCCCTGCTGCGCGCGATCGGCGCCACCCCGCGTCAGATCCGCCGCACCATCGCCACCGAGGCCCTGCTCGTCGCCCCGCTCGCCGGAGTGCTCGGCTGCCTGCCCGGCGTCGCGCTCGCCACCTGGTGGTTCGGCCAGCTCCGCGACAAGGGCGCGATCCCCGCCACCGTGGACCTCGCGGTCACCCCGCTGCCGCTGCTCGTCGCCGTCGCGGCCACCGTGGTGACCGCCCTGTGCGCGGGCGCGGCCGCGGCCCGCCGCCCCTCGAAGATCAAGCCCGGCCAGGCGCTCGCCGAATCCGCCGCCGAACGCCTGCGCCCCGGCTGGATCCGTACGGCCATGGGCGCCGGCGCGCTCGCCGGCGGCTGCGCGTTCGCCGGGCTCGCCGCCTCCGAGACCGGCGAGGACGCCGCCAACGCGGCCCTCGGCGTCGTCATGCTGTTCATGGTCGCCGTCGCCCTGCTCGGCCCGCTGGTGGCCCGCGCCTGCGCCGCCGTCCTCGGCATCCCGCTGCGCGCGGCGGGCGCGGCCGGCTCGCTGGCCGCCGCCAACGCCCGCACCAACGCACGCCGGTTGGCCTCCGCGATCACCCCCATCGTCCTCGCGATGGCCTTCTCGTCCGTCCTGGTCTTCCTGCACACCAGCGAGGAGCGGGCGATCGAGGACCAGCAGCGGGCGGGCATCACCGCGGACCGGGTGGTCACCGACCCCGCCGGACTGCCCTCCGACGCGGTCGCCCGCGCCGCCGCCGCCCCCGGCGTCCGGACGGCGGTCGGCCTCACCCGCACTTCCGTCCTCATCCCGAACGCCGGCTCCGGCTACACGCCCCACGCGGCGTCCACCCAGGGCGTCACCGGCACCGGCGCCGACCTGGCCGAGGTCCAGGACCTGGGCGTGCGCACCGGATCCCTGACCGCACTCACCCCGGGCACGGCCGCCGTCGACGCCTCCCTCGCCACCGCCGCGCACATCCGCACAGGCGACCGCCTCCCGCTGCGGCTCCCCGACGGCACCCCGGCCGCCCCGAAGATCGTGGCCACGTACGACCGGGGCCTCGGCCTGGCCCAAGTCACGCTCCCGCAGGCCGACTTGGCTTCCCACGTGACCGCACCGAACCCCACCACCGTGCTCACCCGGGCCACCCCCGCCGCGACCGCCTCCCTCGCCGCACTCGGGCACGTCACCGACGCCGCCGGCTACGCCACCGCGCAGAGTACGGACCGCGAGGTCAACGCCTGGGCCAACACCGTCATGGCCGCGGTGCTCGGCGGCTTCGCGGCCGTCGCCGCCGTCAACACCCTGGTGATGACGGTCTTCGACCGCCGCCGTGAACTCGGCACCCTGCGCCTCATCGGCACCACCCGCCGCCAGGTCCTCAAGATGATCCGCTGGGAGGCCCTCCTGGTGGTCGCCGCCGGCCTCGTCATCGGCAGCGCCATCGCCCTGGCCACCCTCGTGCCGATGGTGAACGGCCTGACCGGCGGAGCCCCTTACATACCGCCGCTCCTGTACGGATCGTTCGCGGGCGGCATCCTGGTCCTGGCCCTGGCCGCGACGGCCCTGCCGGCCCGCGCGGCCCTGAGGTGACCGGGCGTGCCGCCGCCCGGCCGCGCCGACGGGGATCCGGTGGCCGATTCACGCCGAACTCACGTCACGGACACGGCAGTTGGCACCGTGGATGACCAAACGTCACGTCAACTCCCCGCCGGTTGGCCGGATCCTTACCTTGGCGATCCGTCACCCGGGAACAACCACAGGGGTGTTGGTGGCACGATAGACCTCGCGGGGGTGTGCGCGGCATGCTCCCGGGCCGGCAAGGCGGACCGACCAAGGGTGTGTGATCAGTTGTGGCCATTTCACTGTCAGCCGTGGTGCTGTTGGCGGTCGTCCTCGTGGTGCTCATCCGCGGCGGCTCCATCAAAGCCGGCCCAGCCATCGTCGCGATATTGTTCGGCTTCTTCCTGGCCTCGACGGGCATGGCCCCCTCGATCCAGCGCTTCCTGAACTCGATAGCGGACACGATCAACCAGATCAAGTTCTGAACACGCCGAAGGGCCTCCGCCGGAAACCGGTGGAGGCCCTTCGGACCTTCGAGAGCGGGCGACGGGAATCGAACCCGCGTAGCTAGTTTGGAAGACTAGGGCTCTACCATTGAGCTACGCCCGCAAGCACCGCACCGCAGGTCATCGCATCAGCGCGACCCCGGCACGTAGAGCATCGTAGCGGGTCGCACCCCGGCCGCGCACACCGCGCCCCCCGGGCCGGCGCGCGGGCCGGGCCCGGGCGATGGATCCCGGCCACCGGCGCCGGGGCGGAGCGGAGCGGGGGCGCGCGGATCGGTGCCCGGTGGCGTGCCCCGGACAAGCACCCCGAACAAAGCGGCCGACGCAGTCATCGCGGGCATGTACCCTACGTCTCGCACCGACGGGGTGTGGCGCAGCTTGGTAGCGCGTCCGCTTTGGGAGCGGAAGGCCGTGGGTTCAAATCCCGCCACCCCGACCAGCGCCACCGGCGCTCGATGTCCGCCGTCACCGGCGTTCGATCTCCGCGCACAAGATCACATTGTGGGTGGCATCCCGCTTGCGGTTACTATGCAAGCTGCGTGCCCGTGTGTCTGATGAATGATGTACCGGGCCCCATCCGTCGGGGACCGCTCGGTCTCCGGCAGAACTCCCAAGAAGTCAGCCACAAGGAGACCGAACCGTGAAGAGCGCCGTGGAGACCCTGAACCCGACTCGGGTTCGGCTCACTGTCGAGGTGCCCTTCGAGGAGCTCAAGGACAGCCTCGACGCGGCGTACAAGAAGATCAACCAGCAGGTCACGGTCAAGGGCTTCCGTAAGGGCAAGATCCCGGCCCGAGTGATTGACCAGCGGTTCGGTCGTGGCGCCGTGCTCGAAGAGGCCGTCAATGACGCGCTTCCGAAGTTCTACACCGAGGCGATCAACGAGGCGGAGCTGAACCCGCTGGGTCAGCCCGAGGTCGACATCACCGAGCTGAAGGACGGCGAAACGCTGAACTTCACCGCCGAGGTCGACATCCGCCCGACCATCGAGATCCCGGACTACTCCGGCATCGAGGTCACCGTCGACGCCGTCGAGGTCAGCGACGAGGACGTCGAGAAGTCCGTGGAGCAGCTCCGCGAGCGCTTCGCCTCGACCTCCCCGGTCGAGCGTGCCGCCGAGGACGGCGACGTCGTGACGATCGACCTGCAGGCCAAGGTCGACGGCGAGGTCCTGGAGGACGGCGTGGCCGAGGGTGTCTCGTACACCATCGGTTCCGGCGAGCTCCTCGAGGGCATCGACGAGGCCGTCAAGGGCCTGGAGGCCGGTGGCGAGGCCACCTTCACCTCCGAGCTCAAGGGCGGCTCGGCCGAGGGCAAGGAGGCCGAGGTCACCGTCAAGGTCACCCAGGTCGCCGCCCGTGAACTGCCCGCCCTGGACGACGACTTCGCGCAGCTCGCGTCGGAGTTCGACACCCTGGACGAGCTCAAGGCCGACAGCCGCAAGCGCCTCGAGAACATGAAGCAGTACGACCAGGCCACCCAGGCCCAGGAGCGCGTCCTCGACGAGCTCCTGAAGCTGGCCGAGGTCCCGATCCCCGAGAAGCTCCTCGCGGACGAGATCCAGACCCGCAAGCACAACCTCGAGCACCACCAGCTCGGCCAGATGGGCATCGACCTCGCCAAGTACCTGGAGATCCAGGGCAAGACCGAGGAAGAGTTCACCGCCGAGACCGAGGAGCAGGCGGTCAAGGGCATCAAGACGCAGTTCATCCTGGACGAGCTCGTCAACAAGGAGAAGCTGAACGTCAACCAGGAGGAGCTCACCGAGCACCTCATGCGGCGCGCGCAGTCCTCCGGCATGTCCCCCGACCAGTTCGCCCAGGCCGTCGTCGAGGGTGGCCAGGTGCCGATGCTCGTCGGCGAGGTCGCCCGCGGCAAGGCGCTCGCCGTCGTCGTCGAGGCCGCCAAGGTCACCGACACCAACGGTGAGGTCGTCGACCTGGAGGACGAGACCGAGGACGAGACCGCCGAGACCACCGAGGCCGCCGCCGAGGCCGAGGAGAAGACCGAGGCCTGAGCCTCCGTCCGTCTCTGAGGAGGGCCCGTACGCAGCCGCGTACGGGCCCTTCCCCGTACCGGATTCCGCTTCAACCACCTTGCGCTCCGAGCGAACAGTTCGGGAAGCGGGATGGCGTTGTCCCACCTGCGCGTTAGGGTCCATGAATACGAGGGTGGTGGAGTCTGGCGAGCCGGAGTCCGCGCCCTCGGAACGAAGACGATGAGACGGCCGAAGCCGTCAGAGACGAGCAGGTGGATACGTGACGAATCTGATGCCTTACGCCGCCGGTGAGCCGTCCCTCGGTGGTGGCCTCGGCGACCAGGTCTACAGCCGACTGCTCAATGACCGCATCATCTTCCTCGGCCAGCAGGTCGACGACGAGATCGCCAACAAGATCACCGCCCAGATGCTCCTCCTGGCCGCAGCCGACCAGGACAAGGACATCTACCTCTACATCAACAGCCCCGGTGGCTCGGTGACGGCCGGCATGGCGGTCTACGACACCATGCAGTACATCCAGAACGACGTGGTCACCATCGGCATGGGCATGGCCGCCTCGATGGGTCAGTTCCTGCTGACCGGTGGCGCCGCGGGCAAGCGCTTCGCGCTCCCCAACACCGACATCCTGATGCACCAGGGCTCCGCCGGCATCGGTGGCACCGCCTCCGACATCAAGATCCAGGCCGAGTACCTGATCCGTACGAAGAAGCGCATGGCGGAGATCACTGCCGCGCACTCCGGCCAGACCGTCGAGACGATCATCCGCGACGGCGACCGCGACCGCTGGTACACGGCGGAGGAGGCCAAGGACTACGGCCTCATCGACGAGATCATCTCCGCCGCCTCGGGCGTTCCGGGTGGCGGCGGCACCGGGGTCTGATCCCCCGACCCGCACCGCTTCCCCCGCCCACTGAACGCCACCAGGATGGTGAACACCCCCATGAGCAACTTCTCCGGCCCCTCGGCCAACGCGAGCGGCCTCTACACCGGCCCCCAGGTCGACAACCGCTACATCGTCCCGCGCTTCGTCGAGCGCACCTCGCAGGGCGTGCGCGAGTACGACCCGTACGCGAAGCTCTTCGAGGAGCGCGTGATCTTCCTCGGCGTGCAGATCGACGACGCGTCCGCCAACGACGTGATGGCGCAGCTCCTGTGCCTGGAGTCGATGGACCCGGACCGCGACATCTCCATCTACATCAACAGCCCGGGCGGTTCCTTCACCGCCCTCACGGCGATCTACGACACGATGCAGTTCGTGAAGCCCGACATCCAGACGGTCTGCATGGGCCAGGCGGCCTCCGCCGCCGCCGTCCTGCTCGCCGCCGGTACGCCGGGCAAGCGCATGGCGCTGCCGAACGCCCGCGTCCTGATCCACCAGCCCTCGGGCGGCACCGGCCGCGAGCAGCTCTCCGACCTGGAGATCGCGGCCAACGAGATCCTCCGGATGCGTTCGCAGCTGGAGGAGATGCTGGCCAAGCACTCGACGACGCCGATCGAGAAGATCCGCGACGACATCGAGCGCGACAAGATCCTCACGGCCGAGGACGCGCTGTCCTACGGCCTGGTCGACCAGATCGTTTCGACCCGCAAGACGACCACCTCCGCGGCGGCCTGACCCGCTTCGGCGACCTTGGCGCGGTCCACGTGGAAGTGAACCGCGCCAAGGGGGGCCCGAACGAGGGGCTCGGCAAGGTACCGTCGGTAGGGGGTCTGGGGGTGTCCCCCCGGAAAACGCAGTAGGCACCAGGAGGCGGCGCACATGGCGTCTCCCAGGCGAAGGGGAAGCACCTCGTGGCACGCATCGGTGACGGCGGCGACCTGCTCAAGTGCTCGTTCTGCGGAAAGAGCCAGAAGCAGGTGAAGAAGCTCATCGCAGGCCCCGGGGTGTACATCTGCGACGAGTGCATCGACCTCTGCAACGAGATCATCGAGGAGGAGCTCGCCGAGTCCTCCGAGGTGCGGTGGGAGGAACTTCCCAAGCCGCGCGAGATCTACGAGTTCCTCGAGGGGTACGTCGTCGGGCAGGAGCCCGCGAAGAAGGCCCTCTCGGTGGCGGTCTACAACCACTACAAGCGCGTCCAGGCCGGCGAGAACGGCGGCGGCACGGGCCGCGACGACGCGATCGAGCTCGCCAAGTCCAACATCCTGCTGCTCGGCCCCACCGGCTCCGGCAAGACGCTGCTCGCGCAGACCCTGGCGCGCATGCTCAACGTCCCCTTCGCGATCGCGGACGCGACCGCCCTCACCGAGGCCGGATACGTCGGCGAGGACGTCGAGAACATCCTCCTCAAGCTGATCCAGGCCGCGGACTACGACGTCAAGAAGGCCGAGACCGGGATCATCTACATCGACGAGATCGACAAGGTCGCCCGCAAGAGCGAGAACCCGTCGATCACCCGCGATGTGAGCGGCGAGGGCGTGCAGCAGGCCCTGCTCAAGATCCTGGAGGGCACCACCGCCTCCGTCCCGCCGCAGGGCGGACGCAAGCACCCGCACCAGGAGTTCATCCAGATCGACACGACGAACGTGCTGTTCATCGTGGGCGGTGCCTTCGCGGGCCTGGAGAAGATCATCGAGTCCCGGGCCGGCGCCAAGGGCATCGGCTTCGGCGCGACGATCCGCTCCAAGCGGGAGATCGAGGCCAGCGACCAGTTCCAGGAGGTCATGCCGGAGGACCTGGTGAAGTTCGGGATGATCCCCGAGTTCATCGGCCGTCTGCCCGTGCTGACCTCGGTCCACAACCTCGACCGCGAAGCGCTCCTGCAGATCCTGGTCGAGCCGCGCAACGCGCTCGTCAAGCAGTACCAGCGCCTGTTCGAACTCGACGGCGTGGAGCTCGACTTCGACCGTCCGGCCCTGGAGGCCATCGCCGACCAGGCCATCCTGCGCGGCACCGGCGCGCGCGGCCTGCGCGCCATCATGGAGGAGGTCCTCCAGTCGGTGATGTACGAGGTGCCGTCCCGCAAGGACGTCGCCCGTGTCGTCATCACCGCCGACGTGGTCCGCAACAACGTCAACCCGACGCTGGTCCCGCGCGAGCCCCGCATCGTGAAGAACGACGGGCGGCACGAGAAGAGCGCGTAGCGCTCACCCCGCAACGCGAAGGGGCGCCCGGTCAACTTCCTTGACCGGGCGCCCCTTTGGGTCGCGTCGGGCTACTTCTTGACGCGGGACTCCTTGCGGACGTCGGCAGCGATCTTCGCCGACTGGTCCATCGTGTACGTCTTGGTGCCGGCGGTCGGCTCGACCACGCCCACCGTGCTGTAGTCCGCCCAGATGCACATGAACGTGTGCTGCACGGCCTTGGTGAGGATGTTCGTGGACTCGGCTTCCTGGCACTTCATCAGCGCGCCGTCGAGTCCGGCGGGGGAGACCGACTTGGCGTCGCCCACGAACTTGGAACCGTTCGGGTTCTGTTCCTTGTCGGCCAGCTTGGACTTCATGTTGGCGAAGGTGGCGTCGATCGTGCTGGCCGGGTCCTTCACGGCGCCGTACAGGCCGAAGTAGTTGAAGTTCTCCGCGGTCTGGGCCTTGGCGATGTCGGCGGGGACCTTGGGGTCGATCTTGAGCAGGTCCATCGTCGAGTAGAGCCCGGAGATCTGGGTGGAGTCGGTGAGGCCCGAGTCGCTCAGCCGCTTCGCCTCGTCACCGCTCGTCTTCTTCTCGGTCCCCTGCCCCTGGATCTGGTACTTCGACAGCAGGCTCGCCGGGGTCGACAGCTTGTGGGGCCCGTCGTTCTTGAGGCCGCCCGAGTCGCTGCCGCCCTTGGTGAGGAACCACGCGCCGCCGCCGACGACCGCGAGCGCCACCACGACCGCCGTGACGATCAGCCCGGTCTTCTTCTTCGGAGCGGCCGGGGGCGGCTGCATCGGTCCGCCGTAGGGGGGCTGCTGGCCGTACGGGGGCTGCTGGGGCGGCTGGCCGTACGGCTGCTGCTGCGGGTACCCGTAGGGCTGCTGCGGAGGCTGCTGCCCGTACGGAGGCTGCTGCGGCGGCACGCCCTGGGGCGCCTGCTGCGGATAGCCGTAGCCGGGCTGCGGCTGACCCGGCTGCGGCTGACCGGGCTGCCCGTACGGCTGCTGCGGAGGCTGCTGACCGTAGGGGCCGGGCTGCTGCGGCTGGCCACCGTACGGGCCCGGCTGGTTGTAGCTCATTGCTGGGTTCCCCCTAGGAAATGCTTATCCGATCCCGACATCCTGACCGAACAGCCGCTGACGCGGTGCGGCGGGGGGCCCACCGTTACGAAAGATTCCCGTTTCGGTGCGGGCCGGTGACACCCCTAAACTGGCCCGGTGACCGAGAACACTCAGCAGCAGAATCCAGCGCCCACCACCGAACTGCCGACCCAGTACGCGCCGGCCGAGGTAGAGGGGAAGCTGTACGAGCGCTGGGTAGAGCGCGGTTACTTCACCGCCGACTCGGGGTCCGACAAGGACCCGTACACCATCGTCATCCCGCCGCCGAACGTCACGGGCGCGCTGCACCTGGGGCACGCCTTCCAGGTCACGCTCATGGACGCGCTCACCCGCCGCAAGCGGATGCAGGGCTACGAGACGCTGTGGCTGCCCGGCATGGACCACGCCGGCATCGCCACGCAGAACAAGGTCGAGCAGCAGCTCGCCGAGGAGGGCAAGTCCCGTCAGGACCTCGGCCGGGAGGCGTTCACCGAGCGCGTCTGGCAGTGGAAGGGCGAGTACGGCGGCCGCATCCTCGGCCAGCTCAAGCGGCTGGGTGCGGGCCTGGACTGGTCGCGTGAGCGGTTCACCATGGACGAGGGCCTGTCCAAGGCCGTCCAGACGATCTTCAAGAACCTGTACGACGACGAGCTGATCTACCGGGCCGAGCGCATCATCAACTGGTGCCCGCGCTGTCTGACCGCCATCTCGGACATCGAGGTGGAGTACCAGGAGGACCCGGGCGAGCTCGTCTCGCTGAAGTACGGCGAGGGGGACGACACCCTGGTCGTCGCCACCACGCGCGCCGAGACGATGCTCGGTGACACCGCGATCGCCGTCCACCCCGACGACGAGCGCTACCAGCACCTGGTGGGCAAGCTCATCAAGCTGCCGCTCACCGACCGCTCCATCCCGGTCGTCGCGGACGCCCACGTCGACCCCGAGTTCGGCACCGGCTGCGTCAAGGTGACCCCGGCGCACGACCCGAACGACTTCGCCATCGGGCAGCGGCACGACCTCGAATCGATCACGGTCATGGACGAGCGCGGGGTCATCACGGTCCCGGGTCCGTTCCAGGGCCTGGACCGGTACGAGGCGCGTTCGGCGATCGTCGGCGCGCTCAAGGAGCAGGGCCGCATCGTCGCCGAGAAGCGCCCCTACATGCACTCGGTCGGCCACTGCTCGCGCTGCAAGACCACCGTCGAGCCGCGCCTGTCGATGCAGTGGTGGGTCAAGGTCGGCCCGCTCGCGCAGGCCGCCGGTGACGCGGTCCGCGACGGCCGGGTCAAGATCCACCCCGAGGACATGTCGAAGCGGTACTTCGACTGGGTCGACAACATGCACGACTGGTGCATCTCGCGCCAGCTGTGGTGGGGCCACCGCATCCCGATCTGGTACGGCCCCGAGGGCCAGGTCGTCTGCGTCGGGCCGGACGACGAGGTGCCCACCGGCGAGGGCTGGCACCAGGACCCCGACGTCCTGGACACCTGGTTCTCGTCCGGCCTGTGGCCGTTCTCCACACTGGGCTGGCCGGAGAAGACCGCCGACCTGGAGAAGTTCTACTCGACCGACGTCCTGCTCACCGGCCACGACATCATCTTCTTCTGGGTCGCCCGGATGATGATGTTCGGCCTGTACGCGATGGACGGCGAAGTCCCGTTCAAGACGGTCGCGTTGACCGGTCTGGTGCGTGACGAGTTCGGCAAGAAGATGTCGAAGTCCAACCCGAACGCGGTCGACCCGCTGGACTGGATGGACAACTACGGTTCGGACGCGGTCCGTTTCACCCTCGCCAAGGGCGCCAACCCCGGCGCGGACGTGCCGATCGGCGAGGACTGGGTCCAGGCGTCCCGCAACTTCGCCAACAAGATCTGGAACGCGACGCGCTTCGCCCTGATGAACGGCGCGACCGTCGAGGGCGAACTCCCGCCCGTGGAGCAGCTGTCGGCGACCGACCGCTGGATCCTGTCGCGGCTGAACAAGACCGTGGCCGAGGTCGACGCGTACTACGAGGACTACCAGTTCGCGAAGCTCAGCGAGGCGCTCTACCACTTCGCGTGGGACGAGGTCTTCGACTGGTACGTCGAGCTGTCGAAGACGACGTTCTTCGCGGGCGGCGAGCAGGCGAAGGTCTCGGGCCGGGTCCTCGGCGAGGTGCTCGACGTGATGCTGCGGGTCCTGCACCCGGTCGTCCCGTTCGTCACCGACACCCTGTGGACGACGCTGACCGGCGGCGAGTCCCTCGTGATCGCCGACTGGCCGCGCGACAGCGGCTTCCGCGACGAGGCCGCCGAGCGCGAGATCGAGCTGGTCCAGCAGGTCGTCACCGAGGTCCGCCGCTTCCGTTCCGACCAGGGTCTCCAGCCCGGCCAGAAGGTCCCGGCCGAGCTCACCCTGACCGGCACCGCGCTGGCCCCGCACGAGGCGGCCATCCGTCAGCTGCTGCGGCTCCAGCCGGCCGGCGAGGGCTTCCACGCCACCGCCTCGCTGCCCGTCGCGGGCGCCACGGTCGCGCTCGACCTGTCCGGCACCATCGACGTCGAGGCCGAGCGCAAGCGCCTGACCAAGGACCTCGGGGCGGCCGAGAAGGAGAAGGCGGACGCCAACAAGAAGCTCGGCAACGAGGCCTTCCTCGCGAAGGCCCCGGACAACGTGGTCGACAAGATCCGCACCCGGCTCGCCAAGGCCGAGGCCGACATCGAGCGCATCAGCAACCAGATCGCCGGCCTGCCCCAGGCCTGATCCGGACGCCGTACGAAGACGAGGAAGGCCCCCGGGACCCGGTCCCGGGGGCCTTCCTCGTCTTCGCGTTCAGAACAGCCGGTCGCCGAACTCCGCCCACACCAGCGCCGCCACGACCGCGTACATCGCCAGCGGCACCAGCCAGTGCGGGACCACCCGGCGCACCCAGGAGCGGGGCCGGGCGACCTGCCGGGTGACGTACCAGAACAGCGGGATCATCACCGCCCACACCAGCAGGCACCACGGGCACAGCGCCCCGATGACGTAGAGGCACTGGCCCATCAGCCAGACCGTGAAGGCGAAGCCCGCCGTGACGCCGGCCCAGACGCCGAGCCACAGCCACCGGGGGAACTCAGCGCCCGCGACCAGGGCGAGCCCGAGTGCCGCGAGCGCGGCGAACGCGCCCACGCCGAGCAGCATGTTGGGGAACCCGAGCAGATTGCCCTGCCACGTGTCCATCACGTCGCCGCAGCTGAGCACCGCGTTGATGTCGCAGCCGGGGGAGAAGGCCGGGTTCTCCAGGGTGTGGATGCGGTCCGCCGTCAGGACCCCGGAGGCGAGGGTGCCGAGCAGCCCGCCGACCAGCAGGAGGAGACCGGTGCCGCGCGCCGGACGGCGGGGGGAGGGGGCAGGCATGGGAACCACGCTAGGGATCCGGGCGGTCGGCGGGGGAGGGCCGAAGGGACCGGATCCACGTGCGACATATCACTAAATTTGGGCCGTTCGGCTTAGGCGTTCGGGCCCAAAGACCTTGGATGATGGAGGGCATGCACACCCCGCCCTCCCCCTCCGCGCCGCAGCGCGCGCTGGCGGCGGCGCGTGCCGTGAGCACGCGCTGGGTGGGCGAGGAGCGCGCCCTGGACGCGCTGATAGCGCTGAGCTGCTTCGGCCTGATGGTCCTGGACGTGCCCGGCCTCGCCAAGGCCGACAACTCCCTCAACAGTTACACCGCCCCGCCCGTTCTCGCCCTGGGCGCGGCCACCCTGTTCTTCCGGCGCCGCTGGCCGTGGCTGCCGTACCTGGTCTCGCTGTTCTTCCTGGGCTGGCTGCACCAGCTGAACCTGGTCCAGTTCGCGCTGTACTCGATCGGCCGGTTCCGGGGCCGGCGCGCGGGGGTCCTCGCCACCATCGGGTACATCGCGGTGGCGTACGTCCTGTTCAACCTGCCGGGCTGGCCCGACACCCGGGGCGAGACGCTCAGTTCGTTCCTGGCGATCGTGGTGCCGGTGGGTGTGCTCGCCTCCGGCGTCGGCATCTCGGCCTACCGCCACGACCTCGTCCACGAGTTGGAGGCCCAGCGGGCCGAGACCGCGGCCCTGCAGGCCGTGCAGGCCGAGCGGGTGTCGGTGGCCCGGGACGTGCACGACATGGTGGGCCGGGAGCTGACGATGCTCGCGGTGCGTTCCGAGGTGCTCGCGATGCGGGCCAGGAACGAGCCGCACCACAAGGACTTCGAGGAACTCGCCGACACCGCGCGCCACGCCCACCTCATGCTGAACGAGATCATCGTGCGGCGCGCGGACGAACGCACCGCCACGCCCGGCATCGACGGGCTGCACGCGCTGGCGGAGGAGAGCCGGAGCGCGGGCACGCCGGTCGGCCTCGACATAGAGGAGGCCGCGCACCGGCTGTCCCCGCTGCGGCAGGCCGCCGTCTACCGGGTGGTCCAGGAGTGCCTGACCAACTCGGTCAAGCACGCGCGGGGCGAACCGGTCGCGGTGACCATCCGGCTCGCCGCGGGCGACCTGGTGGTCACCGTGCAGAACCCGCTGCCGCGCTCGGCCCCGGTGAAGGCCCCGGTCTCCACGGGGACGGGGACCTTCTCGATGCGGGAGCGGGTGGAGAGCATGGGCGGCTCGCTCGCGACGACCCGTACCGACACCACGTACGAGGTGCGGGCGACGCTTCCGGCGGGCGCGGTCGGCTGACCGGGCCCGGCCACGGCCCCGGTGGCCCGGGCTCCGCCGCCCGCGCCCGCCCGGCGCCTACGTGCCGACGAGCAGCTTCTGCAACTGGTCGAAGTCCTCCACGCACTTGCCCGAGCCGAGCGCCACGCAGTCCAGCGGGTCGTCCGCCACGAACACGGGGATGCCGGTCGCCGACGCCATCCGCAGGTCGAGGCCGGGCAGCAGGGCGCCGCCGCCGGTCAGGACGATGCCGTGCTCCATCACATCGCCGGACAGCTCCGGCGGGCACTCCTCCAGGGTGACCTTCACCGCCGCGATGATCGACTCCACGGGCTCGTCGAGGGCGGCCCGCACCTCGCGCGCGGTGAGCGACAGCGTCTTGGGCAGGCCGCCCACCTTCTCGCGGCCCCGGATCGTGAAGGCCCGCTCCTCCAGCTCCTCGTTGCCCGGCACCGGCCACGCCGACCCGATCGCGCACTTGACGTCCTCGGCGGTGCGCTCGCCTATGAGCAGCGAGTGCTCCTTGCGCACATAGTCCGTGATCGCGGTGTCCAGGCGGTCGCCGCCCACCCGCAGGGACTGCGAGGTCACGATGCCGCCGAGCGAGATCACGGCGACCTCGGTGGTGCCGCCGCCGATGTCCACCACCATCGAGCCGCGCGGCTCCGCGACCGGAAGCCCGGCCCCGATCGCCGCCGCCATGGGTTCCTCGATGAGGTGCACGGCCTTGGCGCCGGAGCGCTGAGCGGCGTGCACGATCGCGCGCCGCTCCACCGGGGTCACCCCGCTCGGCACGCACACCACCATGCGGGTGCGCGGTCGGCGGCCCGGCACGGCCTTCTTCACGAAGTGGCGGATCATCTCCTCCGCCGCCTCGTAGTCGCTGATCACGCCGTCCCGCAGCGGCCGGATCGCGGTGATCGAACCGGGGGTCCGGCCGATGGTCTCCTTGGCCTCCGTGCCGACGGCGAGGGCCGTGCGGCCGCCCTCCTTCATCGCCACCACGGACGGCTCGTTGAGCACGATGCCCTGCCCCCTGGCGTACAGAAGCGTGTTGGCGGTGCCGAGGTCGATCCCTATGTCCATGATCGCCAAGTTTGCCCGGACGGCCCCGGGGACCCGGGGGCCGAACGTCCCGAAAGGGGCGGGTCCAAGGTCCTGTCGGTACCCCTCCGTAGACTGGTCCCGTGACCGAGCAGCCCGACCGCAGTGAAGCCGATGACTTCGACGGAATCGTCGAAGCCGAGACCGAACGAGACCCCGACCTGGCGGTGATCGAGGCCGGCAGCCGCACCCTGCGCACCCACGGCGTACAGCCCCAGGGCGAAGCCGTGCCGGGCCGCCCGGCCGACCCCGAGGTGGACGCGGCGCTGCGCGCGGTCGAGACCGAGCTCGCGGGCCGCTGGGGCGAGACCAAGCTGGAGCCTTCCGTCACCCGGATCGCCGCCCTGATGGACGTCCTCGGGGAGCCGCAGCGCGCCTACCCGACGATCCACATCACCGGGACCAACGGCAAGACCTCCACCGCCCGCATGATCGAGGCCCTGCTCGGCGCCTTCGAGCTGCGCACCGGGCGCTACACCTCGCCGCACGTCCAGTCGATCACCGAGCGGATCAGCCTGGACGGCCTGCCGATTCCCGCCGAGCGCTTCATCGAGACGTACGAGGACATCAAGCCGTACGTCGAGATGGTCGACGCCCGGGAGGAGTTCCGGCTCTCCTTCTTCGAGGTCCTCACCGGCATGGCCTACGCGGCCTTCGCGGACGCCCCGGTGGACGTGGCGGTCGTCGAGGTCGGCATGGGCGGCACCTGGGACGCGACGAACGTCATCGACGCCGGCGTCGCCGTCGTCACCCCCATCGACCTCGACCACACCGACCGCCTGGGCAACACGACCGCCGAGATCGCCACGGAGAAGTCCGGGATCATCAAGCAGGACGCGACCGTGATCCTGGCCCAGCAGCCGGTGGACGCGGCGCAGGTCATGCTCAAGAAGGCCGTCGAGACGGACGCGACGGTGGCCCGCGAGGGCATGGAGTTCGGCATCGTGGGCCGCGAGGTCGCCGTCGGCGGCCAGCTCCTGACGCTGCGCGGCCTCGGCGGCGAGTACGAGGAGATCTTCCTGCCGCTGTACGGCGCCCACCAGGCGCACAACGCGGCGGTGGCCCTCGCCGCGGTCGAGGCGTTCTTCGGCGTCGGCTCGCAGCAGCCGGGCCCGCTCGACATCGACACCGTCCGCAAGGCGTTCGCCTCCGTCGTGACGCCGGGCCGCCTGGAAGTCGTGCGCCGCTCGCCGACCGTCGTCCTGGACGCCGCGCACAACCCGGCGGGCGCGCGGGCCACCGCCGACGGCCTGACCGAGGCGTTCGGCTCCTCGCGCCTGATCGGCGTGGTCGCCGCCAGCGCCGACAAGGACGTCAAGGGGCTGCTCGAAGCGTTCGAGCCGGTCTTCGCCGAGGTCGTGGTCACCGCGAACGCGTCGATGCGCTCCATGGACGTGGACGAGCTGGCGGCGCTCGCCGTCGAGGTGTTCGGCGACGAGCGGGTCGTGGTCGAGCCCCGTCTGGACGACGCCATCGAGGCCGCCATCACCCTGGCCGAGGAGGAGGACGAGTACGCGGGCGCGG
Organism: Streptomyces sp. NPDC001828; assembly: GCF_042892175.1. Taxonomy (NCBI): domain Bacteria; kingdom Bacillati; phylum Actinomycetota; class Actinomycetes; order Kitasatosporales; family Streptomycetaceae; genus Streptomyces; species Streptomyces sp. NPDC001828. Next base: position 269,506 of record NZ_JBIATV010000002.1, read on the forward strand.
GCGTCCTCGTCACCGGCTCCGTGTTCACGGTCGGCGACGCCCGGCTGCTGCTGAAGAGGGGCTGACCCGATGCGTACGCTCTGCGCGTCCACCCTGATCGGTGAATTCTTCGTGATCGCCTTCGCGGGCCTCGTCGCGATGAAGGACCCCGGCCTCGCCACCACCACCGTGTGGACGGTGTGCGGCATCGGCATGCTGCTCTCGGTGCTGCTGTGCGGGATGCTCGGCCGGCGCGGCGGCGTCGAGCTCGGCTGGGCCCTCCAGATCGCCCTGATCGCGAGCGGTTTCGCCGTCCCGCTGATGTTCTTCATGGGCGCGCTGTTCGCCGCCCTGTGGTGGGCCTCGGTCCACTACGGCCGCAAGATCGACGAGGCGAAGGCGAGATTCGCGGCCCAGGCCGAGGCCCAGGCGCAGGCCTAGGAGGCGGTGGCGGGACCGGGTGTCGGGCCTTCGGCTACACCCGGTAATCTCGGCGGACCGCACACGTTTGCCAAGGAGCCGCACACCATGACGCAGCGCACCCTCGTCCTCCTCAAGCCGGACGCCGTCCGCCGCTCGCTGGTCGGGGAGATCATCGGCCGCATCGAGCGCAAGGCCGGCTGGCAGATCACCGCCCTTGAGCTGCGCACCCTGGATCAGGACACCCTGGAGCAGCACTACGGCGAGCACAAGGGCAAGCCCTTCTACGAGCCGCTCGTGGAGTTCATGTCCTCGGGTCCGGTCGTCGCCCTGGTCGTCGAGGGTGAGCGCGTCATCGAGGGTGTACGCCAGTTGGCGGGTCCCACCGACCCGATCGCGGCGGCCCCGGGGTCCATCCGTGGCGACTTCGGCACCATCGTCCGGGAAAACCTCATCCACGCCTCGGACTCCGAGGAGTCCGCGGAGCGAGAACTGAAGATTTTCTTCCCGGGCCGCAGCTGACCCGTTTACTGACGCAATGTCAGCCATATAGCGCTCACGACCTGGGGCGACCGAAGGAATTTCGGTCGTCCCTGGGCATATGCGCGGTGACTTCGGGAACGCATCGCCCCGACACGACGTCACCAATACTGAGGTGGACCACCGCGCCGTGTCCGTGCAGGCCGGACTACGATGGGCCCTCACGCTCAACGCACCCACCTCGCCGACCTGAGAAGCCGTCAACGCTCGATTAGGGAAGGCCGGACGCATCCTCATGGGGAGCAACAAAATGTCGTTCATCGGCCGTGACATGGCTGTCGACCTCGGGACCGCCAACACGCTGGTGTACGTCAGGGGCCGCGGAATCGTCCTGAACGAGCCGTCCGTCGTCGCCATCAACACCAACACCGGCGGCATCCTGGCGGTCGGCGCGGAAGCCAAGAAGATGATCGGCCGTACGCCGGGCAACATCGTTGCCGTACGGCCGCTGAAGGACGGCGTGATCGCCGACTTCGAAATCACCGAGCGGATGCTCCGCTACTTCATTCTGAAGATCCACAAGCGCCGGTATCTGGCCCGCCCGCGCGTCGTGGTCTGTGTGCCCTCGGGCATCACGGGAGTCGAGCGCCGCGCCGTCATCGAGGCCTCCACCCAGGCGGGCGCCCGCCAGGTGCACATCATCGAGGAGCCCATGGCCGCGGCCATCGGCTCGGGTCTGCCGGTGCACGAGGCCACCGGCAACATGGTCGTCGACATCGGTGGCGGCACCACCGAGGTCGCCGTGATCTCGCTCGGCGGAATCGTCACGGCCCAGTCGATCCGGGTCGCGGGCGACGAGCTCGACAACGCGATCATCCAGCACATCAAGAAGGAGTACTCGCTCCTCCTCGGTGAGCGGACCGCGGAGCAGATCAAGATCACGATCGGTTCCGCCTACGACCTCGACAAGGACGAGCACACCGAGATCCGCGGCCGCGACCTCGTCTCCGGCCTGCCGAAGACCGTCGTGATCTCCGCCGCCGAGGTGCGCAAGGCGATCGAGGAACCCGTCAACGCGATCGTCGACGCCGTGAAGACCACCCTCGACAAGTGCCCGCCGGAACTCTCCGGCGACATCATGGACCGCGGCATCGTGCTGACCGGCGGCGGCGCCCTGCTGCGCGGCCTGGACGAGCGGCTGCGCCGCGAGACGGGCATGCCGATCCACATCGCCGAGGACCCGCTGGACTCGGTCGCCCTGGGCTCCGGCAAGTGCGTGGAGGAGTTCGAAGCACTCCAGCAGGTGCTCGACGCACAGCCCCGCCGATAGCCCCTCGGGGCCTGCTGTCCGCCGTATGGGTCACTGCCAACCCGTACGGCGGATCGTTGATATACAGATCGAAGAGATCTTGTAGATCACCCACATTCCTACGAGGAAGGCACGGCCGCCGCACGTGAGGGACACACGAGAGAGCCGGCTGCTTCTGGTGCTGCTGATCGCCGTAGCGTTCGCACTGATCACGGTGGACATCAGAGGAGGGGCGAATTCACCGGTGGACGGCGCCCGGCAGGCCGCCGCGGCCGTCTTCGGACCGGTGGAGAACGGGGTCGCGGCCGCGGTCGACCCGGTCGGCAACGCGATCGGCGCGGTGCGCGACTCCGGCAAGCGCCACGACAGGATCTCCACCCTGCAGGCCGAGAACGAGGCGCTCAAGCAGAAGCTCGGCAGCGACTCCCGCAACCGCAGCCGCCTGAACCAGCTCGACGCGATGCTGAAGACCGCCGGCGAGGGCCAGTACGGCATCAAGGCCGCCCAGGTCGTCGCCATAGGAGCGGCCCAGGGCTTCTCCTGGACGGTCACCATCGACGCCGGGTCCAACGACGGCATCAAGCGCGACATGACGGTGCTCAACGGCGACGGCCTGGTCGGCCGGGTCACCACCGTCGGCCCCTCCACCTCGACCGTGCTGCTCGCCAACGACCCCGACTTCACCGTCGGCACCCGCATGGAGAGCAGCGACGAGCTGGGCTTCGCCACCGGTCACGGCGACCGGCCGCTGTCCGTCCAGCTCCTCAACGGCAAGGCCAAGGTCAACCCCGGCGACCGTCTGGTGACCTTCGGCTCGCAGGCCGACAAGCCCTTCGTGCCCGGCGTCCCCGTCGGCGAGGTCGTCAAGGTCGACCCCTCGGGCGGCGACCTCACGCGCACCATCTACGTACGTCCCTACGTCGGCTTCACCAAGCTCGACATCGTCGGCGTCGTCGTCCAGGCCCCGCGCACCGACCCGCGCGACCAGGTGCTGCCCGCCAAGCCCAAGCCGACCCCGATCCCGACGGTCACCGTCACGGCCACCCCGTCCGGGAACCCGACGCCGAACGGCCAGGGCAACACCGAGATCGCCAACCAGAACGCGAACGCCAACGCCGACGGCAACCCCGACCCGAACGCGAAGCCGAACCAGCCCGCCGGCCAGGCCAACCCCCCGGCCGGCCAGGCCAACCCTCCGAACGGGAACGCCAATCCGAATCCCAACAACGGTGATCCGAACGGCCAAGGCAACGCCAACGCCGACGGCGAGCAGTAGGAGCTGATCCAGATGCGTGTCAACAGGGTCATCCTCTCCGCCGCCCTGGTCGTCATCGCCCTCGTCATCCAGGTGAGCGTCCTCGCCCGCCTCCAACTGCCCGGTGCCGTACCGGACTTGGTGCTCCTGACCGTGCTCGGCCTGGCCCTGGTCTACGGCCACCTCGGCGGTGCCTTCGTCGGATTCGGCGCCGGTCTGCTCACCGACCTCGCCCCGCCCGCCGACCACGCCGCCGGGCGCTACGCCCTCGTCCTGTGCGTGATCGGCTACCTCGCGGGGCTCGCCAAGCCCGACCACGGGCGGCTGCGCACCGCGGCCGGGCCGATGCTGGTGGTGGTCGGCGCGGCCATCGGCTCGACGCTGCTCTACGCCACCGTCGGCGCCCTGGTGGGGGACACCGCGGCCCGCCATGTCGGCCTGCCCAGCCTGCTGTTCACGGCCGCCGTCTACGACCTGCTGCTCGCGCCGTTCACGGTGCCGCTGATCATGGCGATCGCCCGGCGGGCCGAGAACGATCCGCTCGGCGAGACCACGGGCAACGGCAGCCCCAAGAGCAACATCACCTCCGGCTGGCTCGCCGGCGGTACCGGCCTGCGCGTCGGCGGCCAGCGCGGCGGCCTGCGGATCAAGGCCGCCAGGAACAGAGCGGCCCGCGCCGGTCGCATCAAGGGCGTCAAGCGTCTGTGAACCAGGGGGTCGTCAAGGCATGAGCAACATTCCCGAGACCGGCCGCACCCCCCGGGTGCAGATCCGGCTCGTCATCATCCAGATCCTGGTCTTCTCGCTGCTGCTCACGCTGGGCGGCCGCCTGTGGTACCTGCAGATCCGCAACGGCCAGGAGTACGAGGACGAGGCCAAGAACAACCACGTCCAGCAGGTCGTCCAGCCCGCCGTGCGCGGCTCGATCCTGGACGCCCGAGGCGTTCCGCTCGCCGACAACGAGACCCGCCTGGTGGTCTCCGCCTCGCGCACCGACCTGTCGAAGATGCCCGACAAGGGCAAGGCCGTCCTGACCCGGCTCGCGGCCGTGCTCGGCATGAAGCCGCAGGACGTCATGGACAAGGTCAGGCTCTGCGACGCCAAGACCCCCAAGCCCTGCTGGAACGGCTCGCCGTACCAGCCGATCCCGGTGACCGACAAGGCCACCACCCAGCAGGCCCTGCAGATCCGCGAGCGCTCCGAGGACTTCCCGGGCATCACCGCCGACCCCACCGCCGTGCGCCGCTACCCCGCGCCCGGCAAGGCCAACACCGCCCAGGTGCTCGGCTACCTCTCGCCCGTCACCGACGACGAGATCACCAAGGCCAAGGACACCGACTCGCCCTACCTGCGCTCCGACCAGGTCGGCCGCTCGGGCCTTGAGCGCACCTACGACAAGCAGCTGCGCGGCAAGGCCGGCATCACCCGGTACGAGGTCGACAACCTCGGCCGCGTCATCGGGCAGGCGCAGAGCGACAAGGCCCAGCCCGGCGCGAACGTCGTCACGTCGATAGACGCACGCGTGCAGGCGGTCGCCGAGTACGAGCTCGACTACGCGATGAAGGCCGCCCGCCAGCAGTTCGACAAGATCACCAACGAGAACTACAAGGCGGACTCCGGCGCGGTCGTCGTCATGGAGGCCAAGACCGGCCGCGTCGTCGCCATGGCGTCGGCGCCGAACTACGACCCGAACGTCTGGGTCGGCGGCATCTCCGCCAAGGACTACCAGGCGCTCACCGGCAAGGACAGCGACTACCCGTTGCTGAACCGCGCCATACAGGGTCAGGCCGCACCCGGCTCGACCTTCAAGGTGGTCTCCACGGCCGCCGCCGTCGAGGCCGGCTACAAGTGGGACGGTGGCTACCCCTGCACCAGCTCCTACTCGGTGGGCGGACAGGTCTTCAAGAACTTCGAGGGTGAGAGCTTCGGCCCCATCTCGCTCGGCCGGGCCCTCGAGGTCTCCTGCGACACCGTCTTCTACGGGCTCGCCGACAACGAGTGGAAGAAGGACGGCGGGATCAACCCGAAGAAGGGCCAGCCCAAGGACTACTTCTACAAGGCGGCCCACCAGTTCGGCCTCGGCAAGGTCACCGGCGTGGACCTGCCCAACGAGGTCACCGGCCGCGTCCCGGACCGGCAGTGGAAGGAGAACCTCTTCACTTCCATGAAGGACAGCTGGTGCAAGACCGGCAAGAAGGACGGCACCTACGTCGAGAAGATCGCGTACGAGAACTGCCTCGAAGGCAACAAGATGCGCGAGGGCGACTCGATCAACTACTCCATCGGCCAGGGCGACACCCTCGTCACGCCGATCCAGGAGGCCATGATCTACGGGGCGATCGCCAACGGCGGCACCATGCACGCCCCGACCATCGGCAAGGCGATCATCAGCGCCGACGGCAAGTCCGTCCAGGAGATCAAGCCGAAGGTCAACGGCAAGCTGCCGGTCACCCAGGCCACCCTCGACGGCTTCAACAAGGCGCTCGCGGGCGTCGTCACCAGCGGCACCGCCGCCTGGAAGTTCCAGGGCTGGCCGCAGGACAAGATCGAGCTGCACGCCAAGACCGGCACCGCCGAGGTCTACGGCAAGCAGACCACCTCCTGGCTCGCCACGTACTCCAAGGACTACACGGTCGTCATGACGATCGCCCAGGCCGGTACGGGTTCCGGCGCCTCCGGTGAGGCCGTGCGCAAGATCTACGAGGCGATGTACGGCGTCGACGACGCCGGCCACCAGGACCTCAAGCGCGCCCTGCTCCCCGAGCCCGAGCAGTCCCTGCCCAAGATCCAGCCCGACGGCTCCATCGACGCGCCGACGATCGCCGCCTACGACCCGGACGCCGGCAAGACCAAGGGCAAGCAGCAGCCCGACGGGCAGCCCCAGCCCAACGGCCAGCCGCAGCCCAACGACCCGGCCACCAACGTCGACAACCGCAACCCACGGAGGGACTAGCGCCATGGCAGGTTTCTCCGTCCCGCGCTACGCCCCCAAGGAGCGCGGAGCCTTCGCCAAACTGACCGCACGCGACTCGGTGGTGCGCCGGCTCGACTGGCCGCTGCTGCTCGCGGCCCTCGCGCTCTGCTGCATCGGCTCGCTCCTGGTGTGGTCCGCCACCCGCAACCGCACCAGCATCAACCAGGGCGACCCGTACTACTTCCTGATCCGGCACGCCATGAACGCCGGCATCGGGCTCTGCCTGATGATCGGCACCATCTGGCTCGGCCACCGCACCCTGCGCGGCGCGGTCCCCATCCTGTACGGGCTCTCCATCCTGCTGCTGCTCGCGGTGCTCTCGCCGCTCGGCGCCACCGTCAACGGCGCGCACTCCTGGATCGTGCTCGGCGGCGGATTCTCCCTCCAGCCCTCCGAGTTCGCGAAGATCGCGATCATCCTGTGCATGGCGATGCTGCTCGCCGCCCGCGTCGACGCGGGCGACCAGCCGCACCCCGACCACCGCACGGTGATGAAGGCCCTCGGCCTCGCGATGATCCCGATCGGCTGCATCATGCTGATGCCCGACCTCGGCTCCACCATGGTCATCGTGGTGATCATCCTCGGCGTGCTGCTGTCCTCCGGGGCCTCCAACCGCTGGATCTTCGGGCTGCTCGGCGCGGGAGTGGTCGGCGCGGTCCTCGTCGCCGCCCTCGGGATACTGGACAAGTACCAGATCAACCGTTTCGCGGCCTTCGCCAACCCCAACCTCGACCCGGCCGGCGTCGGCTACAACACCGGGCAGGCCAGGATCGCGATCGGCTCCGGCGGCCTGACCGGCACCGGGCTCTTCAAGGGCTCCCAGACCACCGGCCAGTTCGTGCCCGAACAGCAGACGGACTTCGTCTTCACGGTCGCCGGAGAGGAACTGGGCTTCGTCGGCGCGGGCCTGATCATCGTGCTCATCGGGGTCATCCTGTGGCGGGCCTGCCGCATCGCCCGTGAGACGACCGAGCTGTACGGCACCATCGTCGCCGCCGGCATCATCGCCTGGTTCGCCTTCCAGTCCTTCGAGAACATCGGCATGACGCTCGGCATCATGCCCGTCGCCGGCATCCCGCTGCCCTTCGTCTCCTACGGAGGGTCGTCCATGTTCGCGGTGTGGGTCGCCATAGGGCTGCTCCAGTCGATCCGGGTCCAGCGGCCGATAACGGCATAGCGGCATAGCGGACGAGGGCGCCGGACCGGCGAAGCTTGGCCGGTCCGGCGCCCTGCCGCAGGGCGCCGATCGCGTCTAGGGTCGGAACATGGCGGACACGAAGCGCGAGATCGAGCGGAAATTCGAGTTCCCCACCCCGGACGGGAACCCGGCCCGTCTCCCCGACCTGACCAGAGTCCCCGGTATCGCCGCCGTCGTCGCGCGGGGCGCCGTCGACCTCGACGCCGTCTACTACGACACCCAGGACCTGCGCCTGGACGCCGACTCCCTCACCCTGCGCCGCAGGACGGGCGGCGCCGACGCCGGCTGGCACCTGAAGTTCCCCGTCGCCAAGGGCATCCGCGACGAGCTGCGCGCCCCGCTCTCCGACGACCTGCCGCCGACGCTCTCGGCCCTGCTGCGCTCGCGCGTCCGCGATCGCCAACTCGTCCCCGTCGTAAGGCTGTTGTCGTCCCGCGAGGTCTGTCATCTGCTGGCCGACGACGACACCCCGCTCGCCGAGCTCAGCGTCGACACCGTCCGCGCCCAGGGCCTCGTCGAGGGCGCCTCCAGCACCGCCTGGACCGAGATCGAGGTCGAGCTCGCCGACGGCGTCCACGACGAGAGCATCCTGGACGGTGTGGAGAAGGCACTGCGCAAGGCGGGCATCCGGCCCTCGCCGAGCACCTCCAAGGTCGCCCGCGCGCTGCGCGAGACGCTCCCGCGCGAGGACGGCGCCGGCAAGGACGCCCGGCCCGCCGACGGCACCGCCGGCGCCGAGGTGCTCGCCTACCTGCGCGCCCAGCGCGACTCCCTCGTCGCCCACGACCCGGCCGTACGCCGCGAACTGCCCGACGCCGTCCACCAGATGAGGGTCGCCACCCGCCGGCTGCGCAGCGCGTTCAAGTCGTACGCCAAAGTGCTCGACCGGGCCGTCACCGACCCCGTCGGCGAGGAACTCAAATGGCTCGCGGGCGAACTCGGCGTCGACCGCGACCGGGAAGTCCTCACCGCCCGCCTGCGCTCCCACCTCAAGGCCGTGCCCGGCACCCTGCTGCTCGGCCCGGTCCGCGCCCGGCTGCGGATCTGGAGCACGGCCCGCCACACCGGCGCCCGGCACCGGACCGTCGCCGTTCTCGACGGCGAGCGCTACCTCGCCCTGCTCGCCACCCTCGACGCCCTCCTCGCCGACCCGCCCCTGCGCCCCGCGGCCGCCCGGCCCGCCGCCGACGTGCTGCCCAAAGCCCTGCTCAAGGACTACCGGCGCCTCGACGGCCGCATCCACAGCGCCCTCGGCCTCGCCTCCGGCCACCAGCGCGACCTCGCCCTGCACGAGGCCCGCAAGGCCGCCAAGCGCGCCCGGTACTCCGCCGAGGCCGCGACCCCCGCGCTCGGCAGGCCCGCCAAGAAGTTCGCCAAACGGATCAAGGCCGTACAGAGCCGGCTCGGCGACCACCAGGACAGCGTCGTCGCCCGCGACCAGCTGCGGATCCTGGCCGCCCAGGCCCACGCGGCCGGCGAGTCCGCGTTCACCTGGGGGCTCCTGTACGGCCGCGAGGAGGCGGCGGCGGCGCGGCGCGAGCGCGAACTGCCCGCCGTGTGGGCGCGCGCGTCCGGGGCGAAGCTCCGCAGGCGCCTGACGGCCGCCTCGTGACCGTCGCGCGAGCCGCCCCCTCGATCGTCGTGCGAGGGGGCGGCGCGGCTCGCGTTACGCTAGAGAGTCGCCCCCTGCCAGCCCACGAAGGTCGAGATGTCTGCCGAGTCCGTCTTCCCACAGCTCGAAGCGCTGCTCCCGCATGTGCAGAAGCCGATCCAGTACGTCGGCGGTGAGCTCAACTCCACCGTCAAGGCCTGGGACGAGTGTGACGTCCGCTGGGCGCTCATGTACCCGGACGCGTACGAGGTCGGGCTGCCCAACCAGGGCGTCATGATCCTCTACGAGGTACTGAACGAGCGCGAGGGCGTCCTCGCCGAGCGCACGTACAGCGTGTGGCCGGACATGGAAGAACTCATGCGCGAGCACCAGGTGCCGCAGTTCACCGTGGACTCCCACCGCCCGCTGCGCGCCTTCGACGTGTTCGGCCTCAGCTTCTCCACCGAGCTCGGCTACACCAACATGCTCACGGCCCTGGACCTCGCGGGCATCCCGCTGGAGTCCAAGGACCGCACGATCGACGACCCGATCGTCCTCGCGGGCGGCCACGCGGCCTTCAACCCCGAGCCGATCGCGGACTTCATCGACTGCGCGGTCATCGGAGACGGCGAGCAGGCCGTCCTCGACATGACCGAGATCATCCGCGGCTGGAAGGCCGAAGGGTGCCCCGGCGGCCGCGAAGAGGTCCTGTTCCGCCTGTCGCGGACGGGCGGCGTCTATGTCCCCGCCTTCTACGACGTCGAGTACCTGGCGGACGGCCGCATCGCGCGGGTCGTGCCGAACAGGTCGGGCGTGCCGTGGCGGGTCTCCAAGCACACCGTCATGGACCTCGACGAGTGGCCCTACCCCAAGCAGCCCCTGGTCCCGCTCGCCGAGACCGTCCACGAGCGCATGTCCGTGGAGATCTTCCGCGGCTGCACCCGTGGCTGCCGCTTCTGCCAGGCCGGCATGATCACGCGCCCCGTGCGGGAGCGAAGCATCACCGGCATCGGCGAAATGGTGGAGAAGGGCCTCAAGGCGACCGGCTTCGAGGAGGTCGGCCTGCTCTCGCTGTCCTCCGCGGACCACAGCGAGATCGGTGACATCGCCAAGGGCCTCGCGGACCGCTACACCGAGGACAAGATCGGCCTCTCGCTGCCCTCGACCCGCGTGGACGCCTTCAACGTCGACCTCGCCAACGAACTGACCCGCAACGGCCGCCGCTCGGGCCTCACGTTCGCCCCCGAGGGCGGCTCCGAGCGCATGCGCAAGGTCATCAACAAGATGGTCTCCGAAGAGGACCTCATCCGTACCGTCGCGACCGCGTACGGCAACGGCTGGCGCCAGGTGAAGCTGTACTTCATGTGCGGCCTGCCCACCGAGACCGACGAGGACGTCCTGCAGATCGGCGACATGGCGGTCAACGTCATCGCCAAGGGCCGCGAGGTCTCCGGGCAGAACGACATCCGCTGCACCGTCTCCATCGGCGGCTTCGTGCCCAAGCCGCACACCCCGTTCCAGTGGGCGCCGCAGCTCAGCGCCGAGGACACCGACGCGCGGCTCACCAAGCTCCGCGACAAGATCCGCGGCGACAAGAAGTACGGCCGCTCCATCGGCTTCCGCTACCACGACGGCAAGCCCGGCATCGTCGAGGGCCTGCTCTCGCGCGGCGACCGCCGTGTCGGCGCCGTCATCCGCGCCGTCTACGAGGACGGCGGCCGCTTCGACGGCTGGCGCGAGCACTTCTCCTACGACCGCTGGATGGCCTGCGCCGACAAGACGCTGCCCGCCTTCGGCGTGGACGTCGACTGGTACACCACCCGCGAGCGCACCTACGAGGAAGTCCTGCCCTGGGACCACCTCGACTCGGGCCTCGACAAGGACTGGCTCTGGGAGGACTGGCAGGACTCGCTCGACGAGACCGAGGTCGAGGACTGCCGCTGGACGCCCTGCTTCGACTGCGGGGTGTGCCCCCAGATGGACACCAGCATCCAGATCGGCCCCACGGGCAAGAAGCTGCTGCCGCTCACGGTGAAGAGCTGACCGCCCCGCCCGGCGCATAACCGCCTGATCACGAAGGGCCCCCTGCCGCAACGGCACGGGGCCCTTCGCGCGTCCCCGACGGTATGGAGAACCGGTCGGCCCCGCAGGGCCCCGAAGGCTGCCTCACCGTCGCGATCCGCATCCCGGTACGGATCGTGGTGCTGGTGCTCGTCGTCCCCGTCCGCCTGATGTGGGACCTGCTCGCCACCGGCGCGAAGGCGCTGCGCCGGACCGTGCTCGTGCCGCTGTGGCGGGCGCTGGTCGTGATCCCGTTCGGGTGGTCGTACCGGTCCGTACTGACGCCCCTCGGCCACGCGACTGCCTGGCTGGCAGCGCTGGTCGGGGCCGGGATCGCCGCGCTCGGCCGGGGCGTGGCACGGCTCGCCGCGACCCTGGTCGTAGCCCCCATCGGATGGCTGTTCCGGTCCGTCCTGACACCGCTCGGGCGGGCCGTCGCGTGGGCCGTCAACACGCTCGGCGGGGGCCTCGCATGGGTCCTCAGGATGCTCGGCGCGGGCCTCGGCCGGGTGCTGTGGGCCGCCTTCGTCTGGACACCGGCCACACTGTGGCGCCGCCTCCTCCAACCCCTCCTGCACTACGGCCTCCACGTGCCCGGCACCTGGCTGTACCGACACGTCCTCACCCCGCTCGGCCACGCAACCGCCTTGCTGGGCAAGGCGGTTGGCGCGGGCCTGCTCGCGGTGGCGCGAGGGCTTGGCGCGCTGGTCGTGGTGCTCCTCGTGGTACCCGTGGTGTGGCTGTACCGGCACGTGCTCACGCCGCTCGGGCGGGCGCTGGTCGTGGTGGTGCGGGAGGTCGGGCAGGCCGTCGGGCACGCCTGGCGGATCGCGGGGTACGTGTCCCGGGCGGTCGGCCGGGGGTTCAAGTGGCTCGGCTGGAACCTCGTCGGGCGACCGGTGCGCCGGGTGTACGTCGTACTGCTCACGCCGGCCGGACACTGGGTGCGGGACGCGGTGCTGCGGCCGGCCGGGCGGGCCGCGCTCGTCGTGGGCCGCGCCGTCGGCGAGGCCGTCCGCGGCGCGGGGCGCGCCGCACGCGAGGCCGTCGCCTCGGCCCGCGAGAGCGTACGCACGGCCCGGCAGGAGGCCTGGCGGGCGCTGGTCGGCGGGCCGCCCCGGGAACGGGCCGGGCACCGGGCGCGTACTCTGGGTAGTACAACTACTGCCTCCGGCGCGGTGCCCGCCCCCGAGATCTCCCTCCGCGAAACGGAGGGATGAGCCGGGTGGCGAGCCGGCCGCGACCGGAGGGACCCCCACAGGACGGTGGGCGGCGCTCACCGCGCCCGCCCCGCACCGAGGAGAAGAACCACTGGGCAAGCGACAGCCCGAAGGCCCGCCGCCCGCACCTGCGGTGCAGCGCATCCGACTGCGCTACACCAAGCGCGGCCGCCTCCGGTTCACCAGCCACCGCGACTTCCAGCGCGCCTTCGAGCGCGCCCTCCGGCGCGCCGAGGTCCCCATGGCCTACTCGGCGGGCTTCACCCCGCACCCCAAGGTGTCGTACGCGAACGCCGCACCCACCGGCGTCGGCTCCGAGGCCGAATACCTGGAGATCGCGCTCACCGCACAGCGCGACCCCGCGACCCTGCGCGACCTGCTCGACGAGTCGCTGCCCACCGGGCTCGACATCATCGACGCCGTCGAGGTCCGCACCTCGGGCCTCGCCGACCGGCTGACCGCCTCCGTGTGGGAGCTGCGCCTGGAAGGCGTCACCGTCGAGGCCGCCGAAAAGGCCGTCGCGACGTTCCTCGCCGCCGAGAGTGTCGAGGTCCAGCGCAAGACCAAGAACGGCATGCGCACCTTCGACACCAGAGGTGCGGTCGCCGACCTCCAGGCGCTTCCTCCGCAGGCTGATAGGCCTCTCGACGACGCCTGTGCGATACTGCGGCTGGTAGTACGGCACCTGACACCTGCTGTACGACCCGACGACGTCCTGTCCGGTCTCCGAGCTGTGGCCGACCTGGCGCCGCCGGTCCCCGCAGCGGTGACCAGGCTGGCGCAGGGGCTCTTCGACGAGGAGTCCGGCACGGTGACCGACCCGCTCGCGCCCGACCGCGAGGCAGCCCCGGCCGCTCCACAAACGGCCGCCGGGACCGTCTCTGCGACGGCGCCGGAAGGTCCCGCCGCGTAAGGGCGGTCGTCGTAGCGCAGCCCTGGCACTCGGGAGCCACCTGGGTCGGGCCGCGCACTGACCTAAAAGACTTTCGCCAGGCCGTACGCACACCGCGTACGGAACCGGCGAGCCAGACATATCAGCTCCCGTGCGGCGCCCGCGCCCCGGACGGCGGCACCCGCGCACATCACGCGGGTCGTGCCGCCGGACCGGAACAGGCGCGGCGCCCGGGAGCGTGACGGGAGCTACGCCCGCATGCTTGAGCAGAACGAACCCGGCACCACCGGGGACAACGAACAGAACAGCCCCAGCGACACGCTGCCGCCGCGCCGCAGGCGCCGCGCGGCGTCGCGACCCGCCGGTCCGCCGGTGGGCGCACCCAACGCGGAGGCCGCCGACACGGCGGAGACCGCCGGCACCACGGCCCAGGCCGCCGAGCCGGCCGCACCGGCCGCCTCCGAAGAGACGCCCGCGCCGCGCACCCGCCGCCGTGCGACCCGCAAGGCGACGGCCCCGGCCGGCGCCCCGCAGGCCGCCGACGAGAGCACCGAAACCCCCGCCGCGCCCGAGGCACCCGCTGCCGATGAGGCCGCCGAGGCTCCGGCGCCGCGTGCCCGTCGCCGTGCGACCCGCAAGGCGACGGCCCCCGCCGGCGCCCCGCAGGCCGCCGAGGAGATCGTCGAGGCCGCCCCCGTGGTGGCCGAGGCACCCGCTGCCGAAGAGGCCGCCGACACCGCCGAGGCGCCCGCGCCGCGCACCCGCCGTCGCGCCACCCGCAAGGCGACGGCCCCGGCCGGCGCCCCGCAGGCCGCCGAGGAGATCGTCGAGGCCGCTCCGGCCGCCGTCGCCGAGGTGCCCGAGGCCGCCGAGGAAGCCGCCGAGGCCCCCGCCCCGCGCACCCGCCGCCGCGCCACCCGCAAGGCCACCGCGCCGCAGACCACCGTCGCGGCCCCGGCCGTCGCCGAGGTCGTCGAGGCCGAGGAGCCCGCCGAGGCCGAGGAAGCCGAGGAGACCGAAGAGGTCGCCGCCGAGGCCCCGGTCGCCGAGGCCCCCGCCCCGCGCACCCGTCGCCGCGCCACCCGCCAGGCCACCGCACCCGCCGCCGCGCCGCAGGCCGCCGCCGAGGAGCCCGCCAAGGCCCAGGCGCCCGCCGCCGAGGACGAGGCCCCCCGGGGCCGGAGCCGCCGCCGCGCGTCCAGCCCGCAGTTCACGCCGGTCGAGCCGCAGCCCGCCGCGCAGACGGAGGAGCCCACCGGGCGCTCCCGCCGCCGCGCCACGCGCCCCGCCGTCGCCGTGTTCCAGGCCCCCGTCTTCACCGAGCCGATGTTCCAGACGCCGGAGACGGCCGCGGCCGCCGCTGCCGCCTCCCGCGTCGAGGAGCCCGAGCCCGCCGAGGCCGAGGAGACCGTCGTCGAGGCCGCCGAGCCGGCCGCCGCCGAGCCGCAGGGCCGCTCGCGCCGTCGCCGCCGCCGTGGCGAGAGCGCCGAGCCCGTCCAGGACAAGGCCGTCGAAGAGCCCGCCGACGAGCACATCGATGAGGCCGCCGAGGCCGACGCCGACGCGGAGTCCGACGACTCCGACGACGACCGCCCCTCGCGCCGTCGCCGCCGTGGCGGCCGCCGCCGTCGCCGTGGCGAGTCCGCCGAGGCCGAGGACGCCGCGGAGGAGACGTACGAGCAGGCCGACCAGGCCGACACCAACGACGCCCCCGCCGAGTCCGAGTCCGAAGACGACGACGAAGACGAGGACGGCACCCCGTCCGCCGCCGGAACCAGCAGCAGCCGTCGCCGGCGCCGCCGCCGTCGCCGCTCCGGCGACGCGGGCCCCGAGGGCGAGCAGGGCTCCGACGACCCGGAGCGCACCGTCGTCAAGGTCCGCGAGCCCCGCACGACCCGCGAGCGCATCGAGGCCGCCTCCGGCTCCACCTCCTCCGACGAGGTCCAGTCCATCAAGGGCTCGACGCGTCTGGAGGCGAAGAAGCAGCGCCGCCGCGAGGGCCGCGAGCAGGGCCGCCGCCGCGTCCCGATCATCACCGAGGCCGAGTTCCTGGCCCGCCGCGAGGCCGTCGAGCGCGTCATGGTCGTCCGCCAGAGCGGCGAGCGCACCCAGATCGGCGTCCTGGAAGACAACGTGCTCGTCGAGCACTACGTCAACAAGGAGCAGGCCACCTCGTACGTCGGCAACGTCTACCTGGGCAAGGTCCAGAACGTGCTGCCGTCCATGGAGGCCGCGTTCGTCGACATCGGCAAGGGCCGCAACGCCGTCCTGTACGCCGGTGAGGTCAACTTCGAGTCGCTCGGCATGGGCAACGGCCCGCGCCGCATCGAAGCCGCCCTCAAGTCCGGCCAGTCGGTGCTCGTCCAGGTGACGAAGGACCCCATCGGCCACAAGGGCGCCCGCCTGACCAGCCAGGTCTCGCTGCCCGGCCGCTACCTGGTCTACGTGCCCGAGGGCTCGATGACCGGCATCAGCCGCAAGCTGCCCGACACCGAGCGCGCGCGCCTGAAGACCATCCTCAAGAAGATCGTCCCCGAGGACGCGGGCGTCATCGTGCGCACCGCGGCCGAAGGCGCGAGCGAGGACGAGCTGCGCCGTGACGTCGAGCGCCTGCAGGCGCAGTGGGCCGACATCCAGAAGAAGGCCAACCAGATCTCGACGTCCTCGCCGTCGCTGCTCTACGGCGAGCCGGACATGACCGTCCGGGTCGTCCGCGACATCTTCAACGAGGACTTCACGAAGGTCATCGTCAGCGGTGACGAGGCGTGGGAGACCATCCACGGCTACGTCGCGCACGTGGCGCCCGACCTCACCGAGCGGCTCTCGCGCTGGACCAGCGAGGTCGACGTCTTCGCGACGTACCGGATCGACGAGCAGCTGGCGAAGGCCCTGGACCGCAAGGTCTGGCTGCCGTCCGGCGGCTCGCTGGTGATCGACAAGACCGAGGCGATGATCGTCGTCGACGTCAACACCGGCAAGTTCACCGGCCAGGGCGGCAACCTCGAAGAGACCGTGACGAGGAACAACCTCGAAGCGGCCGAGGAGATCGTGCGCCAGCTGCGGCTGCGCGACCTGGGCGGCATCGTCGTCATCGACTTCATCGACATGGTCCTGGAGTCCAACCGCGACCTGGTCCTGCGCCGGCTGCTCGAATGCCTGGGCCGCGACCGCACCAAGCACCAGGTGGCCGAGGTCACCTCGCTCGGCCTGGTCCAGATGACCCGCAAGCGGGTCGGCCAGGGCCTGTTGGAGTCGTTCTCGGAGACCTGCGTCCACTGCAACGGGCGCGGCGTGATCGTGCACATGGAGCAGCCGGCCGCGGCCGGTTCCGGTGCGGGCAAGCGCGCGAAGAAGCGCGGCCGCGGCGGTGCCGAGCACGACCAGCACGAGCACGACCAGCACACCCACGAGCACGACGCCGTGGACGCCGAGCACGTCGAGTCCGAGGCCGAGGTCGCCGCTGAGATCGCGGCGCCGGTGGCGCTCGCCGAGCCCGAGTTCGTGCCCGACGAGGAGCTGTACGGCAGCGTCGCCGAGGCGGAGGCCGCGGCCCGTGGCGGCAGGTCCCGCCGCCGCGCCACCCGCAAGGCCTCGGCCCCGGCCGGCGCGCCCCGTGCGGCCGCCGTCGAGACCCCGGCCGCGCAGGCCGAGGAGCCGGAGGCCGTGCGGGCTCCGGCCGCGGTGACCGTCGCCTCGTTCATCGAGGACGACGCGCCGCGCGGCGGCCGCACCCGTCGCCGGGCCACCCGCAAGGCGACCGCTCCGGCGGGCGCCCCGGCCTCGGTCACCGCCGAGCCGGTGGTGGTCGTCACCGAGCCCGAGCCGAAGGCCGAGGAGCCCAAGGCGCAGGAGCCGGTGGCCGAGCCGGTCGCCGAGCCCGCCGTCGAGGAGGCGCCCGTCGCCGCCCCGCCGAGGGCCCGTCGCCGTGCGACCCGCAAGGCCACGGCCCCGGCCGGTTCGCCGTCGGGTGCCGAGGACGCGGCGGTCGTCGTGGTGGTGTCCGCACCGGCGGCCGAGCCGACGGAGTCGACCGAGCCCGCCGAGTCCGCCGAGGAGGCCGCCCCGGCCAAGAAGGCGGCCCGCAAGACGGCGAAGAAGGCCACCGCGAAGAAGGCCGCCACCCCGAAGAAGACGGCGGCCAAGAAGACCGCGGCGAAGAAGACGACCGCCAAGAAGGCCGCCACGAAGAAGACGGCGGCCGCCGAGCAGCAGCAGTCCTCGGTCTCGGCGTCGACCGACAGCTGACGGCTGACGGCTGACAGATAACAGCTGATGACCGTCGACCGTCGGTCACCGACCGGCGGTCGACGGTCAGCGGCCGGCAGGTGGTCTCCGCGAGGCGGCCTCCGCGAGGTGGCCTCCGACAGGTGGCTTACACCCGGCGGTAGTTGACTGACGCACGGCCCAGAAGCCCGCTCCCGGAACTCCGGGGGCGGGCTTCGTCGTACGAAGGAGAGTCCGCCCCCGCATGAGTGCGATCAGCAAAGCCGTCGTCCCCGCCGCCGGGCTCGGCACGCGTTTCCTGCCGGCCACCAAGGCCACCCCCAAGGAGATGCTGCCGGTGGTCGACAAACCGGCGATCCAGTACGTGGTGGAGGAGGCGGTCGCGGCGGGACTCTCGGACGTCCTCATGATCACCGGGCGCAACAAGCGCGCCCTGGAGGACCACTTCGACCGCAACCACGAGCTGGAGTCCGCGCTGGCCCGCAAGGGCGACGCGGAGCGGCTCGCCAAGGTCCGCGAGTCCAGCGACCTGGCGACCGTCCACTACGTACGCCAGGGCGATCCCAGGGGCCTCGGCCACGCGGTCCTGTGCGCGGCCCCGCACGTCGGGGACGAGCCCTTCGCGGTGCTGCTCGGCGACGACCTCATCGACGCCCGTGACCCGCTGCTCGCGCGCATGGTGGAGGTCCAGGAGCGCCTCGGCGGCAGTGTCGTCGCGCTGATGGAGGTGGCGCCCGAGCAGATCCACCTGTACGGCTGCGCGGCCGTGGAGCCGGCCGTCGAGCCGGCCGGGGAGAGCGATGTCGTCCGCGTGACGGGCCTGGTGGAGAAGCCCGAGCGGTCCGCCGCACCCTCGAACCTGGCGGTGATCGGACGCTACGTCCTGGACCCGGCCGTCTTCGAGGCGCTGCGCCGCACCGGACCGGGCCGCGGCGGCGAGATCCAGCTCACCGACGCGCTCAACCGGCTCGACACCGTGCACGGCGTCGTCTTCAAGGGGCGCAGGTACGACACCGGCGACCGGGCGGACTACCTGCGGGCCATCGTGCGCCTGGCCAGTGAGCGGGCGGACCTCGGCCCGGACTTCCGGGCCTGGTTGCGCGGTTTCGTCGCCGAGGAGTGCGGGTAATGACGCTGGTTTGACCCACCACGCCCGGCCCCGTAGCCTTGACCCTCGGCGTGTTTATATACGCGCCTACCCCTGAGCACCTCACCTCCCGGTCCGCCGGGGGAGGCCCCCTGCTTTCTGCGGGATGGCTGGCTTCAAGGGTTCCGTATCGAGCGAGAGAGAGATCCGCGTGTACGCCATCGTGCGCAGCGGTGGTCGCCAGCACAAGGTTGCTGTCGGCGACATCGTTGAGGTTGACAAGATTTCCACTGCCAAGGTTGGCGACACGGTCGAGCTCTCGACCCTGCTCGTTGTCGACGGCGACGCCGTGACCAGCGACCCGTGGGTCCTTGACGGCATCAAGGTCACCGCCGAGATCGTGGACCACCACAAGGGTGCCAAGATCGACATCCTTCGGTACAAGAACAAGACCGGTTACCGCCGTCGCCAGGGCCACCGCCAGCAGTACACGGCGATCAAGGTCACCGGCATCCCCACGGCTGCGAAGTAAGGGACTGAGGAGACATGGCACACAAGAAGGGCGCATCGTCCACTCGGAACGGTCGCGACTCCAACGCTCAGCGGCTCGGTGTGAAGCGCTTCGGCGGTCAGACCGTGCTCGCCGGTGAGATCCTGGTCCGCCAGCGCGGCACCCACTTCCACCCGGGTGCGGGCGTCGGTCGCGGTGGCGACGACACCCTGTTCGCGCTGCTGCCCGGCGCGGTGCAGTTCGGCACCCACCGTGGCCGCAAGGTCGTGAACATCGTTCCGGCCGCCTGATCACTTAGGCGACCGTAGAGCGGTTTCAAGCGGAGGCGGACCTCACTTCCCCCACGGGAAGCGGGTCCGCCTTTCGCGTGTTACTAGATAGACATTCCCGTACTTTCTCTCGGCCTCCGGCCGGGGGCCCTCAGGAGGCACATCCCATGACCACCTTCGTGGACCGCGTCGAGCTGCACGTCGCCGCGGGTAACGGAGGCCACGGCTGCGCCTCCGTCCACCGTGAGAAGTTCAAGCCGCTCGGCGGCCCGGACGGCGGCAACGGCGGCCGTGGCGGCGACGTCACCCTGGTCGTCGACCAGTCCGTGACGACGCTTCTCGAGTACCACCACTCGCCGCACCGCAAGGCCACCAACGGCCAGCCCGGCGCCGGCGACAACCGCTCCGGCAAGGACGGCCAGGACCTGGTCCTGCCCGTGCCCGACGGCACCGTCGTCCTCGACAAGCAGGGCAACGTGCTGGCCGACCTGGTCGGCGAGGGCACCACCTACATCGCGGGCCAGGGCGGCCGCGGCGGCCTCGGCAACGCGGCGCTCGCCTCCGCCCGCCGCAAGGCCCCCGGCTTCGCACTGCTCGGCGTGCCCGGCGAGTCCGCGGACATCGTCCTGGAGCTCAAGACCGTCGCCGACGTGGCCCTGGTGGGCTACCCGAGCGCCGGCAAGTCCTCGCTGATCTCGGTGCTCTCGGCGGCCAAGCCGAAGATCGCGGACTACCCGTTCACGACCCTGGTCCCCAACCTCGGCGTGGTGACGGCCGGTTCGACCGTCTACACCATCGCGGACGTCCCCGGCCTGATCCCCGGCGCCAGCCAGGGCAAGGGCCTGGGCCTTGAGTTCCTGCGGCACGTCGAGCGCTGCTCGGTGCTCGTGCACGTGCTGGACACCGCGACCCTGGAGTCCGACCGCGACCCGGTCTCCGACCTCGACATCATCGAGGAGGAGCTCAAGCAGTACGGCGGGCTCGACGACCGGCCCCGCATCGTCGTCCTCAACAAGATCGACATCCCGGACGGCCAGGACCTCGCGGACATGATCCGCCCGGAGCTGGAGGAGCGCGGCTACCAGGTCTTCGAGGCCTCGGCCGTCGCCCGTACGGGTCTGAAGGAGCTGTCCTTCGCGCTGGCCGGGATCGTCGCGGAGTCGCGTGCCGCCAAGCCCAAGGAGGAGGCGACCCGCATCGTCATCCGGCCGAAGGCCGTGGACGACGCCGGCTTCACCGTCACCTTCGACGAGGCGAACGAGGTCTACCGGGTACGCGGCGAGAAGCCGGAGCGCTGGATCCGCCAGACCGACTTCAACAACGACGAGGCCGTCGGCTACCTCGCGGACCGTCTCAACCGCCTCGGCGTCGAGGACGCCCTGATGAAGGCCGGCGCCCGCACGGGCGACGGCGTGGCCATCGGCCCCGAGGAGAACGCGGTCGTCTTCGACTGGGAGCCGACGATGATGGCGGGTGCGGAGATGCTGGGCCGCCGTGGCGAGGACCACCGCCTGGAGGCCCCGCGGCCTGCCGCGCAGCGGCGCCGGGACCGGGATGCGGAGCGGGACGAGGCGGAGCAGGAGTTCAAGGAGTTCGGGCCCTTCTAGGGTTCCGCTCCACGGGGGTGCGGGGTGCGACCGCGGGCCGCCGGCGGGCGGTCGCACCCCGCACCCTGGGTACGTCTTCGGCTTCGGGCCGTGGGGGATTGCGCCGTTCCCCGCGCCCCTGGGGTACGTCTTCGGCCTCGGGCCGTGGGGGTGATTGCGCAGTTCCCCGCGCCCCTAACCCCGTTTTCGGCCTCGGGCCGTGCCCGCTTGTCGCGCAGTTCCCCGCGCCCCTTAAACCCGTCTTCGTCTGCGGGCCGTGGTCGCTTCTCGCGCAGTTCCCCGCGCCCCTGGCGGCGCCGGTGGCATGGGCATCCTCAGTCCGTCATGGGGGTCCCCCCTGGCCCTTAAGGCCTTGGGGGAGTTTGAGGACGAGCGCCCTTTAGGCGCGAACGGGGTCTGGGGCGGAGCCCCAGGGGGCCGGAGCCGACCAGCCCCGGGTCACGGGTGGGCAAGACCCCCCGGGGCTTGGGGCGGGGCCCCGAGGGGCTCCCGTAGGATTCTGGGGTGAGCCAGAGCACCGCCCCCCCGGACCGCCCCCAGGGCGTCAGCGTCGTCGTCATCGCGTACAACGACGCCGAGCTGGTCGGCGCCGCAGTGCGGTCCGCCCTCGCGCAGGGCCCGGCCGTCACCGAGGTCGTGGCCGTCGACGACTGTTCGAGCGACGGCACCGCCGCCGTCCTGGACCAGCTGGCCACCACCGAGCCCCGGCTGCGCGTGCTGCGCCGCGCGGACAACAGCGGCGGCTGCGGCACGCCCCGCAACGACGGGATCGCCGCCGCCACCGCCCCGTACGTCATGTTCCTCGACAGCGACGACGTGCTGCCCCCCGGCGCCGTACCGGCCCTGCTCGACGCGGCCCGCGAGCACGGCACCGACGTCACCGTCGGCCGGGCCGTGCGCCGCGAGCTGCCCGACGGGCGGGACGTCCCGTGGCAGCCGGGCCTGTACCGCGAGGCGGCGGTGTACGAGTCGCCCGAGGCCGAGCCGCGCCTGCTCCACGACACGCTCTGCGTCAACAAGCTCTACCGCCGAGACTTCCTGACGGACCATCAACTCCGGTTCCCCGACGGCAGGTTCACCTACGAGGACTTCGTCTTCACGGCCCGCGTGTACGCCGCGGCCCCCCGCGTCGCCGTCGTGCCGGAGCTCGTCTACGTCTGGCACGTGCGCCGCGCCGCCGCCCAGGTCTCCATCTCGCTCGCCCGCAAGGACGTCGCCAACTGGGGGGCCCGCATCGCCGCCCACACCCAGGCCGTCGAGGCCTTCGGGGCGGCCGGCCGCAAGGCGCTCGCCGTCGCCTGCCGCACCAAGTTCGTCGACTACGACCTGTGCCTGTACCTGCGCGAGCTGCGCGTACGCGACGCCGCCTACCGGGACCAGTGGTGGCGGCTCACCCGCGCCTACCTGGCCGGCTTCGCGCCCGGCGAACTGGCCGCGGCCGCCGCCCCCGCCCGCTGGCTCGCCCGGGTGGTGCTTGCCGCGGACGCCCCCCGCGACCTGGACCGGCTCTCCCAGCTCGCCGCCGACCCGGCCCGCCTGATCCCGCCGTACGCGAGCGCCGACGGCCACCCGGTGTGGGCGGACGACCTCGCGGACGTGGTGCTCGAAGGGCTTGCGGAGCTGCCCGCCGACCGGCTGCCCGTCACCGTCGACGCGACGCTGCTCGCCGGCCGCCGGGGCATCCTCAAGCTGCGCGTGCACGAGCTGTACGGGCGCCTCGCGGCCACCGGGGCCCCCACGAGCGCCGACGTCGAGTTCGTGCCCCGGGGCGGCGGCGAGAGCGTCCTGACCGTGACCGCCCCGCTGCGGCCGGGCGGCGACGGCTTCACCGGTCAGGTCCCCGTGGCGCTGGCCGCCCTCGCCGCGGCGGGCGGCCGCGGCACCCAGATCTGGGACCTGCGGGTCCGCCTGAACACCGGCGCGGGACCCGGCGCGCACACCACGCTCCGCGCCCCGGCCGCCGGGCTGCGGCGCACGGCGGTCCCCGCCAGCCGGTACGGTGTTTTGCTGGTGCAGCCGTACCGGACGGCGAGCGGATCGCTCGCGGTGCGGCTCGCGCCCGGAGTACAAGGGGCCCTCGGGGTGGTCGGCGGGAAGCTGCGCAGACTGGCCCGGACGGCTCGATCAAGGCGACGATGAGGACGTGGACTCGCAGATGACTTTTCTGATCACTGGCGGCGCCGGATACATCGGCTCCCATGTCGTGAGGGCCATGACGTCGGCGGGGGAGCGGGTGGTCGTCCTCGACGACCTCTCCACCGGTGACGCGGGCCGGTTGCCGCAGGGTGTGCCGCTGGTGGTCGGCTCCGTCCTGGACCGCGAGCTCCTGGACCGCACCTTCGCCGAGCACTCCGTGACCGGCGTCGTGCACCTCGCGGGCAAGAAGCAGGTCGGCGAGTCCGTGGAGATCCCGCTGCACTACTACCGGGAGAACGTGTTCGGCCTGACCGTGCTCCTGGAGGCGGTCGCCGCGGCCGGCGTGCGCACCTTCCTGTTCTCCTCCTCCGCCTCCGTGTACGGCATGCCGGACGTCGACCTCGTCACCGAGGACACCCCGTGCCTGCCGATGAGCCCGTACGGCGAGACCAAGCTGGCCGGCGAGTGGCTGGTGCGCGCCGCCGGAAAGGCGAACGGCATCGCCACCGGCTGCCTGCGCTACTTCAACGTGGCGGGGGCGGCCGCCCCCGAGCTCGGCGACACCGGCGTCTTCAACCTCGTGCCGATGGTCTTCGAGAAGCTGGAGGACGGGCAGCCGCCGCGCGTCTTCGGCGACGACTACGAGACCCCCGACGGCACCTGTGTCCGCGACTACATCCACGTCGAGGACCTCGCCGACGCCCACCTGGCCGCCGCCCGCAAGCTCGCCGAGTCCGCGCGGGCCGGCGAGTACGACGACCTGACCGTCAACATCGGCCGGGGCGAAGGCGTTTCGGTGCGCGAGATGGTCGACCTCATCAACGAGATCAGCGGCCGGGGCATCGCCCCCGAGGTGCACCCGCGCCGCGCGGGCGACCCGGCGCGCGTGGTCGCCTCCGCCGACCGCATCGCCGCCGAGCTCGGCTGGAAGGCGCACCACGACGTGCGCTCCATGATCTCCTCGGCGTGGGCCGGCTGGCGCCACCACCGCGACGGCTGACCGCGTACGCACGACGCGAAGGGCCCCGCCGTACGGCGGGGCCCTTTCGTTGCGGGGAGGCGTCAGTGGCCGCGCACCATGCGGGCCGCCCGGCGGCGCACCTGGCGCACCAGCGGCACCGGCACGGTCAGGCGCAGCGGCTCGCCGGAGGCTTCGATCACCGGCACGTCCCGGCTGAACTCGCCCGCCACGAGCCGGAGTTGGAGCTCCCAGGTGCCCGGTTCCACCCCCTCGGCGACGGCCCGCGCCGCGATGCGGCCGTCGGCGTCGACCTCGGTGGTGGTCGGAGCGGTCAGCGTCCTGTCCTCGCGGACCAGGAGCAGTCTGGCCTCGCCCGGCCCGCCCGGCCCGGCCGGCCAGCCCGGCACGGTCACCCGGGCGGTCGCCTCGACCCGCCCGAAGTGGCCCCGCGTCACGGTGCCCCGGGCCGAGACCGCGAGCAGCCTGCGGGTGTCCCCGATGTCGAGGTTCAGATGCTGGTGCGCGGCCGAGTGGAACAGGCCGGCCGCGCAGGGCCCGGCCGCGCCCCGGTCGACGACGCGCGGCTCGGGCGACACGTCGTAGGCGCGGTCCGCCGGACGCGCCAGCCAGGCCTCCTTGGCGATCCCGCCCGCCGTGACGACGATCCGCATCGTCCACAGCCCCTCGGGCAGCGGCTCCCCGTCGGCGGCCCGGCCGATGTCGACGCGGAGGGTGTACGTGCCGTCGTCGGCGGTCTCGGCGGGCACCCAGTACGTGTAGCCCTGGCGGCGCAGCAGCACGCCCACCCCGTGGCCCGCCGGGTCGATCTCGCTGAGCCGGGCCGAGCCCGCGAGCCGCAGCACCGGCCCCTCCCAGGCGTAGGAGTCGACCCGCTGGACCAGCCGGACCCGGGAGGTGAGGTCGTACGCGGAGTCGGGGATCGCCCGCTCGGCGTCCCGGAAGTAGGGGTAGGCGGCGTACACCCGCTCGCCGTCCAGGTGCGCCGGGCCCGGCGTGGTCCCGGTGTCCGCGCGGACGATCTCGGTGAGCTCGTCCACCAGGCCGTGGCGCAGGCAGTGCGCCCGCAGCCGCAGCCGGGGCGGCAGCGCCGCCATGATCCGGTCGGTGGTCCACTCGTCGAGCAGCGCCTTGGCCGCGGCCGCCATCTCCGCGCGGCCGGCCGCGTCGCGGGCGAGGTAGGGCTCGCCGAACATGCCGAGGATCTCGCCGTGGAAGTGCCGCTCCATCAGCTTGTCCCGCTCGCGGCCGGCCGGCACCAGCTCGCCGACCGTGCGCAGGATGCCGCCGACGAAGGCGAGCTGGTCGGCCCAGTCGACGTCCTGGCGGCTGGCGTTGGTGCCGTCGCCGCGGCCCTCCAGGTAGTAGCAGTCGTGGTCGGCGACCACCGAGATCTTCTGGGCGCGCAGCACCGCGGGGACGGCGAACGCCACGTCCTCGTTCAGGAGGCGGTGCTCCGCGAACCGCAGCCCGTGCTCCTCGATCAGCGCGCGGCGCCACAGCTTGTACGGGGCCAGCGTCCAGTACACGGGGGAGTCGTACAGGTCGACCTCGGCGCTGGTGGTGCGCAGGTCCACCGGGGCGTCCCGGCCCACGCCCACGATCCGGCCGTAGACGATGTCGGACCCCGCCTCGTCGGCCATCGCGACCATGCGCCGCAGCGCGTCGGTGCCGAGGTAGTCGTCGGAGTCCAGGAAGAAGAGATAGGTGCCTCGGGCCCGCTCGATGCCCACGTTGCGGGGCTTTCCGGCGCCGCCCGACGGCTCCTGGTGGAGCACCTGGACGTTGTCGCGCTCGCGCGCCCAGGCGTCGAGCCAGTCGCCGCTGCCGTCCGACGAGCCGTCGTCCACCGCGATCACTTCGAGCCTGCGCTGCCCGATGGTCTGGGCGTCGACGGACCCGAAGCAGCGTTCCAGGTACCGCAGGGTGTTGTGCACGGGGACGATCACGGTAACGACGGGGTCCATCGGCACACATCCTCGAAGGGGGCGCGACTGCTTTTCCTACTTATTGGAGGCCTTGCGGGGGCTCTGTGTCAAAGGGCTCCGGTATGCGAAGTCTGTGCGGCCCACACCCCTGTCCGGCCGGATGCGAAAGGCCCCGGCACACACGGTGTGCCGGGGCCTTCCGCCGGTGGCGCGCGGGTTCTGGCGCGCCGTTGATCACCGTTCCAGGAACGCGAAGAGCTCCTCCCAGCGCCGGACGATCTCGTCCGTCCGGTAGCGCTGGATGTTCTCGCGGGCCGCGTCCCCCATCCGGTCGCGCAGCTCCTGGTCGCCGAGCAGGGACTCCAGGCGGCGCGCGAAGAGCAGCGTGTTGCCGGGCGGCGCGAGCAGCCCGTCCTCGCCGTCCCGGATGATCTCGCGGATGCCGGGCGCGACATCGAAGGCCACGCACGGCACGCCGGTCGCCATGGCCTCCAGGAGCGAGAGCGGGAAGCCCTCGCCGCGCGAGGCGAGCGTGAAGACCGCGCCGTCCCGCAGGGCGCCGGCCGGGTCGTCGGTGCGGCCCATCCACTCCACCGAGCCGTCCAGGCCGAGCTCGCGGCACTGGCGGCGCAGCGCCTCCTCGTCGGAGCCCGAACCGTAGATCCGCAGCGTCCAGCCGGGGTGGCGCGGGGCCACCTCGGACCAGGCGTCCAGGAGCAGATCGGTGCCCTTCTCCTCGTGGAGACGGCCGATGCTCACCACGTGCTTGGAGGTGCGCGGCGAGGGCTCCGCGGGGAAGAACGGCAGCGGGTTGGGCATGAAGTCGACGTTGTCGAGCCTTTGTTGGGCCCACAGGTCGGCGTCCTCACGGGTCAGCGCGAGCAGCCGGTCGACGTCCTTGTAGTAGCGCTTGACCCGCCCGAACCGGGAGGACCTGCGGCACGTCTCGAACGACTCGTGGGTCATGCCGATGACCGTGACCGAGGACGTGTCGGCCAGCGCCACCCACTCCATCGCCCACACCTGCGTGACGATGACGACCGCGCCGGGCCGGGCCCGGCGGAACATCCGGGTGAGCTTGGCGGCCTGCTCGTGCATGCCCGCGGTGCGGGCGGCGCGACGGCGGCGGTCCGCCAGGTTCAGCCTGCCCTTGATGCCGTGCGGGCCGGGCACCGACGGCGGATGCGTGTCGTACAGCGTCGTCGTGCCGTACGGCAGGTCCCCGGCCGGTTCGAAGGGGTGGTTGGGCGGGGTGATGCCGACCAGGTGCACCAGGTCGCCTCGGTCCGCGAAGAGCCGGGCCATCTGGTGCGACCAGGTCGCCACGCCGCCGAGCTCGTTGACGGCGTTGGAGACGAAGAAGATGTCACGGCCGCCGCCCTTGGCGGTCTGCTCGGTCACTTGCCGCTCCCGGAGGTGAAGAACTTGGCGACGATCTGCTGGGCGGCGGTGCCCCGGTCGTACTCGCCGAACTCGGCCGCGAAGCGCTCCCGCGCCTCCGCGTAATCGGCGTCCGCCGACTTGAGCTCCTCCACCGCCGCGAACAGCGCGGCCTCGGTGCCCACGACCGGCCCCGGCGCCTTCTCGCGCAGGTCGAAGTAGGTGCCCCGGGTCTCCCCCGCGTACTCCTCGTAGTCGTACGTGAAGAAGACCATCGGCCGGTCCAGGAGCGTGTAGTCGAACATCAGCGACGAGTAGTCGGTGATCAGCGCGTCGGCGAGGACGAGCAGCGGCGAGATGTCGTAGCCGTGGGACACGTCGATGACCCGCCCGCGCACCGACGGCGGCAGCACGACCTGGTTGAGGTAGTGCGAGCGGATCAGCAGCGTGTACTCGTCACCGAAGCGCTCGGCGAACGCCTCGACGTCGAAGGGCAGCTCGAAGCGGCGCACCGCGCCCTGCGGCGTGGCCCGGAACGTCGGCGCGTACAGCAGGACCTTCCTGCCCGGGTCGATCTTCAGCTCGGCGGCGAGGGGGCCGCGGTCGCGGGAGCCGGACCCGGTCTCCTTCTCGCGCGCCCTGACCAGCTCGTCGTTGCGCGGGTAGCCGGTGCGCAGCAGCCGGTCGTCGCGCAGCCTGAAGCCCCTGGCCAGGGTGCGGACATCGTGCTCGGAGCGGATCAGGAAGTGGTCGAAGCGGTCCAGGCCCCTTTGCAGGCGGTCGCGCTCGGCACGGCCGAGCACCTTCATCTGCGGCAGGTCGAAGCCCATCCGCTTGAGCGCGCTGCCGTGCCAGGTCTGGATGTAGGTGGTGCCGGGCCGCTTGGTCAGCGTCGCGGGGAAGCCCTGGTTGTCGATCCAGAACTCGGCCTGGGCCAGCGCCCGCAGATAGGGGTAGCTCCAGCGTCTGACCAGCGTGGCGTCCTTGGGGAAGCCGGTGGGCTTGGCGCCCTCGTAGGACCAGACGGCCTCGCAGTCGACGCCCTGGCGGCGCAGCTCGTCGTAGATCGCCTTCGGACTGTCGCTGAACTGCTTGCCCAGGTGGCTCTCGAAGACCACCAGACCCTTGCGGATCGGCAGCTTGGAGAGCACCTCGTGGTAGACCCGGACCTTGGTCCGGCCCGAGTTGAGGTCCTTCTTCACCCGGCGGGCCTTGCGCAGACCCTTCTTGGCGACCCCGGCGGCCTTGCTCCGCAGCGCGTCCTCGATCAGGCCCTGGGTGCGGACGGCCGCCGCGCCCGACGCGGTCAGGACGTACGACAGGTTGCCCTTCTTGGAGACCGACGGCTCGATGCGGTCGGAGACCAGACGGGTCAGGCGGGGGCGTACGCGCAGGGGGTGGCCGGAGTTCACGTCGATGCTGCCGGCCGAGACGCGTGTGGAGACCGCGTCGCCGTCGACGTCCAGGTTCAGCCAGACGTCCCACACCACGTCGATGATGCCCAGCGGGCGCAGCTTGCGGGCGATGTCCGCCTCGGCCGTCCAGTCCAGCGTGCGCCCCGCGTGGGTCAGCGAGGTCAGCGGGAAGTGGAAGGACTGCAGGCTGGTGCGGCGGGCCCGGAACTCCAGGGTGCCGCCCAGCTCGGCGCCGGCCTTGATGCGGCCCAGCGGGTTGATGACCGAACCGCCCAGCCGCACTTTGCCCCGGCCGTCGTCGGCGTACGAGGTGAGGCGGTTGCCGAGGGACAGCTTGTTCAGCGGACGCGTGTGGTAGCCGGCCGCCGTGACGTCGAGGATGCGGGCCCCGTCCGGGTCGTCCAGGTGCTCGGCGCACCAGTAGACCCGGCCGTCCTTCTC
Source organism: Streptomyces sp. NPDC001828 (assembly GCF_042892175.1). NCBI lineage: Bacteria > Bacillati > Actinomycetota > Actinomycetes > Kitasatosporales > Streptomycetaceae > Streptomyces > Streptomyces sp. NPDC001828. The sequence goes on from NZ_JBIATV010000002.1 coordinate 298,862, forward strand.
CACCAGCGGCACGGTCAGCTTGCCGGGGGTGATGAGGGCGTCGGCGGCCGGCATCAGGTTCTTCCAGTCCTCCTTGCCCAGGAGGTAGGCACAGATCGCCTGGATGGGCTGCACCTCGGCGTAGGCCCGCGGGGAGATCGTCTCCAGGTAGCTGTTGGCGAGCTCCGCGAACTCGTGCCGGTAGTCGTCGTCGAGCAGCGGAAGATCACGCAGATGGAGCACGAGATCGTGCTTGAGGAACTTGACGTCCTTGCGGAACTTGAGGTGGTCGTAGCCCTTCTGCTCCAGCAGCTCGTCTACCCGGCGGTGGATCTCCATGCGGTGCACGAAGTTGGCGATCTCGTGGCGCCGGTTGCTGATCGACTTCGCCGAGGAGTTCTCCACGACGTTCCACGAGTAGACCCGGTTCGGGATCAGCGCGATGCGCCGGGCCGCGACATAGGCCTGCGCGGAGAACAGCAGGTCCTCGTAATGGATGCCGACCGGGAAGGAAAGGCCCTGGTCGAGCAGGAAGTCACGCCGGTAGCACTTGTTGGTGGAGAGGGTGTCGAAGACCAGGAGGTCGGGCAGCTCGGTGATCGATTCGAGCGTGCGGCTCGTGGAATAGATCCACGGGTACCAGTCGACGGTCTTGCCGTGCCTGCTGTCCACGTGGACCCGCACACACATGCCGGAGACCAGGTCGGCGCCGGTGCGCTCGGCCGCGGCGACCATGTTCCGGCAGGCGTTGTGCTCCAGGACGTCGTCGCTGTCGAGGAATATCACGTACGTGCCCAGCGCCTCTGAGATGCCGTGGTTGCGCGGTGCCCCGCAGCCGCCGCTGTTCTCCGGCAGCCGGAACGCCCGCACCCGTCCCGGGTTCGCGGCCTGGAGCTCCTGGGCGACCTCGTAGGAGCGGTCCTCGCTGCGGTCGTCGACGATCAGAACCTCGACGCTCTTGTGGGTCTGGTCCAGGACGGACTGGACTGCCGTCGGCAGTCGATCGGCATCGTTGTAGACGATGACGATCACGGAGACGTCAGGCATTGGCACCTCAATCCATGTGTGCTAAGGGCATGCGGTCCAAACGCTACCGGTTGTCCACACCCCCGCCCGGCACCCGCGAGCGGGCCGGGACGCCCTGTTCGGGAGGCCGGCGCACCGCCCTGTCGGGCTCGCTCGTTACGCAACTGTGAAAGAGGAACGGGCAACCAACGGATCCTCGGGGTCATCTCCCGAGGAGGCGGCGCCAACAGCGCACCCCCGTCGAGAACGTCATACTTCTCCTCGGACCCTGTCCATGGCCCGCACAGCGGGACATCACGGGCGAAGCAGACACAGAGCGAGTGAACGAGAAGGCACGGTGCTGAAAACCTCACCCGAGCAGCAGGCGGAGACGACCGAACGGAGCAGTCGGCCCCGCCGAAGGATCCTCGGAGCGCAGACGGTGGCCGCCCTGCTTTCTGCCGTGATCTCCATGGGCGCCTACTGCCTGGCGATGGCCGTGCACGGCACCTACCCGTTCGGATCGCGCTCGCGGGCCGTCAACGACCTCGGCAACCAGTTCGTGCCGTTCCACGCGCACCTGTGGGACCTCATGCACGGGAACACCTCCGGGGACCTCGTCTTCAACTGGGGCAGCGGCTTCGGCGTCCCCTTCCTCGGGGACTTCTTCACCTACCTCATGAACCCCTTCTCCTGGATCGTCGGGCTGTTCCCCCGCGACCAGGTGGAGATACCGGTCTTCCTGGTCACCCTGCTGAGCGTCGGCCTCGCCGCGTTCCTGATGACCGTCTTCCTCGGCCGGCTGCGCCCCGGCTCGCCCTGGCTGCGCGGGCTGCTCTCGGTCGGCTACGCGGTCAGCGCCTGGATGATCTCCGACGGCTTCTCGGACCCCATGTGGATGTGGGGCATGGCCGCCTTCCCGATGCTCGGCATCGCCTCCGACTGGTGCCTGCGCGGCCGCCACTGGGTCCTCGGCACGCTGCTCGTCTTCGCCGCCTGGGCCGGCAACTTCTACATCGCCGCGATGGCCACCATCGGCATGGGCCTGGTCTTCCTCGTCCGCCTGATCCTGGAGGACGCCCCGGTCCGCCGGCGCCTGAACGCACTCGTGCGGGCCGGCACGATGACCGCGACCGGCGTGCTGCTCGCGGCGCCCGTCCTCACCGTCGGCCTCAAGGCCAGCAAGCTCTCCCAGCCGGCCCCGGACGCCACCTACAAGGGCCCGCCCGGTGCCTTCGACTACCTCGCGCACCTGCTGCCCGGCGGGCTGCACGGCGGTGGGCCGCAGATCTCGGTCGGCCTGCTCCCGCTGCTCCTGGTCTTCGCGTTCCCGTTCATCGGCCGGGTGCCCGGCAAGGAACGCGTCGCCTGGTGCGTGCTGCTCGTCCTGGTCGCCCTCTCCTACATCTGGGCGCCGACGATCCTGCTCTGGCACGGCCTCGCCATGCCCAACGGCAGCCCGTACCGCGCCTCCATCGCACTGACCGCGATGCTGGTGATCGTCTCCTGGCTGGCGCTGGCCCGCCGCCCGCGCCCCAAGGAGCTGCTCTACGGCGCCGCGGTCACCGCCGTCGTCGTGGCGCTCTCCTCCCGCAGCGTCTACGTCTCGCGCGGCACCTGGATCCTCAGCGTCGGCGGCGGACTGCTCGTCCTGGTCCTGCTGCTCCTGCTCCACCGCTTCCGCGGCGAGCGCCCCGTGCGCGTCGCCCTCACCGGAGCGCTCGCCTGCACCGTGTTCCTCTCCACCGCGTACACCGTCTTCTCGGTCACCGTGATCCGCGACGGCAGCGACTGGTGGCGGCCCAAGCGGACCCTGGACGCGAGCTCGCTGGCCGCCTACGACGCCATCCGGGCCCACGACGACTGGCCGGCCGTGCGCAGCGACCCCGGTCCGCACGAGTTCGCCAACAACGACCCGCTGCTGCTCGGCGGCCAGGGCGGCTCGTACTACAGCAGCTACGTTCCGGCGAAGACCGCCGCCGCCCTGCACACGCTCGGCGCCGGCTGGTACATACAGGGCCGCCACACGCTGAGCTTCAACGACCCGGTCGGCCGCGCGATCATGGGCATCGGCAGCTATCTGGACTGGGCCAAGAACGGCAACGGCTTCACCCAGCAGTCCGTGGCCGCCCCGCCCGTGGTCACCCTGCGCCCGGGCAACGCGAGCGACGCCAGGAGCCGCGACGCGTCCGTCTTCGCCCGCCAGCAGCGGGTGTTGGGCACCCCCGTCTACGACGTGCCCGCCCTCACCCCCGCCGGCGGCCCGACGCCGACCTCCAGGCCGAACGGCGACTGGCACCTGCCCGGCAACGTCACCGGCTCCAAGTGGACGACGTTCAGCGCCAGTTGCACCCCCGGCACCCAGGCCTACTGGTACGCCCCCTGGTACGCGGGCAGCGTCCAGGCCTTCGGCGTCACCACCCCGCAGCACGGCCGCTACAACATGACCAGCAACTCCCTGGTGCCGCTCGGCACCGTTCCGGCGAGCGGCAAGTTCACCGTCGCGTTGGGCACCCACAAGGCCCAGGACACCCCGAAGTTCCCCGTCGGGTGCCTCAGCCGTGCCAAGCTCGACGCCGCGGTCGACCACCTCAAGGCCACCGCCCCGCAGAAGGTGACGGCCGGCGGTCACACGATCGCGGCCACCTTCCCCAAGGGCACCACCGGCACCGCCGTCATCTCCACTCCGGCCACCACCGGCTGGCAGTGCTCGGTCGACGGCGGCCCGGCGCGCGCCCCCGGTACGCTGGGCGGGCTGATGGCCGTGAACCTCGGTGACGGCGGCTCCCGCCTCTCGTGCTCCTTCCAGACGCCCGGACTCAAGCCCGGACTCCTGGCGAGCGGACTGGCCCTGGTGGCCCTGCTCGCCGTCGGGGTCGGCGGCGCGGTCCGCACCCGCACCAGGTCCTCCCGCACCTCCTCCCCGTCTTCTGCCAACGGAAAGCACTGATGATGAAGCTGTCGGTCGTCGTCCCCTGTTACAACGAAGAAGCGGTCATCGACCAATTCGACGCCAAGACCCGCAGCGTGCTCGACACCCTCCCGATCGAGTACGAGATCTGCTACGTGGACGACGGCAGCCGGGACAAAACGCTCCTGCACCTGCGGGCCCTGGCCGACCGGCACCCGGACGCCACCCGTTACGTCTCCTTCAGCCGCAACTTCGGCAAGGAGGCCGGCATGCTCGCCGGGCTGCGCGAGGCCACCGGGGACGCCGTGGTCATCATGGACGCCGACCTCCAGCACCCGCCGGAGCTCATCGAGCGGATGCTGGACCTCTACCAGCTGGGCCACGACCAGATCATCGCCCGCCGCACCCGCGAGGGCGACAAGAAGGTCCGCTCCGCCCTGAGCCGCGTCTACTACCGCGCGGTCAACAAGTGGGTCGACGTCGAACTCACCGACGGCGTGGGCGACTTCCGCATGCTGTCGCGGCCCGCCGTGGACGCGCTCCTCTCCCTCGGCGAGTACAACCGCTTCTCCAAGGGCCTGTTCTCCTGGATCGGCTTCGACACCGTCACCTTCGACTACCAGAACGCCCAGCGCGAGGCCGGCGAGACCAAGTGGAAGTTCGGCGCGCTGCTGAACTACGGCATGGACGGCCTCATCTCGTTCAACAACAAGCCGCTGCGCCTGGCGATCTGGCTCGGCGTCCTGCTCGCCGGCGTCGGCGCGGCCTACGCCCTGTGGATCACCGTCGCCGCCATCGCCTACGGCGTGAGCACCCCCGGCTATGTCACCCTCGTCGCGATCATCGTCGGGCTCGGCGGGGTCCAGATGATGATGCTGGGCCTGATCGGCGAGTACATCGGCCGCATCTACTACGAGACCAAGCGCCGCCCGCACTTCCTGGTCAAGGAGGCCCACGGCTTCCCGGGCAAGCCCGAGGGCGTCCAGCGCCGCGAGGTGTACCGCAACGAGCCGCAGCACAGGGTGGTCTGATGCCCAGTCAGCTCGGACAGGTGATCAGGTTCGGCTTCGTCGGCGGAGTCAACACCTGCACCTTCTACGCCTTCTACTGGCCGCTGCTGCACCTGGCGAAGCTGCCGTACTTCGTCGCCTACACCATCGCCTTCCTGCTCAGCATGGTCGGCTCGTTCTTCCTCAACACCTACTTCACCTACCGCACCAAGCCGAGCTGGAAGAAGTTCCTGCTCTTCCCGCTCACCAACGTCACCAACTTCGTGGTGCAGAGCGCCGGCCTGTTCGCGCTGGTGCACTGGGTCGGGATGAACAAGACGATCGCCCCGCTGGCCGCCGCCGTGGTGGCGATCCCGTTCACCTATGTGCTATCCCGTCGGATCCTGGTGCCGGGCCACCGGGAGGCGGGGGAGCCGGACCCGGCCGAGCCGAAGGTCCCGGTCAAGTAGCGGGCGCGCACAGCGAGAAGGGGCGGACACCGAACGGTGTCCGCCCCCTTCTCGTACGCCGGCTAGACCCGGCTGCCCGCGCTCTGCTGACCCGCCGTCGCCCACTCCCCGAACCGGGCACCGGGCGCGGCCTGGCGGGAGGCGTACAGCTGGCCGTCCGTGCCGAGCACCGCCAGCACGGCCCGGCCCGCCGAGTCCTGCGCCATCCCCGGTATCCCCACGAACTGCACGCCCGGCGTCTCCCAGGCCGCCTGCTGGGCCGAACCGTCCGACGCCGGCACCACCTGGCCCTGGTTGTCCCTCGCCGCGAGCACCAGCGGGGCCCCGTTCCCGCTCAGGCGGTACGCCGAGACCCGCCCGTAGCCGCCCGCCGGGGTGCGCCGGGCCACCTTCCACGCGGCGTTCTGGGCGCCGGCGGCGGCGTCGGGCGAGGCGACGGTCACCACCGCGGTGCCGGCACCCCGGTAGACGGCGAGCGCGCCGCCCTTGCCGTCCGCCACCAGGCTCACCGCGCTGCCCGACGGCGGCAGGCCCGTCGGCGCCGAGAGCTTCGGCAGCTCGCCGGGGGCCGGGGACACCCAGTGCAGCACCGTCTTGTCGGTCGGGGCCGCCACATGGATCCGGCCCGACGGGTCGACCAGCGCGTCGATCCCCTCCACCACCAGCGGATGCGGGGGCTGCTTGCCCCCGGGGTGGTCAAGGAGCTGCCACGGCCCCCACGCCTTGCCGCCCCGGCCGCTGCGCATCGCGATGTCGCCCGCCCAGTTGCGGGCCAGCACGTGCACGGTGCCGTCCGGGGAGACCGCGGTCGCCGGATAGCCCGTCTCCAGGGACTTCTCCGGGGCCGTGTCCGGGGTGCCGAGCGAGGTCCACGCGCCGAACTTGGGCACCCCGTCGGCGCCCACGCCGGTCTGCGCGACGCACACCAGCTCCTTGTGGTGCTTCTGCCCCTTGAAGGGCAGCACCGTACGCGTACCGAACAGCTGAAGCGTTCCGTCAGGCAGCCGCACGACCTCCACCTGCGGGTCCAGCGGACCGCCCGCGCTGCCCACCGCGTCGAACGGGCCGGTCCACGGCCCCTTGCCGGCCTCCCGCTCCACCCAGCAGCGCACCGCGCCGTTGAGCACCGCGAACGCCGCGAGCCGGCCGTCCTTCAGCGGCGCCAGCCAGCGCACGGTGCCCGGGGCGCGGGTGCGGGTGCCGCGCGCCCAGCCGGCCCCGCCGCCCTTCAGCCCGTTCGGCCCCACCTTGAGGTCGCCGCAGCCCGCCGCGTCCCCGCAGTCGCGGTGGTCCGCCCAGCCGTAGGCGTTCAGGAGCTGGGAGGTGCGCCGGGTGGTCGCCGCGTCCAGGGACGGCGGCGTGTAGTTCGTCGGGTAGCCGATGTAGTTGGACACCGACGCCGGGCGCCCCTTGCCCGCACCCCAGTAACGCTCCATGGCGGCCTGCATGAACCGGGCCGACGAGGTGTGGTCCTGATGGTCCAGATAGCTCAGACCGCGCAGTATCGTCGGCGCGCTCATCATCGCCACCGTCTCGCGCGGCGCGTGCAGGGGAGTGGGGTCCAGGGTCCTTATCACCGTCGGGTTGACCCGCGCGATCGCCGCCGCGAGCGCGTCGATGATCTGGTCCCGCGTGTAGGCGCGCGGCATCCGCACCGGGCTGCCCTTGCCGGGCAGCGTCGGCAGCTCCTTGATCGCGCCCAGCCACAGACCCCGCATGCTCACCGGACGCGGCACGCTCACATAGCGCGCCTCGCACAGGCCCATGTAGATCAGCTGGACGTGCGGGGCGGCCTCCAGATAGTGCAGCTCGGAACGGAAGCCGGGCAGCAGCTCCACCGGTTCCACCGACCACGGACTGTTGTCGTCGCCCGTCGCCATCAGGGCGTTGGCGGCCCGCAGCCCGTTTATCCGCGCCCGCGCGAAGCCCGGCCGGTCCGTCTGCATCGACTTGAACTGCGGCGACTTGCCGGGCGCGTTCCGGCCGTCCGACTCACCGCTCGTCATGCACACCGTCACCGAAAGGGCGCCGCTGCGTATCGACTGCTCCAGATCCGGGTTCATGAAGTAGATGCTGTCGTCGGCGTGCGCGATCACGTGCAGATACGCCTGGTTGGCCGAATCCGAGGCCGGCTTGCCCGTCGTCGTCCCCGTCGAAGGGCTGTCGACTCCCGCTCCGCCGTGGGGTGCCAGCCACTGCCATCCGCCGTAGGCGAGAGGCGCCGCCACGAGGCCGCCCCCGGCGACCTGCAGCAGACGTCGGCGAGATGGTGACGACGGCATTCGGCACACTCCTTGTTGCATCCATGCGCCCCGAGTCCCCCGGGCGTCCGCCATGGAGTTGTTCGAACAGTCATCAGGAGGGAGGGCGTACCAGCTCCTGAGGTTTCACTTCTGACGCTAAATTTGCCTGGCCGGTGTAAAGCCGCACGGTACGGATGTGTGGCCTTCAGCACCCCATCGGCCCACGACTTCCCCAGTTTTCACACTTTTTCGAGCTTAAAGGCCCTCTGACCGGCCCCGGTGAGGCTGTCCGCCGATTGGAACTTCCAAGCGCCCACAGCCCGTCCTGACATAGATTTCACCGTGTGACAGTGGCAAGGCAGCAGGTGGCGCAGGCCCGCAGAATTGTAGTCAAGATCGGTTCGTCCTCCCTCACCACCGCCTCCGGCGGCCTCGACGCGGACCGGGTCGACGCACTCGTCGACGTCCTGGCCAAGGCGCGCGGCGGCGGCGAGAAGGACATCGTCCTGGTCTCCTCCGGCGCCATCGCCGCCGGCCTCGCCCCACTCGGCCTGCGCCGCCGCCCCAAGGACCTCGCCCGCCAACAGGCCGCCGCCAGCGTCGGCCAGGGCCTCCTCGTCGCCCGCTACACCGCCTCCTTCGCCCGCTACGGCGTACGCGTCGGACAGGTCCTGCTCACGACCGACGACACCAGCCGCCGCGCCCACTACCGCAACGCCTACCGCACCCTGGACCAGCTCCTCGCCATGGGCGCGCTCCCCGTCGTCAACGAGAACGACACGGTCGCCACCGACGAGATCCGCTTCGGCGACAACGACCGCCTCGCCGCCCTCGTGGCCCATCTCGTCCGCGCCGACCTGCTCGTCCTGCTCTCCGACGTCGACGGCCTCTACGACGGCGACCCGGCCAAGCCCGGCACCTCGCGCATAGACGAGGTCCACGGCCCCGACGACATCGCCCACGTCCAGATCGGCAGCGCGGGCAAGGCCGGAGTCGGCACCGGCGGCATGGTCACCAAGGTCGAGGCCGCCCGCATCGCGGCCGCCGCCGGCATCCCCGTCGTCCTCACCTCCGCGAGCCAGGCCGCCGACGCGCTCGCCGGACGCGCCACCGGCACCCACTTCCACCGCACCGGACGCCGCTCCGCCGACCGCCTGCTGTGGCTGGCCCACGCCTCCACTCCCCAGGGCGCCCTGATCCTCGACGACGGAGCCGTACGCGCCGTCGTCGAGGGCCACAAATCGCTGCTCCCCGCCGGAATCGCCGCCGTCGAGGGCGAGTTCGCCGCCGGCGACCCCGTCGAACTGCGCGACCCGCAGGGCCGCGCCATCGCCCGTGGCCTCGTCAACTTCGACGCCAAGGAGATCCCCCAGCTCCTCGGCCGCTCCACCCGTGACCTCGCGCGCGAACTCGGCCCTGGCTACGAGCGCGAAGTCGTACACAGGGACGATCTGGTCGTCCTGCACCCCTGAAACGGCTGAAAGTCCAGCCATAAGACAGACACCTTCAGGAAAACCGCCCCGCGCCCGGCCTCGGGCTGGTCAACTTTGAAGCGGGGTACACGCGGACCGGCAATTCGCGCAGTACCGCACCGCATCGCACACAGCAGCACAGGAGGCCGCCGGTGAGACGAGCGCGCCCCGGGGCGGCGCCCCGAGGGACGACGGCTGAGCGGACCCTGACCAGTGTGGGGACGGGGGCCGACGTCGAACGGAGCGAGGCAGTCGAGGAGCCCGGGGACATCCCCAGGCTGTGGCACATCACGCTCAGCGTCTCGGGAGCCGAGGCGCCGCTGAAAGAGGTCCGCCGCGGCCTCGAACAGCTCGCCCACGACCACCCGTTCCTGCTGACCAGCCGCTACGCCAACGACCACGCCGAGATCCGCTACTGGGAGGAGGCCCGCGACCTGCACGACGCGGCCGCCGTCGCGCTGCGCCTGTGGGGCGAACACCGCTCCACCGCCAAACTCCCGCCCTGGGAGATCGTCGGCCTCGAAGTCATCGACCGCGGCACCTACCACCAGCGGCTCGCCGAGGGCTACGGGCCGCCGCCGGCCGCGCCCGTGGGAGTCCACCCTTTCTGACCCCGCTCCCCGGCAGCGTCTCGGGGAATGGAACCGGGGCGAAACGACCGCCCGCCGCCCATTAGTCTGCGGACATGGCTTCGCACTCCTCGCCCTCCCCGTACGACGGCATGTCCCCGGTCACCCAGACCGCCTACCGGGCGCGCGCCGCGGCCGCCGAGATCGCGCCACTTCCGCGCGCGGTCAAGGACGAGGCGCTGCTCGCGATCGCGGACGCCCTCGAAGTGCGGACCGCCGAGATCGTCGAGGCCAACGCCGTCGACGTCGCCAAGGCCCGCGAGTCCGGCACCAGCGAAACCGTCATCGACCGGCTCACCCTCACCCCCGACCGGATCCGGGCCATTGCCTCCGACGTGCGCGACGTGGCCGCCCTGCCCGACCCCGTCGGCGAGGTCGTGCGCGGCTCCACCCTGCCCAACGGCATCGACCTGCGCCAGGTCCGCGTCCCGCTCGGCGTCGTCGGCATCATCTACGAGGCCCGGCCCAACGTGACCGTGGACGCCGCCGTCCTCTGCCTCAAGTCCGGCAACGCGGTCCTGCTGCGCGGCTCGTCCTCCGCCTACGCCTCCAACACCGCCCTGGTCCGCGTCCTGCGCGACGCGGTCGGCGGCGCGGGCCTGCCCGCCGACGCGGTCCAGCTCGTACCCGGCGAATCCCGCGACTCCGTAAGGGAGTTGATGCGCGCCCGTGGCCTGGTGGACGTCCTGATCCCGCGCGGCGGCGCCTCCCTGATCCGCACCGTCGTCGAGGAATCCACCGTCCCCGTCATCGAGACCGGCACCGGCAACTGCCACGTCTACGTCGACGCCGAGGCAGACCTCGACATGGCCGTCGACATCCTGATCAACTCCAAGGCGCAGCGCCCCTCGGTCTGCAACTCCGCCGAGACCCTCCTCGTCCACCAGGACATCGCCGACGCCTTCCTGCCGCGCGCCCTGGACGCCCTGGCCGAGGCCGGGGTCACCGTCCACGCCGACGAGCGCGTACGGGCCTACGCCGACGGCTCCAAGGCCACCGTCGTGGAGGCCACCGTCGAGGACTGGGAGACCGAGTACCTCTCGTACGACATCGCCGCCGCGGTCGTCGACTCCCTCGACGCCGCCGTCGCCCACATCCGGCTGTGGACCTCCGGGCACACCGAGGCCATCGTCACCACCTCGCAGGCGGCGGCCCGCCGCTTCACCCAATTGGTCGACTCCACGACCGTCGCCGTCAATGCCTCCACCCGGTTCACCGACGGCGGCCAGTTCGGCTTCGGCGCCGAGATCGGCATCTCCACCCAGAAGCTGCACGCCCGTGGCCCCATGGGTCTGCCGGAGCTGACCTCGACGAAGTACATCGTGACCGGCGACGGTCACATTCGGTAGCCATTCGTAACTCTCCGTTCGGGTGGGCGAGTTCGGTCACCGGCTGCCCAAACGGACCGCCCGGGGCTACGCTGAACGCGTGCCGGACGACGTAGGGGGCAGGCCGTTCCCGGACGGCGGGGAGCCCGACGACGACCGCGGGGGCGCGGACGATGACTTCGCCTCCGTGGTGTTCGACGAGGACTTCGTACGAGCCGCCGCCATCCATGAGCCCAGTGCCGTCGAGCGTCTGCTCGCCGCCGCCCAGGCCCGCGCCGAGGCGGAGGCGGCCCGCGCCCGCGCGGGCGCCGGAGCCCCCGACGACGAGCTCTACGACGACGGCTACGACCCCTACCGCCCCGGCCGGGACCCGGACGACTTCGGCGGCCCCGGCCTGTCCGGCGGCGCCGAGGCGGGCCCCTACGGCCGGTTCGGCGGCGTCCTGCGCCCCTACCGGGGCCGGGCCCGCTGGCACCGCCCCATCGCCTGGCTGCTCGCCGTGATCATGGGCATCGGCATGGTCGCCCTCGCCTTCTCCGCCGTCTACCGGGGCGCCTCGTCCGACCACGAGGACAAGGCCCCGCCGCCCCCCGCCACGAGCAACGTCGACAACCCGACGAACGCGGCGGCGCCCGCCCAGACCCCGCCCGCCGCCATCGGGGGCCACCCACCGGTGATCGGCTCGGCACCCGGCACGGAGGGCCTGACGGACCCGTCGCCGACCGCCTCCGCCGCCGCGCCGGCTCCCGCCTCGGCCGCCGCCGCGTCGGCCGCCGCCTCCGCCTCGGCCGATTTCGGCGCCCCGGCCGCATCGGCTTCGAGCAGGCGCTGAGCGCCCCCTGAGCAACCCCCGCACCAGCGCGGCGGAACTCGTCGGAAGTTGTCGCGCAGCAGCGCGTTTACCTTTCCCCCACGAGACCTACCCTGAAGGTATGGCAGGGCTTGGAGAGCCACCCGAGGAAACACCGGAGGGTCTCCCCGGCGGTGGCGACGACGAGTACCGGTCCGTCGTCTTCGACGAATCGTTCGTCCGAGCCGCCCGCCTTCAGGAGTACTCCGCACAGGAGCGGATGCGGGAACACGCGCGGGCCGTGCGCTCCCGCCCGAGCTGGTCCTTGCGGGCCTCCTCCAAACCCGCCGTCGCGTTGGTGCTGCTGCTCCTCATAGCCTTCAGTACCGCCATCTACATGGGCGTCCGGCACCCGTACCAGGCGCCCCCGACCAGCCACCCCGAGCCGCTGCGGATGACCGTGATCCCGCTGGCCCCGCAGGACGCCGTGCCGGGCGGGGACGCCGAGCAGCTCTTCGCCCGCAGCCCCGCCGCCCAGTTCCGCACCGGCGGCTCCGGGATCAACCTGCCGTCGGCCTCCAGGACCACGCACTTCTCCGAGGCGGAGGTGATGAACGCCCTCTCCATCGCCAAGGACTACCTGGTCAAGTCGTCCCTGGACCCCGACGTCCTCGCCGGTGGCCCGGACCGCCAGATCCGGGTGCTGCTCGACCCCGATCTGATGGCCCAGTTCGACCAGAGCCTGGCCACCCCCGCCGACGACGGCCGGCACTCCGCCACGGGCTGGCTGGTCCGCTTCGATCCGGCCAAGGTGGCCCTCGCCGATCCCCGGATCCGGGTCCAGGGCTCGATGAGCTACGCCGAGTCCGGCTCGGACGCCCTCGTCGTCGCCACCGACTACGTCTTCGTGTACGCCCTGCGCCCCGCCGGGAACGGGCCGCACGCCAAGGACGCCTCGCTGTTCACCGTCCGCCGCGAGCTGCACTTCCGGCTCGACCGCGAGGACCTGCGGCTGAACCGTACGGAGATCCAGGCCAGCACCGCCGAGGCCGGTCCCCAGGCCTGCTCGGCCGACGTGGCGAGCCGGCTGCGGCCGCTCCTGGCGGGGGAACGGGCGAGCGCGCAGGGCCCGGCCGGCACCGACCCGTACGCGACCGGCCCCGCCCCCGAGGCCCTCTGCGGCACCCTGGCCAACGGCGCCCAGCCGTCCCCTCCCACCGGCTGACACCGGCACGGCCTGTCGCCCGCCGGGTCCCGAGTGGGCACCCGGCTTGCCTGTCGTCCGCCGGGTCCCGAGTGGGCACCACCCGGCTTGCCTGTCGTCCGCCGGGCCCCGAGTGGGCACCCGGCCTACCTGTCACGCGACCGGCGTCGAGCGGGCACCCGGCACCTGCTGCCACCAGGCACTTGCTGTCACCTGACCGGCGCCGAGCCGTTTTCGACAGGTGTCCAGCCGTCACCCGCCACCGGCTGCCACCCGACCGGCCCCTTCGGTGCCGACTTTCCCTAGGTGCCGGCGGGGCGGGGTCGCCCGTCGCAGGGCCCCACCCTGGTCTCCCCCCTCAGTCCTTCCCGCTTCCGCTCCCGTTGCCGTTCTGCTCCGGCTTTCCGTCCGTCGGGCCGTCGTCCGGACCGGCCTCCTTGTCCGCTGACGAGGACGAGGACGACGACGAGGGCCGCGTCGCCGTACCCGTGAACCTGTCCCGCAGCTTGCCGCCCAGGTCCGCCGTGCCGCCGGCGATGTCGCCGACCAGCTTCATCAGCGGGTCCTTGCTGCTCTTGACCGCGTCCGCGTAAGACGTCGCCGACTCGCGGAAGGAGTCGGTCACCGAGGTGTCCTTGTCCTCGTCGCGCCGCGGGTAGTGGCCGTCCATGATCCGCTGGTAGTCGCGGGTCTCCGCCCACTTCTTCAGCTCGGCCGCACGCACCGTGGTGAACGGGTGGGAGCGGGGCAGCACGTTGAGGATCTTCAGCACGGAGTCCCGCAGGTCACCCCCGGACTCGTACTCCTCGGCCTGCTCCAGGAACGCGTCCACGTTCATCTCGTGCAGGTGGTTGCCGCCCGCTATCTTCATCAGCCCCCGCATCGAGGCGTGCAGGTCCTGGCCCACCAGCAGCCCCGCCCGGTCCGCTGACAGCTCGGACTTGCGGAACCACTCGCGCAGCGCGGTCACGATCGCCATGATCGCGACGTTGCCCAGAGGAATCCAGGCGACCTTGAGGGCGAGGCTGGTGAGGAAGAGCAGGATCGTGCGGTAGACGGAGTGGCCGGAGAGGGCGTGGCCCACCTCGTGGCCGACGACCGCGCGCATCTCCTCCTCGTCGAGCAGCTCGACCAGGCCCGTCGTCACCACGATGATCGGCTCGTCCAGGCCGATGCACATCGCGTTGGGCTGCGGGTTCTGCGTGACGTACATCGGGGGGACCTTCTCCAGGTCCAGGATGTAACAGGCGTCCCGCAGCATGGAGTTGAGGTGGGCGAACTGGGCGTCGCTCACCCGCACCGAGTCCGAGAGGAACAGGAGTCTCAGGCTGCGCTCGGGCAGCAGCCCGCTCAGTGCCCTGAAGACGGTGTCGAAGCCGGTCAGCTTGCGCAGCGCGACCAGCGCCGAGCGGTCCGCGGGGTGTTCGTAGGCCCGGGAGGAGATCCCGGGGAACCTGCGCCGCTGCCTGCTCGGCACGTTGTCGTTGATGTCCTCGGTCATGGGTGCCCCCTGTCGTTCGAGTCGTCGGCTCGTCCCCCTGACGACATCCACACTAGGCGGTGGCGATACCGTGACCCGGGGGCCTGTGGATAACTTCGAGGAGACCTGCCATGCCGGACGCTATGCCGGACGTCGTCACTGCTCTCGCCTCCGCGACCGGCCAGGGGCCGGGCGCGCTGCTGCGGATCCTGCTGCTTGCCTCGATGGTCGGAGCGGGCCTCCTGGCCTGGTTCCTGCTGCGCGGATACCGCTCGAACGGCGGCGACGACAACAACAACGACTGAGTCGGCGTGAGCGTGCCCGGACCGCCCGCATACGATGTGGACGAAGTCTCCGCCCCGACTCCCGGATAGGTCCTGCCGAAGATGAGCCTCCACAGCACCGCCGCCAACCTGGTCTCGCTCGCCGAAGGCGCCGAGCACGGTGGCAACCACGAAAGCCTGCAGCCCTGGTTGACGGGCGGCGGCGCGCTGTTCGCCCTGCTCCTCCTGCTCTGGATCACCACCCGCTTCAACCGCGACCGCTGAGTCGGGGCCGAAAAGCCGGGCCAGTAGGCTCTGCACGCATGGGAGAGCAGGAAGTGCCTACCGGTCCGGTGAAGCGTCGCATCGGCGTGATGGGCGGAACGTTCGATCCGATCCATCACGGACACCTCGTGGCCGCCAGTGAGGTGGCCTCGCAGTTCCACCTGGACGAGGTCGTGTTCGTGCCGACCGGCCAGCCGTGGCAGAAGAGCCACAAGCTGGTCTCCCCGGCCGAGGACCGCTATCTGATGACGGTCATCGCCACCGCGTCCAACCCCCAGTTCTCGGTCAGCCGCATCGACATCGACCGCGGCGGGGCGACGTACACCATCGACACCCTGCGGGACCTGCGCGAGCGCAACAGCGACGCGGACCTCTTCTTCATCACCGGCGCCGACGCGCTCGGCCAGATCCTCACCTGGCGCGACGCCGAGGAACTGTTCTCGCTGGCCCACTTCATCGGCGTGACCAGGCCCGGTCACGTCCTGACGGACGACGGGCTGCCCGAGGGTGGCGTCTCGCTGGTGGAGGTGCCCGCCCTGGCGATCTCCTCGACGGACTGCCGTGCACGGGTCGCGCAGGGCGACCCCGTCTGGTATCTGGTTCCGGACGGTGTGGTCCGCTACATCGACAAGCGCCAGCTGTACCGCGGCGAGTGAGTCCAGCTGTACCGCCTGTACGTCGGCGAGTGAGAGAAGGCCACCGGTGAACGACCGCCAGTACGACCCGTATGCCCCCCAGGTGCAGCTGGTCGGATACGACGAGTACGGCCGGCCGGTGTACCAGCAGGTCCCGCCGCAGCAGCAGGCGTACGACCCGTACGCCCAGCCCCAGGAACCCCAGCAGCAACAACAGCAGCCGGGTTATGGGTACGACCAGACCTACGTTCCGCAGCAGCCGACGTACGATCCGTACGCGCAGCAGCCGCCGCCCCAGCCGCCGCAGCAGTCACAGCCGGACCAGCAAGCCCAGCACGCCCAACAGGCCCAGCAGCACCAGCAGTTCACGGAGACCCAGCAGTTTCCGCAGCAGGGCTACGGACAGGACTACGGCACCGCACGGCAGCCCGCCGTCCAGGAGCCCGTGGCGGCGGACCCGGAGCCGCAGGGCGCGCCCGTGGTGCCCCAGCAGCGGCGGGAGGGGCAGGGCGCGGGCGGCGAACGCGGCGCCGGCGCCGAGGAGTTCGCGTTCACCGAGGAGCCCGACGAGGACTCCGAGGACGTCATCGACTGGCTGAAGTTCACCGAGAGCCGCAGCGAACGCCGCGAGGAGGCCAAGCGCCGCGGCCGCAAGCGCGTCGTGGCGCTCGTCGTGGCGCTCGTCCTGGTCGTGGTGGGCGGCGTCGGCTATCTGTGGTCCGCCGGAAAACTGCCCGGCCTCTCGTCGTCCTCGGACGCGAAGAAGGACGGCGCGACCCCGGTCGGGGCGCAGAAGCGCGATGTCATCGCCGTCCATCTGCACAACACCAAGGCGGGCGGCACCTCCACGGCGCTCCTCGTCAACAACGTGACCACCAAGCAGGGCACCACCGTGCTGCTGCCCAACGCGCTCGCCATCACCGACGACGACGGCAACCGCACCACGTTGGGCAAGTCGGTCGACTCCGACGGCTCGCAGGGCACCCGCGATTCGCTCTCCAACCTCCTCGGCGCCAAGATCACCGGCACCTGGCGGCTCGACACCCCGTACCTGGAGAACCTGGTCGACCTCGTCGGGAACATCGACATCAATACGGACACCGACGTCCCCGGCGCCAAGCAGGGTGGCGACCCGCTGGTGAAGAAGGGCGACGAGCAGACGCTCACCGGGCAGATGGCCGTCGCCTACGCGACCTACCGCGGGCCCGGCGAGGCCGAGACCAAGCAGCTCCAGCGGTTCGGCACGGTGATGTACGGCGTGCTGCGCAAGATCTCCGACGATCCGAAGGCGGCCACCATCACCGTCCAGACGCTCGCCCAGATCCTCGACCCCTCGCTGCCCGAGAGCGACCTGGGCGCCTCCCTGGCCAAGCTCGCCGAGCACGCCAAGATCGGCGCCTACAAGACGGCGCTCCTTCCGGTGCAGCCCGACGGCACGCTGAGCCAGCAGGCCGCCGACAGCGTGGTCAAGGACGTCCTGGGCGGCAAGCTCGGCGGCGGCGCCGACCAGGGCTCCTCGCTGCGGGTCGGCCTGAAGAACGCCAGCGGCAACAGCAAGGCCGCCGAATCCGCCCGGATCGCCCTCGTCAACGGCGGCTACACCTTCATCGACGCCGGGAGCGCCGGTACGCAGGCCGCCTCGCAGGTCCTGTACGGCGACGAGGCGAAGAAGGCCAACGCCGTGGAGGTCGCCAAGACGCTCGGCCTGCCGGACAGCGCGGTCAAGCAGGGCGGCGCGGCCGCCAACGCCGACGTGTCGGTCGTCATCGGAAAGGACTACAAGGCCCCGAAGTAGGCACTGCGAGGCCCTGAAGCAGGCACTGCGCGGCGCCGCGGCAAGGACTGCGCGGGCGGCGCGGCAAGGGCTGCGAGGCCCCGGAGTGAGGGGCCCGGAGCAATTCTTTCGGGGCTGTCGGCGGTCCGTGAGATCCTGGAATCCGATCTGATCCGATCTGACCGCCGACGAAAGCCTGCTTGTGACCGCCACGGACCGTTCCATCGAGCTCATCACCGCCGCCGCTCAGGCGGCTGCCGACCGGCTCGCGCACGACATCATCGCGTACGACGTCAGCGACGTGCTGTCGATCACCGACGCCTTCCTGCTCGCCTCCGCGCCCAACGACCGCCAGGTCAAGTCGATCGTCGACGAGATCGAGGAGCGGCTCAACAAGGAGCTCGGTGCCAAGCCGGTGCGCCGTGAGGGCGACCGCGACGCCCGCTGGATCCTGCTCGACTACGTCGACATCGTCGTGCACGTCCAGCACAGCGAGGAGCGTGTCTTCTACGCCCTGGAGCGCCTGTGGAAGGACTGCCCCGAGCTGCCGCTCCCGGACGACGCCATGAAGACCCGCGGCAAGGCGGCCGAGCACGCCGCGCTGACCGGCGCAGACGAGACGGACGGTGAGCTGAGCTGAACGGCACCAAGGGCGGCCGGGGCCGCCGGATAGTCCTGTGGAGGCACGGCCAGACGGCCTGGAACCTGGAGCGTCGCTTCCAGGGCTCCACGGACATCGAGCTGACCGAGACGGGCATCGGCCAGGCGCAGCGCGCGGCGCGCCTGCTGGCCGCGCTGAAGCCGGACGCGATCGTGGCGTCCGACCTTCAGCGGGCCGCCGCCACCGCCGCCGAGCTGGCGGCCGTGACCGGTCTGCCGGTCGAGCACGACTCGGGCCTGCGCGAGACGTACGCGGGCGCCTGGCAGGGGCTCACGCACGAGGAGATCGTCGGCCAGTACGGCGAGCAGTACGCCGCGTGGAAGCGCGGCGAGCCGGTGCGCCGGGGCGGCGGCGAGCTGGAGACCGAGGTCGCCGACCGGGCCGCCCCGGTCGTGCTGCGCCATGCCGACAAGCTGCCGGACGGCGGCACCCTCGTCGTCGTCAGCCACGGCGGCACCATCCGCACCACCATCGGCCGGCTGCTCGGCCTGGAGGCGCACCACTGGGAAGGCCTCGGCGGCCTCACCAACTGCTGCTGGTCCGTTCTCGGCGAGGGCGCGCGCGGCTGGCGCCTGCTGGAACACAACGCCGGCACGCTGCCCGAGCCCGTCCTCGGCGACGACGACTAACCGCTGTTCAGAGGCGGTGACGGGCGGATTTCACTTTCCGGCAGGTCACAAGCTAAAGTTCTTCTTGTTCGCAGCGAGGGACCGCCGAAGAAGCGGAAACAAGCCGGACAGCGGGGCTATAGCTCAGTTGGTAGAGCGCCTGCATGGCATGCAGGAGGTCAGGAGTTCAATTCTCCTTAGCTCCACAATCGGATCCCGTCCCCTCGTGGGGGCGGGATCTTCTTGTTGTCCGGCCGGAGCCGCCCCCTCCGGCGGACACGGGGCGCGCGCGTCCGCCCGCGCGCCGCGAGGACGCTCCTTCGCACCGACAGTCCTGTCCGTCCTGGGCGGCCTGTCCGGTCTCGTACGGTGACAGCACTGACCCTCTTGCGAGGGCATGGCAGAATCGGGACGGCCGGAGGGGGACGACGGACCGAACGGGAGGGAGTGCGTGATGCCCGCGAGTCGCGAGGAATTCCCGCAACCGTCCGGCGGGCCGCGAGCCTCGGCTTCCAGCGCCCCCCTGAGCTGCCCGTCCTGTGGCTCCGCGCACATCGCCCAGATGCTCGGCGACAACGGCGGAGTGTCCTACGTGTGCACGGCCTGCGGCCACAGCTGGAGCTGAACATGGGTGCACACAGGCGGAAATGCGACTGGTGCGGCAGTGGTACGCCCATCGTCAGGGACATGGATCCGGTCAACACCGACTATCAGTACTGGTGCGAGGAATGCGCCCGGGCGCTGATCATAAAGGGCGACCCGATCGAGACCTACCGTGAACTCGAGGGAGAGCCGATCTACGGCCGTCTCCTGGAGGCGCACTGCACGCTGAAGCGCTTCTACTCCTTCGCCACGGCCTGAGCGCGGCCAGGACGAGGAAGCCCGTCCCGGCCAGTGGATAAAGCGCCGAGAGCGCCATCTGGCCGCCGCTCTGGGCCAGTTCGGGCCGGCTCGTGCCATGCGGGACCCACCACAGCGCGTATGTGCAGAAGACGGCCCCGAGCAGTGCCCAGCGCGACCTCTCGGACGCGAGCAGCACCACCACGGGCACGCACCACACCCAGTGGTGCGACCAGGAGACGGGGCTCACCAGGAGCGCCGTCACCGCGCAGGCCATCGCCGCCCAGGCCCGCTCTCCACGCAACTCGGCGCGTACTGCGACGGCGAGGCCCGACGCGGCCGTGACGGCCGCGGCCGCCGTCCACCACAGGCCCGGATCGCCGGTGTGCAGCAGCCGGGCCAGCACCCCGCGCAGCGACTGGTTGGCGGTGTCCTCGGCATGACCGACCCGGCCCGCCTCGAACACCATCGACGTCCAGAAGCGCCACGAGTCGTACGGGAGCGCCGCCGCGGCCGCCGCCGTGGCCGCGCAGAACACCGCGGCGGCCCTGATGGTGACGGTGAGCGGAGAGTTCCCGGTGCCGCTCCTCTTCCGGATGACGGCGGTGATCAGCAGGAAGAGCCCGAACAGGGCGGGTGTGAGCTTCAGGGCCGCGGCGAGGCCGATGCCGGTTCCCGCCCAGCGGTTGCCCCGCTCGCGCGTGAGGTCCCAGAGCACCGCGACGGCGAGCAGCAGATTGATCTGGCCGTAGCGCAGTGTGGTCCACACCGGCTCGCACCAGACGGCGAGCGCCGCGATCCACAGCGCGGCCCCGGGCTGCCGCCGGCCCGCGAGCCGCAGCGACAGGTGGGCCAGGGCGAGCAGCAGCCCCAGGTTCGCGACGGTCGCCAGGGCCCGCAGTTCGGGGACACCGATGAGGGTGAGCGGGGTGAACAGCAGGGCCGCGAACGGCGGGTAGGTGGTGGGCAGCTGCGCCCGGGTCGCGCGCATCGCGTAGAGGTCGGCGCCGGCCCGCACGGTCTGGCCCTCCGCCCGGTAGACCATCAGGTCGATCATCGAGACCCCGGCGGCCCGCTGAGCGGCCCAGAACAGCGCGAAGGACAACAGGCAGACGGCGGCCGCGAGCGGCACGGGACGGCGGGCGGAGGGGAGGCGGGCAGCGGTGTGGGCCAGAACCTTCACGGTCACGAAGCTGGACGTTACCGCCCTTCTTCGTACAGAACGGAAACCGATTTGGTGAAGCACCGGGGTGACCGTGTAATGTTCTCGATGTCGGCGCGGGAAACCGGACGACAACAAAGCAAGCAAGGGGCTATAGCTCAGTTGGTAGAGCGCCTGCATGGCATGCAGGAGGTCAGGAGTTCAATTCTCCTTAGCTCCACAGTGAAGAAGGCGGGCCATCCGAATCGGATGGCCCGCCTTCTTGTTGGGCCCCCTTTCGGGGGCCTCCCCTCCAGAGTGCGCGCGTCCCCTACAGGACGGCGTAATGATCAGAAACGGTCAACTCCGGCCGCTGCCCAGGGCCTTGCGGCTGACCTGGGGGAGCGCGGCCGGGGCCTGCTCGATCCGGAGCGCGAGCGCCGGGCAGCGGCGCACGGCCCGTTGGGCGCGCCCCCGCAGATGCATCGGCACGGTGGCGTCCGCGACCAGGGGGTAGCCGTCGGGGCCGAGCCGGATCAGCTCCGGCACGATGTCCGCGCAGAGCCCGTGGCCCTCGCACAGTGTCCAGTCGACCAGCACCTTCTCGCCGCTGGGCACGCCCTCCTCCTGGTAACCCGCCGCGGGCAGCGGCAGCACGCCGACCGTGGGCCGGCCGCAGCCCCCGCCGAGCACATGCGCCGCGAGGTCGTCCGTGAACGCGGCCAGCGTCGAGGCGAGGAAGCGGGCCGAGCCGTCCGGATGCTTGCAGGCGCCGCGGCCCTTCACCGCCCCCGTCACCTCGCGCAGCGCCTCCAGGGCGGCCGGTCCGCCGCCGTTCAGCACGTCGGCGAGCCCGCCGGCGGCGGCCGGGAGCCCCAGCCTGCACGGGCCGCACTGGCCCGCCGTCTCCGCCGCCAGCCAGTTGGCCACCCGCAGCGCCTCGCCGAGCGCGCAGGTGCCCGGGCCGATCGGCAGGATGGCGCCGGCGCCGAGGGCCCCGCCGAGCGCCGAGAGCGAGGCGCGCGAGACGGCCGCGTCGTGGGCGGCCACCGAGTTCAGCCAGCTGCCGTGATAGCCGCCGGTCAGCACGCCCTGGGGCAGCGAGGGCGCCCCGGCCAGCTGGAGAACGTAACGCAGCGGCACTCCGGTGGGGACCTCGACGACCATCGGGCGGGCGACCGCCCCGGACAGCGTCAGTAGTACGGTGCCGGGCTCGCTCGGCTCACCGGTGTTGCAGAAGCGGCGCGGGCCCAGCCGGGCGGCCACCGCGAGCTGGGCGAAGGTCTCGGCGTTGGAGAGCAGCGTCGGGGCGCCGCCCACACCCGACTCGGCGGCCCGCTCGCGGCGGCCGGGCGGCAGGGCGGGCCCGCCGTCCACGGCCCGGATCACGGCGGAGGCCTCCCCGGACACCATGCGCTCGGGGGTGTGGACCACGCGGGCGCGCAGTGGGGAGCTTCGCTTGTCGGCGAGGCCACGCTCGTCGAGGGCGGCGCGCACGGAGGCCTCCGTGGAATCGCGCGTGACGGCGATGACCAGAGTGCGGGCGCCGAGCGCCTCGGCGGCCAGCAGGGCGCCGTCCAGAACGAGATGGGGAGCCCGGCACACCAGGACGGTGTCCTTGCGGCAGGCGGGCTCTCCCTCGCTCGCGTTGACGACGACGACCGGGCGTATCCCGCGCCGGATCGCCGCGGAGGCCACCGCGCGCAGTTTGCGGCCGAAGGGGAAACCGGCGCCGCCACGGCCGTTGAGGGCGATGTCGTCGGCGAGCTTGGCCAGCCGTTCGCCGTCGACCGGCTTCAGCGGCCCGTGCACCTTGAGGTGCATCGGCAGGGCCAGGCGCTCGACGAGGTCGAAGCCCGCCGTCAGATGGGGCAGGCCGACGACGCGGACCTCGGGAACATCGGGGAGAGGCGTGTTCATGGTCGTACTCCAGTTGCGGGCGCCGTCACGGGCGTTCTCCGGAGGAGCCCGGCTGCGAATGCCAGGGCTCGCCGGCGGCCGGCGGCTGATAGGGCGTGGACGGTGCGGGGGCGGGCAGCGGCTCGGGAGGGCGCGGCGCGGGCGCGGGCCAGCGGGCGGCAGGAGGGGCGGAAGGAGCCAGCGAGACCGCGCGGTAGGCGGCCGAGATGCCGGTGCCCGCATCGCCGCGGACCTCCTGCGCGGCGGCCGGACGATAGCGGGGCAGCGCTTCGTGCGGGGGCTCGTACAGGGCGCGCGGCTGCTCGAACTGCCGTGTTTCCCCGAGGAGTTCGTGCGGGGGCTGAGCGCCCCCCAGTGGCTGCGTCGGCTGCGCCTCATAAGAGGGCGCGCCCAAGGGCTCGTAGGGCGGCGGCGCGTAGGGCGGGGCCTCGTACGTCTCGAAGGAGGGCGGTGTCGAAGGCCGCGGCGGTACGGCGGGTTCGGCCCGCTCGCCCTCCGGGTGCGGCCTGAAGGCGGCCAGCCGGGCGGCGATGCGGCGCTTGACCGGGCGGGGGAGCGCGCGTACGGCCAGCGCGCCCGCCACTCCCGCCAGGCTCAGGGCGTACATCGCGACCACCCAGCCGGCCGGCGGACGGCCCGCGTACAAGCCGTGCACCAGCGCCGAGCACCAGGCCGGATAGGCCAGCATGTGCACCGCGCGCCAGCGGCCCGCGACGCGGCCCGGGGTGGCGAAGGCGCTGCGCATCGCGCCCGTGGCGGCCGTGAGGACCATCAGCATCCCGGCGAGCGAACCGAAGCCGATGAGGCCGGACGCGCCGGTCATGCCGAGCCCGAACGGGACCACGGCGCCGAGCAGGCCGACATGGCCGAGGGCGATCTTGACGGTGACGTGCAGCAGCAGGAATCCGATCGAGGCGACGGCGGTCGCGCGGTGGACGGCCTGCGCCATGAGGCGGTCACGCGGGGTGAGGAAGAGCCGGTCGGTTGCCAGCAGGCCCCAGGCGACGGAGGCGGTCAGGGAGACCAGTGACAGGACGCCGGAGGTGAAGTCCAGGGCGGCGCGCAGAGCACCCGAGGAGAGGAGGGCCAGCGGCGGTATGAGCAGGGCGACGACGCCCAGTGCGGCGGCGGAGAGCCCGCCTCTGCGGGCCGGACGGCCCCGGGCCGGGTTCTGGCGCGGACGGAGCGGGTTGAGCGGATTGCGAGGTTTCATGGTGGGGCGACTCCGAATGGTTCGGCAAAGCGGTCCCGTGGCGGCATGCTAGGTCGCCCCATACCAGCCGGTACGGGGTTTGAGCGGTTGCCCCAGAAGAGGGCGGTACGCGGAGTAACCTCGCCCTCGGCACCCCCCGGGGGCATCTGCGGGCACCCCCCACGGGCACCCCCCACGGGTACTCCGTGCGGCCCTTGCGGGGCCTGCGGTACCCTGACGCCATGCGTGCCGTACGCCTTCTGCTTAGCGAGCCGCGCTGAACACTCCCGACCGATGAAGAGATCCGGTCGGACTCGGCGCGGCGCCCCCTCCTGTGCGAGGGGTTTTTTCGTTTGGCGATTCGATGGCGGATCGACGGACGAACGCTCGTAACCGCTGGCAGAGACGATCGATGGAGCTTTGAGGACATGAGCGAGACGAACACCGCTGCCGCCGCAGAGACGGCCGCGCCGCACCGCTACACGGCGGCCATGGCCGCCGACATCGAGGCACGCTGGCAGGACTTCTGGGACGCCGACGGCACCTACGCGGCGCCGAACCCTACGGGCGACCTGGCCGGTGACCCGGCGGTCGCCGCGCGGCCCAAGAAGTTCATCATGGACATGTTCCCGTACCCCTCGGGTGCGGGCCTGCACGTCGGCCACCCGCTGGGCTACATCGCCACCGACGTCTATGCCCGCCACCAGCGCATGACCGGCCACAACGTGCTGCACACGCTGGGCTTCGACGCCTTCGGCCTGCCCGCCGAGCAGCACGCGGTCGCCACCGGGACGCACCCCCGGGTGTCGACCGAGGCCGCTATGGACAACATGAAGCGCCAGCTGCGCCGGCTGGGCCTGGGCCACGACAAGCGCCGGTCGATCGCGACGATCGACCCGGAGTACTACAAGTGGACCCAGTGGATCTTCCTGCAGATCTTCAACTCCTGGTACGACACCGACGCGCGGAAGGCCCGCCCGATCGCCGAGCTGGTCGCCGCCTTCGAGGACGGCAGCCGCGAGGTCCCCGGCGGCCGTGACTGGGCCGCGCTGAGCGAGGCCGAGCGCGCCGACGTCCTGGGCGAGTACCGACTGGCGTACGCCTCCGACGCGCCCGTCAACTGGTGCCCCGGCCTGGGCACCGTCCTGGCCAACGAGGAGGTCACCGCCGACGGCCGCTCCGAGCGCGGCAACTTCCCCGTCTTCAAGTCCAAGCTGCGCCAGTGGAACATGCGGATCACCGCCTACGCGGACCGCCTGATCGACGACCTGGACGCACTGGACTGGCCGGACGCGATCAAGCTGCAGCAGCGCAACTGGATCGGCCGCTCCGAGGGTGCCCGCGTCGACTTCAAGGTCACCGACACCGACGCGATCACCGTCTTCACGACCCGTCAGGACACCCTGTTCGGCGCGACCTACATGGTCCTGGCACCCGAGCACGAGCTGGTCGACACCATCGTCCCGGCCGCATGGCCCGAGGGCACCCACGACGTGTGGACCGGGGGGCACGCCTCCCCGGCCGAGGCCGTCGCCAAGTACCGCGCGTTCGCCGCGGCCAAGTCGGACGTGGAGCGCCAGGCCGACGCCAAGGAGAAGACCGGCGTCTTCACCGGCGCGTTCGCCACCAACCCGGTCAGCGGCGAAAAGGTTCCCGTCTTCATCGCCGACTACGTACTGATGGGCTACGGCACCGGCGCGATCATGGCCGTCCCGGCGCACGACACCCGTGACTTCGCCTTCGCGCGCGCCTTCGAGCTGCCCATGCGCTGCGTCGTGCAGCCCGACGACGACCGCGGCACCGACACCTCGACGTGGGACGAGGCGTTCGCCTCCTACGAGGCGAAGCTGGTCAACTCCGCCAACGCCGAGATCTCGGTGGACGGCCTGGGCGTCGTCGAGGCCAAGGCGAAGATGACCGACTGGCTGACCGGGCGCGGCATCGGCGAGGGCACCGTCAACTTCCGGCTGCGCGACTGGCTGTTCAGCCGCCAGCGCTACTGGGGCGAGCCCTTCCCGATCGTCTACGACGAGGACGGCATCGCGCATTCGCTGCCCGAGTCGATGCTGCCCCTGGAGCTGCCGGAGGTCGACGACTACTCGCCGCGCACCTTCGAGCCCGATGACGCCGACACCTCGCCGGAGACCCCGCTGTCCCGCAACGAGGACTGGGTCAACGTCGAGCTGGACCTGGGCGACGGCGTCAAGAAGTACCGCCGCGAGACCAACACCATGCCCAACTGGGCCGGTTCGTGCTGGTACGAGCTGCGCTACCTGGACCCGCACAACAGCGACAAGCTGGTCGACCCGGCCATCGAGCAGTACTGGATGGGCCCCCGCGAGGGCATGCCCACCGGCGGCGTGGACCTGTACGTCGGCGGCGCCGAGCACGCCGTGCTGCACCTGCTGTACGCGCGCTTCTGGTCCAAGGTCCTGTTCGACCTGGGCCACATCTCCTCGGCCGAGCCGTTCCACAAGCTGTACAACCAGGGCATGATCCAGGCGTACGTCTACCGGGACAGCCGCGGCTTCCCGGTGCCGGCCGCCGAGGTCGAGGAGCGCGACGGGAAGTTCTTCTACGCGGGCGAGCCCGTCAAGCGCGAGCTGGGCAAGATGGGCAAGTCCCTGAAGAACGCGGTCACTCCGGACGAGATCTGCACCGAGTACGGCGCCGACACCCTGCGCCTGTACGAGATGGCGATGGGTCCGCTGGACGTCTCGCGGCCCTGGGACACCCGTGCGGTGGTCGGCCAGTACCGCCTGCTGCAGCGGCTGTGGCGCAACATCGTCGACGAGGCGACCGGCGAGGTCACCGTCACCGACGCCGAGCCCGACGAGGCGACGCTGCGCGCCCTGCACAAGGCGATCGACGGTGCCGGCGGCGACCTGGCGGGGCTGCGCTTCAACACCGCCATCGCCAAGATCACCGAGCTGAACAACCACCTGACCAAGGCGGGCGGCCCGCTGGCGCGACCGGTCGCCGAACAACTGGTGCTGCTGATCGCCCCGCTGGCCCCGCACATCGCCGAGGAGCTGTGGCGCAAGCTGGGCCACACCGACTCCGTGGTGCACCGCGACTTCCCCGTCGCCGACCCGGCGTACGTCGTGGACGAGGCCGTGACCTGTGTCGTCCAGATCAAGGGCAAGGTCAAGGCCCGCCTGGAGGTGCCGCCCGGCATCTCCGACGACGAGCTGGAGAAGCTGGCGCTGGCCGACGAGGGCGTCGTCGCGGCGCTGGACGGCGCGGGCATCCGCAAGGTCATCGTGCGCGCGCCGAAGCTGGTGAACATCGTCCCCGCGTAGGGGCCGCAGCGGTACTGGGGACTTTCCCCTACGGGCAGGTTGGGGGTTCCAAGGGAACCCACGGCCTGCCCGTTCCGTTTACGGTGGAGGGGACGATGCCGACCGACCGAGGGGACGTTCATGGAAGCCGCGATCCTGATCATGGCGCTGCTGTTCGTCGCCTTCGTGGCGCTCGGCGTGTACGTGACGGTCAAGGTGGTCGGCGCCGCCAAGCGCGGAGTGGAGCGTACGGTCACGCAGGCCCGGCGGACGGTGGAGGACACCACGCTCAAGGCCAAGAGCGTGGGCCAGCCCGGTGTCGCGGGGCAGCTCGCCCAGCTGCGCCTCTCGCTGCGCACCTCGATGCGGGCGACCCAGGAGGCGCTGCACGCGCGGCTGGCCGAGGACGAGTCCCTGAAGGAGTCGCTCGCCCTGTTCGAGCGGCTCAGCGGGCACGGCCATGAGCTGGACGCCGAGCTGAGGCGCCTGGAGCGCGAGCCGGACAAGCGCAAGATCGCGGACCGGATGCCGGAGCTCCGCGAGCGCACCGAGCGGATCACGCACTCCGCGGACTCGCTGCGCTGGGCGGCCCGGGACCGGGCACGGCAGTTCGCCGACGACGACCTCGCCTCGCTCAGCCAGCAGATCGAGATGGAGTCGGGCGCCCTGCGGGACTGGTCGGTCAAGGGTCCGACGACGGGTGAACGCCCTTCCTGGGACGACGTTTCGGACCACCCGGCACCGCCCGCCCAGGCGCCGCAGGCGATACGCGCGGCCGAACCGCCGGTGACCTACCCGTGGCAGAAGGCGCCCCGCCCCGAAGCGACGAGCTGAGCGGGCGAACGCCAGGTCAAGGGGCTGGAACAGGACGCGGGGGGCTGACCCGAACTGATCATTCCCACAGGGCCGGACTGCCGCGCGGCGGCCCCGGCGGGTAACCTCCCGGTCATGTCCCGCCATGTCGCGATCGTCACCGATTCAACGGCCTATCTGCCGCCGCAGACGATGGAGCGGCACAGCATCACCGCAGTGCCACTGACCGTCGTCCTGGGGGACCAGGCGCTGGAGGAGGGCACGGAGATCTCGGCCCGGTCCCTTGCGCTCGCCCTGCAGAAACGACGCCCCGTCACCACTTCCCGGCCCAGCCCCGAGGTATTCGCGGCCGCCTACCGCAAGGTCGCCGGGGCAGGGGCGACCGCGATCGTCTCGCTGCATCTGTCGGCCGAGTTCTCCGGCACGTACGACGCCGCCGTGCTGGCAGCCAAGGACGCACCGGTGCCGGTGCGCGTGGTCGACACCGGGATGGTCGCGATGGCCCTCGGCTTCTGCGCGCTGTCCGCGGCCGAGGCCGCCGAGGCGGGCGGCACGCTTGACGAGGCGGTGGCCGCCGCGGAGAAGCGGGCCGGCGCGACCTCCGCCTTCTTCTACGTCGACACCCTGGACTATCTGCGGCGCGGCGGCCGGATCGGGGCCGCGCAGGCCCTGCTCGGCTCGGCCCTCGCGGTCAAGCCGCTGCTCCAGCTCGACGGCGGCCGGATCGACATGCTGGAGAAGGTACGCACCGCCTCGAAGGCCATCGCGCGGCTCGAGGAGATCGTGGTCGAGCGGGCGGGGAGCAGCCCGGTCGACATCGCCGTGCACCATCTCGCGGCCCCGGACCGCGCCGCCGCCCTGGCCGAACGGCTGCGGGCACGGGTGCCGGGCCTGGTCGACCTGCACATGAGCGAAGTCGGAGCGGTGATCGGCGCGCATACGGGGCCGGGGCTGCTGGGGGCCATCGTCTCGCCACGCTGAACGGGCCCGCGCGGGCCGGCCCGCCCAGCCCGGACCGGCCCCGGGTCCCGCTCGGTGTGCCTGGGCCGACTCGGCTCGGCCCGGGTGCCGCTCGGTGTGCCTGGCCCGACTCGGGGCCCGCTCGGGGTGCCTGGCCCGGACCCCCGAACCACCCGGACCAGTCCCCTCAACTCCCTCTTACGGGTGGCGGAGTTATCCACAACTGGGCTGTTATCCACGGAAATTGAGGGTGCTCAGCGGGCTTCGGTCCGGGTGCCTAACGTCTCGTGACATGGCACTTCGATCACCACGCACCGCCACGAGCGGACCGGGCCGGGCCCCCGGCTCGGACGGCCGGGCCCGCCCGGGGCACGGCCGCCGAGGCCGCGCCGCGCAGGCCGACGTATCCGTCCTGACCGCGCGCAGACGCGCGGACGCGCTCTTCCTCCCACCCCCGCCGGGCACGGCGGCCCCGCCGCGCGAACCGGCTGCCCCGACGGGCCGCGCCCTCGGGGAGTCGGCGCTCGCGCCCGACCGCGTCCTGCCCGACTGGTTCGCGGGTCCCGAGGCCGCTTCGACCCCGCCTGGGACGCCGGCCGTCCTCTCACCGGACACGGCCTCCGCCGCCCCCGCTGCTCCGGGGGTACGCGAGCGGCTCTGGTCGGCGGTGCGGGAACGGCTTCCGCTGTGGGCCCAGTCGAGGTGCGGCCTCGCGCCGCGCAGCTTCGCCGCGCTGTGCGTGGTCCTGGTGGCCGTGGCGGGTTTCGCCGTCCACCACTTCTGGGCCGGGCGGCCGCAGTCCGTACGCGCGCCCGAACTGGTCGACGGGCCTGAGCCGTCGGCGTCGCCGCCGGGGTCTGCGGCTTCGGCTGCTGGGAAGCGGGCGGGGCACGGTGCCGGGGGTGGCGGCGCCGGCGCGGATGCGATGCCGCGACCGGTGGCGAACGCGGTGCCGTCGCCGACGGGAGTGCTCGTGGTGGACGTGGGCGGAAAAGTACGGCGGCCGGGGATCTACCGCCTGCCCAACGGATCCCGGGTCGCCGATGCCCTGGCCGTGGCGGGCGGGGTGCGGGAGGGCGCGGACCTGACGGGCCTCAACCGGGCGCGGCCGCTCACGGACGGCGAGCAAGTGCTGGCCGGGGTGCCCGGCGCGGCTCCCGCCGGGCCGGGGGGCGTCGCTGGGGGCGGTGGCTCTGCCGGCGGGCCGAGCGGACGGAGCGGGCCGAGCGGGCCGGTCAGTCTCAACTCGGCCTCGGTGGAGCAGTTGGACGGGCTGCCCGGAGTCGGGCCGGTGCTCGCGCAGAAAATCGTGGACTACCGCGCCCAGCACGGAGGCTTCCGCTCCGTCGATGAACTGCGCGAGGTCAATGGGATCGGCGAGCGACGGTTCGACGACCTGCAACCGCTGGTGCGGTTGTGAACCGCCAGGAGGTCCATGCCGAGGCCGGCCACCGTCTGGGCGCGGCCAACCCCTTCCGGGAGGGACCGACGGACCTGCGCCTGGTCGGCCCCGCGCTCGGAGCCTGGAGTGGAACGGCTGTGGCAGCCAACTCGTCCGCTCTGAGCGCCGGTTGGGGGGCTGGTCTGTGCCTAGCAGTGGCGGGGGTGCTGGTGGCTCCGGCGGCGTGGCGGACCTGGGTGCGGAGGGGTGCGGACGCAGGCGCGGATGACGGCGTGGACGTCGGAGCGGATGCGGACCTGGGCGCAGGCGCGGACGACGGCGTGGACGCCGACATGGATACGGCGGCAGATCTGGGGGCGGCCCCGGGGGCACAACGCGAGCTGGATCGAGGCAGTCGAGGCACAGGAGGTGGTCGAGGTGGTCGAGGTGGTCCAGGCCGTAAAGGTGCCCGAGTTGGCCGAGGTGGTCCGGGCCGTGAAGGTGACCGAGGTGGTCGAGGTGGGCAAGGGGGCTGGAGGTATCGGGGTGCGGTGGCCGGAGTTCTGGTGTGTGTGGCGGCCGGGATTGTGGCCGGGGGGCTGCATGCGGCCGAGGCGCGGCGGGGGCCGGTGCCCCGGCTCGCGGCCGAGTTCCGGCAGGCGACCGTGGAGTTGGTGGTGCGGGCCGATCCACGGGCGACCCGTTCGCCGGGCTGGGGCGGGGCGTCGTTCGCGGTGGACGCGGACGTCGAACGGGTTCTGGAGCCGGGCGGCAGGGCCGAGCTGGTCCATACGCCGGTCCTGGTGATCGCGCCCGCGACCTGGCAAGGCCTGTTGCCGTCGACCCGGGTGCGGGTGACCGGGCGGCTCGCGCCGGGTGACGGGGGAATCGCCGCGGTATTGAAGGCGCCGAACGGACCGCCCCGCATCATCGGGCCGCCAACTGCCGTGCAGCGCTTGGCCGGTGATCTGAGATCCGGACTGCGTGCGGCGGCCGAGGGGCTCCCGCCGGATGCGCGGGCGCTGCTGCCCGGCCTGGTCGTCGGTGACACCTCGCGGGTGACGCCCGAGCTGAAGGCCGCCTTCGAGGCGACCGACCTCACGCACCTCATGGCCGTCTCCGGAAGCAACCTGGCGATCATGCTGGCGCTGTTGATCGGAGCGCCGGGGCGAGCCCTGCTGGCCGAGCGGGGCGGCCTCGCCCCGAGGCTCGGGATCTCCCTGCGGGCGACCGCCTTGCTCGGCGGAGCGCTCACGCTCGCCTTCGTCGTGGTGTGCCGGCCGGAGCCGAGCGTGCTGCGAGCCGCGGCCTGCGGGCTGGTCACCCTGCTCGCCATCGGCACGGGGCGGCGCAGATCACTGATCCCGGCGCTGGCCGCCGGCGTACTGCTCCTGGTGCTGTACGCGCCCGAACTGGCCCGCAGCTATGGCTTTCTGCTCTCGGTCCTCGCGACCGGGGCGCTGCTCACGATCGCGCCGGGCTGGGCCGAGGCGCTGCGCAGACGCGGGGTGCCGGGCCGGATCGCGGAGGTGCTGGCCGCTGCGGGGGCGGCGCAGGCCGTGTGCGCGCCGGTGGTGGCCGTGTTCGCGGCGCGGGTCAGCTTGGTCGCGGTGCCCTGCAATCTGCTGGCCGAGCCCGCGGTGGCACTGGCGACGATCGCGGGCTTCGCCGCGCTGGCCGCCGCGCCGGTGTCGATGGTTGTCGCCAAGTGCCTTGCCTGGTGCGGGGGTTGGCCCGCCGGGTGGATCGCATCGGTGGCCCGTACCGGCGCGGCGTTGCCAGGGGCGCAGTCGGGGTGGCCGGGCGGCTGGCGTGGGGGACTGCTGCTGGCGATCGTGACCGGTGTGGCGGTGCTCATGGCACGCAGACTGCTCCGGCACCCTTGGGCGGCGGCCTCGCTCGCAGTCCTCGTGCTGCTCGCCGTGGTGCGGCCCGCCCCACTGGCCAGGCTCGTCACCGGGTGGCCGCCGCCGGACTGGTCGTACGCCATGTGCGACGTGGGGCAGGGGGATGCCACGGTGCTGGCCGCCGGGGCGGGGGCTGCGGTGGTGGTTGACGCGGGACCGGAGCCCCTGGCGGTCGACCGATGCCTGCGCGAACTCGGCGTGCACCGCGTGCCGTTGCTCCTGCTCACCCACTTCCATGCCGATCACGTAGGGGGTCTCGCCGGGGTGTTGCGGGGCCGGTCCGTGGGGGTGATCGAGACGACGGGGTTCTCGGAGCCGCCCGATCAGGCCGCGTTCGTACGGCGCACCGCCGCTGCGGGCGGGGTGCCTGTGGTGACCGCCGCGTACGGCGAGCGGCGGGCGTTGGGCGGGCTGTCCTGGGAGGTGCTGTGGCCACCGCCACCGCCACCGCCACCGCCGCTGCCGGGCAGGCCGGGCTCGCCGTCGGTCCCGGCACCGGCGCCGGACGGGCCGAATGACGCTAGCGTCACCCTGCTCGTGCACACCGGCGCCGGGCTGACCCTGCTGCTGCCCGGCGATCTCGAACCGCCTTCCCAGCGCGGCCTGTTGCGGGAGAACCCGAGGCTCGGGCGGGTGGACGTCCTCAAGGTCGCCCATCACGGTTCGGCGCATCAGGAGCCCGCGCTGCTCAGGGCCGTACGCCCGAGGCTGGCGCTGATCTCGGTCGGCCGGGGCAACCGGTACGGCCACCCCGCGCCCGGCACGGTCGCCGTACTGCGGGCATGGGGAGCGGCGGTGCTGCGTACGGACACGGACGGGGCGATCGCCGTCGCGGGGGAGGGCGACTCGCTGCGGGCCGTACCTCGGGGGCGCGGGCCGTGAAAGGGCGTGCGCAGGAGCCCAGTTGACGGGTCAGCCGGTGGGTCGCCTGGTGAATCGCCCGGTGGGGGTCGGCTGATGGGTCGGCCGATGGGTCAGACGAGCCAGGTGCCCTCGCTCATCAGGTCGCGGTCGGGGATCTCGTTGACCTCGCGCCAGGCCTGGACGCGCTGGGGGACGACACGGAAGTAGGTGTAGGAGGGGCCGCTGTCGCGTGGGTCCCAGACGAGTTTGGCGGCGAAGGCGTCCGCCGAAGCGGTGGGGAGTTCGGCGGCCGGGACGACTGTCGCGGTGCCGGTGATGTGGACGACGTCCCTGGTGTGGCCCAGCGTCACCTGTACCGGGCGGTCGCCGGACTCCAGGTTGCGCAGGGTGGGGTTGGTGCGCCGGGTGCACATCAGGAGCGAGCCGTGCTCCCAGACGAAGGAGAGAGGCATGAGGTGGGGCTCACCAGAGGTGGAGGCGGTCGCGACCCAGGCGTCCTCGTCCTTTTCGAGGCGGGTCAGGACGTCGTGCTTGCGCTGTTCGCGAGTGCGCGGCGGCTCATGTGTCGTCATGTCCCGTCACGGTAGCGGGCGTTGGGGCGCGGGCGCCTCGGGCGCCGGACCTAGGACCTCCGGGCCAGGTCGGAGCGGGGAACGGCCGGAAGACGGCCGACTCGGCGCGCACAAGCGGAATGGCCAATTCGGGCCTCTGGTGACAGGTGCCTCAGTAGTGCCCAGGCTCCGCGTTTGCCTCGAACGGCACAACAGTGATCGAATGCGTCTTCGTCAAGGGGCCGCAGTCCTGCTGTGGCGAGGACGGACGAAGATGTCTGCCCCCTGCGCGGCCTGGCAGATACTTCTTCGCACGGGGGTGCGTGCACAGTGTTCAGCCGCTGGTTCGGCAAGAGCTCGACCAGTTCTCCGCTTCGTTCCGGGCCCCTGGCCGGCCTCTCGGTCCCGCCGACCGCGGGCGTGCTCAGCTGTCGGGTGCTCGACCCCGTCAGCGAGCCCGTCCAGCGGGCCGAGTTCGTGGTCACCGACGCCTCGGGCCGCAAGGTGGTGGCGGGGGAGACCGACCCGTTCGGCACGGTGGTCACGACTGTTCCGGCCGGCGAATACCGGCTGGCCGTCACGGCCGAGGGGTACACGCCCTTCCACGGCAACGCCAGTGTCCCCGCGAGCGGGCTCGCCGCGCTCGGCGACATCACGCTCCAGGTCGCCGCCCCGCCCACGCTGCCGGAGCCGGGCGAGTGGGAACTCGACCCGACGCACTCCCAGATCGGCTTCACCGCGAGCCACATCGGCCTGGCCCGGATCCACGGCAGGTTCAACACGTTCGCCGGGGCCATCCGGATCGGTGAGCGCATGGAAGGGTCGGCGATGCACGTCATCATCGACACCGCGTCCATCGACACCGGGGTCGGGATGCGCGACGACCACCTGCGGTCGGGAGACTTCCTCGACGTCGGGAGCTATCCGACGATGGAGTTCTACAGCGACCGCTTCGTGCATCGCGGCGGCAGCCGGTGGGCGATCATCGGCGGGCTCACGCTGCACGGTGTGAGCCGTACGGTGACGCTGGACACGCAGTACCTGGGACTGGGGACGGGGCTCGGGGGCGAGACCAGGGGCGCCTGCCGGGCCAGCACCGAACTGCACCGCGAGGACTTCACGCTCACCTGGCAGACCATGCTGGCGCGGGGTATCGCGGCGATCGGGTCGTCGATCTCGATCGACCTCGACATTCAGGTCGTGCCGAAGGCGGCCTGATCCGCGCGAAGCCCGTACCCCGTAGCCCATAGCTCGCCGTGCTGCGCGGGTCGCGCGGGCGGGTTGTACGGGTCAGGGGGATTCGAGCCAGCCGTCGTGTTCGGCGGCCAGCGCGTCCAGGGCCTTCGGGTCCAGTCGGGCGCTCGGGTCCTCCACGACCACGAGCCACTGGGCGTCCTCGGCGTCGTCCTCGCCGGCCAGGGCGTCGCGGACCAGCTGAGGCTCCTCGGCGAGGCCGAACAGGTCGGTCAGCTCGGTGGCCACCTCCTCGGCGGCGTCGCGGTCGGGGAGTACCAGTACGTGTCGGGTCACATCGTTCACCTGGCCATTCTCCGACATGCCCGGCGGGGCGGGGCGCGGTGGGGGAGCGGGCGGACAGGCACTGTCAGTGGCCCGTGGGATGCTGGACGGCGATGGCCACCAGGAAGAATTCCACCGACGATCCGCTCGCCCCCGTCACGCTCGCCGTGGGCCAGGAGGACCTGCTGCTCGACCGCGCCGTGCAGCAGGTGGTGGCGGCCGCCCGGGCCGCCGACTCCGACACCGATGTGCGTGACCTGACCTCCGACCAGTTGCAGCCCGGCACGCTGGCCGAGCTGACCAGCCCCTCGCTCTTCGCCGAGCGGAAGGTGGTGGTCGTGCGCAACGCGCAGGACCTGTCGGCGGACACGGTCAAGGACGTGAAGGCGTATCTCGACGCGCCCGCCGAAGAGATCACCCTGGTGCTCCTTCATGCCGGCGGCGCCAAGGGCAAGGGGCTTCTTGACGCGGCCCGGAAGGCGGGGGCGCGGGAGGTCGGGTGCCCCAAGACGACGAAGCCGGCCGAGCGGCTCACGTTCGTACGGCAGGAGTTCCGGGCGCTGGGGCGTTCGGCCACGCCCGAGGCGTGCCAGGCGCTGGTCGACTCCATCGGCAGCGATCTGCGGGAGCTGGCGTCGGCGGTGTCGCAGCTCTGCGCGGACGTGGAGGGCACGATCGACGAGGCGGTCGTCGGGCGCTACTACACGGGGCGGGCCGAGGCGTCCAGCTTCACCGTCGCGGACCGGGCGGTGGAGGGGCGGGCGGCGGAGGCGCTGGAGGCGCTGCGGTGGTCGCTGTCGACGGGGGTCGCGCCGGTGCTGATCACCAGCGCGCTCGCGCAGGGCGTGCGGGCGATCGGGAAGCTGTCCTCCGCGCGGGGTGGGCGGCCGGCGGATCTCGCGCGGGAGCTCGGGATGCCGCCGTGGAAGATCGACCGGGTGCGGCAGCAGATGCGGGGGTGGACGCCGGAGGGGGTTTCCTTGGCCCTGCGGGCCGTGGCCGAGGCGGATGCGGGGGTGAAGGGTGGGGGGGATGATCCTGAGTACGCCCTTGAGAAGGCCGTCGTCGCTATTGCCCGGGCGGCTCGGGCTGGGCGCTAGCGTCCCGCCCGCTCCGCCGTGGCTGCGCCCCGGGCCCCTTTGAGCGGGGCTTCGCCCCCCGCCCCCTTGTTCGTCGGCCTCGGGTCGTGTGTGGCTGGTCGCGCAGTTCCTCGCGCTCCTGGTGGGGCTTGGGCTGCGCCCTGCCCCCCAACTGCCGGGGCCCGTTTGCTTGTTGGGTGCGGGTCGTGTGTGGCTGGTCGCGCAGTTCCCCGCGCCTCTGAAACCCGTCTCTGTCCGCAGGCCGTGCGTGGCTGGTCGCGCCGTTCCCCGCGCCCCTGGAGGGGCCGGGGCTGTGCCCGGCCCCCGCGGGGGACTTATGCCGCTCGGCGCCAGCTCACCGGGGGTGCGTAGGGCTGACGGCGCCAGGCGGCCAGGGGGATTACGGGGGCCAGGGCGGTGGTGGGTTCTGCGGACAGGGAGAGGAGGACCACCGTCAGGGCGGCAAGCTCGGCGTCCGTCGGGGTGCCTTTCAGTACGCGGAACAGGGGTTCAGTCGAATCGTTCGGCACGCTCGCTCCTCACTGCGGGGGGTTGCCATGTTTGCGGGACGGCAGGTCGGCGTGCTTGGTGCGGAGCATCGCCAGGGCCGCTGCGAGGACCTTCCTCGTCTCGGCGGGGTCGATCACGTCGTCGACCAGGCCCCGCTCGGCCGCGTAGTAGGGGTGCATCAGTTCCGACTTGTAGGCCGCGATCTTCTCGGCGCGTACCGCCTCCGGGTTGTCCGAACTCGCTATCTCCCGGCGGAAGATGACGTTCGCCGCACCCTCCGCTCCCATCACCGCGATCTCGTTGGTGGGCCACGCGTAGGTGAGGTCGGCGCCGATGGACTGGGAGTCCATGACGATGTACGCGCCGCCGTAGGCCTTGCGCAGGATCAGCGAGATGCGCGGGACCGTCGCGTTGCAGTACGCGTACAGGAGCTTCGCTCCGTGACGGATGATGCCGCCGTGCTCCTGCGAGACGCCCGGCAGGAAGCCCGGCACGTCGACCAGGGTCAGCAGCGGGATGTTGAAGGCGTCGCAGAGCTGGACGAAGCGGGCCGCCTTCTCGCTCGCCTCGATGTCCAGGACACCCGCGAGGAACTGCGGCTGATTCGCCAGGATGCCCACCACGCGGCCGTCGATCCGGGCGAGCGCGCAGATGATGTTCCGTGCCCAGTGCTCGTGGACTTCGAGCAGGTCGCCGTGGTCGACGATCTCCTCCAGGACCTTGCGCATGTCGTACGGACGGTTGCCGTCCGCCGGGACCAGGTCGAGCAGCACGTCGGTGCGGCGGTCCGCCGGATCATCGCCCGGGGGCAGCGGCGGGGGCATCTCCCGGTTGTTCGAGGGGAGGAGCGAGATGAGGTAGCGCACCTCCGCCAGGCAGGTCTCCTCGTCGTCGTGGACGAAGTGGGAGACGCCCGACACCCCGGCGTGCACGTCGGCGCCGCCGAGGCCGTTCTGGGTGATCTCCTCGCCGGTGACCGCCTGCACCACGTCCGGACCGGTGATGAACATCTGCGAGGTCTCGCGGACCATGAACACGAAGTCGGTGAGTGCCGGGCTGTAGGCGGCGCCGCCCGCGCACGGGCCGAGCATGACGCTGATCTGCGGGATCACGCCCGAGGCCCGGGTGTTGCGCTGGAAGATGCCGCCGTAGCCGGCGAGCGCCGAGACGCCCTCCTGGATACGGGCGCCGGCGCCGTCGTTGAGGGAGACCAGCGGGGCACCGGCCGCGATGGCCATGTCCATGATCTTGTGGATCTTCGTGGCATGGGCCTCGCCCAGCGCGCCGCCGAAGATGCGGAAGTCGTGCGCGTAGACGAAGACCGTGCGGCCCTCGACCGTGCCCCAGCCGGTGATCACACCGTCCGTGTACGGCTTCTTCGCCTCCAGGCCGAAGCCCGTCGCCCGGTGCCGGCGCAGCTGCTCCACCTCCTGGAAGGAACCCGGGTCCAGGAGCAGGTCGATGCGCTCGCGGGCGGTCAGCTTGCCCTTGGCGCGCTGGGCCTCGGTGGCCTTCTCGCTCGGGCCGAGCCTCGCCTGCTCGCGCAGGACGTGGAGTTCGGCGACGCGCACGGCCGCGGTCACCGGCGGCGGCTGCTCAGTCACGGTCACGGTCGGTCCTTTCCTCATCCGGAGGCGAAACAGAAGTCGAGGCGGAAGGCGAAACAGAAGGCGACGCGGAAGGCGTCGAGCCCGTATGCGCGGGCCGCTCGTGTGTAGCTCGCGCGCGGACCGCGTCGAGCAGGCTCGCCTGCTCCAGGCACTCCCCGGCGTCCGGCGACTCGACGGCGCCGGAACGCACCGCGCGGACGAACGCCCGCACGGTGGCGGCCACTTGGTCGTGCGGGGCCAGGGTCAGCTCGCGCGGCCCGTGCGCGTCCGTGATCCACACCGCCGGCTTGTGGTCGGCGGGCGGGGTGAACGCCGGCTCGACGCGGATCCGTCCCTCGCTGCCCCACAGTTCGTACGCCGAGCGGTAGGCGTGCTCCATGCCGAACGCCAGCTGCCCGAGCACCCCGGAGGGCGAGCGCACGAGCACCGCGCCCGAGGTCTCCACCGCCGAGCCGTCCCCGTGCTCCAGGGCGGCTCCGACGATCTCCAGGCCCGCGCCGAGGAAGTACAGGGCGGCCCGCACCGGGTAGTAGCCGACGTCGAGCAGGGCGCCGCCGCCCAGCTCGGGGCGGTGCCGGATGTTCCCGGCCGGGAGCGCCGGGATCGCGAACGCGGCGCTGAACGCGCGGAGTTGGCCGATCGCGCCGCTCGTCACCAGCTCCCGTACGACCGAGTGCTGGGGGTGATGGACGAACATGACGTTCTCCATCAGGACCAGGCCCGAGGCGCGCGCCAGGCCGAGCAGTGCCTCGGTGGTCGGCCGGTCGGCGGTGAGCGGCTTCTCGGCCAGGACGTGCTTGCCCGCGCGCAGCGCCCGGCCCGCCCACTCGGCGTGCAGGGAGATGGGCAGGGGCACGTACACCGCGTCCACGTCGTCCCGCGTGAGGACCGCGTCGTAGGACTCGACTGCCGCGCAGCCGAACTGCTCCGCGACCTCCCGAGCGCGGCCGCCGTCCCGGCTCGCCACCGCGGTCAGCTCGATGTCCGGGTCGGCCGCCATGGCGGGCAGCACCCGACGGCGGGCGATGTCGGCGGTGCCGAGGACGGCGATGCGCAGGGGTCGTTCAGTCATCCGTCAGATGTCCCATGGCGTTGAGGCAGGCGAGGAGGGTCCTGGCCTGCACATTGACGTAGTGGCCGTGCTTGATCAGCGCCGTCAGCTGACTGACCGTCACCCACTGGTACCCGGTGGGCGGTTCGATGGGGGCCTCCTGCTCGTCGGCCTCGATGACCAGGTAGCGGTTCTCCGCGTAGAGGAACCGGCCGCCCTCCTCCGAGTGGATGGCGTCGTAACGGATGCGCTCGGGGTCCGCGTCCAGGACGAGGTCCAGGAACGGCGGGCGGACCTGGAGGCCCTCGAAGTTGTCCGGGGAGCACTGCACGGTGGGGGCCAGCTCGACCGTGTCGAGGAAGCCGCCCTCGACCTTGGCGTTGGCCAGGACGTGCAGCACACCGTCGAAGGAGCGGGCGAGGAAGGCGGCGATGCCCCGGCTGCACGGCTCGATCAGGGGCTGCGTCCAGCTGGTGACCTCGCGGTTGCCGGCCTGCACCTCGACCGCGACCACGTTGAACCAGCGGCCGTCGTCCTTGCCGATGCGCGCCTCGTCGCGGGTCCAGCCCGGCACGTCGTCCAGCGGTATCCGGTCGGCCTGCACGTCGTAGCGCGAACGCTCGGAGGTGAACCAGGACAGCAGGTCGACGTCGGTGAGCAGGGCGCCGGCGCGCGGGTCGCGCGAGCGGGCCAGGGACTGACTGAACTCGTCCCCGCGGACGCCGCCCGCACTGTAGGCGGGCAGACAGGCCAGGACGGTGCGCGAGTCCATGTTCACCAGGTTGTCCTGGTGCAGGAGTTCGGAGATCTGACCCAACGTCAGCCAGCAGAAGTCCTCGTCGAGCGGGACGGCGCCGTCCACCTCGACGATCATGTTGCGGTTGCTCTTGTGGTAGAACCACGAGCCGTGCTCGGACTGGAGTACGTCGGCGAGGATGCGGCCCCGCCCGCTGCCCGTGAAGTACTCGATGTACTTCACGTCCGTACCCTGGTGGACCTTGGTGTAGTTGCTGCGGGTGGCCTGCACGGTGGGGGAGAGCTGGAGCAGGTTGCGGTTGCCCGGCTCCATCTTGGCCTGCATCAGGAAGTGCAGTACGCCGTCGAACTCCTTCACCAGGATGCCCAGGATGCCGACCTCGGGCTGCTTGATGATGGGCTGGTACCACTCCTTGTGCGGGCCGTCGTCGGTGGTGACGTGCAGCCCTTCGACGCTGAAGAAACGGCCGCTGGAGTGCACCAGGTTGCCGGTGTCCGGCTCGAAGGACCAGCCGCGCAGCTTGGAGAACGGTATGCGCTCGATGTGGAAGCGGCCCGCCTTCCTGCGCTCGGCGAACCAGTGGTGGAACTCCCCGGTGGTCAGGCGCCCGCCGGTGGTGGCCGCGGACGCCGCGATCCGGTCGGCGACCGACACCGGCTCACGGGGCTGGACCACCGGCTGAAGCTCAGTCAGCTCCGCAAGTGTCGACGACATGTACGCTCTCTCCTCGTCAGGGGTGCTCGGGTTGAGGGGTGTCTGAGTCCGTCACCAGCCGGCGACGAAGTCCCGGATCGAGGCCGTCATGAAGTCGGTGTGCTCGTCGGTGAGACCGGGGTAGACGCCGATCCAGAAGGTCTGCTCGGTGATGATGTCGGAGTTGGTCAGATCGCCCACGATCCGGTGCGGGGCGTCCACGTAGGCGGGCTGGCGGGTCAGGTTGCCGGCGAACAGGTTGCGGGTGCCGATCTTCCGCTCCTCCAGGAAGTTCACCAACTCCTTGCGCTTGAACGGCGCGTCGGGGTCGACGGTGATGACGAAACCGAACCAGCTGGGCTCGCTGCCGAGGGTGGCCTCCGGCAGGATCAGGTGCGGGACGCCCTCCAGGCCCTCCCGCAGGCGCTGCCAGTTGTGGCGGCGGGCGGCGGTGAAGTCGTCGACCTTGTCGAGCTGCGTCAGGCCTAGCGCGGCCTGCAGGTCGGTGGCCTTCAGGTTGTAGCCGATGTGCGAGTAGATGTACTTGTGGTCGTAGCCGGCCGGCAGGGTGCCCAGCTGGTACTGGAAGCGCTTGAAGCAGCGGTCGCTCTCGCCGGGCTCGCACCAGCAGTCCCGGCCCCAGTCGCGCAGCGACTCCACGATGCGGGCGAGCGCCAGGTTCGACGTCAGTACGCAGCCGCCCTCGCCCATCGTCAGGTGGTGCGCGGGGTAGAAGCTCACCGTCGTCAAGTCGCCGAAGGTGCCGGTGAGTTGACCGTTGTAGAGCGAGCCGACTGCGTCGCAGTTGTCCTCGACGAGGAAGAGGTCGTTCTCCTCGGCGATCTGCGCGACCTCGGCCACCTCGAACGGGTTGCCGAGCGCGTGCGCGACCATGATGGCCCGCGTCTTGGGGCCGACGGCCGCCTTGATGCGCTCGGCGGTCGTGTTGTACGTCTTCAGCTCGACGTCCACGAAGACCGGGATGAGACCGTTCTGCAGGATCGGGTTGACGGTGGTGGGGAAGCCCGCGGCCACCGTGATGACCTCGTCGCCGGGCTTGAGGCGGCGGTCCTCCAGGTGCGGCGAGGTGAGCGCCGACATGGCGAGCAGGTTGGCCGAGGAACCGGAGTTCACCAGGTGGGCCTTGCGCCGCTTCATGTAGCGGGCGAAGCGGGACTCGAACTTGCGGGAGCTGGTGCCGGCGGCTATCCGCATGTCGAGCGCCGCCTCCACCAGAGCCACCCGGTCCGCGGGCTCCAGAACCGCGCCGGACGGCCAGATCTCGCTGACCCCCGGCACGAACTCGCGGGACGGCTCCTTCTCCAGGTGGTACTCCCGCACAGAATCGAGAATCCGTGCCTTGGTGTCACTCATCTTGGCTGCCTCCATGATCGTCAGTTCGGCACGAAGCCCTCAGCGGTGATCCGACACGGCCATACTTGTGGGGACGACTTGAAGGGCACTGGACAACGGCTCGCGATGCGCGGTGGACTCGGTGCCCGGGTCGCCGGGCGACGGTACGCGCTCGACGGCGGAGCGTGCGTGGGCGAGCAGATCGCGCAGCGAGTCGTCCAGGCTGCGCCGCGGTGACCAGCCCAGGAGCCGCTCGGCGCGCCCGATGTCCATGCGCTGCCACTCGGCCTCCGGCGGCCTGCCGCCCGCGCTCGGCGCCTCCACGATCTCGGCTGCCGCGCCCGCGAGCTCGGTCAGGCGCAGTACCAGACTGCGGACCGAAGTCGCCTGCCCGCCACCGATGTTGAGCACCGTCCCGCCGGCCTCGGAACGGGCCGCGGCGAGCGCCGCGTCCGCCACGTCGCGTACGTCCACGAAGTCGCGGTGGGCGAGCAGCGGGGCGAGCCGCAGTGGCTCGGGGGCGGAGGTGGCGAGATGGTGGGCCACCATGCCGAGCAGGCTGGCCCGGTGGGTGCCGGGCCCCGACACGTTCGACACGCGCAGCACCAGTCCCTCGGCCGTGCCCGCTGCCGTCGCCTCCAGGAGCGCGCGGGCCCCGGCGAGTTTCGAGCGGCCGTACGGGGTGACCGGTGCGGTCGGGGTGTCCTCGGTGATCCCGGTGCGCGGCACCGGGCCGTACTCGTGCACGGAGCCGAGCTGGATGAGCCGGGGCCGCACGGCCAGCGGGGCGGTCGCGGCGATCAGGCGCTCCACCAGCTCGGCGTTGGCGCGCGTCATGTCGTCCTCGGTGGCCTGCCACACCGCGCCCGCGGCGTTCACCACCACGTCGGCGGCGCGCTCGTCGAGCAGCGCCGCGATGCGGTCCGGCTCGGCGCTCACGACGTCAAGTGCCGTGCTCTCGTAGGAAGTCGCGGGCCCCCGTACGCTGCGGGCGACTCCCGTCACCCGCCAGCCCGCCGCGTCGAACACCTCGCAGACGTGCCGGCCCACGAAACCCGTGGCGCCGAGCACCACCACCGATCCGGCGCCGCCGCCCCTGCCGCCTGCTCTTCGGTCGTTCACCGACACCGTGGCTACCTCCTGTATGCGCGGTTTGAGCGGCACTGTGGCGGGTGGCGCTCGGGGACCGCTGGACAGGTGGTCATGCGGCGCTACCGGAACTTGAGTCGGGGCGCCTACCGTCCGCCACCATGAGGATCGAAGAGACCGCCGTACCGGACGCGTACCGCATCATGCCGAAGCTGCTGACGGACCCCCGCGGCAGTTTCCACGAGTCATACCGCTACGACCTGCTCGCCGCCGAGACCGGCCACGAGTTCGTGCCGCGCCAGGTCAACTACTCGGCCTCCTCGCGCAACACGGTGCGCGGGCTGCACGGCGTGGCCATCCCGCCGGGCCAGGCCAAGCTGGTCAGCTGCGTGCGCGGGGCGCTCCTCGACGTCGTCGTCGACGTGCGCGTGGGCTCGCCCACGTTCGGCGAGCACGTGACCACGGTGCTCGACGCGCGGGA
This sequence comes from Streptomyces sp. NPDC001828, assembly GCF_042892175.1. Lineage (NCBI taxonomy): Bacteria > Bacillati > Actinomycetota > Actinomycetes > Kitasatosporales > Streptomycetaceae > Streptomyces > Streptomyces sp. NPDC001828. The sequence goes on from NZ_JBIATV010000002.1 coordinate 342,579, forward strand.
CGGGCGGGCGATGTTCGTGGCGGAGGGGCTCGCGCACGGGTTCGTGGCGCTGACCGACGACACGTGCATCAGCTATCTCTGCTCCACGGAGTACGTGCCGGGAACGCAGCTCGATCTGCGGGCGTTCGACCCGGAGCTGGGGCTGCCGTGGTCGCGGTGGCTCACGGGGGACCCCGTACTGTCCGAGAAGGACGCGGGGGCTCCTACCGTCGCGGAGGCCCTGGAACTCGGGTTGCTTCCCACGTATGCGCAGTGCCTTTCCCTCTACGGGAGGGGTTCGGAGGGTGCGCGGCACGCGGCCTAGGTACCCGGGGGGCGCTGCCCCCCGGACCCCCTGCTCCTCACCCGCCGGAGGGGCCGACTCTTCCCCCGGCACCAGTTGGGCCCGCCACCGGACAGCGTCCGGAGCGGGCCCAATCGGCTTTTCTGTCAGGCGAGTTGGCGTGATTCGGCGGGGTGGATTCCCAGAAAGGTCAGTGCGGTCGACGGGGACTCCTTCGCTGTGCCCCTCGCGGCCAGGTAGCCGTCGGGGCGGATCAGGAGCCAGGTGCCCGCGGGGGCACCCAGGGCGGTGGACAGGTGGCCGGCCGGGTCGGACAGGGCGTCCGGGCCGGGGGTGTTGACCGTGCGGACGCGGACCGAGGGGCCGTAACGGTCCTCGGGGGCCGTGCCGAAGGTGAGCAACAGCCATTCTGGGCGCTGTAGTTCGGCGATGACTTCCTGCCAGCCGGGGCTGGTGACGAGGTCCGGCGCCGTGACGCGGGCCACGCGTTCGCCGGGGCGTACGCCCGGTGAGGGCGCCGACGGGTGTGCCAGGGGGCCTGCCGCGTAGCCGAGGCCGAGCGCCGACATGCCGCCCATGATCTTGCGCTGGATGCGGCCCTTGACCGGGGGCAGCGAGCGCAGCACCGTGAACGCGGCGCGCAGCGCGGCTGCCGCCCTGCGGCTCTTGAGCTGGACCAGCATCGTCGCCATCTTGGTGGTGCGCAGCAACTCCGCGCCCACCGGGACCCGTTCGTCGCTGTAGCTGTCCAGGAGGGAGTCCGGGGCCTCGCCGCGCAGGATCGTCGCGAGCTTCCAGGACAGGTTGACCGCATCCTGGACACCGGTGTTCATGCCCTGCCCGGAGGCCGGGCTGTGGACGTGGGCCGCGTCGCCCGCGAGCAGCACCCGGCCGTTGCGCATCTGGCCGATCATGCGCTGCTGGATGGTGAACACCGAGACCCAGGAAGGCGATTCGACCACGGCGGGCTTGCCCGTACCCGTGGTGATCTTCGCCGCGAAGCGCCGGGCCACCATCGCGTCGTCGCCGCCGTAGGACGTCTCCGCGGTGTCGAGCAGGCGCCACTTGCCGGGCTCGGGGAACGGCACCATCATCACGGTGCCGGTCGGGGTGCGCATCCAGTGGATGCTGTCCTTCGGCAGGTCGCAGTGGACGGTGGCGTCCGCGATCAGCCAGGTCTCGCTCGATTCCCCTTCGAGCTTCAGGCCGAGCTGCTTGCGGATGGTGCTGTGGCCGCCGTCCGTGCCGACCAGCCAGTCGGCCGTCACGGTCTCGGTCGTGCCGTCGGTGTGGACGAGATGGGCCCGCACGCCGTCGGAGCCCAGGTCCTCGAACTGCGTGAGCCGCACGCCCCATTCGACCTCGACGCCCCGGCGGGCCGTCGCGGTGCGCAGCACCTCCTCGGTGATGACCTGGTCGACCATCAAGGTGAACGGGAAGCGGGTGGGCAGCCGGCTGTAGTCGGTGTCGAAGCGGATCAGGCGGCGGCCGTTCTGGTGGAGCGTGAAGTGCTCCACCCGCTGGCCGCGCGGGAGCAGCTCGTCCAGGATGCCCATCTGGTCGTACGTCTCAAGGGTGCGGGCGTGGGTGGCCAGCGCCCGGCTGGTGGTGGCAGGGCCGGCCGCCGCGTCCACGAGCCGGACCCGGGCACCGTGCCGGGCCAGCTCGTGGGCGGCGCTGAGCCCGACCGGACCGGCGCCCACGACCAGCACCTGGGGTGCGGGCGCCGTCTCGTTGAGCAGTGTCACTTCTGGCCCTCCTGCGGCGCGTGCTTGACCGCCTTCCACCAGCCCGGGTTGTCGCGGTACCAGGCGGCGGTCTCGGCGAGGCCGTCCTCGAAGGAGATGCGCGGCGCGTAGCCGAGCTCCTTGGCGATCTTCGCCTCGCTGAGCGAGTAGCGCAGGTCGTGGCCCTTGCGGTCGGCGACCCGGACCACCTTCGACCAGTCGTTGCCGGTCAGTTCCAGGAGGCGCTCGGTGATCTGGCGGTTGGTCTGCTCGTTGCCGCCGCCCACGTTGTAGATCTCGCCCGCGCGGCCCTTGGTGAGGACCAGCTGGATGGCGCGGCAGTGGTCGTCGACGTGCAGCCACTCGCGGATGTTGGCGCCCTCGCCGTACAGCGGGACCGTCTCGCCCTCCAGGAGGTTGGTGACGAAGCGCGGTATCAGCTTCTCGGGGTGCTGGTAGGGCCCGTAGTTGTTGGAGCAGCGGGTGACCGACACGTTCAGGCCGTGGGTGCGCCAGTAGGCGCGGGTGATCAGGTCCGAGCCCGCCTTCGAGGCGGCGTACGGGGAGTTGGGCAGGAGCGGCCACTCCTCGGTCCAGGAGCCCTCGTCGATGGAGCCGTACACCTCGTCGGTGGAGACGTGCACCACGCGCTGGACGCCGGCCCGCAGCGCGGCCTCCATCACGTTCTGGGTGCCGCCCACGTTGGTGGCGATGAACTCGGCGGCCGACTCGAGCGAACGGTCCACGTGGGACTCGGCCGCGAAGTGCACGATCGCGTCGTGGCCCGGGAACAGCTCCAGGAGCAGCGGCAGATCGCAGATGTCGCCCTCGACGAAGGTCAGCCGGGGGTGCTCGGCGGGCAGGTTCTCCCGGTTGCCCGCGTAGGTGAGCTTGTCGAGGACGGTGACCTCGGCGTTCTCGTAGCCCTCGTAGCCGCCCGCGAGGAGCGTGCGCACGTAGTGCGAGCCGATGAAGCCCGCGCCGCCGGTGACCAGGATCTTGTTCAAGGCGCTCTTCTCCGTGCCGCTCTTGTCGGTGCCGGTGTTCGTCATGCCGCGACCTCCACGCGGGTGTGGTCGCCGACCACCAGGCGGTGGTGGCGGCTTGCCAGGTCGATCCCCGTGACGGCCGCGGACCTGCCGAGCAGGGAGCCGTGCAGGCCCCGCACCGCGGAGATCGTCGCACCGTCGAGGGCGATCGAGTAGTCGAGATGGGTGCCGGACAGGACGCAGTCCCGGCCGATGGACGTGTGCGGTCCCACGTGGCTGTCCTCCAGGACGGTGCCCGCGCCGATCACGACGGGGCCCTCCACGAAGGACCGGGTGATCTTCGCGCCGGCCTCGACGACGACCGCGCCGATCAGCACGCTCTGGTCGTCCACGTCGCCGTCCACGCGGCGCTCGATGCCGTCGAGCAGCATCTGGTTGCATTCGAGGACGTCCTCGACGCGGCCGGTGTCCTTCCAGTACCCGCGGTACTCCTGGGCCCGGACGGTCGAGCCGTTGGTCACCAGCCACTGGATGGCGTCGGTGATCTCCAGCTCGCCGCGCGCGCTCGGCACGATCGAGTCGACGGCCTGGTGGATGGCCGGGGTGAAGAAGTAGACGCCGATGAGCGCCAGGTTGGAGCGCGGCACCGGGGGCTTCTCGACGAGCCGCTCCACGATCCCGGTGGCGTCGACCTCGGCCACGCCGAAGGCGCGCGGGTCCTCGACCTGGGCGACCAGGACCTGGGCGGCCGGGCGCAGCGCGTGGAACTCGGCGGCGGCCTCGGCGATGCCCTCGGGGAGCATGTTGTCGCCGAGGTACATCACGAAGTCGTCGTCGCCGAGGAAGTCCTGGGCGAGCTGCACGCACTGGGCGAGCCCCTGCGGGCTCTCCTGCGGGATGTAGGTGATCTCGACGCCGAGCCGGGAGCCGTCGCCGATCGCCTCGGCTATCTCCTCGACGTGGTTGCCGACGATGATGCCGATCTCGGTGACACCGAGGTCGCGGATGTTGTCGAGCACCCGCTCAAGGACGGGCTTGTTGGCGATCGGGATGAGCTGCTTGGGCATGGAGTAGCTGAACGGGCGCAGTCGGCTTCCCGTACCGCCGCTCAGAACCAGAGCCTTCATGGGGTCCTCTTCTGTCGTGGTTACGTCGTGATCGACACATCAACAGGCGGATGAATGGGCTGATGAATAGGGGATGTCGGGCGGCATCGGGCAGCCCGGGGAAGCGCCGGTCAGGCGGCGGGGGCCAGCCGTACGGCCGGGACGGCGGCTTCGGTGAGGCTCTCCACCAGGTCGGCGAAGTGGTCGGTGGCCTCGTGCAGCAGTGCCTGGGTGTCCGGTTCGAGGCCGGCGAAGCCGCACGGTCCCTTGCGGATGCCGCCCGCGTGCACGAAGAAGCTCTCCGAGACGGCCCGCGGTTTCATCGACATCAGCACCGGGCGAAGGCCGTAGTCGAGGGCCAGCACATGGGCGAGCGAGCCGCCGGTGGCCAGCGGCAGGACGACCTTGCCCGCCAGGGCGAACTGCGGCAGTGCGTCGAGGAAGGCCTTGAGCAGCCCCGAGCAGCCCGCCTTGTACACCGGAGTGGCGAGCACCACGGCATCGGCCCGCTCGAACTGGGCTGCCGCAGCGGCGAGTTGGGGATGGCTCAGGTCCGCCCCCAGGAGTTCGGCCGCGGGCAGGGTGCGTACGGCGAGCGTCTCCACCCGGTGCCCGCGCCCGGCGAGCCGGTCCGCCGCGAGGCCGAGTACCTGGTGGGTGCTGGAGACCGGCGACGGACTGCCGGAGACGGCGAGGATCGTCGGCATGGACAACCTCCTGATCGAATGAGTCGCGTAACGGGAGAAGCTCTGGTGCGGGGTGCTGCCGCCGGTCAGGCGGCCAGTACCGGCTCGGCGGAACGGGCGGCCTCCCGGCGCACCGCGGCGACGCGCTCCAGGGAGGCGAGCACCAGCGCCGGGTCGGCGACGAAGTCCACCAGGCAGGCGATCTCGTCTACCCCGGCGGCGCGCACCCGGCGGGCGGTCTCGGTGCACTCCTCGACGGAGCCGATCAGGGAGTTGCCGGACAGGTAGCGGTTGACGCCGAGCTCGGCCAGCTTGCGCTGGGCCTTCGCCGCCGACAGGACCTCGCGGCCCTGCTTGTTGCCGCTCATCCGGCCGCCGGCCTCGACCGCGAGGGCCTCCAGGTCGATCGCGGAGAGCAGGTAGTCGCGCAGACTGCCGCCGCCGGTCGCACGGGCCTCGGCCGCGTCGTCGGCGACATAGGTGTGCATCATGACGGTGATCTTCCCCGGCCCCTCCCAGCCCGCCTCGGCGCGGGCGCCGCGGTACAGGGCGATCTTGTCGGAGAGCGACTCGACGTCCTGGTTCTCCAGATGGGTCAGGATGTTGCAGCCGAGCCGGCCCGCCTCGCGGAAGGTGCCCTCGCTGCGCGACGCGGTCACCCACACCGACAGGTCGTCCTGCACCGGGCGCGGGTAGACGGGCAGCGTCGTCTCGACGCCCAGCGGGTTGGGGCCGGTCCAGTGGCCGGTGCGCCACGCGGTCCTGATGTCACCGACATCCTTGATCATCTGTTCGCGCCGGGTCTCGTACTTCTCCGGCGCGATCACGAAGTCGTTGACGTTCCAGCCGGAGCCCACCGAGATCGCGACCCGGCCGCCCGAGATGCCGTCCACCATCGCGAAGTCCTCGACGATGCGGGCCGCCGGGTGCAGCGGCGTCACGACGCTGCCCGCCCGGATCTGGATGCGGGTCGTCACCGCGGCGATCGCGGCCGAAGTCACCGCCGGGTTGGGGAAGGCGCCGCCGAAGCGGTGGAAGTGCCGCTCGGGCGTCGATACGAAACCGAAGCCCAGCTCGTCGGCGCGGCGGGCCGCGTCGAGCATCAGGCGGTAGGTCTCCTGTGCCTGGTCGCCGACGGCGGCGAAGAAGAAGACACCGAAGTCCAGCGGCCGCTCACCTGCCGAGCCGTCCGCACCCTGGCTGCCGGTCTGCCGGGAATCCGCGTTCATTTAGCGCTGCCTCCTTCCCCGTCGGACGTCGTCGCGGCGGGGTCGTCACCATGGGGGCTTGCTGCCCGGCGACACCATGGGACGGCCTCCTCGCACCGGACTTGAGTCCCGGGCAGGCCGACCGCTCCAGCGCGGCTCAAGTTCCGCACAAGGAGCGGGCGTTGTGATGTATCCAGCGAAATCCGAGGGAGCCGCACAGCGGCGCCCCAGGAGCGCGACGAACTGCGCGCCCGGCCACGGACGGTCCGCAGCCGAACACCGCACAACCCGCAGGGTGCTGGGTCCCCGGCCCGCAGGGCCGGCTTCCACCGACGCTCGATCCGAGGTCGAGGCCACCCCCTCACGCTCGGGTGACCACCATCCGTTCCGATGACCACGAGGTTGCTGGATGACGACTCAGACGCTGGTTGCCGCGGACACCGGCACCGACACCGTCCACGGACTGCTCGCGGCGGCCGTGGCCGCCCGGCCCGACGCCCCCGCCGTGCGCGACGCCTCGGGCGTGTGGACCTACGCGGAACTGGACGCCTGGTCACGGGCGTACGCCGACTGGCTCACCGCCCAGGGTGTGGGACACGCGGACCGGATACTGGTCCGCGTCGGCAACACCCGCGAATTCACCGCCCTGATGTTCGGCGCGCTCCGCCGTGGCATCGCCTTCGTGCCGGTCAATCCGGCCATGAAGCGGTTCCACCTGAACACCGTGGTGCCGGACTGCGACCCCGTCCTCGTGATCGGACAGGGCGCCGAAGACACCGCGATCCTGCGGGAGCTGACGGACCGGCCGGTCTTCGAGCTCGACGAGGTGCGCCGCGGGGCGCAGGAGCTGTTCGACGCCACCGCGCCCGCCGCCGACGAGCCGGGCGCCGGCCCGGACGACCTGGGCCTGCTCATCTACACCTCGGGCTCCACCTCGGCGCCCAAGGCCGTGGTGAGCACCCACGCCCCGATCGTCTTCGCGGCCCGCGCCATCCAGGCCCGGCTGAACTACCGCGAGGACGACGTCGTCCTGGTGGCGGTGCCGGTCTCCTTCGACTACGGGCTCTACCAGATCCTGCTGTCCGTCATCGCGGGCGCCCAGGTCCTGCTCACCTCGCCGGACCGCCACGTACGGCTGCTCGGCACCCTGCACGAGCACCGGGTCACCGTCGTTCCGCTGGTGCCCTCGCTCGGCGAGATGCTGCTCACGCTGGCCCGGCGGGACCGCCGCGAGGCGCCCCCGGTACGGCTCTTCACCAACACCGGCGCTGCCCTGACCGGCCCCGTCATCGCCCAGCTGCGGGACGCCTTCCCGCACGCCCAGGTCTCCCCGATGTTCGGCACCACCGAGTGCAAGCGCATCACCGTGCTCGAACCGGACGGCGACATCGCGCGCCCCGGCTCGGTCGGCCGCGCCCTCGACGGCACCGAGGTGCTGATCCTGGACGACGACGGACGGCTCCTGCCGGCCGGCACCGTCGGCGAGATCTGTGTGCGCGGACCGCACATCATGACCGGCTACTGGCAGTCCCCCGAGCAGACCGCGCTGCGGTTCCGCCCCGACCCCGTCACCGGCGAGGTCACCCTGCACACCGGCGACTACGGACACCTCGACGCCGACGGGCACCTCTACTTCGAGGGCCGCCGCGACGACCTGTTCAAGCGCAAGGGCGTCCGCATGGGCACCCTGGAGATCGAGACGGCCGCCCTGGACATCGAGGGCGTCACGGCCGCCGCCGCCCTGGCCCCGGCCGAGGGCCACGACCTCACGCTGTACGCCGTCACCGACCTGACGGCCGACGAGGTGCTCGCGCAGCTGACGGAACGCCTGGAGGCCGCCAAGGTCCCCGCCGCCTGTCACCTGCTCGACGCGCTTCCCCTCACCCCGAACGGCAAGACCGACAAGCAGCGCCTGCGCCGCGATCAGAAATGACCGGCTCCCCGAGCCATCAACTCCGCAATCCTGTAAGGAGATTCAGCCATGACCACCACTGACGTCTCGTGGGACGCCGGCTTCGCACAGCTGCTGACCTCGGTCCTGCCACGGGTCACCGCTCCGCTGGACCCCGCGCTCGACCTCAAGGCCGTCGGCCTCGACTCGATGGCCACCATCGAGCTCCTGGTCCGCCTGGAGGACCAGTACGACGTGGAGATCCCCGAGGACAAGCTCACGGCCGCGACCTTCGCGACCCCGGGTGCGCTGTGGGCGGTCCTCGCCGCGCAGCGCACCGCCGCGCACGCCTGACCCGCCGCACGAGTTTCCGCCGAACCATCCAACCCCCCACCCATACACGTCCTTTGGAGGACACCATGAGCCACCTCATCATCGGTCTCGCCGTCACCGTCGTCGTCTGCCTCGTCGTCAAGTTCGGCGGGGACGCGCTCAAGAAGCGCCGCGGCTAGTCCGTACGGATGCCGGCCCCGGAGGGGCCCGTCGACCATGCCGGTCGGCGGGCCCCTTCCGCGTGCGGCGGGTTGCACCGGCGGAGCCCCGGGGTTCCGCCCCAGACCCCGGGCGGGGGCTCCGCCCCCTGCACCCCCGTTCGCGCCTGAACGGCGCTCGTCCTCAATCGCCGGACGGGCTAGGTATGCCTGCACTGGCCAGCACCAGTACTGCCAGGGGGCGCGGGGAACTGCGCGAGCAACCACGCACGGTCCGCGGACGGAAACGGGGTTGGGGGCGCGGGGAACTGCGCGACCAGCCACGCACGGTCCGAGGACGAAAACGGGGTCAGGGGCGCGGGGAACCTCGCGAGCGGCCCCGGGGCGCATGGGTAAGGGCCCCTGCCGGTGTGGCAGGGGCCCAAAGGGCCGCGGGGCGGATCAGGCGGCAGCCAGTCGCTCCAGATCCCCCACCACCCGCGCCGGACTCGGCATCTCCGCCATGTCGGCCCGCAACTCCCGCGCACACTTGAGGTAGCGCGGGTCCTCCAGAACGTCCCGGATCGCCTCGCGCACCTGGCCGGGGTCGTTCTGCGGGGCCGCCTCGCCGAGGACCCGGGCGGCGCCGGCCGCCGCGAGCAGCTCGGCCGAGGCGAACTGGTCGACGATCTGCGGCAGCACCACCTGGGGGAGCCCGAACGCGCACGAGGTGAGCGTCGTGTTCGCGCCGCCGTGGTGGATGACGGCGTCGCAGTCGCGCAGGAACAGGTTCAACGGGACCGGCTCCACCACCCGTACATTGGACGGGACTTGACCGAAGCCCTCGTGGAAGGCGCCGTCCGCCGTCACCACGGCCTCGACGTCCTCCAGGCCCTCGAAGGCCGCGATGATCGAGCGGTACAGGCCGGTGCCGTTGAGCACCAGGGTCTGGCGGCCGAGGCAGACCACGACCCGGCGCACCCCGTCGGCGGCCGGCCGGTGCAGCCAGTCGGGCACGGTGCCGGTGCCGTTGAACGGGACGTAGCCGATCGGCGCGCCCGGCGCCGCGCTCGGGTGGTGCAGCGCGGGCGGGCAGGGGTCGAGCAGCAGGGTCGGGTCGGGCAGGCCGTCGAGGCCGAGCCGCTCGGCGGTGCCGTACAGGAAGTTGCGCGCCGAGGTGCGCGAGGGGCCGCTCAGCGGGTCGACGCCCCAGCGGTGCTGCACCGACGGAATGCCGAGCGCGCCCGCGACGAGCTGGCCCGCCAGCTCCATCTGTTCCGAAACGATCAGATCGGGCCCCCACTCGCGGGCGAACTCCAGGTAGGAGCTCACCAGATAGCGGGCGTGGGTCTCCCACAGCTTGGTCGTGCCCGCCATCTTCTCCGGCGGGGTCGGACCCATCAGCTCCAACGGGCGTACGCCGTCCGGGAGATGGCGTTGCAGGACGTCAAGGCCGTGGAAGCGGTCGCCGATGTCGACGGCCGAGATCCCGGCGGCGCGGGCCGCGTCCGTGACGTCAGGCTGCGCGGCGACCATCACCTCGTGACCCGCTCCCATCAGCGCCCAGGCCAGCGGCACCATCGGGGTGAAGTGGGTGGGGAAGGGGGTGCTCAGCATCAGTACGCGCATCGACTTCGTCCTCCTCGGACGTGGGGGCGGCCGGGACGGCCTCTTCGGTGGCCTCTGCGGCGGAGGCTTCGGCAGGACTTTCGGCGGAGCCGTCGCCGGACAGCGCCGCGGTGTTGACGTCGACGTCCTTCATGAGCAGCGCCGTGACGAGGGCGAGGAGCAGCAGCCCGGCGGCGGTCAGGAGCAGCGTGGACGTGGCGTGGGCGAAGGCGTCCGTCACCAGGTGGCGGCGGACCGCGTCGAGCCCGGCGAGCTGCGCCGCGGCGGCGTCCGGGTCCTTGACGCCGGCGGCTCCGGCGGCCGAGGCGAAGCGGGCGCTGAGCACCGCGCCCAGCACGGTGCCACCGATGGTGGTGCCCAGCATGGTCGCGAACCGCGAGGTCGTGGTGACCACGCCCAACTGGTCCGCGGAAGCGGCCGACTGGGTCATGAACAGGGCGATCTGGGTCACGCCGCCCAGGCCCACGCCGAGCAGCAGGAGCAGCAGGTCGAACTCCCAGACGGGAGCGTCGGCGACGGTCAGGCCGAGCCCGGCGACGGCGGCCGCCGCCGTGGCCGTGGTGGTCACCAGGACCGCCTTGCACTTGCCGGTACGGGTGATGATCCTGCCCCAGCCGAGGAAGACCAGGACCACGCCGACGGCGAGCGGGATCAGATGCAGGCCGACCGCGTCGAGCGAGACGCCCCGCACGATGTTCAGGTAGTTGATGAGGAACACCGGCAGTGAGAGCAGCGCGAAGCCGCCCACGAACTGGAGGATGGCCGCGGGCCGGAACACCTTGTCGGTGAACAGGGTGAGCGGCATCAGGGGATCGGATGCCTTGAGCTGCCGGGCGACGAACGCCCCGGCCATCAGGAGGCCGCCGTAGAAGTAGGGCAGCACCGGCCCGGAGAACGAGTTGTGCTCCCCGTACGCCTTCACGCCGAGCAGCAGCGCGCAGGTGGCTGCCGCGATGAGGACCGAGCCGAGGATGTCGACCTTCTGCCGGGTGCCCTTCACCGGGAGGCGCAGCGCCCAGGCGACGCCGGCCAGGGCGAGGCCCGCGAGCGGCACGTTGAGCAGGAAGATCCAGCGCCAGGACAGGTTCTCGCTGAGCGGTCCGCCGATCATGGGCCCGGCGATGATGCCGGCCGCGATGAGCGCGCCGCCCGCGTTGGAACGTCCGGCCCGGGACTTGGGCGGGTACAGGGTGGCGATCACGATCAGCGTCATGCTCATCAGGCCGCCGCCGCCGAGCCCCTGTACCGCGCGGAAGACGATCAGCTGGGTGAGCGAGTGCGCGGTCGCGCACAGCGCGGAGCCCGCGAGGAAGGTGCCGAGCGCGGCCAGATAGATGCGGCGCGGCCCGTAGCTGTCGCTGAGCCTGCCGTACAGCGGCTGCGCGGCCGTCGCGGCCAGCAGGTAGGCGGTGATCAGCCAGGGGAAGCGGTCGATGCCGTGTGCCGGGTCGAGGTCGCGCACGATCGGCAGGACGGCCGAGGAGATGATCGAGCCGTCGAGCAGGGCCAGGGTCATGGTGGCCATCGCGCAGACGATGAACACCAGGACCTGGATGTCGCTCATGCCGTTCGGGTTGGGCTTCTTCTCCTTGGCGCCCTCCTGGGGCGCCGCGTCGCTTCCGGTGACTTCGGCGCTCACGTCGGTGCTCACGCGAGGACCTCCTGACGTGTCGTCAATTCATTGAGCAGGGTGACCGCTTCGGCCGCGGTCGGCATGTTCTGGGTCTCGGAGCGCAGGCGCTGGGCGCCGGCGCGGTAAGCCGGGTCGGTGAGCAACTGGTGCACTGCGGAGGCGAGTTCGGCGTCGCTGTTCTGCGAACCGGCGCTGTCCAGGCTGATCCCCGCGTCCGCCGCCGCGACCCGGTCGCCCGCGACGAACGTCTCGTCCAGCTGCGGAAGGACCAGCTGCGGGATGCCGAGCGCGGCGGCGGCGAGCGTGGAGCCGGGTCCGCCGTGGTGGACCACGAGGTCGGCGCCGGGGAACAGCAGCCCGGGCGCGGTCTCCGCGGTGTACGTCATGCCCTCGGGCAGTGCCCCGATCGTGGCGCGGTGCTCGGGGGCCGCCGAGACGACCGCCTCCACGCCCTCGGCGGCGGCCAGCGCGTCCAGGACCCGGCGCAGCAGCGGGGCGCCGTCCAGGTCCAGGGTGTAGCCGCCGAGCGCCACCGCGACCCGGCGTCCGGGCGCGGCCGTGTACGTCCAGGGCGTGCCGTCGCCGGTGTGCGGCTCGGGGCGGATCGGCCGGGCGGGGGGTGCGTCGGTGGCGGCGAGCGAGGGCGGCGCCGGGTCGAGGACCAGGTCCGGCTCCGGCACGGAGTCCAGGCCGAGCCGCTCGCACAGCGGGCCCAGCCACATCCGGGTCTGGCCGAGCATGAACTCGCTGGTGGGGGCCACGCCCCAGCGGTGCCAGACGCTCGGGACGCCGAGCACCTTCGCGACGACGGGACCGGCGAACTCCATGTGGTCGCCGATCACCAGGTCGGCCCGCCACTCGCGGGCGAGTTCCAGGTAGTCGTACAGGAAGTAGGGGGCGTGGTTGCGCCACATCTGGGCGGCACCGTCGATCTGCTGGGCCGGCGGGCGGCCCACCACCTCGATGGGGCGCAGGCCCTCGGGGCGCCGGCCCCGGCGCAGTTCGCTGTAGTGGAAGGCCTCGCCGAACGTCGCGGTCGCGAGTCCCGCGGCCGCGGCGGGTCCGGTCACGTCGGGCTGCCCGGCGACGAGCACCTCGTGTCCCGCGCCGGTGAGCGCGCGGACCAGCGGCAGCAGGGGCAGGAAGTGCGTGTCGACGGGGGTGGCGATGATCAGTGCGCGCATCGGAGGTTCTCCAGGTCACGGACGACGGCGGCGGGGCTCGGCATGGCGGCCATGGTCTCGGCGAGGACGGTGGCGCCCTTGGCGATCCGCTCCTCGGCGAGCAGGGTGCGCACGGCCTCGGCCACCTGGGCCGGGTCGTTCTGCGCCTCGGCCGTGCGCAGGGTCAGACCGGCGTCGGCGGCGGCCAGCAGGTCGCCGCCCTCGAACTGGTCGACCAGCTGCGGCATGATCAGCTGCGGTACGCCGAAACTGGCCACGGCGAGCAGGGTGTTGGCGCCGCCGTGGGTGACCACCGCGTCCGTCTTGTCGAGGAAGCCGTTGAGCGGGGTCGGCGGGATGATGGTCACGTTGGACGGGATGGTGCCGAGCTCGTCGACGAACTCCTCCTGCACCGTCATCACCGCGTCGGTCTCCGGCAGGTCGCCGAAGGCCTGGACGATGCCCCGGAACATCGGGAGCCCGCCGAGCGAGATGGTCTGGCGGCCCATGGTCACGCAGACCCGGGGCTTGTCGCCGCGATGGCGCAGCCAACCGGGCACGGAGCCGGTGCCGTTGAAGGGGATGTGCCGGATCGGCGCCCCGGCGGGCGCGCCCGCCACCAGGAGCTGCGGCGGCGCCGGGTCGAGCAGCAGATCGGGCTTGGGCAGGCCGCCCTCGATGCCGAGCCGCTCACAGGTGCCCTGCAACAGGTCCTCGGCGGTGGCCCGCATCAGGTGGCTCATCGGGTCGACGCCCCAGCGGTGCGAGACCACCGGGATCTTGTGGACGCCGCCGATGAGGCAGGCGACCCAGTCGAATATCTCCGAGATCACCAGGTCCGGCTTGAACGCCTCGGCGACTTCGAGGTACTTGGGCGCCATGTAGCGGGTGTGCAGGACCCACACCCGGGAGCCGATCATGGTCATCTTCGGGGTGAGCGGCCCGACGATCTCGATGGGCCGCTTGTCCGGCGGCAGCGGCGGGCTGAGCAGGTCCCTGCCGAAGAACTGCCGTCCCACCGAGACCGTGTTGAGACCCGCCGAACGGGCCATCGGGATGATGTCGGGCTGGCCCGCGACCAGGACCTCGTGCCCGGCGCCGCGCAGCGCCCAGGCCAGCGGCACCATGCAGGTGAAGTGGGTGGACTCGGGGCTGCTCAGGATCAGTACACGCATGAGGTGTCCTTGGAGGTGAGGGGAGCGGCGAGGGGCGCGGCCGGTTCGGCGGGACCGCGGCGCAGACGCTCGGTGTACGCGGTCACCACCCGGTCGGCGATCTCGGCCGGGATGCGGTCGGTGCGTACCGAGGCGGTGATCAGGGCGCCGTCCGCGGTGGTGCGGACGTCCAGCTCCAGCTCGGTGAACATGGTGGGCGCGCCGATGCGCGACAACTGGGTGGTGCAGTCGGCGAGTTCGAGGCGGGGGTCCGGGTCGTCCTGCATCAGGAAGCTGGGCATCGGGCGCAGCGACTCGCCGCCGCCGGTGAGCACCACGGTCCTGGCCAGTTGGGCGCCGCCGGTCTCCTGGGCGGCGAGCGCCTCGTCGACATGGGTGACGGCGCGCTCCAGGAGACCGGAGCCGTCGTCCTTGTGCGGCGGCCAGAAGCGCAGGAAGAGCAGATCGACCCGGCAGCTGACGGCGGAGGCGAGCACCTCGCTGCCGCGCCGGGCCACCGGGACCTTGACCGCGATGTCCTCCTGGCCGGTCAAGTCCCGCAGAACGAGCCCGAATTGGGCGGCGAGCAGCGCGAAGCGGGTGGTGCCGAGGGTCCGGGCCCGCTCGTCCCAGCGGGCGAGTTCGGCGCTGGTCACGGTCAGCGCGGGGGAGTGGCCGGGCCCGGCGTTGAGGTCGTTGTCGACGCGGCCCGGCAGTTCCAGGGGCTCCTGGAGCTCCAGATGGTCCTCCCAGTACTCGGCCTGCGCCGCCAGGTCCACCCGGGCGGTCACCCTGCGGTGGTCGGCGGACACCTCGGCGAGCGTCGCGGCGGGGGCCGGGTACTCGGGGGCACGGCCCGCGCTGCGGGCCGCGTAGGCGAGGGAGAGGTCCCGCGCGAGCACCGTCTCGGAGGCGCCGTCGAACGCCACGTGGTGGGCGACCAGGCCGAACAGGGTGCGTCCGGTGTCCTGCGCGCGCACGGCGGCGGACCGCCACACCCGGGCGTCGCGCACGGCGAGCGGAGTGAGCGCCGCCGCCAGCCAGTCCTGGGCCGCCCGCTGCTCGTCGGCCGCGTCGGGGAGCAGCAGCACCTCGGCATCGGTTGGGACCTGCGGCACCACCGCGTACCCGATCTCGTTGTCGCGGATCAAGTACCGCGCGTGCAGGGCCTGGTGGCGCAGATGGACGTCGCCGGCCGCGAGGCGCAGTGCGTCCAGGTCGACCGGCCCCTCGATCCACCAGGTGATCCGGCACAGACCGCCGAGCCCGTCCTTGTCGTGGGCGGCGGCGAACAGGAAGCCGGACTGCTCGGGCGGCAGCAGGATCTCGCCGGGCTCGAGACCCGGCACCGGGGCGTCGGCCGCCTCGGCGGAGCGCGCGGTGGCGTCCAGCCAGGCGGCGAGCCCGCGCACGGTCGGGGTGCGGAAGATCTGCGAGGGCTGGACGGCCGCGCCGAGCGTCGCGTCCAGGTGCTGGCAGAGCCGGGCCGCCTCCAGGGAGCTGCCGCCGAGCTCGAAGAACGAGGTGTCACCCGGCACCCGGCCGAGGTCGAGCACCGCGCGGAACCCGTCGGCGACCAGCGCCGACGTGCCCTCGAACGACTCGGCCGGCACCTCGGTGCGCTCCTGCTCCGGGCGGACCCGGGCGGCCAGCTCACGCCGGTCGATCTTGCCGTTCGCCAACTGGGGGAACACGTCCAGGAGATGGACCCGGCGCGGCACCAGATATTCCGGCAGGAGCTCGGTGAGCCGCTCGCGCAGTTCCTCCGGCCCCGTGCCGTGCCCGCCGTGCGTGTAGAACAGGGCGAGCCCGTGGTACGAACCGTCGGGCTTGGGCATCGGCACCACCGCGGCGCCGGTCACCGTGGCCACCCGCTCCACGGTGCGCTCCACCTCCGCGGGCTCGATCCGGTGCCCCCGGATCTTGATCTGGCGGTCGCCGCGGCCGGTGTAGTGGAAGACTCCCTCGGCCGACCGGTTGCCCAAGTCGCCCGTCCGGTAGAGGCGTTGGGTGCGGCCCTCGATCTCGGCCTCGACGAAGACGGCCTCGGTCAGCTCGGGGTCGCCGAGGTAGCCGCGGGCCAGGCCGGGGCCTGCCAGGCACAGCTCGCCGGTCTCGCCGGGGGCGCACACCCGGGTGCCGTCGAGGACGTACACATCGGTGTGCGCGAGCACCCGGCCCAGCGGGATGCCGGCCGGGTCGTCGCAGTCCTCGGGGCGTATCGCGTGCGCGGTGACGACCGCGCCGCACTCGACGGGCCCGTACACGTTCACCAGGCGGATGCCGGGGTGCTCGGCCAGGAAGGCGCGGACCCGGGTCGGGGCGGCCCGCTCGCCGCCGATGGACAGCCACTTCATCCCGGCGAAGGCGCCCACATCGGTGGTGACCAGCATGTTGAACAGCTGCGTCGTCATGAACGCGCCGTTCACGCCCTCCTCGGCGATCAGCGCGCGCAGGGTGCGCGGCACCAGGACCGTCTCGTCGAGCAGCACGGTCGTGCCGCCGGTCAGGAGCATGCTCCAGCAGTCCAGGGTGAAGCCGTCCCAGGTCGGGGGAGCGGTCTGGGGCATCACGGTGCCGGGGCCGAGCTCGGCGTAGAAGGCGCCGTCGAACAGGCGCACCGCGTTCTCGTGGCTGGACACCACGCCCTTGGGCGTACCGGTGGAGCCGGAGGTGAAGAACACCGAGCAGGCGTCCGTGCCGGTCACCGCGACCGGGGCGGGCCGCAGGCCGCGCGCCGCGGTGAGGCGGAGGTCCTCGGCGGGCGGTGCCCACACCGGCACGGACCAGTCGCCGGCCGTGGTGGTCACCAGGAGGGGTGCCTCCAGCTGGCCGATCACTCCCTCGATCCGGTCGACGGGCCAGCGGGCGTCCAGGAACGAATAGGCGGCCCCGCACTTGAACAGCGCGAGCAGGACCGCGATCAGCGGGGTGCCGCGCTCCATGAGCACCGGCACGAGATGACCCCGGCGCACCCCGTGGGCCTGGAGCAGCGCCGCGTAGCCGTCGGACGCGGCGTCGAGTTCGCGGTAGGTGACCGCGACTCCCCGATGGGACAGGGCCGTTGCCTCCGGGAAGCGGCGGGCCGCGTCCTGGAACAGGCCGTGCATCGTCTCGCCCCGCACGAAGCGGTTCGTGCCCGTCGTGGGCTCAAGGAGTACGGTCATCGTCTTCCTGTCTCCTCAGGTGTGGGTACGTCCGTGCGACCGGCTCTCACGCACTCCTCCAGGAAGCCCACGAGCTGGTTGGGGGTGGGCATCCGGTCGGTCTCGGCCCGCAGCGCCTCGGACCGCTCCCGGTACGAGGGCCGCGTCAGGAGGTCCTGGACGGCGGCTCCCACCGCGCCCTCCTCGGCGTCGGCGGGCAGTGCGGTGCCCGCGCCGGACGCGCGCACCAGATCGGACCAGTGCTCCTGGAAGGCGTTGCGCGGAAGGAGCAGCTGGGGAAGTCCGTGGGTGACCGCGATCAACCCGCTGCCGACGCCGCCGTGGTGGACGAGCGCGTCGCAGTGCGCGAGCAGCACGTCCAGCGGGAAGGACTCCACCATCCGTACGCCGTCGGGGAGCCGGCCGGTGTTCGCCGCCTGCTCGGGCGTGACCGCGAGGACCACGTCGGTGTCCAGGGCGAGCAGCGAGCGGACCACGTGGTCGCGCACCTCGTCCAGGGCGCTGGTGGTCACCCCGCCGGTGACGCACACCAGCGGGCGGCCCGAGGGGCGCTCCGAGCGCAGCCAGTCGGGCAGCGCCGCGGGCCCGGCGAACGGGACGTAGCGCATGTTGGCGCGGCGCACCCCGTGCGGCGGGCGCAGGCCCGGCGGGCACGGGTCGATCCACACCGAGGGGCCCACCACCGGGTCGGCGCCGAAGCGTTCGAAGAGCTTGGCGTAGGAGGGGCGGAGGTCCGCCTCGCTCTCGCAGTGCACGCCGAGCGAGACGCCCCAGGTGTGCCCGACGGCCGGCACCTTGACCGCGGCGGCGGCCACCAGGCCCGCGGCGGCCGCGGTGTCGTGCACCACGATGTCCGGGCGCCAGAAGCGGGCGAAGTCGACGAGGTCGTCGGTGAGGGTGTCGGCGACGGCGATCATCTTCTCGATGAGGGCCTCGCTGAGATCGGCGTCGAGCACCGCCGCGGACTCCGAGCCGGCCTTCAACCTGCCGGGTCCCAGGCCGAGTTGGCGGGCCGCGACGGCTCCCGCCGCCGCTTCGTCACCGACGGGCACGGCCACCAGACCGGCCCGGGTCACGGGGGCCACGCACTGGGGCCGCACCGCCACCCGTACCTCGTGGCCCGCAAGGCGGCAGGCCCAGGCGAGCGGGATGATCCAGGGGACATGGGCCGGGCCGTGCCCCACGAACAACACGCGCATTCAGTTGCCTCACTCCATCGCGTACGGTCAGTGGCAGGGCAAGGGTGGGGGCACCCGCTCGAATGCGACTCGCGTCCGGTACGAACACGAAAGTGCCCGCAGGGGAGTCCCTGCGGGCACTTCACGGGCGGTACGGATCAGGCGCGGCGGCCGCCCCTGCGGTAGGCGAAGGCGGCGAAGGCCGCGAGCAGCGCCGTCCACAGGGCGAGGACGCCGAGGCCGGTGCCGCTGGGCGCCGAGTTGGCGGCCGCGTCCCACGAGAGCTGGGCGTAGCGGTAGACCGGGGTCTCCTTCGACAGCGGCTGGAGCCAGCTGGGCAGCGTGTCGGTCGGCATCATCAGGCCGCCGAGCAGCGTCAGCGTCAGGTAGGAGACGGTGCCGGCGATCTGGGCGAGCTGTGCCTTGAAGAGGTAGCCGATGCCGATGCCGAGCATCGCGAGCGGGGCGATGCCGACCCAGAGCAGCAGGAAGATCTCCAGCCAGGTGCCGGGCGACAGGTCGACGCCCCGGTAGAACTTGCCGATCAGGCCGATGACCACGATGGGCAGGATGCCGAGGCAGGTGGCGACGGCGCCGCGGGCGATGACGACCTGCACCGGCGAGAGCGGGGTGAGCCGCAGCTGGCGCAGCCAGCCGAGCGCCCGGTCCTCGGCGATGCCGGTGCCGTTGGTGATGACCACGCCGAGCGCGCCGAACGCGGCCGCGCCGACCATGGCCCGCACCAGGGACTCCTGGTCGGGGCCGCCGCCCGCGAGGGTGACGTAGAGGCCGACCGGCATGATGAGGCTCATCATGAGGTAGCCGCCGTTGCGGACCAGCCGCAGGATTTCGAGGCGGATGTAACCGAGCATCAGGTGGTCCGTCCTTCCGGAGCGGCGGCCGCGTGGCGGGACTGGTGGGTGAGCGCGATGAAGGCCTCTTCCAGGCCCACGCCCGACACCTCCAGATCGGTGAAGGCGTCGGCGCGCGAGAGCGCGTGCACCGTGGAGTCGGAGTCGCTGGTGCGCAGGTGGACGCGCCCGCCGCGGTGCTCCACGGAGCTGACGCCCGGCAGCAGGTCGAAGCCCTCCTGGCGGCCGCGCGGCACGAAGCTGACCGTACGCCCCTCGATCATGGACTTGATCTGCGAGGTGGTGCCGTCGGCGACCACCCGGCCCGAGGCGATGACGACGACGCGGTCGGCGCTGTCGTCGGCCTCTTCGAGGTAGTGCGTCGAGAACAGCACGGTGTTGCCGCGCTCCGCGTACCGCTGCATCGCGGCCCACAGCTCACGCCGCGACTCCACGTCGAGTGCGGCGGTCGGCTCGTCGAGGACCACCAGGTCCGGGTCGCCGGCCAGCGCGAGGGCGAAGCGCACCCGCTGGGCCTGACCGCCGGAGAGCCGGTCCACGTTGCGGTTGGCGATCTTGGAGAGCTCGGCGAGGTCCAGGATCTCCTGGAGCGGCAGCGGCTTGCGGTAGGTCTGGCGGACGAAGTCCACCAGCTCGCGCACCGACACCCGGGGAATCATCTTCCCCTCCTGGAGCATGGCCCCCAAGTGCCCTGCCCGCATGGCGAGTTCGGGCTTCTTGCCGAAGACCTCGATCTGGCCCTGGTCCGGCGGGAAGAGCCCGAGGAGCATGTTGATGGTGGTGGACTTGCCGGCACCGTTGGGGCCGAGCAGGGCGACCGTCTCACCTCGGTGGATCGTCAGATCGATTCCGTCGACGGCACGGACGTTGCCGTACTCCTTGACGACACCCTTGAAGACGACCGCGGGCGGGCCGTGCTGTTCTGCCATGGGGGGTGGCACCTGTTCCCTTTCCTGTGTGAGTGGACGCATGTCAGATCAGCCCTTCCAAGGTGTGGACCAGTTCCGTGGGGCCTGGCAGGCATTCGATCTCCGCGCGTACGTCCCGCGCGGCCTTGCGGTGCCGCTCGTTCTCCAGGAGGTCCGCGAGGGCCTCCCGGACGAGCGCGGGGTCGTGCTGCTCGGCCTCGGTGGCGAGGCTGATCCCGGATCCGGACTCCTGGACGAGCCGGCCGGTGGTCTGGAGGAACGGCTTGTCACCGGGCAGCACCAGCTGCGGGACCGCCGAGGCGAACGACGTCATGCTCGTGCCGCTGCCGCCGTGGTGGACGGCGAGCGCGGTGTGGCGCATCACCGGACCGATCGGGAAGCGGTCGACGACCTTGACGGAGGACGGGATGCCCGCGAGCGCCGAGTGGTACTGGGCGTCGATCGGGAACAGCACGTCCAGGCCCTGCTCGACACAGGCGTCCAGGACGTGGCGGAAGCCCAGCGGCAGCTCGCCCGTCTCGGCGAGCACCCGGCCGTGCCACATGCCCAGGCACAGCAGGGCCCTGGGCCGCTCGGGCGTGCGGACCGCCCAGTCGGGCAGCTCGGCGGTGCCGCAGTAAGGCACGTAACGCGAGAGCAGGCCCGGGGTGTTGTCGCCCTCGGGCAGCAGCGAGGCCGGGCTCGGGTCGATGAGGAGGGCCGGGTCGGGGAAGCCGGGCGCGCCGAACTCGACGCACAGGTCGTGGAGTTGGACCTTGGCCTGGCGAAGCAGCGGGCTGGTGAAGTCGTCCGGGCCCCAGCGGTGGACGACACCGGGCACACCGAGCGCGGCGGCGACCACGAGCCCGCCGAACTCCACCGGGTCGGTCATCACCAGGTCCGGCTCCCAGGCGCGGCCGAGCGCCACCAGGTCGTCGATGTAACCGCCGAGCCGGGTGCGCCAGCGCTCGCCGACCGCGTCCCACTCGGAGTCCGCGCGGCGGTCCATGCCGGCCCGGTCGGGCATCGCCACGGCGCCGGGCCGGGTCAGACGCTGGCGGGTCTCCCCGCCGCCGACCGGACGGGTGTCGAGACCGGCCGCGGCGGCGAACTTCACCAGCTCGGCGTCGCCGGCCACGATCACCTGGTGCCCGGCCGCGCGCAGCGCCCAGGTCAGCGGCACCATCGGCACGATGTGGCTGGGGACCAGAGCGGTCACTAGGACACGCATGTCTCCTCCTGTGCCGCGTGTACGGCGACGAGTTCTTCGAGGTCGGTGACCAACTGCTCCACCGGCGGGCAGGCGAGCACCGAGCGCCGCACGGCCGCCGCGCGCAGCCGGAAGGCGGGCTCCGTGAGCAGCCGCCCCAGCGCCTCGGTGACGGTCTCGCCCGTGACCCAGTAGGCGGGCAGGTTGATGCCGCTGCCCACGTCGGCGACGTGCTCGGCGGAGTTGGGCTGGTCGTCGTACATGGGCGTGACGAGCATCGGCGTCCCGCTGCGCAGGCCCTCGCGGATGCTGCTGTGGCCGCCGTGCGTGACGAACACGTCGGCCGCCTCAAGGAGCACGTCCTGCGGCACCCACTCGGTGAGCAGCCGCACATGCCGCGGCACCTCGCCGAACTCCTCGGGGTCGCGGCCCACGCCGATCGAGACCAGCGCGGTGCACTCCAGGCCGGAGACCGCCTCGATCACGGCGTGCAGCACCTCGTCGGACTTCCACGGCATGGACGGCGCCATGGTGCCGATCGAGGCGTACACCACCGGCTTGTCGTCGGGCAGCCCGGCGAGCCAGGGCAGGGCCTTGTCGTCGCTGCGGTAGGGGGCGGTCTGGCGGTAGTGGCGCAGGGTGCGCGGGTCCAGGTCGTCGCCGGTGCACTCGGCCGGGAGCCAGCTGATGAGCCCGTGCCGGTAGGCGGAGTTGTCGTCGGGGTCGGCGGGCAGGCCGAGTTCGGCCCGCAGTTCGTTGAGCGGTCCGTTGGTGACGGCGGGGGGCAGCAGATGCGTCGAGCCGCCTGCCACCGCGATGTGCGGGATGCCGAGCGTCTCGGCGGCGAGCAGGCCGCCCAGCTCCTCGCCCTCGCGGACGATCAGATCGGGCTTCCAGTCGGCGGCGACGGCGAGGATGTCGCGGGCCGCGGCCAGGGCGGGCGGGCCGAGCACGCACTCCACGAGCCCGTCCTCGTACGCTTCCTGGTCGCCGCGGAACAGCGGAAGCGCGATCGCCTCGACGCAGAAGGGGTCCTTGGCCCAGTCGAACCCGGCCGGGAAGAACTCCAGGCCGTAGCTCACGCTCTCCTCGCGCATGGACTCGTCGTCGGCCACGGCAACGGTGTGCCCGGCCCGGACGGCGGCCTGGGCCAGGGGGATCAGCAGGCGCAGATGCGACTTGCCCGCATGGGCGGTGAACAGGATGCGCACGGCGGGTCTCCGATTGGGGGGTGGGGCCGGCCCGCCTGGGCCGACCGTCGGTCATGCCCAAGAGCGTGACCTGCCCCACTCGAGAGGCACTTGAGCCGTCCTGGGCCGGACTTTCCCCGGCCGCACTCAAGTCCGATTCGAGAGGTGGTGGCGACCTTGGGCGCATGCCGTATGCCCGAAGGATTCGACCGAACCGCCGAACAGGGGAGTAGCTGGATGCGTTGGAACGAGATCTATGTCGCCTCGCTCGGCACCTGGCTGCCCGAGCCCGTCCCGGTGGCCGAGGCCGTCGCGGCCGGGGAGTGCGGCCAGGAGTGGATCGACGACTTCGGGTACGAGTCGGTGCGGATCGCCCGGGAGAGCGAGCAGGAGGGCTGGACCGCGCCGCCGGACATGGCGGTCGCCGCCGGCCGCACCGCGCACGAGCGCTCCGGCCTGAACAAGTCCGCGTACTCCCTGCTCCTGCACGGCAGCACCTGGTTCCAGGGCCTCGACATCTGGCCCGCCGCGTCCTACATCGCCAAGCGGACCGTCGGCGCCACCGTGCCGGGCCTCGATGTGCAGCAGCGCTGCAACATCGGCATCAGCGGACTCGACCTGGCCGCCGCCCACTTGACGGCCGGCTACGGCAAGGGCAGCGCGGTCATGCTCACCACCGCCGACCGCTTCGGCGGTCCCGGCGCCAACCGCTGGCAGCTGCGGCACGGCAACGCCTACGCCGACGGCGCGACCGCGACCGTCCTGTCCACCGCGGGAGGCTTCGCCCGGCTGGTGGCCACTGCCACCGTCGCCGACAACTCCCTGGAGCCGATGGCCCGCGGCGACGAGGAGTTCGGCCCCGTCTCGCGCGCCGCCGAACGGCAGATCGACCTCACCGCACGCGGCGACGCCCACAAGGCCGTGAGCGACGAGACGATGACCAACATCCGCTTCGGCAAGGTGATGCAGGAGGCCAAGCAGTCCGTCCTGGACGACGCCGGCCTGGAGATCGACGACATCGCGTTCGTCATCATCCCCTCCACCGGCCGCATCAAGGGCCCCTTCCAGATCCACCACCTGCTGGGCGTGGACGAGTCCGAGACCACCTGGGAGTTCGCCCGTCGCAGCGGTCACATCGGCGCCGGAGACTGGGCCGCGGGCCTGGAAAACCTGCTGCTCACCGGCCAGTTGAAGCCCGGCGACCACGTGATGCTCTACGGCGGCGGAGCCGGCTACACCATCACCACCGCCGTCCTGGAAATCCTGGAGATCCCCGCCTGGGCCGAATCCGCAGCGGCCTGAACAAGCCGTCCACCACAAGGAGTTGGCACACCCCATGGAGATAGTCGGCAGGGGCTTCCTGGCCGGACACCTGGCAGGCATCGCCGGACACCACCCCGACGTGGTGGCGCTGGCCGCCGGGGTCTCGGCGGCCGGTGACATCCCGCCCGAGCAGTACACCCGGGAGTCCAAGCGCCTGTACGAGGTGCTGCGGTACTGCGAGAAGAACGGCAAGCGCCTGGTGTTCTTCTCCACGGCGTCCGCCGGAATGTACTCGGTTCCCGACGCCTCGCCCGGCCGCGAGGACGGGCCCGTCTACCCGGCGACCCCGTACGGCCGCCACAAGCTCTCCCTCGAAGCGGTCGTCAAGTCCTCGGACGTCGAGTACCTGATCCTGCGCCTGTCGCACGTCGTCGGCTTCAACCAGCCCGCGCACCAGCTACTGCCCGCGCTCGTACGGCAGTTGACGGCCGGCCGGATCCAGGTCTACCGCGGCGCCCAGCGCGATCTGATCGACGTCGAGGACGTCATCAAGATCGTGCACACGCTGCTCGTCGACGGCCGCACCCGTGACGTCGTCAACGTCGCCTCGGGCCACGCCCCGCGCATCGAGGACATCGTCACGCACATGGAGCACCTGCTCGCCACCCGCGCCGAGAAGTCCTACGTCGAGGCGTCCGGGGCCCAGCCCGTGTCCATCGACAAGCTCTGCCGTCTCGTGCCGCCGGTGTACGGGCTCGGCTTCGGACCCGACTACTACCGCGCGGTCCTCGACAAGTACGTCCACGCCTATGCGCACCACCAGCCGGTCGCCGCGTAACCCATCCACCCGAAGAATCGGAAGGTCCACCCCATGAGCGAGAACAGCCCCGTCGTCGCGGTCGCCCACTTCGTCCTCAAGGAGAAGCACAAGGCGAAGGGCGCCGAGTTCGAGAAGGCCTACCTCAAGTACAAGGAGGCCGTCGCCGCCAAGGACGGTCTGCTGCGCACCGCGCTGCTGCGCGGCATCAAGGAGCCCGACAACTTCGTCATCCTCACCTGGTGGCGGGACGCCGACGCGCACCGCACCGTCGTCGGCGACTGGCAGTTCTTCACCGCGGTGAGCAGCCGCTTCGTCTACCTCGCCGCCATCACCAGCGTGCACGGCCCGGTCCTGGCCGGCGAGAACGCGGCCGACGGGCTCGGCGAGCTCGCGGTGCCGTCCGAGGACGCGGCGGTCGCGCTCACCACGTTCACCCTGCGCGAGGGCGCCGACCAGCAGGCCTTCGAGGGCTCCTTCCTCGGCCACCTCTCCTTCGTGAAGGGCCACGAGGGCTTCCTCGGCCACCAGCTGGTGCACTCCAACCGGGAGACCGGTGCCTACGTCAACATCGGCTGGTGGAGCGGCCCCCAGGCCTACCTGCCGGTCCTGCAGAGCCCCGAGATGGCCGCCGACGCCAAGACCATGGCCGTGCACGCCGAGGTCAAGGGCGGCCTGTACAAGGCGGTCGTCGACTCGGCCCGCACCGAGGTCGCCAGCGTCTGAACCAGCGCACACGAAAGGCGGGCCGGGTCTTCGAGACCCGGCCCGCCTTTCGTGTGCCACGCGGTCAGTGAGCGGTGAACAGCCCTTCGGCCACCTCGATCGACGGGTTGCCGAACGCGATGGTGCGCAGCACCTTGCGGTAGACCGGGGTGTGCTTGACGACGGCCGCCAGCTTGGGGCGCACCCGCGTCGCGAACGTGCCGGTCGACAGCATCGCCTTGGACTGCAGGCCCTGGAGCCGCATCATCGTGGCGATGTCGGGCGCCCGGAGCTCCTCGAAGCGCCCCAGGAACGCGGCGCTCGCGTCCCCGCGGCCCACCGACTCGACGAGCAGCGGGTGCAGCACGACCGCGTCCTGCACCGACAGGTTGATGCCCTGCGCGCCGATCGGGCTGTGCGTGTGCGCGGCGTCTCCCATCAGGACCAGGCCGTCGGCGGCCCAGCGCTCGGCGCGCCCGGAGAACACGTCGAGCAGGCTGAGGTCGCGCAGCGAGGTGATCTGCGCGTCGATCAGGTCCGCGTACGCCGGCACCGCTTGCGACAGCTGTGCCTTGACGTGGCCGAGGCCCTCGGAGACGACGTTCTTGTAGCCGCCGTGCGGCAGCGTCCAGCCGACCTGGATCCGGTCGGGCCAGGACCCGTAGGCGAGCACCGGGCTGGTGCCCGCACTCCTGAACACCCGTACGTCATGGCTTGCCTGGGGGTCGGGCTGGGTCAGCTTGAACCAGAGCACGTCCTGGTCGAAGGCCTCGCTGCGGCCCGCCTCGATGCCGGCGAGCCGGCGCACCTTGGAGAACCGCCCGTCGGCGCCCACCACGACCTTGCTGTGGAAGACGTGCCCGTCGGCGGCGGCCCCGGTGATCCGGCCCCGCTCGTCGCGCAGGAGGGCGTTGACGCGGCAGCCGTCCACGTACTCGAAGCCCGCGAACTCGGCGCAGTGCAGCAGGAGTTCGGCCAGCAGATGGGACTGCGGTATGGACAGGAGGTGGTCGTACGGGGCCGGGAGCGCGCGGTAGTCGATGTCGAGCAGCACCCGGTCCTGCTCGACCAGGCGGAAACGGTCGTGCTCGTGGCAGCCGCGCGCCCGGGCCCCGGCGAGCACGCCGAGCCGGTCCAGGACCGTCATCGCGCCCGGCTGCAGGATCTCGCCGCGGAACTCCCGCTGGTGCGAGCGCGAACGCTCCACCACGGTCACCCGCACCCCGGACTTGAGCAGCAGCAGGGCGAGGGTCAGACCGGCGGGGCCCGCCCCGACGACGCACACGTCGGCGCGGTGCTCCTCGTCGGCGCGGGCCCCGGCGCGGACCTCCTCGGCGGCCGCGGTCATCGCTGCCCGGCCAGCGCGAGCGCGGCGCGCACATCGGTGGTGGCGAGGGCGAGCACCCGGTCGCGCCCGGTGGACGCCACCGCGAGCACGTCCGCCGTCACCCGGACCCCGTCCGGTACCGCCTCCAGACGCCAGCGGCGCCGGTAGAGGTCGGCAGGCTCGGGCGGGGTGAGCGGCTTCTGCACGAGGGTGTGGCCGTCGTGCTCGATCTGTACGGTCCTGACGCCGTCCTGGACGCCGAACCAGGCGCTCTCCTCGCCGTCGCGCCACGGCAGCGCGTCCAGGAGACGCGCGTGCACCGAGGCCACCGAGCCGGGCAGCACCGCGCTGTCCTCGACCCGGATGACGTCACTGGTCAGCGAACTGGGGTTCTCCGTCTTGGACTTGAGGGTGCGCATCTGGAGCCCGCCGTGCCGGTCCAGCTCGCCCGCGGTGTCCTGCGGGTCGGCGTCGGTGGTGAACCAGTGCCCGGACACCACCCGGCAGCCGCCGCCGGGGCGGGGCAGGAAGTCCCAGGTGCCGCCCAGCTCCTTGATGGGGCCCACCGAGCCCTGCTGGACGAAGTCCATGCGCAGGGCCACCGGGTCCAGGGTGCGCTTGGACGTCCAGATGCGCAGCCCGCCCTCGGGGCCCGGACGCACCGCCCAGAACTTCACCTCGTCGTCGTGGCCCCGCTGGGACACGACCTCGGTGTGCGCGATCCAGGGGTAGAGCAGCGGCCAGTCGGCCACATCGGTCAGCGCCCGGTAGACGGTGTCCGCCGAGGCGTCGACGTCGATGCCGGCGCGGGTGCGGTGGATCTCCCTGGCGGTCGTGGAAGTGCTCACAGCGATACCTCTCAGAGGGTGGCGGGGGAGGGGGCGGCGGCTCTGGCGCGGAGCATGCGGCTCAGGGTCAGGCCGGGGTCGGTGACCACGACGGACCCGAGCGCCGCGTCGATGCGGGCCAGCAGCTCCGGGTCGAGCACGGCCTCGGCGGCCGCGAGGTTGCGGGCGATCTGCTCGGGTGCCGATGCGCCGATGACGGCCGTGGCGACCTGGGCGTTCTGGAGCACCCAGGCCAGGGCGAGTTGAGGCATCGTCAGATCGGTCTCGGCGGCGAGCTCGGCGACCCGGGCGACCGCCGTGAGGACCTCGTCCGACAGGAAGCGGTAGCGCTGGATCGAGACGTCACCGCCCTTGGCGGCCACCGCCCGCGACCCGGCGGGCGCCTGCTGCCCCGGCCGGTACTTTCCGGTCAGCACACCGCCGGCCAGCGGCGACCACACCATCTGTCCGATGCCGAGCGGCGCACAGGCCGGGACGACCTCGGCCTCGATGACCCGCCACAGCATCGAGTACTGCGGCTGGTTGGAGACCAGCTCGATGCCCAGCTCACGGGCGAGTGCGGCGGCCCGCTCGATCTCGTCGGCGGCCCACTCCGAGACGCCGACATGGCGGATCTTGCCCGCGCCGACGGCGGCCGCGAAGGCGCTCATCGTCTCTTCGAGCGGCGTCGAGTCGTCGTACAGATGCGCCTGGTACAGGTCGATGTGCCCGGTGCCGAGCCGGCGCAGCGAGGCGTCGAGGGACTCGGCGATCCGGGTGCGCGACAGCGCGCCGGGACCGGGCCCGCCGCCCCTGCCGACCTTGGTGCAGATCACGACGGCGTCCCGGTCGACGCCCGCGAGGGCCCGGCCGAGGTGTTCCTCGGCCCGGCCCTCGGCGTACGCGTCGGCGGTGTCGAACGTGGTGATGCCCGCGTCCAGCGCGGCCCGCACACAGGCGGAGGCGGCCCGGTCGTCCAGCTGGTTGCCCGCGGTCAGCGAGTTCCCGAACGCGACCCGGCTGACCACCGGTCCCGAGGCGCCGAGACGGCGGTACTCCATGGTGAATCCCTTCTCTCTCCGGCCGGCCTCTCCGGCGGGCCCTACGAGCGGTCCTGCGGGCGGCTCCGCCGGGCGGACCCCGCCTCCCGAGCCGTCAGGCCCCGGCCGGGGCGAACTCGGCGCGGTTGCCCGCGACATGGGCGGCGGGCGTGGTGCGCACCTCGGCAAGGGCGGCGAGCGCCGCGTACTGGGGCAGGGCGGTCGCCGCGAGCGCGGCCTCCGCGTCGCGCCAGCGGGTGAGCGCGGTGAACCCGCCGGGCCGCGCGAACAGCGACTTGGCGAGGTCGCCGGCGACGAAGCCGTCGAGGGCGGCCGCGGCACCGGCGTGGGCGTGGAAGGCGCCGACGAAGGCGTCCGCGCTGTCGGCCTCGACGGTGAAGGAGTCCACGAAGAGCACGTCACCGGGCTCGCCCGGGGCGCCGTCGAAGCGGGCGATCCCCATCGAGGGGTCGGCCTCCACGGCGACGATCTTGTGGAACTCCTCGGCGTGCTCCTGGAACGTGGCGCTCGCCAAAACCTTCTGGAAGTCCTCCGGCCGCTCCCACCAGCCGAGGTTGACGTACACCTCGGGCCGCTCCGTGGAGCGCACGGCCTGGTGGGCGACGAAGCCGGGCTGGGCGCGCATCCACTCCACGTGGGACAGGAAGCGCGCCTCGAACTCCTCGGCGCCGGCCGGGTCGAGCAGCGTGAACGTGTTGATGACGGTGAAGGACATGCGAACCCTTTCGGATTCAGCCCGCGACGGGCTGACGGCTGGTCAACTGCTGTGCCAACAGGCGGCGTTGGATCTTTCCGTTGCCCGAGCGCGGGATCGCGTCGAGCGTCATGGCGTCGCGCACGTGCTGGTAGTAGGGCAGGGCGTCATTGGCCCGCGCGATCACATCCGCGAGGTCGCCGGAGTGGGCGCCCGCCAGCACCACCAGGGCGCCGGCGACCGCGCCGTGCTCGACGTCCGCGAGCTCGACCACGACGACGTCGGCGACCCGGGCGTCCTGGCGCAGCACGCGCTCCACGTCCGAGGGCGCGACCAGGAAGTTGTCGCACTTGAAGACGTCTTTGAGGCGGTCCACCAGGAAGAGGCGGCCGTCCTCGTCGACCCGGCCGACATCGCCGGTGCTGAGCCAGCCGTCCGGCTCCAGGCCGGTGCCGTCGGGGCCGCCCGCGTACCCCTGCATCACCTGCGGGCCGCGCAGCTGCACCTCGCCGACGCCGCCCGGCGCGAGCACCGCGCGCGAGTCGATGTCGACGACGCGGCACTCGGTCCCGGCGACCGGGGTGCCGACCGAGCCGTGCACCGGGTGGTCGGGGTCGTCGCTGTGGGTCAGCGGGGAGGTCTCGGCGAGCCCGTACCCCTGGAAGACCGGCACGCCGAACCGCTTGGACAGGCGGCGCGCTGCGGGCACCGGCAGGCCCGATCCGCCCGACGCGATGCGCTGGACCGTCGGCATCGAGACGGAGTCCAGGTCCGGGTCGGCCGCGAGCCGGGCGAGGCGAACCGGCAGGCTGTACAGGATCGTCGCCCGGTGCCGGTTGGCGGTCATCAGGGCCGCGTACGGCTCCGGCGAGGCGCACAGGACCTGGGTGGCGCCCGCGGCGATCGCCGAGTTGAGGTGCATCGGGTGGTAGGTGGGCAGGTGGTTCAGGCTGACCGTCCCGCCGTCGAGCCGGTGCGCCCGCGCGATCTGCGCCGCGTTCACGGTCACATTGCGGTGGCTGAGCCGGACCGCCTTGGGGCGCCCGGTGGTGCCGCTGGTGAACTGGAGGGCCGCGGTGTCCTCGGCCCGCCTGGCGGAGGCGGCGAGCGGGGCGTCGGAGGCGAGCAGGTCGAGGCCGTCCGTGCCGGCGCCGATCAGCACGACCTCGCGCAAGGCGGGCAGCCGGTCGCGGACCTTCTCCAGACGCGCGTTCAGGGCCGGGTCGAGCAGGACCACCCGGGCCCCGCCGAGGCCGAGCACATGCGCCAGGTCGTCCTCGCGCAGCAGCGGGTTGACCACCGCGACGGTGTGCCCGGCCCGCACGGCCGCGTAGTAGGCGACCGCGACATCGGGGTGCAGCACCGTGCCGACCGCGACCACCGAGGGCTCCGGCGCGAGGGCCTGGAGGCCGGCGGCCACCCTCGTCACCCGGGCGTCGAAGGTGGCGTAGTCCATCGTGGAGTCGTCGGTGACGACGGCGGGCCGCGCGGGGTGCGCGGCGGCGGCCCGGGACAGCAGCAGGTCGAGCCGCTCCGGCACCTCGGGCAGGGTGTCAGCCACGGAGCGCCTCCGCGTAACCACGGGCCAGCTTCAGGGTGTTGGTCGAGTTGGTGGAGAGCGCGCGGTGCACGTAGGCGCGGGCATCGGCGACCGTCTTGCCCTCGCCGAGGTACTTCTCGATGGTGTCGGTCCGCAGGGTGACGGTGTGCCGCGAGGTCACGTCGACACCGTCCGCCGTCTCCACGATGGTCCAGCGGCCGGTGTGGGCGGTCATCAGACCGGGCACGGTCGTCTGCTTGTAGACGATGCGGTCCGGCGCGAACACGACGCGGATCGACTCGGTGGTGTGCACCGAACCGTCGGCGGTGCTGGTGTCCATCGCCATGACCTGCACACCCGGCTCGTCCTCGGTCAGGTCCAGGCGCGCCACGTGCGGCAGCCGCTCGGGCCACAGGTCCGCCCGGTTCAGGAAGTCGAACACGTCACCGGCGTCGGCCTTCATGTGGACGGTGTCGTCGAAGGTGAAGACCAGCTCGTCCAACTGAGCGTGCCGCTCGGCGAGTTCCTTGATGTTGTTCAGCTCGGCCGCGCTGTTGCGGTCCACGGCCGCGTTGATCCAGTCCACCGAGTCGGAGGCGTCGTCGATGGCCTCGAAGTCGTGGTGGAGTTCGAGCAGCGAGGTCTCGTCGTCCACGCGGGAGACCACCCAGGCGCCGCCCATGCCCGCCACCGGCGGCGTCGAGACCTCCTGGCGGAAGTCGACCCGCAGCCGCTCCGGGTCGAAGGTGCGGCGCGAGATCCAGTTCTTGACGGCGCCGTTGGCGGTCGCCCAGATGTGGATGCGCTCCGCGCGGTCGTCCTGCTCCAGGTGCTCGACGTGCACGTTGGGGCCGAAGTACTGCGGCCACTTGGTGACGTCGGCGACGATCCCGTACACGACCTCGGCGGGGGCGGCGACGGCGACGCTGTGGAGGGTGTGGTGCTTCGTTCCGGTCACGGACACGAGTGAATTCCTTTGCTTCTGGCGGGAGTTGAGGGAAGCCGTCGGGCTCGGCGGGTTGGTGGTCCCCGGCCTCAGAAGTTGCCGAGGCCGCCGCAGACGTTGAGGGCCTGCGCGGTGATCGAGGCGGCGGTGTCGGTGGCCAGGTAGCCGACGAGACCGGCGACCTCCTCCGGCGTCGAGTAGCGGCCGAGCGGGATCTTGGAGGTGAACTTGGCGAGGATCGCGTCCTCGGAGGTGTCGTACGCCTCGGCGTAGCCCTGCCGCACGCGCTGCGCCATCGGCGTCTCGACGTAACCGGGGCAGACCGCGTTGACCGTGATGCCGGTCGGGGCGAGCTCGTTGCCGAGCGCCTTGGTGAAGCCGACCACGCCGTGCTTGGACGCGGAGTACGGGGCGCCGAGCACCACGCCCTGCTTGCCGGCGGTCGAGGCGATGTTGATGATCCGGCCCCAGCCGCGCTCGCGCATGCCGCCGGCGTTGAGCGCCTCGCGGGTCACCCGGAACACGCTGTTCAGGTTGGTGTCGATGACGTCTTCCCACAGCTCGTCCGACACGTCGGCGGTCACACCGCCGCCGCTGCGGCCCGCGTTGTTGACCACGACGTCGACCCGGCCGTACGCCGTGACGGCGGCGGCGACGAGCTCCTTGACGGACTCGGGGCTGCGGACATCTGCGGTCGCGCCGGACACCTCGAGGCCCTCCTCGCGGAGCTCCTTGACGGTGAGCTCGACGGACTCGGCGCCGCGCGCGCAGATGAACACCGCGAGACCGGCCTGGCCCAGCGCCCGTGCCGACGCCAGGCCGATACCGCTGGTCGCCCCGGTGATGAGCGCGACGCGGCGCTCGCTGGTGGCCTTGGGCTGAGTCATACGAATCTCCTCGGATGAGTTGGTGTACGCGGCCAAAGTGCCCACGGCCACTCGAACCGGTATCGAGCCGGGCTGGACCCCCGACCGGGGGCGCGGCCACCACCGGGGCACCAGCGAGGGTCGAGCGGCGGGCCCGATGCTCAGGGGGCAGGAAGATCCAGGAGGAGAGGACCCCCATGAGCGTCACCGAGCTGCCGCAGGCGACCACCGCCGGGCTGTACACGGAGATCCAGCAGTTCTACGCGCAGCAGATGCATCTGCTCGACGACGGCCGGGTCGAGGAGTGGGCCCACACCTTCACCACGGACGGTGTGTTCGCAGCCAACGCGCAGCCCGTGCCGGCGGTCGGCCGCGAGGCCATCGTCGCGGCGGCCGCCGCGGCGACCGAGGCGTACGCGAAGGCCGGCGTCCAGCGCCGCCACTGGCTGGGCATGGTCTCGGTCGAGGGCGTCGACGGCGACGTCGTGACGGCCCGCTGCTACGCGCTGGTCATCGAGACCCCGCGCGGCGGGCGCCCGGAGATCAAGGCGAGCACGCTGTGTGTGGACCGGGTGGTGCGGGTGGACGGTGCCTGGCAGATCGAGGACCGCCAGATCACCCGGGACGACCTGATCTGACCCTCCCCCCCGACGAGTGCCCGCACGCGATCCCCCGGCGTGCGGGCACTTCTGCGTGTGCGCGGCGGCGGGGTGGGGGGTGGTGGGTACGGGGTACGCATGTCGGCTGCGGGGCCGGGGCCGGGGGTGGGCCGCTGGGGCTCCGCCCCAGACCCCGGGAGTTCGCCCCGCCCCGCCCCTTCCCGCAACCCTCCGGGGGTATGAGATTCCGGGTGCGGGTGTCGTCTGCGGGCCGTGGGTGGCTGGTCGCGCAGTTCCCCGCGCCCCTAACCCCTTTCGTCCTCGCACCGTGCGTGGCTGGTCGCGCAGTTCCTCGCGCCCCTAACCCCTTTCGTCCTCGCACCGTGCGTGGCCGGTCGCGCAGTTCCCCGCGCCCCCAACCTCTTTTCGTCCTCGCACCGTGCGTGGCTGGTCGCGCAGTTCCTCGCGCCCCTGGCGGCGCCGGTGGTATGGGCATCCTCAGCCCGTCCGGCGTTTGAGGACGAGCGCCCTTTAGGCGCGAACGGGGTCTGGGGCGGAGCCCCAGGAACGCGGACGGCCGCCGCACCCGTGGAGGGTGGGCGGCCGGGGTGCGGGCGGGGTTACGCCGCGGCCTTCGCGGAGGACAGGCACTCGTTGATGAACTCCAGCAGCACCCGCGGCGTGGACGCCTCCGCGACCGTGTCGTCGGACAGCTGTATCTGGTAGTCCCGCTCGATGACACCCGTCACCTGAAGGATCGCCAGGGAGTCGTAGCCCAGGTCGTCGAACGGCACGTCCAGGACGTCGCCGTCCAGGTCGATCCCCTCGCCGACACCCGCGCACTCGCGCAGCAGCGTGGTCAGTTCCTTGAGATTCATGAAGCTCGCCTCTCTCAATGACAACAGTTGGAGTTCAGTTCGCCGCGGTCACGACGGCCGCGGCGTTGAAGCCGCCGGTTCCACGGGCCAGGACCAGTGCGGTGCGGACGGGCCCGCGCCGGGCCTCGGTGACCAGGTCGAGCGCGTCGGCCGCGACCGGTGAGGTGACGTTCACGGTCGGCGGGATCACCGCGTCCCGGATGGAGAGCAGCGCCGCCGCCAGGTCGAGCGAGGCGCCGCCGGCCGACAGGCGGCCCGTCATGGTCTTGGGGGCCGTCACCGGCACCCCACGGGGGCCGAAGAGGGCGGTGAGCGCCGCCTCCTCCTGGCGGTCGAGCTCGGGCACCCCGGACGCGTCGGCGAAGACGACGTCCACATCGGATGCCGTCAACCCGGCCTCGGTGAGCGCGAGTTCGGCCGCCCGGCGCAGGCCCGGCTCACCTTCGCGGCCCGGCCCGGGGTCGAACGTGGCGGCGTAACCCGAGAGCTGTCCGTAGATCCGGGCGCCGCGCTCGCGGGCCGCCTCGGCGTCCTCCAGGACGAGGATCGCGCCGCCCTCGCCGGCGACGTAACCGCTGGCCTCGCTGTCGAACGGCAGGAACGCGCGCGCCGGATCGGCGACCGGGCTCATCCGGCCGCCGGCGAGCTGCGCCGTCCAGCCCCAGGGGCAGACCGCGCCGTCCACGCCACCGGTGACGATGAGCTTGCTGCCCTTGCGCAGCTGGCGCCGGGCCTGCGCGACGGCGTCGAGGCCGCCCGCCTGCTCGGTGACCAGGACGCCGCTGGGCCCGCGAAGGCCGTGCCGGATGGAGATCTGGCCGGTGTTGACGGCGTAGAACCAGGCGTACGACTGGTACGCGGAGACGTACTGGCCGCCCTTGCTCCACAGCGCCTGGAGCTCGCGCTGGCCGAACTCGAAGCCGCCGGCGGAGGCCGCGGTGACCGCGCCCGCCGAGTACTGCGGCATCTCGGCCGGGTCGGCGCCCGAGTCCTCCAGGGCCTCCTTGGCGGCGGTCAGCGCGAGCCGCGTCATGTGGTCGGTCTGCGGAAGCAGCCGGCTCGGGATGTGCTCCTCGGCCTCGAAGCCGGGCACCTCGCCCGCGAGCGTCGACGGGTAGCCGGAGGCGTCGAAGCGGGAGACCGGGCGGATGCCGCTCTCGCCGGCCACCGTCGCCTCCCACCAGGCCTGTGTGCCAAGGCCGTTGGGGGCGGTGACGCCGATCCCGGTGAACACCGCGGTGGCGGAGCGAACCGCCGTACGTTCGAGCAGCTCGCTCGTCATGCCGTCTTCCTCCGCTCGGGCTTGGTGAGCACGATCGCGCTCTGGAATCCGCCGAAGCCGCTGCCCACGCTGAGCACGGTGTTGATCTCGCGCTCACGGGCGTGGACCGGCGTGTAGTCGAGGTCGCACTTGGGGTCGGCCTCGTGCAGATTCGCGGTGGGCGGCACCATGCCGTGCTCGATGGCGAGCGCGGACGCCGCGATCTCCAGGGAGCCGATGGCACCGAGCGAGTGCCCGATCATCGACTTGATGGAGGAGACGGGCGTCGCGTACGCGTGGTCGCCGAGGCTCTTCTTGAACGCGGCGGTCTCGTGCCGGTCGTTCTGCAGGGTGCCCGAGCCGTGCGCGTTGATGTAGTCGATGTCGGTGCCGGGGATGCCGGCCTCGTCGAGCGCCGCGCCGATGGCCTCGGCCATCTCCGCGCCGTCCGCCCGCAGGCCCGTCATGTTGTACGCGTTGGAGCGCGAGGCGAACCCGGCGATCTCGGCGTAGATGTGCGCGCCGCGCGCCACGGCCTGCTCGTACTCCTCCAGGACGAACACCGCGCTGCCCTCGCCGAGTACGAAGCCGTTGCGGGACTTGTCGAAGGGCCGCGAGGCCGTCTCCGGCTCGTCGTTGCGGTTCGAGGTGGCCTTGATGGCGTCGAAGCAGGCGACCGAGATCGGCGAGATCGGCGCCTCGGTGGCACCGGCGATCATGACGTCGGCGCTGCCCTCGCGGATCAGCTCGACGGCGTGGCCGACCGAGTCGAGGCCCGAGGTGCAGCCGGTGGAGACCACGGCCGTGGGGCCCTGCGCGCCGAACTCCCAGGCCACTTCGGCCGCGAACGAGCTCGGCACGAAGTAGTCGTACAGGTGCGGCACGGCCCGCTCGTGGTCGACGAGCCACTCGGCGCCGTTGTTGCTGACCGCCGCGTACTCGTAGTCGAGCCCGGTGGTCGCGCCGACCGCGCTGCCGATGGTGACGCCGGTGCGGAACGGGTCGATGCCCGTCATGTCGAGACCGCTGTCGGTGACCGCCTCACGGGCGCCGACGAGTGCGAACTGGGCGGCCCGGTCGAGCCGTCCCGCCTGCTCCTCGGTCAGCCCCTGGGCGACCGGGTCGAAGTCCACTTCGGCGGCGATCCTCGACCGGAAGGCCGAGGCGTCGAAGAGCGTGACGGCCCTGGTCGCGGTGCGGCCCGCGGTCAGCAGGGACCAGTACTCCTTGGTGCCAACGCCCCCGGGGGCGACCACACCGATTCCGGTGATGACTACGCGTCGGCTCACCTGTCCCCCTCGTTGGGCTGGGCCTGGGGGTGCGCCCCGGGAATGTGCAGCACGGCTGCGTCACCTCTCTGATAGGTCCGCTGTGAGATCCGCTGTTGGAAGGAGTCTCGTCCCGTCCTCTTGACGCCCGCTCGACTCGCCGCCGTACTCGCCCTTGAGCGACTCCCGCAGTTCGAGGGCCACTTCGCGAAGCAGCTCGGGCACCACGCGCTCGCGCACGAAGAAGTGGTCGCCGGGCATGGTCTGGAGCCGGAAGCGGGTCACCGAGTAGTCGGCCCACTCGGCCACTTCCCACAGCGGCGCGATCGGATCGTCCCGGCCGGCCAGCGCCATCAGCGGGGTGCCCACCGCCTTGTCGGCGTTGACCTGGCACAGCGCCTCGCCGAGCCGCAGATCGTCACGGAGCGCCGGGATCACATGGCGCTGCCACAGCGACCGGTCCCGCCCGCCGGCCTCCGGCGGAGCCGCCTCCAAGTCGACCAGCAGATCGATGAGTTCGTGGTCCGGGAGCCGCGCCCCGCGCAGCAGCGTGTTGCGCAGATGCGGCGGCGGCACGGCCCCGATCACCAGGCGGGCCGGCGGCAGCAGCCCGTCGTCCTCCAGGGTCCGGGTCAGCGCGTGCGCGACCAGACCGCCCAGGCTGTGCCCGTACAGGAGGTAGGGCCGGTCGAGCAGCGGGGTGATCAACTCCCGTAGCTCGTTCATGAGTTCGGTGGCGTCGGTGATCCGGGCCTCCTTGGCGCGCGGCCCGCGGCCCGGCAGCAGGACCGGCACCACCTCGGCCGTGTCGCCCAGGATCTTCTGCCACTTGGCGAAGGAGGAGATCCCGGCGCCCGCGTGGTGGAAGCAGAACAGCCAGGGCGTCACGGTGTCCTCCCGCGTGGCGCTCTCGGCCCTCATTCGTCGATCAGGGCGACCGCCCGGGTCCAGCCCGCCCCCGCTCCGGCGATCTTCACGGGGAAGCAGGACACCCGGAAGCCGTGCGTGGGCAGCGTGTCGAGCTGGGCGAGCCGCTCGACCTGGCAGTACTCGCGCCGCCGCCCCGCGAAGTGCGCGGGCCACAGGACCGACTTGTCGCCGGTCTCCTGGAAGGTGCGGATCATGTGCCCGAAGGGTGCGTCCAGGCTCCAGGCGTCGGTGCCGATGACCCGTACGCCGAGGTCGAGCAGGAAGTCGGTGGCGGGTCCGTCGAGGCCCGCGAAATCGGTGAAGTACCGCGGCGTGCCCGAGTGCCGGGACGCCCCCGTGTGCAGCATGACGATGTCGAGCGGCTGCGGGGTGTACCCGATCTCGGCGATCTGCTTCTCGATGCGCTCGACGCCGATGGCGCCGATGCCGACATCGCTGACGTCGAGCACGACGGCCGGGCGCAGGAACCAGTCCAGCGGCATCTCGTCGATGTGCCGGGGCCGCCCGTAGTCGCCGACCGAGCCGTAGTGCGAGGGGGCGTCCACATGGGTGCCGGTGTGGCTGGTCAGGGTGAGCGTGTCCAGGGACAGGAGTTCGCCCCCGGGCAGGTCGGCGGGATCGAAGTCGAGCCCGAAGTGCTCCTTCATCTCCGCCGCCATGTGTGCGGCGCCCTCTGCGGGCGTCATGATCTCGTGGACGATCGGGTCCGGTTCCCAGCCGGCCGCGTCCACGGGCGACGACAGATCGATGACTCGCAAGGTAACCCCCAGTGTCGTTTGGCGACGTTCGGGGGGCACTGTGCGTCGAGGGCCTAGAGGCCGGATCGAGCCACGCACGCGTCGGACCCCGCCCTGTGGGGGGAGAGGGCGGGGTCCGGACGCGTTGCTGCCGGGCGGTCGGGCCGCCCGTGCGCCGCTCAGGCGGCGAAGAGGTCGAGCACCGGGCGGCGCCCGGCCAGGTGCGAGTCCAGCGCCGGGTCGCCGGCGAGCACCGCGCGGTGCAGCTGCCGCAGCCGCGCCGAGGGGTCGAGCCCCAGCTCGTCGGCGAGCCCGCGGCGCAGGTTCTGGAACACGTCCAGCGCCTGCCACTGCCGGCCCGAGCGGTACAGCGCCACCATGCACTGGGCGTGCAGGCCCTCGTGCAGCGGGTGACGGGCCGTCAGGGAGGTGAGTTCGGCGAGCAGTTGCATGTGGCGTCCGAGCCGCAGATCCGAGTCGATCCGCTGCTCCAGGACGCCGAGCCGGCTCTCTTCGAGCCGGACCAGCTCGATCTCCAGCAGCGGCCCCAGGCGCACGTCGACCAGGGCCGGCCCGCGCCACATGCCGAGCGCCTCGCGGTAGAGCGCGGCCGCGCTCTCGTCGTCGCCGCGCTCGGCGGCACCGCGCCCGGTCGCCACCAGACGGTCGTACTCGTGCACGTCCACCGCACCCGGCGTCACTTCGAGGAGGTAGCCACCGTGCCGGGTGGCCAGCACCTCACGTGCGGTGTAGGGGCTGTCCGGGCCGAGCGCTCCCGCGATCAGCCGGCGCAGCTGAAGGATGTACGTCTGCAGGGTGGTCAGCGCGCTCCGGGGCATGTCGGCGCCCCAGATCTCCTCCATCAGCGTCGGCACGGGCATGACCTGGTTGGCGTACACCGAGAGCAGCGCCAGTATCTGCCGCGGCTTGCCGGCGCTCGGGACGACCGACGTGCCGCCCGACTCGGCCATGAGCGGACCGAGAACCTTGATCTCCATGGGATTCCTCCGGGGTCGGATCTGCCGGATGACCCGATGGTTTTCGGACCCGGCTCCAAGCACCCTCAAAAGCTGTCATCCGGGCCCGGCTTACGGCAGTGCCGCGCTCCTGAACCCGGCATGTGAGTGTCCTGGGCACGGGTATGAAAGTTTCATGTGCATCCCGTGACGGCGGCACTGGGGCGGATTCGGCCGACCCGGCAGAGTTCTGGACGTCGGCCCGACCAGGAGTCGAGAGCCGACGGCTAGGGGGTCAGGTCCCCCGAGCCTTCGTCAGCTGTCTGCCAGGGGGAAAACCATGAATGCGAACGTCGGACTTGCGGTGTCTGTCAGCGATGACCTCGTGATCGAGGAGTTCGGGCGGCAGGCCGCTTTCGGACAGGTTCCGATGTTGTGCTCGGGCTCCGGCGTCGCCCCGATACCGGCCTCCGCCGCCACCGAGACCTCCCGGCGCACCGTCTGATGGGGGCCGTCCGGACCGCCGCCCCGCTCCTGGGGTTCAAGCCGCACCTGCGGGTCGAGCAGGTGCCCGGTGAAGCGGTGTACCTGATCTCCGACCAGCGGGTCACCGCACTGCACGGCGAGCAGATCGCACGGCTCGCCCCCCTGCTCGACGGCACCCGCCCCCTGGAGCGCATCGCCCGGGACACGGAGGGCGCGCTCCCCACCGGGCAGGCCGCCCGGCTGGTGTCGCGACTGACCGGCGCCGGGCTGCTCTGCGGCCGCGAGCGCCAGATGTCGCCGCAGGAGGCGGCCGAGCAGGCGTACTGGGAAGCGGCGGGGCTGGACGGCACCATGGCGGCCGACGCCCTGGCCCACGGCGCGATACGCGTCGTGGCGGCCGGGAGCACGAGCGCGGAGGAGCTGTGCGCGGTCCTCGGCGCCGCCGGGCTCACCGTCACCGACGAGCCCGCGGATCTCGCACTCGTCCTGTGTGACGACTATCTGGACCCTGAACTCGCCGTCATCGACGCCGAGTTCAGGGCCTCGGGCAGGCGCTGGCTGCCGGTGAAGACCGAGGGCACCGAGCTGTGGATCGGCCCCTTCTTCGGGGACGCGGACGGGCCCTGCTGGGCCTGCCTGGCCGAACGTCTGTGGCGCAGCCGCCCGGTGGAGGCCCACGTCCAGCGGATGCTGGGCCGTTCGGGCCCGGTGGCCCGCCCGTCCTGCACCCTGCCCGCCGCCCGGCTCGCCGCCCTCCAGCTGGCGGGGCTCGAAGCCGCCAAGTGGCTGGCCGGATACCGGGACGCGAGCCAGCAGGCGCTGCGCACGCTCGACGGGCTGACCCTCACCGGCGAACTCCACCCCGTCGTCCGCCGCCCGCAGTGCCCGAGCTGCGGTGAGCCGGGGATGGCCGCGGCACAGGTGCGGGCACCCGTCGTGCTGCGCTCCCGCGTCAAGCGGGACACGGACGGAAACGGCCACCGCAGTCTGACGCCCAGACAACTCCTCGACCGCTACGGTCACTTGGTCGACCCGGTCACCGGGCTCGTGCGCGGCATCGTGCGCAACGAGTGCGGTCCCGCCTTCTTCAACTCCTTCTCGGCGGGCCTCAACCCGGCCGCCGGCACCGAGGGGCTCGGTGCGATACGCGGAGGCCTGCGGGCATCCTGCGGAGGCAAGGGCGCCACCGAGGTCCAGGCCCGGGTCAGTGCGCTGGCCGAGGCGCTCGAACGCCACTCGGGTCACTTCGAGGGCGGCGAGGCCACCGTGCGCGGCAGCTACCGGGAACTGGCGGCCGACGCGATCCACCCGGACGCCGTGCAGCTCTACGACGAGCGCCAGTTCACCGGACGTGCCGACTGGAACGCCCGGCACGCTCCCTTCCAGCACGTGGCCGACCCCTTCGACGCCGACGCCCCCACCGACTGGACCCCGCTGTGGTCGGTGACCGAGCAGCGGCACAAGCTGCTCCCGACCTCGCTCCTCTACTACGGCGTACCCCAGCCCGCAGGTGCCTTCT
This sequence comes from Streptomyces sp. NPDC001828, assembly GCF_042892175.1. Lineage (NCBI taxonomy): Bacteria > Bacillati > Actinomycetota > Actinomycetes > Kitasatosporales > Streptomycetaceae > Streptomyces > Streptomyces sp. NPDC001828. The sequence goes on from NZ_JBIATV010000002.1 coordinate 383,723, forward strand.
CCTGCCTGGCCACCTCCAACGGGACGGCCGCCGGCGGGACCGTGGAGGACGCCGTGCTCCAGGGGTTCCTCGAACTGGTCGAGCGCGACGCGCTGGCCCTGTGGTGGTACAACCGCACCCGTCATCCCGCCGTGGACCTCGACGCCTTCGACGACCCGTGGATCAGTGAACTGCGGCGCGTGCACGGCGCGTTGGGGCGCGAGGTGTGGGTCCTCGACCTCACCGCCGACCTCGGCATCCCGGTCATGGCGGCCCTGTCGAGGATTGTGGACGCCGAACCCGGGCAGCGGCAGGACATCATGTTCGGTTTCGGCGCGCATTTCGACCCCGCGATCGCGCTGCGCCGTGCCCTGACCGAACTCAACCAGATGATGCCGCACGTGGTGGCACCCGACGGGAGCGTCTCCCGCGCCGCCGCCGATGACCCCGACGTACGCGAATGGCTGCGGACCGCCACCGTCGAGGGGCATCCCTACCTCCTTCCCGCCGACGGCGCCCGAACCGGCCCGCACACGCACCCCTACACTCCGACCGACGACCTGTACGAGGACATCGAGGCGGTCGTAGGGCTGCTGCGCGGCAAGGGGATGGAACTCCTCGTACTCGACCAGACGCGGCCCGACGTCGGCCTTCCCGTGGTCAAGGTGGTGGTGCCCGGACTCAGACCCCACTGGGCCCGCTACGCCCCCGGAAGACTCTTCGACATCCCGGTGCAGCTCGGCAGACTGGCCGCGCCGACCCCGTACGAGGACCTCAACCCGGTCCCGCTGTTCCTCTGAACCCGCACGGCGCACGCGAACCACACCCTGCCGGTGGAAGGACCCCCTCTCATGCGTATCGACCGCCTCGCGGCCCGTGAACTCGGTGAGTTCTGGTCGCTGCGCGAGGACGTCACGGTGCTGTTCGGCCAGAGCACCGTGCTGCGTACGCCCTGGGGGGAGCTGCGCCTGGAGCGTCCGGGTCCGCTGCTGCGCGAGGCGCTGCACCGGATGCAGTTCGGCCCGGTGTCCCTCGGCAACGTGGTGCCGGGCTTCCCGGGATATGACGTACCGGAGAACGAGTGGAACGAGGCGTCGCGCGAGCTGCTCGATGCCCTTGAGCCGTTGCAGCACCTGATCGTGCGGCACCTCGCGATCGGGGCCTCGCCGCTGCTGAGTGTGATCCCGCTCTCACCTCGCGCCACCTTCCATCCGCCGCCGGTCACGCCCCGGGGCGAACTCCGGGTGCGTAAGGAGGCGGTGCTGCGCGGGCCGGGCCGCGAGCCCGTGCTGTCGTACGAGGGCGCCCACCACCGGGTCGAACTGCACGGTCCGGACGCCCCGCGGCTGCTCGCCCATCTGCAGGGAGCGAAGGGCGACTTTCGGTCACCGGCCGATGTTCCGCTTCCGCGCAGTGTCGTCCGGGCGGCCCTGGCCTACGCGGTTGCCGCCGGCGTGCTCAGCGCTGTGGATCTCAAAGGGTCGGCCCGGCTGTGAGAACCGGTCGGGCACTACAGATTCGGCCTCCGGATTGCCTATGATCCGGGCCGGAGACGTGCTTTTGACCGGGCACCGAAAACCATGGGGGACAGTTGAAAACAGAAGTAGTCGGTCATGGGGAAGGAATGCCCGCGGACGTAGGCAGTGTGGCCCTTCCACCGCGCAAGGCGATAGCCGTGACCGCGGCCGCTCTGCTCGGATTCTTCATCATCGACGCCGTCTTCATCTGGGCCGAGAATCCGCCGTGGTGGGAGGACATCGCGGCCCTGTTCTGCTTCCTGGCCATCATGGGGCTGCAGCTCGTCCATTCCTTTCCGCAGCTGCTGCCGCGCCTCCACCGCTACCGCTACGGCACCTGGGCCGTGCAGGCGGTCCTCGCGTACGCGCCCATCACCCTGTTCGGCTCCGCGTGGAGCGGCATGACGGAGTTCCTGACCGCGTCCTCGGTCCTGGTGTTCCCGGCGGTGATCGGCTGGCCGCTCTTCGGTGCGGGGGTGCTCACCTGCTGGGGTCTCTACAGCGGCCGTGACACCAACACGGTGCTCTACAACGTGCTCGAAGGCGCTCTGATCCCGCTGGTCATCATCGGGCTCTCGCGGATGTCCGACATGATCGTGAAGCTGCACCGGTCCCGCGCGGAACTCTCCCGGCTCGCGGTCGCGGACGAGCGCCTGCGCTTCGCCCGCGACCTGCACGACGTCCTCGGCTACAGCCTCTCGGCGATCTCCCTCAAGTGCGAACTCGCCTACCGGCTGTTGGCGGACGCACCGGCCAGGGCGAACGAGGAGCTCGGCGAAGTGCTGCGCACCTCGCGCAAGGCGCTCGCCGACGTGCGTTCGGTCAGCCGCGGCTACCGGGAGATGTCGCTCTCGGGCGAGGCGCACGCGGCGGTGTCGATGCTTTCGGCGGCGGGGATCCGCACCTCGCTCAAGTTCGAGGGCGGGGAGCTGCCGAGCGTGGTGGACACCCTGCTCGCCACGGTCCTGCGCGAGGGGCTGACCAACATGCTCCGGCACAGCAAGGCCGAACAGTGCGAGATCCGCGCCGAACGCCGGAACGGCGCCGCCGCGTTGATCCTGGCCAACGACGGCATCGGCCGGACCCGGCCGCCCAAGAGCGGCGCTGACGGTGGCCTGGCCGCACTCGACTCACGGGTCCGGGAACTCGGCGGCGAGCTGGTGCACGGCTCCGACGGACAGGGCTGGTTCCGGCTGGAAGCCGTCGTGCCGCTGCCCGCCCTGGCGGAAGCGGATCAGGGCCAGGGCCGGGCCGCCGTACCCGAGGCGAGCACGGCCGGCCGGCCGTCGCTCCCGCCCCGGGGGCTCGGTCACCCCGACATGGTCCCGCGCGCGGCCTCCACGATGACGTTCGCGGTTCTGATCGGCTACTTCCTGGCGTACTCCGTGGTTGCCATGTCCTACCGGCCGCCGCTCGGCAGGGCGGTCGTGGAGGAGGTCTGCATGGTCGCCACCCTCGTGCTCCAGCTCGCCCTCTCGTTCCAGTGGCGGTTCGACTGGCTGGCGCGCCATCCGTGGCTGCTGCGCCATGGCGCCTTCGCCGCGATGCTGCTGCTCCAGTTCGTACCCTGGGCCTTCTTCGGGCCGAGCTGGCTCGGGCTGCCCGGCTTCGTGGCGGGTGCGGCGCTCCTCACGCTGCCGGCGGTTGCCGCCTGGCCGGTCGTCGCGGGCCTCACGGCGGTGTGCGGCGTCGAGCTGTACCTGGCGGGCAACATGTTCTGGGACATCTGGTACGAGTGCGCCTACACGGTCATGTGCGGTCTCGTCGTCTTCGGTCTGTCCCGCATGGCGCAGCTGGCGTCCGAACTGCACTGGTCCCGTACCGAGATCGCGCGCCTGGCGGTGACCACGGAGCGTCTGCGGTTCGCGCGTGACCTGCACGACCTGCTCGGTTTCAGTCTGTCCGCGATCACCCTCAAGTGCGAGCTGGTACGCCGGCTCGCACCCACCAGGCCCGTACAGGCACAGGCCGAGCTGACCGAGGTACTGGGGATCGCGCGCCAGGCCCTTGCCGATGTGCGGATGGTGGCGGACGGCCGCCAACGGATGAGCCTGACCGAGGAGGCGGCGAGCGCCACGGCCATGCTGGCCGGGGTGGGCATCCGGGCGACGGTCGACACCGACTGCGGCGAACTTCCCGGCGACGTGGAGACGGTGCTCGCCACCATGCTGCGCGAAGGCCTGACCAACATGCTGCGGCACAGCAGGGCGGCACACTGCGAGATACGCGCGGAGCGCACGGTGGCCGGGGTGCGCCTGACGCTCGTGAACGACGGGATCGACGGCTGCGCGGACACCGGACTCGACTCGAAGGTCAACGGCGGCAGCGGGATCGGTAACCTGACCACCCGGGTCAACGCGGTGAACGGCAGCCTCGAAGCGGGGGCGAGGCCGGACGGATGGTTCGAGCTGAGGGCAGAGGTCGAACTCCTCGCCACAGCGGCCTGAACGGATGCCGGCGCACGACCCGCAACCGAATATGTGAGAGCTCCGGGGGGAGAGTTGGGGACCGATGCGGTCGGCCGTACGGGTGGGGAACCCGTACGAGGGGGACCGGTGCGCGGGGACGGCCGGGCGCTGCCGCGGCGTACGGCGGTAGCCATCACCGCGGGGGTGCTGCTCGGCCTCTGCGCGATCGACGGCAGCCATGTGTGGGCCGAGCGCCCGTCGGTGTGGCACGGGGCCGCCGCGGTCCTCGGCTTCGCCGGGATCATGGGGCTTCAACTGGTGCACTCCTTCCCGGGGTTCATCCCCCGGCTCGGGCGCTACCGCTATGCGACCTGGGCGCTGCTCGGGCTGCTCTCGTACGCGCCGATCGCCGTGTTCGGGGCCGCGTGGGGCGGGATGACGGAGTTCTTCGCGGCCTCGGCGGTGCTCGTCTTCCCGGCGGCGGTGGGCTGGCCGCTCTTCGCGTGCGCGGTCGCCGGGGAGCTCGTGCTCTTCCACCATCTGCGGTTCGACGCCGGGGACTTCGTGTACGGCGGCATCGAGGCGGTGCTGATCCCGCTGGTCGTCATCGGGCTCTCGCGGATGTCCGACATGATCGACCGGCTGCACGCCTCGCGTGAGGAGCTGTCCCGGCTCGCGGTCGCGGGGGAGCGGTTACGGTTCGCGCGCGATCTGCACGACGTCCTCGGGCTCAGCCTGTCCGTGATCGCCCTCAAGTGCGAACTCGCCCACCGGCTGCTCGCGGACGCGCCCGCCAAGGCACAGGCCGAGGTCGCCGAGGTGCTGCGCACCGCGCGCAAGGCGCTCGCCGATGTGCGCTCGGTCAGCCGCGGTTACCGCCAGATGTCCCTGTCCGACGAGGCGAACGCGGCGGTCTCGATGCTCTCGGCGGCGGGCATCGACACCACCGTGCGCCACCGCTGCGGCGAACTGCCCGCCGCCGTGGACACCGTCCTCGCCGCCGTGCTCGGCGAGGGTCTGACCAACATGCTGCGGCACAGCAGGGCCGAGCGCTGTGTCATCACCACCGAGCGCGGCGGCGGCGTGGCCGTTCTCGTGCTGGGCAACGACGGCGTCGGCCGCGGCCGCACCGCGAAGCCGGAGCCGGGCAGCGGCCTGGCCGCGCTCGACTCGCGCCTGCGCGAACTCGGCGGCACCCTCACCCACGGCGCCGACGGGCGGGGCTGGTTCAGACTGCGGGCGGTCGTCCCGCTGCGGCAGGAGGCCGCCGCGCCCGACGCCGGAAGCCGGGGCCGGCGTTCCGCGCGCGGGGACCGGAGCAGGGCCGCCCGGGCCGGCCACACCGATGTGGTGCCCCGCGCCGCGAGCGCGATCACCCTCGCGGTCCTGGTCGGCTACTTCCTGGCGTACTCGGCCGAGGGCTGGTCCTACGCCCCGTACGCACACGGCCTGCCCACCGTCGAGCTCTGTCTGCTCGGCTGTCTCGCGCTCCAGCTCGCCGAGTCCTTCCACCGGCGCTTCTCCTGGGGCCCGCGCTGGCGGGGACGGGTGCGGTTCGGGGCGCTGGGGCTCCAGGCGCTGCTCCAGTTCGTGCCGTTCTGGGCGTTCGGCAAGGAGTGGGCGGGCCTGCCCGGCTTCCTCGCCGGATCGGCGCTGCTCGCCCTGCCCGCGGTGGCCGCCTGGCCGGTGCTGCTGCTGGTCACCGCGGCGAGCGCCGCCGCCCAGTACGCGGTGGGCGTTCCGGCGGCGGACGTGGTCTACGAGGCCGCGTACACCCCGATCTGCGCGGTGGTCGTCTTCGGGCTGACGAGAATGGCCCAGCTCGCCTCCGAACTGCACCGCTCCCGCGCCGAGATCGCCCGCCTCGCGGTCACCACCGAGCGCCTGCGGTTCTCGCGCGACCTGCACGATCTGCTCGGCTTCAGCCTGTCCGCGATCACGCTCAAGTGCGAGCTGGTACGGCGGCTCGCGTCCGACCGGCCGGTGCAGGCGCGGCACGAGCTGAACGAGGTGCTCGGCATCGTCCGCGAGGCGCTCGCCGATGTGCGGACCGTGGCGGGCGGCAGCCGGCGGATGTGCCTGACCGCCGAGGCCGAGCACGCGATGGCGATGCTGACCGGCGCCGGCATCCACGCCACCGTCCGCCTGGACTGCGGTGAGCTGCCCGGTGACGTGGAGACCGTGCTCGCCACGATGGTCCGCGAGGGCCTGACGAACATGCTGCGGCACAGCAAGCCGGCCTGCTGCGAGATCACCGCGGTGCGGACGGCCGGCGCGGTGCGGCTGACCCTCGTCAACGACGGGGCCGACACGACCGGGGACCCGGAGTTCGCCGCTCGCCGCTCCGGCGGCAGCGGGATCGGCAACCTGACGACACGCGTGGAGGCGGTCAACGGGCGGCTCACCGCCGGGCCGCGCCCCGACGGCCGGTTCGAGCTGCGGGCCGAGGTCGTCCTGCTCGTGGCCTGAAGGGCCGGGGCGACAACACCACTGAAGAAACGTTTCAGCCCAGGCTGTGGCGGCAGCCTTTGCGGTGGCGGTCAGACCGAATGCAGCCAGCCCGCCTCACGGGCGATGCGGATCGCGTCGACCCGGTTACGCGCGTTGAGTTTGCTGACGGCCGAGGTCAGATAGTTGCGCACGGTGCCGGACGAGAGGTGCAGGCGGGACGCGATCTGGCCGGCCTCCATGCCCTCGGAGGCGAGCTGGAGCACCTCGCGCTCGCGGTCGGTGAGCGGGGAAGGGCCCGAGTCGAGCGTGGCGAGCGCGAGTTGCGGGTCGATGACCCGCTCGCCCGCCGCGACCTGGCGGATCGCGGCGCACAGGCTGTCCGGGTCGGAGTCCTTCGGGAGGAAGCCGGAGACGTGGGCGGCCAGCGCCCGTCTGAGGTTTCCCGGTCTGCCCAGACTGGTCAGGATGAGCGTGCGGCACTCCGGTACCGAAGTGTGCAGTCCGGCGGCGGCGGTGATCCCGTCGGTGCCGGGCAGATCGATGTCGAGAACGGCGACATCCGGCCGCATCGCCATCGCGGTCGGCACGATGTCCGTACCGGACGACAGCTCGGCGACCACTTCCAGGTCGGACTCCAGTTCAATGAGCGACACCAATGCCTTGCGCAGCATATGCATGTCTTCGGCAATCAGAACTCGCACCATGGTGCCCCCCGTTGTGCTGGATCATGGGTCGGTTGCTAGCGATTATGCAATAGGCCGCCACCGGATCCCGGGGCTGAGACTAATCCGGCACATGCCGTTTCAGGACCGGTACGAGTGGTTCCGCACCCGCGCCTTTCAGCCAGAACCCGACCACGGCTCAAGTGGTCGCTCCCATCCTCCCTCCACCCAGGCGCCGTCCGGCGGCCAGGGGGAAGGGAGAGGTGACGTGAACATGAACGGACACCCCAGCTCGGAAGGTGTTCTCTGACATGGCCCGCCGGCAGAACCCGGACGTTCCGGACGGAGTCGAGGGCTCCGGCCGCCGCCGTCCCAAGGGCACATGGCGCCGCCTCATCGGCCGCTTCCTGCGACCCGTGGGCGAAGCCCTCATGGTCCACGGCGGTGTTGACATGTATCTGACCGCCGCCGACGGGAACAGGGCGCGGCTGCACTCGCTCGACAGCGGCTTCCGCCTGATGCTGCGCACCGACGCCGACGGCCCGCCGCCGGGCCATCCCGAACGGCTGCGCCCCGACGTCCCGCTGACCCGTCAGGAACTCGCGCTCCTGCAGGACCTGCTGAACGAGGTGCCCGGTCACAGAAGATGAGCGGCCCGCCCGCCGCAGCACAGTTGATCTTCAAGCAGCCGTCGAGGGGTGACGCGCAGAGTAGGAGAACCAACCATCCGTCCGAGCACCAGGGAGCAGAGGATGACCCAAGCCAGGAGCTTCACACAGGCACTGGCGGCCCGGTTCACCGACAGGGCCGCACGGACCGCTCTGCTCTGCCTGGACGGTGAGGGCAACGCCGACGGGCGCACCTATGGGGAACTCGACGCACGGGCCAGGTCCGTCGCGGCCGCGCTGCTGCGCCGCCGCGCGGCCGGCCGGCCCGTCCTCATCTCCATGGACGGCGGCCCGCACGCCGTCACCGCCCTCGTCGGCTGCCTGTACGCGGGCGCCGTCGCCGTACCCGTGCCGCCCCCGGACACCTCGCGGGCCGCCGCCGAACGCACCGCCGCCATCGCCGCCGAGACCGACGCGGCCGTCCTGCTCACCGAGTCCGCCCAGGCCGGCGAACTCTCCCGGCGCCTCGCGGACGCCGGGCGCTCCTCCGTGGTCTGCCTGGCCGTCGACTGCCTCCCCGACGACGGCGCCGACTGGCGCCCGCCCGCCCTCGACGGCGGCGACACCGCGCTGCTCCAGTACACCTCCGGGTCCACCGCCGCCCCGCGCGGCGTCCAGGTCACCCACGCCAACCTCCTCGCCACCATGGAGAGCCTGCGCACCGCGCTCGGCACCGACGAGAACGCCCGCGTCGGCGGCTGGCTCCCGCTCCACCACGACCTCGGCCTGATCGGCCAGCTCCTGCACCCGCTCTGGCTGGGCGCCACCGCCGTCCTCATGCCCGGGCGCCGTTTCGCCGCCGACCCGTTGAGCTGGCTGCGCGAGATCTCCCGGCACGGCGTCACCGTCACCGCCGCCCCCGACTCCGCGTACGCCCGGTGCCTGGCCGAAGCCACCGACGAGGACCTCGCGGGCCTGGACCTGAGCGCGCTGACCACCGCCGTCAACGCCTCCGAGCCGGTCTCCGCGGTCACCCTCACCGCCTTCGCCCACCGCTTCGCGGCCGCCGGCCTGCGCCCCGGCGTGCTCGCCGCCGGATACGGGCTCGCCGAGGCCACCCTGCTGGTCAGCCTCGCCGACCGGCTGCCGCCCGCCCCGGCCACCGTCTCCGCCGAAGCCCTGGAACGCGGCGAACTCACCCCACCGGTGCCGGGCCACCCGGTGCGCACCCTGGCGGGCTGCGGCCCCGCGCGCGGCGTCACCGTACGCATCGTCGACCCGCGCAGCTCCGCCGTGCTGCCCGAGGGGACGGTCGGGGAGATCTGGGTGCGCGGCGAGGCCGTCGCCGACGGCTACTGGCGCCGCCCCCTGGAGACCGCCGCCGCCTTCGGGCACGCGACCGCCTCCGGCGAGTACGGCTTCCTGCGCACCGGAGACCTCGGCGCGCTGCGCGACGGCGAGCTGTACCTCACCGGCCGCATCAAGGACGCCCTCCTCGTCGACGGCCGCACCCTGCACCCCCAGGAGGCCGAGCGCCAACTCGCCCGCTCCGGCGCCCCGTTCGGCTCGGCCGTGGTGCTCTCCGCGCCCGCCGAGCACGAGCAGATCGTCGCCATCCAGGAGATCCGCGGCGCCGGCTGGAGCCACGGCCAGCTCGCCGACCTCGCCGAGCGGGTGCGCGGCTGCCTGCACGAGGAGTTCGGCGCGTCCCTCGGCGGGGTGCTCCTGGTCCGCCCCGGCACCGTGCGCCGCACCACCAGCGGCAAGGTCCGCCGCTCGCTCATGCGCGAGCTCTATCTGCGCGGCGAACTGCGCCCGCTGTACGCCTCGGCGCCCCCGTACGCCGCGGAAGGAGGCTGAGTCCATGACCGAGACCGCCGTCCGGGTCGCCGACCCGGACGTCCGCCGGCGCGCCGAGCGGCTCGAATTCCGCTTCGGCGACCCCTGCGACCCGGCCAACCCGCTCGGCTTCCGGGCCCTGCTCGCCGCCGACGGACAGAGCGAACTCCTGGGTGCCGCAGAGGAGTTGCTGGACGAGGTGGGCTTCGGCGCCGAGCTGGTGCCGGTCGCGCTCGGCGGCCGGCTGCGCGACGCCGACCAGCTGATGCGGATGCTGCGCCCGGTCTTCCGGCGCGATGTCGCCCTCGCCTTCGGCTACGGCATCACCTCGCTGTTCGCGGCCGCCCCGGTGTTCGCCGCCGGGTCGCCCCAGCAGCGCGCGAGCGTGGCCGGGCTCCTGGTGTCGGGCGGCCGCGCGGCCATCGTGCACCGCTCGCTCGCCCACGGCACCGCGATGCTGCGCGGCGAACTCACCGCCATGGAGTACTCCGGCGGCTTCGTCCTGGACGGCCGCAAGGACGTCGTCATCAACGCCGAACGCGCGGGCGCCGTCGTCGCCTACGTCCGCACCGACCCCGCGCCGGGGCCCGCCTCGCACTCGGTGTTCCTGCTCGACCCGGCCCAACTGCCCAACGACAGCGTGCGGTTGCTGAAGCGGCAGCCCACCACCGGCATGCGCGGCTGCCGCTTCGCCGGGTACGAGTTCGACGAGTGCGAGGTGCCCGGGGACGCGCTGGTCGGCGAACCCGGCGCGGGCGTACGGCTCGCGCTGCGCACCTTCCAGCTCAACCGCACCCTGATCACCGGCGCCGTCATCGCCTCCGTGGACACCGTGCTGCGCGCCGCCGTGCGGGCGGCCCTCGCGGGCGAGAGTCTCGGCAGGCGCCAACGCGGCGTCCTGGCTGGGGTGTTCGCCGATCTGCTGGCGGGCGACGCCATGGCCACCGCCGTGCTGCGCGCCCTGTCCCTGCTGCCCGGCGCCGCCCATCTGGCCGCGGCCGAACTCAAGTACCTCGTACCGGATCTGCTCCGGGACGACCTGGAGGAGCTCGCCACCGTCCTCGGGGCCGGCGGCTACAGCCGCGACACCGACCAGGGGATGCTCACCAAGCTCCTGCGCGACCTGCCCGCCGCCGGGCTCGGCCACGCCGGCACCGCGTCCTGCCAGGCCGTGGTCATTCCCCAACTGCCCATTCTGGCACGGCACTTCTGGGGGCAGGAGGCCGAACCGCCGGCCGCCCTGTTCGACAGCGCGGAGCCCGTGCCGCACCTCGACATCGGCGGCCTAGAAGTCGCGGGCGGCGGCGACTTCCTGGCCGCGTCCCTCACCGCGGTCGCCGCCCGCCTCGCCGGCTCCGCACCCGAGGGCCCCTACGGCGAGGTGCTCCGGACGATGGCCACCGCCTTCCACGCCGACCTCCTCGCCGTCCGCGAGGCCTGCCTCCTCATCGAACCCGGCGACCGGGCCGCCCTCGCGAGCCCCGCCACCGCCGCCCTCGCCGACCGGCACTCCGTCCTGTCCGCGGCGGGCGCGGCGCTGGCCCGGTGGGAGCACCACCGGCGCGGCGCCGGATTCCTCGCCGACCCCGCCTGGCTGGTGCTCGCCCTGCACCGCTACGGGCGCCGGCTCGGCCTCACCCTTCCTCCGCTGCCGCCGGACTGCGTCGACCGGGTCGCGGAGGAGCTGCTGGAGCGTTTTCGCGCCGGCCGCAGTTTCGATCTTCACGACGCGCCTCTGGCGGAAGCAGGTACCCCATGAGCCCCCTCAAGAGGACGGGCATCGCCGAACCCCTTCTGATGCCGGGACCCGACAGCCCATGGAGCCGGGTGCGGCAGTCCATGGCGTGGCACGGCCACGTCGTGGTGCACGCGAGCTGGCGGGACTGGCTGCCTGCGGCCATCGCCGACCCCCAGCTGCGCCCGCTGCTGGGCGCCCGCGACTGGCAGCGCCTCAACAACCTCGCCGACCCCGAGGCCCGCGACCGCTTCGCCGCGTCCCGGCTCCTGGTGAAGTACACCGCGGGCGCCGCCCTGCAGACCCCGCCCGAGACCGTGGAGCTCGCCTCCAAGGCGGGCGGGCGCCCCTATCTGCGCGGCTGCGACCAGATCGAGGTCAGCCTCAGCCACACCGGGGATCTCCTGGTGGTGGGCCTCAACCGGCGCGGCCGGGTCGGCGTCGACACCGAGCTCGCCGACCGCCGCATCCAGTACTCCGCCGTCCAGCGCCATCTGTGCACCCCCGCCGAGCGCCGCTGGCTCGGCGCCCTGGACGAGGCCGAGCAGCAGCGCCGCCTGGTGCGGACCTGGACCCTGAAGGAGGCGTACACCAAGGCGCTCGGGCAGGGCATGCGGATGGGCTTCACCCAGTTCGGCTTCGACGCCGAGGCCGCCACCCTGCTCACCCCGCAGGGCGAGCCCGCCTCGCACGGCGAGTGGGCCTTCGCCACCTTCGAACTCGACGGCGGCTATCTGGTGGGGGTGGCCTGCCACGACGCGGGGCTGCGCGACGAGGGCGACACCGCGGTGTCCACCATGCTCGACGAGGGCTTCCTCGGCGAGGTCGTCGACCTGGTCGGCCGCGTACCGCACTGACCCCGTACCGCACCGACCGCGTGCGGGCAGCACGAAGGCCCCGTTCCGTCCTGGGGAAGGACGAGGAACGGGGCCTCGGTGTTACTTCTGCTGCGCCGCACCCGCGTGGCGAACGCGTCCGCGTGCGGCACCCAAGCTGCCGTACGGGAGCGGTAGAGAGGGTCCGCTGAGTCCCGTAAGGCGGTCGATCAGATGAAGCGGTTGAGTCTTAGCCCTGGAGAGCGGCAACCTTGTGCGCCAGCGCCGACTTCTTGTTGGCGGCGGCGTTCTTGTGGATGACACCCTTGCTGACGGCCTTGTCGAGCTTCTTGGAGGCCTCGCGAGCGGCCACGGTGGCCTTCTCGAGGTCGCCGGCCGCAGCAGCCTCACGGGCCTTGCGGATCGCGGTCTTGAGCGAGGACTTGACGGCCTTGTTGCGCAGGCGCGCCTTCTCGTTCGTCTTGTTCCGCTTGATCTGGGACTTGATGTTCGCCACGAAAGAGCCTTTGCAGGTTCGATGATTCGATCTTAGGTCGCGTCCCGCCGCCACAAGGGTGACGAGACACAGCTGTCCACGTTACCAGCCGCCCCCCGACCAGCCCAAACCGAGCACAGGCCCGCAGGCGTGGGACGATAGGGGCTGCTACTTACGTATCGAACCGTCGTCGACCCGAGACGAGGCGCCGCGATCAGACCGCGCGCCTCAAGAATCAGGACCCTGCGTGCCCGCGACTCCTCCCAACGTGCCCGAGCCGAGCCGTACCGACCCGGCGCTGATCCGCAACTTCTGCATCATCGCGCACATCGACCACGGCAAGTCGACCCTTGCCGACCGGATGCTCCAGCTGACCGGTGTCGTCGATCAGCGGCAGATGCGTGCTCAGTACCTCGACCGCATGGACATCGAGCGCGAGCGCGGCATCACGATCAAGTCCCAGGCGGTCCGTCTGCCGTGGGCTCCCAGCGACGGCCCCGGCCAGGGCCGGGCCCACATCCTGAACATGATCGACACCCCGGGCCACGTGGACTTCACGTACGAGGTGTCGCGCTCGCTCGCCGCCTGTGAGGGCACGGTCCTGCTCGTCGACGCCGCCCAGGGCATCGAGGCGCAGACGCTGGCCAACCTGTACCTGGCCATGGAGAACGACCTCACCATCGTTCCCGTCCTCAACAAGATCGACCTGCCGGCCGCCCAGCCCGAGAAGTTCTCCGAGGAGCTGGCCAACCTCATCGGCTGCCAGCCCGAGGACGTGCTCAAGGTCTCGGCGAAGACCGGCGTCGGCGTGGACGCGCTCCTGGACCGCGTGGTCCGTGACGTGCCCGCCCCGGTCGGCGTCGCCGACGCGCCCGCCCGCGCGATGATCTTCGACTCGGTGTACGACTCCTACCGCGGCGTCGTCACCTATGTCCGTGTCGTCGACGGCCAGCTCAACAAGCGCGAGCGCATCCGCATGATGTCGACCGGCGCCACCCACGAGCTCCTCGAGATCGGCGTCTCGTCCCCCGAGATGACCCCGGCCGACGGCATCGGCGTCGGCGAGGTGGGCTACATCATCACCGGCGTGAAGGACGTCCGTCAGTCCAAGGTCGGTGACACCATCACCAGCCTGCACAACGGGGCCACCGAGGCCCTCGGCGGCTACAAGGACCCGAAGCCGATGGTCTTCTCCGGTCTGTATCCGCTGGACGGCTCGGACTACCCGGACCTGCGCGAGGCCCTCGACAAGCTCCAGCTCAACGACGCCGCCCTGGTGTACGAGCCGGAGACCTCCGCGGCCCTCGGCTTCGGCTTCCGCGTCGGCTTCCTCGGCCTGCTGCACCTCGACGTGATCCGCGAGCGCCTGGAGCGCGAGTTCAACCTCGACCTCATCGCGACCGCGCCCAACGTGGTCTACCGGGTCGTCCTGGAGGACGGCAAGGAGGTCACGGTCACCAACCCGAGCGAGTTCCCCGAGGGCAAGATCTCGGACGTGTACGAGCCGGTCGTGCGGGCCACGATCCTCGCCCCGTCGGAGTTCATCGGCTCGATCATGGAGCTGTGCCAGACCCGGCGCGGCACCCTGCTCGGCATGGACTACCTGTCCGAGGACCGGGTCGAGATCCGCTACACGCTGCCGCTCGCGGAGATCGTCTTCGACTTCTTCGACCAGCTGAAGTCCAAGACCCGCGGCTACGCCTCGCTGGACTACGAGCCCACCGGCGAGCAGGCCGCGAGCCTGGTCAAGGTCGACATCCTGCTGCACGGCGACAAGGTCGACGCCTTCTCGGCGGTCTGCCACAAGGACGCGGCCTACGCCTACGGCGTGCGCCTGGTCGCCAAGCTGCGCGAGCTCATCCCGCGCCAGGCCTTCGAGGTGCCCGTCCAGGCCGCGATCGGCTCCCGGGTCATCGCCCGCGAGACGATCCGCGCCATCCGCAAGGACGTCCTCGCCAAGTGCTACGGCGGTGACATCTCGCGCAAGCGCAAGCTGCTCGAGAAGCAGAAGGAGGGCAAGAAGCGGATGAAGATGGTGGGCTCCGTGGAGGTCCCCCAGGAGGCCTTCATCGCGGTGCTCTCCAGCGACGAGTCGGGCGGCAAGAAGAAGTAGTACGCCCGCGATCACCGGCTCTTCGCACCATCGCCACAACGGACCCCCGCGCCTTCGCGCGGGGGTCCGTTCGTTATGAAACCACTCTCCGTTGCCCCTTACGCGCCGGGCGGTGGCGCCTTACTCTGATCACGGCCCGATGGTTACTCGCCAGTTAAACAAGGGTCGGACAGCCAGAGCACTCGAACAACAAAACCAGTCGCGCAGCCTTGCCGCAGGCCAGCCCGGAGGACGTCGTGAGCGACACACAGACCTTGATCGAGAACCGGCCGCCGTCCGTGGCGACCCTCTTCGTCCAGCGCGTGGACGCCACGCCGGACGCCGAGGCCTACCGCTACCCGGTACCGGGCAGCGGCCAGAGCCCCGACGAGTGGAAGTCGCTGAGCTGGGCCCAGGCCGCCGAGCGGGTCTACGCGATCGCGGCGGGCCTCGCCGACCTCGGGGTGCGGGCCGAGGAGCGGGTCGCGCTCGCCTCCTCCACCCGCGTCGAGTGGATCCTGGCCGACCTCGGGGTGATGTGCGCCGGGGCCGCCACGACCACGATCTACCCCTCCACCAACGCCGAGGAGTCGGCGTTCATCCTGGCCGACTCCGAGAGCCGGGTCCTGATCGCGGAGGACGCCGCCCAGCTGGCCAAGGCCCGTGAGCGCCGCGCCGAGCTGCCGGAGCTGAAGCACGTCGTCGTCATCGACCCGGCCGGCGCCGAGCCCGCCGAGGGCGACCCGGAGGGCTGGGTGCTCAGCCTCGCCGACCTGGAGGCGCGCGGCGCGGCCCACCTGGAGAAGAACCCCGGGGCGGTCAAGGAGCGGATCGCGGCGATCACCGCCGACCAGCTCGCCACCCTCATCTACACCTCCGGCACCACCGGCCGCCCCAAGGGCGTGCGGCTGCCGCACGACAACTGGTCGTACATGGCCCGGGCCACCGTGGCCACCGGCCTGATCACCGCCGACGACGTCCAGTACCTGTGGCTGCCGCTGGCGCACGTCTTCGGCAAGGTGCTGACCTCCGGCCAGATCGAGGTCGGGCACGTCACGGCGGTCGACGGCCGGATCGACAAGATCATCGAGAATCTGCCGGTGGTCCAGCCGACCTACATGGCGGCCGTGCCCCGCATCTTCGAGAAGGTCTACAACGGCGTCGCGAGCAAGGCCCGCGAGGGCGGCGGCGCCAAGTACAAGATCTTCCAGTGGGCGGCCGGGGTGGCCCGCGAGTACGCGAAGGTCAGCCAGGACAACTTCCGCCGCACCGGCCGGCCCGGGGCGCCCTTCGCCCTCGCGGCCAAGCACAAGGCCGCCGACGCGCTGGTCTACAGCAAGATCCGCGAGGCGTTCGGCGGCCGGCTGCGGGCCTGTGTCTCCGGCTCGGCGGCGCTCGCGCCCGACATCGGCTTCTTCTTCGCCGGCGCCGGCATCCACATCCTGGAGGGCTACGGCCTCACCGAGTCCTCGGCCGCCTCCTTCGTCAACCCGGGCGAGGCCTACCGCACCGGCACCGTCGGCAAGCCGCTGCCCGGCACCGAGGTGCGGATCGCGGACGACGGCGAGATCCTGCTGCGCGGCCCCGGCATCATGGAGGGCTACCACCGGCTGCCCGAGAAGACCGCCGAGGTCCTGGAGTCCGACGGCTGGTTCCACACCGGTGACATCGGCGAGCTGTCCGCGGACGGCTATCTGCGCATCACCGACCGCAAGAAGGACCTCATCAAGACCTCGGGCGGCAAGTACATCGCGCCCGCCGAGGTCGAGGGCCAGTTCAAGGCGGTCTGCCCGTTCGTCTCCAACATCCTGGTGCACGGCGCCGACCGGAACTTCTGCACCGCGCTGATCTCCCTCGACGAGCCCACCATCCTCGGCTGGGCCAAGGAGCAGGGCATCAAGGGCGGTTACGCCGAGGTCGTGGCCGCCCCGCAGACGCTGGAGCTGGTCGAGGGCTACGTCAAGCGCCTCAACGAAGGCCTCCAGCGCTGGCAGACGATCAAGAAGTTCCGGCTGCTTCCGCGCGATCTCGACATCGAGCACGGCGAGCTGACGCCCAGCCTCAAGCTGAAGCGCCCGGTCGTCGAGCGCGAGTACCGGGCCCTGATCGAGGAGATGTACGCCGGCTCCCGCGAGGCCTGAGACCCCGCGTCACGGTCACGGGGCGGCGCCCGCGAGCCCGCGCCCGAGCGGAAGGCGTCACGGGGCGCTGCGGGCCTGCTTCAGGGCGCGCAGCGCCTCTTCGAGCCGGGCCATCTGGTGGCGCAGCTCCGCCGGCTCGCCGCGCTCGCCCCGGCCCAGCTCGTCCTCGATCGCGCCGAGCCGCGCGCCGATCTCGTCGAGGCGCTCGCGGTCGCCCGCCAGCATCCGCTCCAACTGCCGGTTCTTGCGGTGCAGTTCGAGGAACACCTTCACCTTGGCGCGCAGCACCCAGGGGTCGAAGGGCTTGGTGAGGAAGTCGGCCGCGCCGGTCGCGTAGCCGCGGAACGCGTAGCCGTCGTCGCCGTCGTTGCCGGTCAGGAAGATGATCGGCACGTCCTTGGTCTGGTCGAGGCGCTTGATGTGGGAGGCGGTCTCGAAGCCGTCCATGCCCGGCATCCGCACGTCGAGCAGCACCACCGCGAACCGCCTGCGCAGCAGCGCCTTCATCGCCTCCTCGCCCGAACGGGCCCGCACCAACGGCTCGTTGAGGGATCCGAGTACGGCCTCCAGGGCGATCAGGTTGTCCTCCATGTCGTCGACGAGGAGGATGCCGGCGCCGTCGTGCGGTGGTGCCTGTGTGCTCATGCCAGGCCCCTCACGGGCTGGGTGATGTGGCTTCGGTCTCCCCGGCGCCGCCCTGCCGCCCGGGGATCGAGGGGGCTTCGCCGTCCTCCTCCCGCGCCGCGCCGCCGGGGTCCAGAAGGGCGCAGGCTACGCCGAGGAGGCGGTCCACGTCGACGGGCTTGGGCACGTACTCGTTGGCGCCCTGGGCGATCGACTTCTCCCGGTCGCCGGGCATCGCCTTCGCGGTGAGCGCGACGATCGGCAGATCGGCCCACCGGGGGCTGCGCCGGATCGCCTCGATCGTCTCGTAGCCGTCCATCTCCGGCATCATGATGTCCATCAGGACCAGCTCGATGCCGGGGTTGCGCTCCAGGGTCTCGATGCCCTCCCGCCCGTTCTCCGCGTACAGGACCGGCATGCCGACCCGGCCGAGCACATGGGTGAGGGCGAAGACGTTGCGGATGTCGTCGTCCACGATCAACACCCGCCTCCCGAACAGGACTTGACCCGCGCGCCCGTTCCGCCACTCCTCCAGCTTGCTGGTGGTGGGCCAGTCGTCCTCCTGCTCGGGCAGCAGCACGTCCTCGCCCAGGGCCGACCGGTCGGAGGCGTCGAAGGCGAGCGCGGGGCCGGGCTGCTCGAGGTCGCCCAGCACGTGTCCGGGGTAGTGGACGGGGACGTACAGGGTGAAGGTGGAGCCCTGGCCCGGCTCGCTCTCGGCGGCGATGCGGCCGCCGAGCAGCCCGGCGATCTCGCGGCTGATGGACAGGCCGAGGCCGGTGCCGCCGTACTTGCGGTTGGTGGTGCCGTCCGCCTGCTGGAACGCCTCGAAGATCACCGGCAGCTTCTCGTGCGCGATGCCGATGCCGGTGTCCTTCACGATGAAGGCGACCAGGTCCTCGCCGCCGTGCGCGTCCTTGAGCCGGTTGACGCGCAGCTCCACCCGGCCCGACGAGGTGAACTTGATCGCGTTGGACAGCAGGTTGCGCAGGATCTGCTGGAGGCGCTGCTCGTCGCAGTACATCTCGCGCGGCACGTCCTCGCCCACGGCCAGCTCGAAGGCGAGGCCGCGGTCGAGGGTGATGGGGCGGAAGGTGGCGTGGACGTAGTCGAGGACCTTGATGAGCGGGAGCTTCTTGGGGCGTACGTCCATGCGGCCCGCCTCGATCTTCGACAGGTCCAGGATGTCGTTGATCAGCTGCAGCAGGTCGGAGCCGGAGCGGTGGATCGTGGAGGCGAACTGCACCTCCTGCTCGGACAGATGGGCGTCGGGGTTGTCGGCGAGCAGCCGGGCGAGGATGAGCAGCGAGTTGAGCGGGGTGCGCAGCTCGTGCGACATGTTCGCCAGGAACTCCGACTTGTACTGGGAGCTGGTGGCGAGCAGTGCCGCCTTCTCCTCCAGGGCGGCGTTGGAGCGCTGCAACTCGGCCTGCTGGCGCTGGAGTTCGTTGGAGCGGTCCTGGAGCTGGACGGCGAGCCGCTGGGACTCGCTCAGGAGCGACTCGGTGCGCGAGTTGGCGATGATGGTGTTGATGGCGACGCCGATGGTGTTCACGAACTGGTCGAAGAAGGCCAGGTGGACATCGGAGAAGCGGGAGAAGGAGGCCAGCTCGATCACGCCGAGCAGCTTGTCCTCGAAGAGGATCGGGATGATGACGACACTGGCGGGCGAGGCCTCGCCCAGACCCGAGTTGATCTTGATGTAGTCCGGCGGGGCCTCCTCCAGCAGGATCCGCTTCTTCTCCAGGGCCGCCTGGCGCACCAGGCCGTGCCCGGGCATGCCGGTGGTGTCCACGGTCGCGCCCTGCGCCGCGCCGTACCCCGCGATGAAGGCGAGCCCCTTGGTGGAGCTGGTGATGTGCGAAGGGGTGCCGTCGCCGTCCGGGTCGGCCAGGAAGAACGCGCCGTACTGGGCGTTCACCAGCGGGGTCAGCTCCCGCAGGATCAGATCGGCGACCTCCATCAGGTCCCGGTGGCCCTGCATGAGACCGGCCAGGCGGGCCAGGTTGGACTCCAGCCAGTCCTTGGCGCGGGTCGTCTCGCGCAGGTTGGACACCATCAGGTTGATGTTGTCCTTCAGCTCGGAGACCTCGCCCCGGGTCTCCACGGTGATCGAGCGCGACATGTCGCCCTGGGCCACCGCCGAGGCGACCTCGGCGATCGCGCGGACCTGCGTGGTGAGGTTCAGGGCGAGCTCGTTGACGTTGGTCGTCAGGCGCTTCCACGTCCCGTACACGCCCTCCACCCGCGCCTGGCCCCCGAGTTGGCCCTCCGAACCCACCTCACGGGCGACCCGGGTGACCTCGGAGGAGAACGACGACAGCGTGTCCACCATCGTGTTGATGGTGGTCTTCAGCTCCAGGATCTCGCCGCGCGCGTCCACGTCGATCTTCTTCGACAGATCGCCCTGCGCCACCGCCGTGGCCACCTGGGCGATGTTGCGCACCTGTGAAGTCAGGTTGTCCGCCATGTAGTTGACGTTGTCGGTGAGGTCCTTCCACACGCCGGACACGCCGAGCACCTGGGCGCGCCCGCCGAGCCGGCCGTCGGTGCCGACCTCGCGGGCGACCCGGGTGACCTCGTCGGCGAAGGCGCGCAACTGCTCCACCATCGTGTTGACGGTGTCCTTCAGCTCCAGGATCTCGCCCCGGGCGTCCACCGTGATCTTCTTCGACAGGTCGCCGTTGGCGACGGCGGTGGTGACCTGGGCGATGTTGCGCACCTGCGACGTCAGGTTGGAGGCCATGAAGTTGACGTTGTCCGTGAGGTCCTTCCAGACCCCGGACACGCCCCGCACCTGGGCCTGACCGCCGAGGTTGCCCTCGGTGCCGACCTCGCGGGCGACCCGGGTGACCTCGTCGGCGAAGGCGGAGAGCTGGTCGACCATGGTGTTGATGGTGGACTTCAGCTCCAGGATCTCGCCCTTCGCCTCCACCGTGATCTTCTTGCCGAGGTCGCCCTGGGCCACGGCCGTCGACACCAGAGCGATGTTGCGCACCTGCGACGTCAGGTTGTCCGCCATGAAGTTGACGTTCTCGGTGAGGTCCTTCCACACCCCCGACACCCCGCGCACCTCGGCCCGCCCGCCCAGGTTCCCTTCCGTGCCGACCTCGCGGGCGACCCGGGTGACCTCGTCGGCGAACGCGGAGAGCTGGTCGACCATGGTGTTGATGGTGGACTTCAGCTCCAGGATCTCGCCCTGGGCGTCGACGGTGATCTTCTGCGACAGGTCGCCGTTGGCGACGGCGGTGGTGACCTGGGCGATGTTGCGCACCTGCGACGTCAGGTTGGACGCCATGAAGTTGACGTTGTCCGTGAGGTCCTTCCAGACCCCGGACACGCCCCGCACCTGGGCCCGGCCGCCGAGCCGCCCCGCCGTGCCGACCTCGCGGGCGACCCGGGTGACCTCGTCGGCGAAGGCGGACAGCTGGTCGACCATCGTGTTCACGGTCAGCTTCAGTTCGAGCAGCTCACCGGTGGCCTCGACGGTGACCGTACGGGTCAGATCGCCCCGGGCCACCGCCGTGGTCACCGCCGCGATGTCACGGACCTGCGCGGTCAGCCGCGCGGCCATGGTGTTCACGGCCTCCGTCACATCGCGCCAACTCCCGCTCAGGCCCTGCACCTTGGCCCGGCCGCCGAGCCGCCCCTCGGTGCCGACCTCACGGGCGACCCGGGTCACCTCGCCGGTGAACAGCGACAGCTGGTCGACCATCTTGTTGACGGCCCGGCCGAGCCGGCGCAGATCGCCGCGCAGCTGCCGGCTCCCGTCGTGCAGATCGACCCGCTGGGTCAGATCGCCGCCCGCCACCGCGTCCAGGACCCGCGTCGCGTTCGCCGCCGGCACCACCAGGGCGTCCAGCAGCGTGTTCGCGTGCCCGATGCCGGCGGTCCAGGCGCCCTGGCCGGGGCTGGCCGCGAGCCGCTCGTCGAGCCGCCCGTGCCGGACCACCTCGCGGCGCACCCGCGTCAGCTCGTCGCTGAAGTGCTGGTTGCGCCCGGCCACTTGGTTGAACAGGGCCGCCAGCTCGGCCGGAAGGCCCTCGTGGGCCTCCTGGAGCCGCACCCGGAAGTCGCCGTCCCGCAGCGCCGTCAGCGCAGCCAGCAGGGGACGCAGCTCCGAGGCGCGGACCCAGCCGTCGTCGGGCGGCATAGCACTGTCTCTGTTCATGCGGGCCCACTTCGATGACTCGGTGCTTATGGGCCCGCTCAGTCTGTCACTCTGTCGAAGCCGTGAGCGGCGCATTGCGAGAACCCGTCAGGAGCCGCACGTGGGACCCTTACCAGCCCAGCGGGGCAGCGCGAACCGCCCCCAACCCCCGCTCCCGTCCGACCTGTTCGGGGAACCCGCGCCGCGCGCCTCGACCCCGCCGGACCCCCGCACGACCCCCGCGGCCTGCCCCGCCGCCCTCGCCGGCTGCCCCACCGCCCGCACCAGCCTGCCCGGCAACCCGCTCGCCCCCGGCGCCGCCCGGCGCTTCATACGCGCCACGCTCGCCGACTGGGCGGGCCCCGGACCGGCCGGCGGGGCCCAAGTCCCTCACCTGGCCGAGGAGTTCGCGTACGAGGCGGCCGTCCTCGTCAACGAGCTCGTCACCAACGCGGTCGTCCACGCCGGCACCACCGTCGATCTGCTGTGCCGCCTGGAGTGCGGCGGCCCGTCGGACCCCGCGGCCCTCGTCATCGAGGTCTCCGACCACCATCCCGCGCGTACGGTACGGGGCGCGCCGCGGCGGGCCCGGGACGACCTCACCGCGTACGAGTACGGGCGCGGCCTGCACGTCGTCGCCGCCCTCGCCGACAGCTGGGGCATCACCTACCGCCCCGGGCTCAAGACCGTGTGGGCCCGGCTCCGCGCGGACGCCACCGAAGGGCCCGCCCCGCGCGGCCCGCACCGCGACGAACGGCCCCAACGCGGCCCGCGCGCCGCCGAGATCCTCGCCCCCGCCCCGCCCCGCACCCCGCGCGGACCCGGCCGGGACTGGGTCGACCGGGGCGCGCTCTCCTTCCTGGCCGAGGCCTCCGACCTGCTGGCCGGGCAGTTCGACGAGGACATGATCGCGGCGCTCGCCGGCCAGCTCCTGGTGCCCCGGCTCGCCGACTGGTGCGCGATCTGGCTCGACGAGGACGCCGGCGGCCCGCTCGCCGCGCCCCGCCTGGCCCGGGTCTGGCACGCCAAGGAGGCCGCCATGGCGCCGCTGCGGGCCGCCGTCGAGAAGGAGCCGCCCCGGCTGCCCGCCGCCGCGCGCGGCGGGCCGGTGCCGATGCCCTGGCCGCGGGCCGCCGGGCTCGGGGCGGACGGCGTGGCCCTGGCCTACCGGCTCGTCGCGGGCGGCCGCGACATGGGCTCCCTGCTGCTCGGCCGGGCCGGACCCACCCCCATCCCCGACGAGGTCACCGGCCTCATCGAGGACTTCCTGCGCCGGGTGGCCCTCGCGATCGGCGCGGCCCGCCAGTACACCCGGCAGGCCACCATCAGCCGCATCCTCCAGCGCGGCCTGCTGCCCAGCCGGGTCGCGGAGATCCCCGGCATCGACAGCGCCTTCGTCTACCAGCCGAGCAACGAGGCGCTGGCCGGCGGCGACTTCTACGACGTCTTCCCCGGCGCCGGCGGACGCTGGTGCTTCGCCCTCGGCGACGTCCAGGGCAGCGGCCCCGAGGCCGCCGTGATCACCGGCCTCGCCCGGCCCTGGCTGCGGCTCCTCGCCCGCGAGGGGCACCCGGTGCACGAGGTCCTCGACCGGCTCAACCAGCTGCTCGTCGACGACGCCACCGAAGCCGCCGAGGCGGCGGTCCACCTCGCGACCGCCACCCCGCCCAT
This sequence comes from Streptomyces sp. NPDC001828, assembly GCF_042892175.1. Taxonomy (NCBI): domain Bacteria; kingdom Bacillati; phylum Actinomycetota; class Actinomycetes; order Kitasatosporales; family Streptomycetaceae; genus Streptomyces; species Streptomyces sp. NPDC001828. The sequence continues at coordinate 406,911 of NZ_JBIATV010000002.1, forward strand.
CGAGCCGACCGCCCCGCCCGACCCCCTGGACGGCCAGCAGGCCCGCTTCCTCTCGCTCCTGTACGGGGAACTGGTGCCGGACGCCGACGGCGGCTCGGTGCGCTGCACCCTGGCCAGCGCCGGCCACCCGCTGCCCCTGCTGCTGCGGCCCGACGGCTCGGTGCGCCCGGCCGCCGCCCCGCAGATCCTGCTCGGCGTCGTCGAGGGCGCGCGCTACGAGAGCGAGAGCCTGCGCCTGAACCCCGGCGACACCCTGCTGTGCGTGACGGACGGGGTGACCGAGCGGCGCTCGGGCCCGCGCATGTTCGACGACGCCGACGGGCTCGCCACGGTCCTGGCCGGCTGCACCGGCCTGACCGCGTCGGCGGTGGCGGCCCGGATCAAGCAGGCGGTGTACGACTTCGCCGACACCCCGCCCGCCGACGACCTGGCGCTGCTGGTGCTCCGGGTCGGCTGACCTGGGGCGGACCGGGCCGGGCCGGCCGGTCCGGAGCACGCGGCAAGGGACGGCCGCGCGTGCCGGACAATGGGGGCATGCCTTCCGTACTGCCCGATGGTGAGCCCATGCCCGAGGACGGGTCGCTGCCCCGCCATGCCCTGGAGGGCGCGGGGGACCGGCCGCTCGGGTTCTACCTGCACGTTCCGTACTGCGCGACGCGCTGCGGCTACTGCGACTTCAACACGTACACGGCGAGCGAGCTGGTCGGCAAGGGCGGGGTCCTGGCCTCCCGCGACAACTACGCGGACATGGTCGTCGAGGAGATCCGCCTCGCCCGCAAGGTGCTCGACGGGGACCCCCGCCCGGTGCGCACGGTGTTCGTCGGCGGCGGCACCCCGACCCTGCTCGCGGCGGCCGACCTGGTCCGGATGCTGGCGGCGGTACGGGAGGAGTTCGGCCTGGCCGAGGACGCGGAGGTCACCACCGAGGCGAACCCGGAGTCGGTCGACCCCGCGTACCTCGCGGAGCTGCGGGCCGGCGGATTCAACCGGGTCTCCTTCGGCATGCAGAGCGCCCGGCAGCACGTCCTGAAGGTCCTCGACCGTACGCACACCCCGGGCCGCCCCGAGGCGTGCGTCGCCGAGGCCCGCGCGGCGGGCTTCGACCACGTCAACCTGGACCTGATCTACGGCACGCCGGGCGAGAGCGACGAGGACTGGCGTGCCTCGCTCACCGCGGCCGTCGGCGCGGGCCCCGACCACATCAGCGCGTACGCCCTGATCGTCGAGGAGGGCACCCAGCTGGCCCGCCGGATCCGGCGCGGCGAGGTGCCGATGACGGACGACGACGAGCACGCGGACCGGTACCTGATCGCGGACGAGGTCCTCGGCGCGGCCGGGTACTCCTGGTACGAGGTCTCGAACTGGGCCACCACCGAGGCGGGCCGCTGCCTGCACAACGAGCTGTACTGGCGCGGCGCGGACTGGTGGGGGGCCGGCCCGGGCGCCCACAGCCACGTGGGCGGGGTGCGCTGGTGGAACGTCAAGCACCCCGGTGCGTACGCGGCGGCCCTGGCGTCCGGCCGCTCTCCCGGCGCGGGCCGGGAACTCCTGTCCCCGGAGGACCGCCGGGTCGAACGCATCCTCCTCGAACTCCGCCTCCGCGAGGGCTGCCCCCTGACCCTCCTGAACCCGGCGGGCCTCGCGGCGGCGCGGGACGCGGTGGAGGGGGGCCTGCTGGAACCCTCCGCCTTCGCGGCGGGGCGGGCGGTGCTGACCCTGCGGGGTCGGCTGCTGGCCGATGCGGTGGTCCGGGACCTGGTGGACTGAGGGGGCCGGGCTGAGGACCTACGGGGCCGTGACGAAGTCGATCAGGTGCTCCACCGAGCCGAGCAGGGACGGATCCAGGTCCCGGTACGACCGCACCCCCGAAAGGATCCGCTGCCACGCGGCCCCCGTGTTCTCGGGCCACCCCAGGGCCCGGCACACCCCCGTCTTCCAGTCCTGCCCCCGCGGCACCACCGGCCACCCCGCGATCCCCACGGACGCCGGCTTCACCGCCTCCCACACGTCGATGTAGGGGTGCCCGACGACCAGCACGTCCGGATGCGTCACGGACGACGCGATACGGGACTCCTTCGAGCCCGGGACCAGGTGGTCCACCAGGACCCCGAGACGCGCGTCGGGCCCCGGGGCGAACTCCGCCACGATCGCGGGAAGGTCGTCGATGCCCTCCAGGTACTCGACGACCACGCCCTCGATGCGCAGGTCGTCACCCCACACCCGCTCCACGAGCTCCGCGTCGTGCCGCCCCTCGACGTAGATCCGCCCGGCCCGCGCCACCCGGGCCCGCGCCCCCGGCACGGCCACCGAGCCGGAGGCGGTACGCGCGGGACGCGGCGGGGCGGCCGCGGAGGGGCGTACGAGGGTGACGACCTTGCCCTCCAGGAGGAAGCCGCGCGGCGCGAGCGGGAAGACGCGGTGCTTGCCGAAGCGGTCCTCAAGGGTGACCGTCGGCCCCTCGGCCGTCTTCTCGCAGCGGATCACCGCCCCGCAGAATCCCGTGGAGACCTCCTCCACGACGAGGTCGGTCTCGGCAGGCACCTCGGGAGCAGGAGCCTGCTTCTTCTTCCAAGGGGGCGTGAGATCAGGGCTGTAGCTGCGCATGGCCCCATTATTCGCGGCGGCCGCGACGAACGGGCGCCCCGGGGCAGATCGGCATGGCGCCGCTACGACACCCCGAAGCGCGCCGCGAGTCGCTCCCGCTGGGCGCGGACGAACGCCGCGTCCACCACCGCCCCGTGCCCCGGCACGTACACCGCGCCCTCGCCGCCGAGCGAGAGCAGCCGGTCAAGGGCGGCCGGCCAGCGGGAGGTCACCGCGTCGGGGCCCGCCTGGGGCTCGCCCGACTCCTCGATGAGGTCGCCGCAGAAGACGATCTCCGGAAAGCCGCCGGTCGCGGGAACCAGGACCGCGAGGTCGTGTCCGCTGTGCCCGGGGCCCACGTTGGCGAGCAGCACCTGACGGCCGCCCAGGTCGAGCGTCCACTCCCCGCTCACCGCGTGGCGCGGCAGCACCAGCAGATCGGCCGCCTCGGCCGCCTCCTCGGCGGACACTCCGTGACGCACCGCGTCCGAGCGCAGCTCGTCGCCGGCCAGGGCCCGCTCGATGCCGACCGCCGCGTACACCTCGGCCCCGGCGAAGGCCGCGGTGCCCAGGACGTGGTCGAAGTGCGGATGGCTGAGCGCGATGTGGGTCACACGGCGGCCGAAGAGGGCCTCCGCCTGGGCCCGGAGTCCGGCGCCCTCGCGCAGCGTCGCGCCGGTGTCGCACAGCAGGAGCGCGCTCTCGCCGGCGACCAGCGCGGCCGTGGCGTCCCAGCCGGGCAGGCGTCTGCGCCCGACCCCGTCACCCAGCCGCTCCCAGCCGAACTCTTCCCAACTGACGTCCATGCCGCGACGCTATCCGCATTCGACGGGGGACGTCGCACGGTAGCGTGGTCGGCCGCCCTTGCTAGGGGCGTACCGGTCGGCCGTACACTGGCCGGGGGATTGCTGGCACTCGAACACAGTGAGTGCCAAACGGACGGCAACTGGAGGTGTGCGCGATGCTCAGTGAACGCAGGCTCGAGGTGCTGCGCGCCATCGTCCAGGACTACGTCGGCACCGAGGAACCGGTGGGCTCCAAGGCCCTCACCGAGCGCCACGCGCTCGGCGTCTCCCCGGCGACCGTGCGCAATGACATGGCCGTCCTGGAGGAGGAGGGCTTCATCGCCCAGCCCCACACCAGCGCCGGCCGGATCCCGACGGACAAGGGCTACCGCCTCTTCGTCGACCGGCTCGCGGGCGTCAAGCCCCTGTCCTCGCCGGAGCGCCGCGCGATCCAGAACTTCCTGGACAGCGCGGTCGACCTGGACGACGTCGTGGCCCGTACGGTGCGGCTGCTCGCGCAGCTGACCCGGCAGGTGGCGGTCGTCCAGTACCCGTCGCTGACGCGGTCCACGGTGCGGCATGTGGAGCTTCTCTCACTCGCGGCGGCCCGGCTGATGCTGGTGCTGATCACGGACACCGGGCGGGTCGAGCAGCGCATGGTCGACTGCCCGGCGCCGTTCGGCGAGGCCGCGCTGGCGGACCTGAGGGCCCGGCTCAACGCGAGGGTCGTGGGGCGCCGCTTCGCGGACGTGCCGCAGCTCGTGCAGGACCTGCCGGAGTCCTTCGAACCGGAGGACCGAGGAACCGTTTCGACGGTCCTCGCCACCCTCCTCGAAACCCTGGTCGAAGAGACCGAGGAGCGGTTGATGATCGGCGGCACCGCCAATCTCACCCGCTTCGGACACGACTTCCCGCTGACCATCCGGCCGGTGCTGGAAGCACTCGAGGAGCAGGTTGTGCTCCTCAAGCTGCTCGGCGAGGCCAAGGAATCGGGCATGACCGTACGCATCGGGCACGAGAACAACGCCCACGAGGGACTGAACTCCACGTCCGTCGTCTCGGTCGGCTACGGTTCCGGCGGCGAGGCGGTCGCCAAACTCGGCGTGGTCGGACCGACCCGCATGGATTACCCCGGAACGATGGGAGCGGTACGCGCAGTGGCACGTTACGTCGGACAGATCCTGGCGGAGTCGTAAGTGGCCACGGACTACTACGCCGTACTCGGCGTGCGCCGCGACGCATCACAGGACGAGATCAAGAAGGCGTTCCGGCGCCTCGCACGCGAACTCCACCCGGATGTGAATCCGGACCCGAAGACGCAGGAGCGCTTCAAGGAGATCAACGCCGCGTACGAGGTCCTGTCGGACCCGCAGAAGAAGCAGGTCTACGACCTCGGCGGGGACCCGCTGTCGTCGTCGGGCGGCGGCGGAGCCGGCGGCTTCGGCGCGGGCGGATTCGGCAACTTCTCGGACATCATGGACGCCTTCTTCGGCACGGCATCGCAGCGCGGCCCGCGCTCGCGCACCCGCCGTGGCCAGGACGCCATGATCCGCCTGGAGATCGACCTCAACGAGGCGGCCTTCGGCACCACCAAGGAGATCCAGGTCGACACCGCCGTGGTGTGCACGACCTGTTCGGGCGAGGGCGCGGCCCCCGGCACCTCCGCGCAGACCTGTGACATGTGTCGCGGTCGCGGCGAGGTGTCCCAGGTCACCCGGTCCTTCCTGGGCCAGGTCATGACCTCCCGGCCCTGTCCCCAGTGCCAGGGCTTCGGCACCGTCGTCCCCACCCCGTGCCCGGAGTGCGCGGGCGACGGCCGCATCCGCTCGCGGCGCACCCTCACCGTGAAGATCCCGGCCGGTGTCGACAACGGCACCCGGATCCAGCTCGCGGGCGAGGGCGAGGTCGGCCCCGGCGGCGGCCCCGCCGGCGACCTGTACGTGGAGATCCACGAGCTGCCGCACGACGTGTTCCAGCGCCGTGGCGACGACCTGCACTGCACGGTCACCATCCCGATGACGGCCGCCTCGCTCGGCACCAAGGTGCCGCTCCAGACGCTGGACGGCATGGAGGAGGTGGACATCCGCCCGGGCACCCAGTCCGGCCAGTCCATCCCGCTGCACACCCGCGGCATCACGCATCTGCGCGGCGGCGGCCGGGGCGACCTCATCGTGCACGTCGAGGTCCTGACCCCGAGCAAGCTGGACCCCCAGCAGGAGGACCTGCTGCGCCAGCTGGCCAAGCTCCGTGGCGAGGAGCGGCCCACGGGCCAGTTCCAGCCCGGCCAGCAGGGCCTGTTCTCCCGCCTGAAGGACGCTTTCAACGGCCGCTAGGCCGAGCCGTGAACGGCCTCCGGGCCGTGCGGAAGGGGCCACGGGATTCTCCCCGTGGCCCCTTCCGCGTTCTCCGCGGTGTCCGTGTACCGGACACGTGACGGGCCTCACCACCCCGGACGGAAGAGGCGATTCGGTACGGGAGCTACGCCGTGGCACGATGCGGGCATGGCTTTGACCGATCTCTGCCGGTATCCGATCGTGCAGGCGCCGATGGCGGGCGGCGCCTCCGGTCCGGCGCTGGCCGCGGCCGTCTCCGAGGCCGGGGGGCTCGGCTTCCTGGCCGCCGGATACAAGACCGCCGACGGCATGTACCAGGAGATCAAGCAGGTGCGCGGGCTGACCGGCCAGCCCTTCGGCGTCAACCTGTTCATGCCGCAGGAGCCGCACACCGACCCCGCCGCCATCGAGGTCTACCGCCACCAGCTGGCGGGCGAGGCCTCCTGGTACGAGACCCCGCTGGGCGACGCGGACTCCGGCGGCGACGACAACTACGAGGCCAAGCTGGCCATCCTGCGCGAAGACCCGGTCCCGGTCGTCTCGTTCACCTTCGGCTGCCCCCAGCGGGCCACCCTCGACGCCTTCGCGAAGGCCGGCACGTACACGATCGTCACCGTGACCACGCCCCAGGAGGCTCAGGTCGCGCAGTGGTCGGGGGCGGACGCGGTGTGTGTGCAGGGCGTCGAGGCGGGCGGCCACCAGGGCACCCACCGGGACGACCCGGAGGCCGGCGGCTCCGGCATCGGCCTGCTCACCCTGATCGGACTCGTCCGCGAGGCGGTGCAGCTGCCGATCGTGGCGACGGGCGGCCTGATGCGCGGCGCGGGGATCGCGGCGGTGCTCGCGGCGGGCGCGTCCGCGGCCCAGCTGGGCACGGCGTTCCTGGTGTGCCCGGAGTCCGGTGCCAACGTGCTGCACAAGCAGGCCCTCACCAACCCCCTCTTCGTGCGTACGGAGTTGACGCGGGCGTTCTCCGGGCGGCCCGCGCGGGGCCTGATGAACCGTTTCATGCGCGAGCACGGACCGTACGCCCCGGCGGGCTACCCGCAGGTGCACCAGCTCACCGCCGGCCTGCGCAAGGCGGCGGCCGAGGCCGGTGACCCCCAGGGCATGGCGCTCTGGGCGGGCCAGGGCCACCGGCTGGCCCGGGAGCTCCCGGCGGGCCGGCTCGTCGAAGTCCTGGCGGCCGAACTCGACGACGCGGCGGCCGAGTTGACCGCCACGCTGCAGAACCTGAAGAACCAGAGGAGTGCGTCATGACCGCCCCGGTCTTCGTTGTCGACAAGGTGCCGGGCGGCGGCGAGTTCGTCCTGGACGGGGCGGAGGGCCGGCACGCGGTCTCCGTCAAGCGGCTGCGCGCCGAGGAGCGGGTGACCCTCACCGACGGCGCCGGCAACTGGGCCGAGGCCGTGGTCACGGCGGCCGAGGGCAAGGACCGCCTGGTCGTACGGGTCACTTCCGTCTCCGCCGAGGCCGAGCCCGCGGTACGGATCACCGTGGTGCAGGCGCTGCCCAAGGGCGACCGGGGCGAGGTCGCCGTGGAGACGATGACCGAGACCGGCGTGGACGCGATCGTGCCGTGGCAGGCCGCGCGCTGCATCACCCAGTGGAAGGGCGAGCGCGGCGCCAAGTCCCTTGCCAAATGGCGCGGTACGGCCCGCGAGGCGGGCAAGCAGTCCCGCCGGGTGCGCTTCCCCGAGGTGCGGGAGGCGCTGACCACCAGGCAGCTCGCGCCGCTCCTCGCCGGGGCCGACCTCGCGGTGGTCCTGCACGAGGACCGCGACCACCCCTCCGGCGCCCTCGCCACGGCGGAGCTGCCCGAGCGCGGGGAGATCGTCCTGGTCGTCGGCCCCGAGGGCGGGGTCTCCCCGGAGGAACTGGCCGCGTTCGCCGAGGCGGGGGCGCGGCCGTACCGGCTGGGGGCGAGTGTGCTGCGCACGTCGACGGCGGGGACGGTGGCGGCGGCGGTCCTGATGGCCCGAACGGGCCGCTGGTCCTGAGCGCCTGGGCTCCGCCCCAGACCCCGGGATCGCCCCCACCCCGCCCCTTCCCGCTGTGACACTCTGCGGCTCCGCCGCGTGGCCTCCGGGGGTTGAAGAGACCCTGGGGCTCCGCCCCAGACCCCGTTCGCGCCTAAAGGGCGCTCGTCCTCAAACGCCGGACGGGCTGAAGATGCCTGCACTGGCCCGCACCGCCATTTGCGCGGCTGAGCCGCGGTGGGCGCGACCAACGGGCTCCGGGTCACCTACAGGGGCGCGGGGAACTGCGCGAACGGCCCCTACGGTCCGCAGTCGAGAACAGGTTTCTAGGGGCGCGGGGAACTGCGCGAACGGGCCACGCACGGGCCGCAGTCGACGTACGAGGAGCCGGAGGGGGCCGGGGCTTGCCCCGGGAGGGCGATATGGCTGCAAGGGGGCTATCGCGCGCGGGGCCGCGGTGGCACCCTGGCGCCCATGGGGGCCCAGAGGTCGAACCACTCGAACCACCACCCGCGCCGCACGGCATACCGCACACTCCCCGCCCTACTCCTCGCCGCGTCGGCGATCGGCGGCGTCACCGCCTGCGACCCCGTCGGCGGGCTCAACTCCGCCGCCGTCGCCGTCACCACGGAGCAGACCGCCACGGCCGCCCTCGTGCACGAGCACGTCGACGTCAAGTGGCTCACCTGCAACGCCAGCCTCAACTCCGGCCCCAGCGCGACCCCTTCGGCGGGAGCGACCACACATCAGGTCGCGGACGTGAACTGCCAGGGCGAGACCAAGGACGGCCGGGCGATCACCGTCAAGGGCAAGGTCACCCAGGAGATCGGGGGCCGCTGTGTGAAGGGCGACCTGACCGCCAAGGTGGCCGGCCGGACGGTGTTCCGCGCCAGTGTCCTGGGCAACTGCACCGCGCCAGCCCCCACGACCGCCCCGACGACGGGCCCGGCGACCCCCGCGCCCGGCGGCCGTCCCACCGTCACGGTCACCGTGACCGTCACCCAGTCCTTCCAGGGCAAGTAGCCCCGCTCCGTCCGAACGCGTTGAGTAGCATGCGGTTACCTGATCAACGCGACCAAGGAGGACCGGACCGTGGCCGGAGAGCCGCAGGCCGACTGCCTGTTCTGCAAAATCGTCTCGGGCGATGTCCCGGCGACCGTCGTGCGGGAGACCGACACGACCGTGGCCTTCCGCGACATCAACCCCCAGGCGCCCACCCACGTCCTGGTCATCCCGAAGGTGCACCACCCCGACGGCGCCTCGCTCGCGGCCGCCGAGCCGGCCATCGCCGCGGACGTGCTGCGCGAGGCCGGGGAGGTCGCGCGCGAGGAGAAGATCGACACCACCGGGTACCGGATCGTGTTCAACACCGGCAGCGGCGCCGGCCAGACCGTCTTCCACGCGCACGCCCACGTCCTGGGCGGCCGCGGCCTCCAGTGGCCACCCGGATAACCGCCCAGAACAGCCCGCACAGCAAGGCAACTCACCGTGTCCGTACGTGAATTGGTGGTGCTCGGCACCGCCAGCCAGGTCCCCACCCGCCACCGGAACCACAACGGCTATCTGCTGCGCTGGGACGGCGAGGGCATCCTCTTCGACCCGGGCGAGGGCACCCAGCGGCAGATGCTGCGGGCCGGGGTCGCCGCGCACGACATCAACCGGATCTGCGTCACGCACTTCCACGGCGACCACTCGCTCGGCCTGGCCGGGGTGATCCAGCGGATCAACCTCGACCGGGTCCCGCACCCCGTCACCGCGCACTACCCGCTCAGCGGCGAGCACTTCTTCGACCGGCTGCGGTACGCCACGGCCTACCGGGAGTCCGTCCAGCTCGGCCAGGAACCGGTCGCGGGGGAGGGCGCGGTCCTGGCCACGACGGACGCGTACGTCCTAGAGGCCCGCCGGCTCTCGCACCCCGTCGAGTCGTACGGCTACCGGCTCGTCGAGCCCGACGGGCGGCGGATGCTGCCCGAGCTGCTCGCCGAGCGCGGCATCAAGGGCCCCAACGTCGGCCGCCTCCAGCGCATGGGCGAGCTGAACGGAGTCACCCTCGACGACGTCAGCGAGGTCCGGCGCGGCCAGCGGTTCGCCTTCGTCATGGACACCCGTCTGTGCGAGGGCGTCCACGCGCTCGCGCAGGGCTGCGACATGCTGGTCATCGAGTCGACGTTCCTGGACGGAGACATTCAACTGGCCGTCGACCACGGCCACTTGACGGCCGGTCAGGCGGCGGCGGTGGCCCGGGACGCGGGCGTACGCCATCTGGTGCTCACCCACTTCTCGCAGCGGTACTCCGACCCCGAGGAGTTCGAGCGGCAGGCCAGGGCCGCCGGATTCGAGGGCGAGCTGACCGTGGCCGCCGACCTGGTCAGGGTCCCGGTCCCCAAACGCACCACCTGAGACACCGTCTGAGGCACCACCCCTAGGAAGTCCCCCCATGCCCCTCCCCAAGGCCGAACTCCACCTCCACATCGAAGGCACCCTCGAACCCGAGCTGGCCTTCGAACTCGCCGCGCGCAACGGTGTCGAGCTGCCGTACGCCGACACCGAGGCACTCCGCAAGGCGTACCTCTTCGACGACCTCCAGTCCTTCCTGAACCTCTACTACTCGCTGATGACGGTGCTGCGGACCGAGGACGACTTCGCGTCGCTCGCCGACGCCTATCTGGCCCGGGCCGCGGCCCAGGGCGTGCGGCACGCCGAGATCTTCTTCGACCCGCAGGCGCACACGGCCCGCGGCATCCCGATCGGCACGGTCGTGGAGGGCCTGTGGCGGTCCCTGGCCACGAGCGAGGAACGCCACGGCGTCTCGACCCGGCTCATCATGTGCTTCCTGCGGGACGAGCCGGCCGAGTCCGCGCTGCTCACCCTTGAGGCGGCGCGGCCGTATCTGGACCGGATCACCGGCATCGGCCTCGACTCGGCGGAGGTCGGCCATCCGCCGGCCAAGTTCCGCGAGGTGTACGAGGCGGCCGCCGCGCTCGGCCTGCGGCGGGTCGCGCACGCGGGCGAGGAGGGGCCGCCCGCGTACATCACCGAGGCGCTCGACGTGCTGGGCGTGGAGCGGATCGACCACGGCCTGCGCGCCTTGGAGGACCCCGACCTGGTGGCCCGCCTGGTCCGGGACCGTGTCCCGCTGACGCTGTGCCCGCTGTCCAACGTGCGGCTGCGGGCGGTCGACGAGCTTTCGCGGCATCCGCTGCCGGCGATGATGGACGCGGGGCTGTTGTGCACGGTCAACTCCGATGATCCCGCGTACTTCGGGGGGTACGTGGAGGACAACTTCCTCGCGGTGCGGGAGGCGTTGGGGCTCTCTGCGGACCGGCTCCGGGAGCTGGCCCGGAACTCCTTCGAGGCGGCGTTCCTCGACGACGACGAGCCGCGTCGGGCGGCCTACCTCGCGGAGGTGGACGCCTACGACTTCCCGAAGCCGTAACCCCGGGCCCCGCATCCCGGGCCCCGCATCCCCGGGGCTGCGCCCCCGGCCCCTGGCTTTCGGCTGCGGATCGTGGGGGCCGTTCGCGCAGTTCCCCGCGCCCCTGGCAGCGCCGGTGGCATGGGCATCCTCAGCCCGTCCGGCGATTGAGGACGAGCGCCGTTCAGGCGCGAACGGGGGTCTGGGGGCGGAGCCCCCAGGGGCCGGATCCAACCAACCCCGGACCACGGGCGGGCGGGTGGGCAAATCCCCCGGGGGCCGGGGCGGAGCTCAGGACGCCAGCACCTTGCGGCGGCGCCTCGCGCGGGAGCGGATCGGGATTTCGGCCACCTCCTGCTCGGGCGCGCCGACCTGGGGGAGCAGCGCGGCCGAGGCCCCGCCCCGCCCCGCCACGACCGCCGCGGGCATACCGCCCCGCCGCCGGATGGACCCCGGCACCAGCGGCCGCCCGGACGTGTGCAGCGCCACCGCCGTCATCGGCGCCGCGATGAGCAGCAGCAGCGCGCACAGCACGAGCCCCATGCCCCGGTACCCGGCGTACTCCGAGAGCAGACTCCCGGTGAGCGGCCCGCAGGCCACCCCGAGCGAGGACGCGGAACCGGCGAGCACCGCCCAGCGCCCGCGCGGGTCGAGGGAGGCGGACAGGCCGATCAGGTAGGACAGGACGACCGGGTAGAAGACGTTCCAGAGGATCTCGCCGGTCGCGAAGGACACCAGACCCCGCGCGGACGAACTCGCCACGATGCAGCAGGCGATGACCGCCGTGCCCGCCCCGATCGGCACCGCCCGCCCGAGCCGCGCGCCGAGCGCACCGGCGCCGAGCACCCCGAGCAGTCCCGCGCCGAGCCCGGCCGCGAACACCATGCCGACGGTGACCTCGGTCAGCCCGGCCTGGGTGAGGCCGATCCGCCCGCTCACGCCCCACAGCGCGTTCTGCGCGAGGGACCAGCAGAGCATCGTCGCGGCCAGGACCGTACCCGAGCGGCGGTGGGGGAGGCGTACCCCCGTGACCTGGACGGTCTCCACCGCCGGGGCCGTACCGTCGGCGTCCGGGAGCCATCGCGTGGCGGGCCACACCAGCGCCGCCACGGCGGCGATCGAGGCGAGCGGGGTCGCATGCCCGCCGCCGAGGTGAGGGATCGTCAGATAGAGCACGCCCGCCGTCGCGGACACCGAGAGCAGGCCGAGCGTGGAGGCCCGGTGGGGGTCTCGCTGGGCGGCGATTCCGGCCGCTGCGACCGCCGTGGCGGTACCGGAGCCGAGCCCGCCGACCATGGCGCCCGCCACGACGAGCGGGACCAGGGTGGTGAGCGCGGCGGCGCCGTACCCGGTGACGGCGAGGAGCAGCCCGTACCGGGCGAGGCGGCGCGGGCCGTGCTGTTCCACTCTGGAGGCGAGCGTGAAGCCGGCCGTCGCCGAGCTCAACAGCAGGGCGGAGCCGACCAGTCCGGCTTCTGCGGGGGAGAGTCCGAGGCCGGCCGAGAGCCGGCCGACGACGGTGGGGAGGAGATAGGCGGCGAGGTAACCGGCGGTGAAGACGGCGACCAGGGGCCAGGCGGCACGAGGGCGTGCGGACATGGGCGTTCCAAGGAACAGTGCCCGTGGGGCAGTGAGGTCAAAGAGGGGGGATGCGCCCGGTGTTGTACGGGATCGCGAGGCCAATTTGTATCAAGCGTCCGGAGTGCGCGAAAAGCCAGGATGGAGTGATCTGGGTCACGTTTCGTTTGGCCTTGGATTCGTCGGGTAAAAGCGCGAATTTCGCGGCGGGGGAGGGGAGTTGAGGGGGCCCGTCGAGACCCGTGACCCTTGACGGTGATCGTTCACATATCTAGTCTCGGTTTCCATTGGTGGATGGCTGGTGGATCTGGACGGCTGACGGACGGCTGGACGGGCGGATGGACGGACGGGATCGCATGAGTCGAGTTGCCCCCGCGCGCGCACGGCGGATCGCCGAGGTGCGGCTCACCCCCGTGCTGATCTGCGACCCCCCGCTCCTCAATGTCCAAGGAGTGCACCAGCCCTATACGCCCCGCCTGATCGTCGAGGTCGTCACGGACGAGGGGGTGACCGGGATCGGCGAGACGTACGGCGACACCAAGTACCTCGAACTGGCCCGCCCGTACGCCGGGGCGCTGCTCGGCCACGACCTCGCCGACCTCAACGGCCTGTTCACATGCATGGACGGGATCGAGGTCGACGACTCCCGGATCGACGACTCGGTGGACGTCGGCGGGCTGCGCGGCGTCCAGACCGCCGACAAGCTGCGCCTGTCCGTCGTCTCCGCCTTCGAGGTGGCCTGCCTGGACGCGCTCGGCAAGGCCGGGGGCGTACCCGTCCACACCCTGCTGGGCGGCAAGGTCCGCGACACCGTGGAGTACAGCGCCTACCTCTTCTACCGCTGGGCCGAACACCCGGGCGGCGCGGGCGAGAAGGACACCTGGGGCGCGGCCCTCGACCCGGCGGGGATCGTCGCGCAGGCCCGCCGTTTCGTGCGCGAGCACGGCTTCCGTTCCTTCAAACTCAAGGGCGGTGTCCTCCCGCCCGAGCGGGAGGTCGCCGCGATCCGCGCCCTCGCCGCGGCCTTTCCCGGCCACCCGCTCCGGCTCGACCCCAACGGCGGCTGGACCCCGGAGACCTCGCTGCGGGTGGCCGCCGAACTCGCGGACGTACTGGAGTACCTGGAGGACCCGGCGCCGGGCACGGCCGCGATGGCCGAGGTGTCCCGGGGCACGGGCGTGCCGCTCGCCACCAACATGTGCGTGACGACCTTCCCCGAGATCCGCGAGGCCTTCCTGAGTGACGCCGTGCAGGTCGTCCTGTCCGACCACCACTACTGGGGCGGGCTGCGCAACACGCGTGAACTCGCCGCGATCTGCCGGGTGTTCGGGGTGGGTCTGTCCATGCACTCCAATACGCACCTGGGGATCAGCCTCGCCGCGATGACCCACGTCGCGGCCACCGTCCCCAACCTCGACTACGCCTGCGACAGCCACTACCCGTGGCAGACGGAGGACGTGATCACCGTCCGGCACGAGTTCCGCGAAGGACGCCTGACGGTGTCCGACGCCCCGGGCCTCGGCGTCGAGCTCGACCGCACCGAACTGGCCCGGCTGCACCGCCGCTGGCTCGACGACGACGGCATCCTGCGCGACCGCGACGACGCGGCCGCGATGCGGCGGGCGCCGGAGCACGCGGACTGGACGACTCCGGCACTGCCGCGCTGGTAGCGGCCCCTCTCCGGCGCGCATCGGGCAGACTTGCCAGATCTGTACGCGAACGGAGAGCCCGCCGTGACGACACAAGCCAGCAGAGAGCAGCCGCCCCACCCGCACCACGAGCCCCGGCTGCCCGGCCCCGGCCCCGGCCACTCGCCCGAGCCCGAGCCCGCCGAGTGGAACCCGCACCGTCGCGCCTCGGGCGCCGAGCCGCGCCGGTCCTCACGGGTCGACCCGCTCGACGGGCTGCGCGATCCGCGCGATCCGCCCTGCGACGTCTTCCTCACCGGCACGGTGTTCCTCGACATCGTCTTCACCGGGCTCGACTCGGCGCCGGTGCGCGGCACCGAGTCCTGGGCGCGCGGCATGGGTTCGAGCCCGGGCGGCGTCGCCAACATGGCCACCGCGCTGGCGCGCCTCGGCCTGCGCACCTCCCTGGCCGCGGCCTTCGGCGACGACCACTACGGCGAGTACTGCTGGGACGCGCTCGAACAGGGCGAGGGCATCGACCTGTCGCTGTCACGGACCGTGCCCGGCTGGCACTCCCCGGTCACCGTCTCGATGGCGTACGAGGGCGAACGCACGATGGTCACCCACGGCCACGAGGCACCCCACGAACTGTCCGCGCCCAACTGCCCGCCCAGGGCCCGTGCCGCCGTCGCGTCCCTGGTGCCGGGGCGGCGCGAGGGCTGGATCGAGGACGCGGCGCGCTCCGGCGCGCGGATCTTCGCGGACGTCGGCTGGGACGACACCGGCCGCTGGGACCTCGCGGGGCTGCCCGAGCTCGAACACTGCGAGGCGTTCCTGCCCAACGCGGCGGAGGCGATGCGCTACACGGGGACCGACTGCCCGCGGGCGGCGGCCCGCGCGCTCGCCGAGAAGGTGCCGCTCGCGGTGGTGACCCTGGGGTCGGAGGGCGCGTACGCCGTGGACGGCGCGACCGGGGAGACGGCGGACGTCCCCGCCATCGAGGTCGAGGCCCTCGATCCGACCGGGGCGGGCGACGTCTTCGTGGCCGGTTTCGTCACCGGCACCCTGGCGGGCTGGCCGCTCGCCGACCGGCTCGCCTTCGCGGGGCTCACGGCGGCCCTCTCGGTCCAGGAGTTCGGGGGGTCGCTCTCGGCACCGGGCTGGGCGGAGGTCGCCAGCTGGTGGGAGCGCGTCCGGACCCTGCCCGACCAGGACCCGGCGGCCCTGCGCCGCTACGCCTTCCTCTCCGACCTGCTCCCCGGCGCCGCCCGCACCTGGCCCCTGCGCCGCGCCGTCCCCACCCTGGGCTTCCGCCACCCCGCGTAACGCCTGCGGCGCGGGGTGGTACGGCGGTGCCGACGGCAGGCAGAGCCGTAGCCGGGGCCCAGGGGTCCGCCCCCGGGGCTCCGGGAGGCGGCCCGGGGGCACGCGGGGTGGAAAACCTCTCGGCGCGCCGCACGGCAAGTCGTAGGCTTGGTGTTCCAGAGGCTCTCGAGCAGCGAGAACCCTGCAACGGGAGGTATGTGCAGGCCCCAGAGCCGGCCCATGACGCAGACACCCACACACCCGCAGGCGCACGCCCAGATCACCATTCCGGCCAAGCACCCCATGGTGACCGTCCTGGGTTCGAGCGACTCCCTGCTGCGCGTGATCGAGAAGGCCTTCCCGTCGGCCGACATCCACGTACGGGGCAATGTGATCAGCGCCGTGGGGGACGCGACGGAAGTCGCCCTCATTCAGCGGCTGTTCGACGAGATGATGCTGGTGCTCCGCACCGGACAGTCGATGACGGAGGACGCAGTGGAACGCTCGATCGCCATGCTCCGGGCGAGCGGCAACGGGAACGCCGGCCAGGCCAACGGGAACGGCCACGGCGAGACCCCGGCCGAGGTGCTCACGCAGAACATCCTCTCCAGCCGCGGCCGCACCATCCGCCCCAAGACCCTCAACCAGAAGCGGTACGTCGACGCGATCGACAAGCACACGATCGTCTTCGGCATCGGCCCCGCCGGCACCGGAAAGACGTATCTCGCCATGGCCAAGGCGGTCCAGGCCCTGCAGTCCAAGCAGGTCACCCGGATCATCCTGACCCGGCCCGCGGTGGAGGCCGGCGAGCGCCTCGGCTTCCTGCCCGGCACGCTCTACGAGAAGATCGACCCGTATCTGCGCCCGCTGTACGACGCCCTGCACGACATGCTCGACCCGGACTCGATCCCGCGCCTGATGGCGGCCGGCACGATCGAGGTCGCCCCGCTGGCGTACATGCGCGGCCGCACGCTCAACGACGCGTTCATCATCCTCGACGAGGCGCAGAACACCAGCGCCGAGCAGATGAAGATGTTCCTGACCAGGCTCGGCTTCGACTCGAAGATCGTCATCACCGGTGACGTCACCCAGGTCGACCTGCCGAACGGCACGAAGAGCGGTCTGCGCCAGGTCCAGGACATCCTGGACGGCGTCGACGACGTGCACTTCTCCCGGCTCACCTCGCAGGATGTCGTACGGCACAAGCTCGTCGGCCGTATCGTCGACGCGTACGAGCAGTACGACAGCCGCCAGGACCAGGAAGGTCGCGGCGGCCGAAACGGGAAGTAGAGCAGAGCGCACCATGTCGATCGACGTCAACAACGAGTCCGGAACCGAGGTCGACGAGCAGGCGATCCTCGACATCGCCCGCTACGCGCTCACGCGGATGCGGATCCACCCGCTCTCCGAACTCTCGGTGATCGTCGTGGACGCCGAGGCCATGGAGCAGCTGCACATCCAGTGGATGGACCTGCCGGGCCCGACCGATGTCATGTCCTTCCCGATGGACGAGCTGCGTCCGCCGTCGAAGGACGACGAGGAGCCCCCGCAGGGGCTCCTCGGTGACATCGTGCTGTGCCCCGAGGTCGCCAAGAAGCAGGGCGAGGACGCCGAGACGCAGCACTCCATGGACGAGGAGCTCCAGCTCCTCACCGTCCACGGCGTGCTGCACCTGCTCGGCTACGACCACGAGGAGCCGGACGAGAAGGCCGAGATGTTCGGCCTCCAGGCGGCCATCGTCGACGGCTGGCGTGCGGAGAAGGGCCTGACCGGCCCCTCCCCGGCGCCGACCGTCTCATGACCGGCCAACTGATCGCGGGCGCCGTCGCCCTGGTCGTCGTGGCCTGGCTCGCGGCCTGCGCCGAGGCCGGCCTCGCCCGCATCTCCTCCTTCCGCGCGGCCGAGGCGGTACGCACCGGCCGGCGCGGCAGCGCCAAACTCGCCCAGATCGCCTCCGACCCCACGCGCTACCTCAACGTCGCCCTGCTCGTGCGGGTCGCCTGTGAGATGGCGGCGGGCGTCCTCGTCACGTACGTGTGCCTGGAGGAGTTCGGCGAGACGTGGGCCGCGCTGCTCGTGGCCATCGCCGTGATGGTCCTCGTGTCGTACGTCGCCGTCGGCGTCTCGCCCCGCACCATCGGCCGCCAGCACCCCCTGAACACCGCGACGGCCGCCGCGTACGTGCTGCTGCCGCTGGCCAGGATCATGGGGCCGATCCCGCAGCTCCTGATCCTCCTCGGCAACGCGCTCACCCCCGGAAAGGGCTTCCGCAAGGGGCCGTTCGCCTCCGAGGCCGAGCTGCGGGCGATGGTCGACCTCGCCGAGGCCGAGTCGCTGATCGAGGACGACGAGCGCCGGATGGTGCACTCGGTGTTCGAGCTGGGCGACACCCTGGTGCGCGAGGTCATGGTGCCGCGCACCGACCTCGTCTGCATCGAGCGCTACAAGACGATCCGCCAGGCCCTCACCCTCGCGCTGCGCTCGGGCTTCTCGCGCATCCCGGTGACCGGCGAGAACGAGGACGACATCGTCGGGATCGTCTATCTGAAGGACCTGGTCCGCAAGACCCACATCAACCGGGACTCCGAGGCCGACCTCGTCTCCACCGCGATGCGGCCCGCCGCCTTCGTGCCCGACACCAAGAACGCGGGCGACCTGCTGCGCGAGATGCAGCAGCAGCGCAGCCACGTCGCGGTCGTCATCGACGAGTACGGCGGCACCGCGGGCATCGTCACCATCGAGGACATCCTGGAGGAGATCGTCGGTGAGATCACCGACGAGTACGACCGCGAACTGCCGCCCGTCACCGAGCTCGCGGACGGCTGCTTCCGGGTCACCGCCCGGCTCGACATCGGCGACCTGGGCGAGCTGTTCGGCTTCGACGAGTTCGACGACGAGGACGTGGAGACCGTCGGCGGGCTGCTCGCCAAATCGCTCGGCCGGGTGCCGATCGCCGGTGCCACCGCCGTGGTCGAACTGCCCGACGGGCGAAGGCTGCGGCTGACCGCGGAGTCCCCGGCCGGCCGCCGCAACAAGATCGTCACCGTGCTCGTGGAGCCGACCAAGGACGAGGACGACCAGGAGGACGTGGCGTGACACCGAAGCAACTGCGGGCTTTCTGCCTGGAGTTCAACGCCGTGACGGAGGAGTTCCCGTTCAACCCGGAGACCTCCGTCTTCAAGGTGCTCGGCAAGATCTTCGCGCTCACCTCCCTCGACGGGAAGCCGCTCACGGTCAACCTCAAGTGCGACCCGGACGAGGCGGTCAGGCTCCGCGAGGAGCACCCCGCGATCGTGCCCGGCTACCACATGAACAAGCGGCACTGGAACACCGTGAACGTGGCCGAGCTCCCGGACCGGCTGGTCCGGGAGCTCATCGAGGACTCGTACGACCTGGTGGTCGCCGGCCTGCCGAAGGCCGAGCGGCTCCGGCTCGACCGGGCCTGACCCGCCCGGGCCCGATCCGCTCGGGCCCGGGCGGCACCGGAAGCGGGCGCGGTCCGGCCGCCGGGGGCACTAGGCCTTCCCGCGACCGGAGCCGCGACCGAGGCCGACCGCCACCAGGGCGGCCGCCGCGATCACGATCGCCGCGTCGATCGCGAGCACGGTGCGCACCCCCTCGAACAGCGAGGCCCGGGTGGTGGCGAGCACGCCGAGCAGCGGGATGCCGACGGTGAGGCCGACCTGCTGGGTGGTGGTGACGAGGCCGGTCGCAAGCCCCTGCTCCTCGTCGGGCACCCCGCTGGTCACGGTCACGCCGTACGAGATGATCGCGCCGAGGTGGCACATGCTGGCCAGCGAGACGGCGACGGTGGCGAGCAGGGCGCCCGAGTGGGTGCCCAGCCCCAACAGGGCTGCTACGAAGGCGCCTTGGCCGAGCAGTGAGGCGGCCAGCACGCGCCGGGAGCCGAAGCGGCCGATCAGCCGGGCCGCGTACGTACCGGCGACGGCCGACGCGACGCCCTGGATGCCGAAGATCAGGCCCGTCTCGAAGGACGAGAGCCCCAGGGTCTCCTGGAGGTAGAGGGTCAGCACGAAGACGACCGTCGACATCATCGAGAAGGTCACCAGACCGCCCAGGTTGCCCCAGGCCACCGTGCGGCGCCTCAGCATCGGCAGCGAGACCAGTGGCGCCGAGGCCTTCGACTCGACGACCACGAACGCGGCGAGCAGGGCGATGCCGACGAGCAGGGTGCCCCACACGTCCACGCCGCCGAAGCCGCGCTGGGCCGCCGTCGACAGGGCGTAGATCACCGCGAGCAGACCACCGGTGACGGTGACGGCGCCGGGTATGTCCAGACGCGGCCGCTCGGGGGTGCGGGACTCCGGCAGCAGCCCGGGGGCCAGGGCCAGGACGACCACCGCGAAGGCCACGAGCAGGCCCATGGTGGAGCGCCAGCCGAGCGTGTCGGTCATGACACCGCCCAGCACCATGCCGACGGTGAAGCCGAGCGAGAGGAGCGTGCCGGAGATCCCCAGCGCCTTGTCGCGCAACGGGCCCTCGGGGAACGTCGTGGTCAGCAGGGACATGCCGGTCGGCACGATGACGGCCGCGCCCAGGCCCTGCAGCGCGCGCCCGGTCAGGAAGGACGCCGGGTCCCAGGCGAGGGTGGCGAGCAGGGACGCGGTGCCGAAGAGGGCGAGGCCGGTCAGGAACAGCTTCTTGCGGCCGAACAGGTCGGCGACGCGGCCGAACAGGAGCAGGAAGCCGCCCGAGGGCAGCGCGAACGCGGTGACCGCCCACTGCAGTGCGGACCGGCTCAGACCGAGGTCCTCGCCGAGCGCGGGCAGCGCCACGTTCAGTACGGAGAAGTCGAGCGCCACCATGAACTGGGCGGCGCAGAGCACGAAGAGGACCAGCTTCGCCCGGCCGCTGAGCCGGGCCCGCGCGGGGGATTCGGGCGCGGAGGGGGTGGGGGTGGGGGCCGGCGTTTCGGGCCCGGTGACTGTCGTAGGTGTGTCGATCGCCATGGCCCTACCCTCGCGGCCCGGGAATGCCCGTGGAGAGTGGGAACTTATCCTGTTGGTGGCACCACCAGGCAGCCGACAGGGGGAACTTCGTGGCGATACCGATCGACCGGCACCGGCGCAGCGAGCTGCGCGAGTTCCTGATGAGCAGGCGCGCGCGGATCACCCCCACGCAGGCCGGACTGCCCGACGGCGGGGCCCGCCGCCGCACGCCCGGCCTGCGCCGCGAGGAGGTCGCGGTGCTCGCGGGGGTGGGCGTCTCCTGGTACCAGTGGCTGGAGCAGGGCCGCGACATCACGGTCTCCCCGCAGGTCCTGGACTCGGTCGGCCGGGTGCTCCAGCTGACCAGCGCCGAGCGCCGCCACCTGTACGTCCTCGCCGGGCTCAACCCGCCGGCCCTGGAGGTCGATCCGGCCAACACGGGCATGTGCCAGGGGCTGCAGCGCCTGATCGACGCGTGGATGCCGTTCCCCGCGCACATCATGGACGCGTACTGGAACACGGTCATGTACAACGAGTCGGCCGCGCTCGTCCTCGGGATGCGCCCCGAGATCGTGCAGAACTGCCTGATCGCGTTCTTCACCGACCCCATCTACCGTGCCCGCGCCCAGCGTTGGGACGAGATCGCCTGCAACGTCGTCGCGCAGTTCCGGGCGGCCTGCTCGGAGCACCCCGACGACGAGGGCTTCCAGGCGGTGGTCGAGCAGGCCAAGGAACTCAGCCCCGAGTTCGTGGAGCTGTGGGAGCGCCGCGACGTCCAGCCCGGCGGCCAGCTCCGCAAGGAGATGGAGCACCCGCTCGTCGGCGCCCTGTACGTCGAGTCGACCCAACTGCGCGTCCCGGCCCGGCCGGACCTGGTGATCGTCCTGCACACCCCGCTGCCGAACACGGACACGGCCCAGAAGCTGGAGTGGCTGACATCGCCGGAGGGCCGGCGCGGGTCGATGTATCCGATCGCCGGGTGAAAACCCGGCGGCGCGCAGGACGGTCCCTCCTCTAGGATCGGGCCCACTTACACCTTTTGTTCCTGTGGGGGGATCAAGCATGCCCATGTCCATTTTCGCTTCCCCGGCCGCCAGACGCACCGCCTCCGTCGCGCTGGCCGCCGCCACCCTGCTGTTGGCCGCCGCGTGCGGGAACTCGGACGGCAAGGGCGACAAGCCCGCCGCGAAGGACGCCGCCAAGGCCTCGCCGTCCGCCGCCTCCGGTGCCGGTACGCCCGTGACCGCGGCCCAGCTGAAGGCGGCCCTGCTGACCGCACAGGACGTACCGGCGGGCTGGAAGGCCGATCCCGACGGCGGCCCCGTCGTGGGCAAGACCGAAAAGCCCGAGTGCCAGAAGCTCCTGGACCTGATGCAGAGCGAGCCCGCACCGATGGGCGCCGCCGCCCGGCAGACCAGCAACTTCGAATACGGTGGCCAGCAGGTCTTCGGCTTCGACGGCGACAAGGCCGCCGGCTACCTCAAGGACTTCGACGCGACCCTCTCGCGGTGCGCCTCCTTCTCCGTCGCCCTGGAGGGCGAGAAGTACGCCGCCACCGTCAGGCCGCTGCCCGTGGACAAGGCGGGCGACGCGTCCTACGGGTACGAGCTGCTCCTGGACCTGGGGGCGGGGAAGATGGGCTTCCACAACTACGTGGTGCGCAAGGGCGCCGCGCTGAGCACGCTCTCGACGAAGGGCAAGCAGGCGGTCGGCATCCCGGAGGCGGACTACAAGGCCCTCACGGCCACCGTCGCCAAGAAGCTGGACCAGGCGGTCAAGGCCTGAGCCCGCGCATCCGTCGGCCCCGGGCACTCCTTATGCTCGGGGCATGACTGAGAGCACCGCACTCGACCCCGAGGACCGCAAGATCATCACGCTCGCGCGCAGCGCCCGGGCCCGCAACGGGGTGCCCGAGGGCGCGGCCGTACGCGACGAGACGGGCCGCACGTACGTGGCCGGCACGGTCGAGCTTCCCTCCCTGAAGCTCTCCGCGCTCCAGACCGCGGTCGCGATGGCGGTGGCCAGCGGGGCGGAGTCGCTGGAGGCGGCGGCGGTGGTGACGGAGTCGGCGGTGCTCGCGGAGGCGGATGTGGCGGCGGTACGCGATCTGGGTGGCCCCGCCACCCCCATCCTCCTGGCCTCCCCGGACGGCGCCCTGCGAACCCCCTGACCCCGGGCCCCCGGGGCTCCGCCCCGGACCCCGTTCGCACCTGAAGATGCCGCCGTACCCAGTGCCGCCAAGGGGCGCGGGGAACTGCGCGAGCAACCATGCGCGGTGGACGGACGAGAACGGGGTCAGGCGCGCGGGGAACTGCGCGGAACCTCGCCGGAGCCAACGGCGGCGCCGGCGGGGCGGCCGTTAAGAATCAACGCGGTGGCCCTTGTAATCCACAGCCTCCCGCGCATCAATGGACGGCAGTCGAGCCGACGATCCGTCAGATCCACGGGGCGGACCGGCACGGGGTGCAGAGCCGCAACCCCGCACCGGAGTCGGCCGCACTCCCTCCGCGCAAGCGAAAGCACAACGCACCCCCGCCCCCGCAGAGCCATGCCCGCACGCCCGCGCACCCGTGCGCGTGGGCCACGCGGGGGCCGCTGCGCGGTCGTGTGTCGATGGACGCGGCAGACGATCAACTCCCTGTAATGGGAAGGGGAACCATGCGTAAGAGCAGCAGCAGGCCGGTCGCGCGGGCCGCACTCGCGGTGGGGGCGGTGGCCGTGGCGGGCCTCGCCTTCGCGCCGAGTGCCGCCGCCGTCACTCCCACCACGGCGACCGCCACGTACGACTGCGGGAGCTGGGGCGGGGGCGGCGCCACGCTCACCGCCACCCAGAGTGGCACCGCCGCGACCATCACGCTGACCTCGGCCGTCACCACCCCGGTCGCCGTCGGCGCCAACCAGATCAGCGCGACCCTGACCCTCGCCAAGGGCGGCGGCGGCACCAGGGTGTTCAGCGGCAAGGCCAACCCCGCGCTCCCGGCGGGCAGTTCGGTCAAGATCGGCCCGCTGAACGGCACGGTCGCCGCCGGCGACAGCCTCAACTCGTACTTCGCCGGCACCGCCCTGAAGATGGTGATCTTCGGGATCACGGTGAACTGCGACGCGACGACCTCCCAGTCGCCGGGCCCGTTCGTCTTCTGACCCACGGCTGACGCGCGGAACGCCGACGCGCGGAGCGCCAACGCACAGAACGCCGACGCACAGCGCCGACGCACAACCGCGCAGAACGAGCCGGTGCCGTCCCGGGCGGCGCCGGCTTTTGGTGTGCCCCGGCACCTCCGCGCGCGGCGTGAAATGCCGGAATCCGCCGGGATCTTGACAGTATCTGATGGGTCATCAGTTGGTGCGGCGGGATTCCATTGACTTCTTTTCGCCCCGAGCCGTCAATGGCCCCCTGTCGGCGCAGCCGAGCCGCGCTGTGCCACTTCAGGAAGGGGGGCAAGCCCATGTCGGAACGTCGAAGACGGCGTCTGGCCGCCGTATTGGGGGCGGTCGCACTCGCCGCCGGGACCGGCGCGCTCGCCGCACCCGCGAGCGCACTGGCCGCGACGCCCGTCGATTTCGCCACGCACTGCATCCCGCCGGCCATCGCCGGAATCCCGCCCATCGACGGCACCACGAACGCGACCGTCACCGTCGACAACGCGGCACCCAAGGTGGGCGACAAGGTCACCGTCACCTACACGGTGAACAAGCCCGCCGCCAGCAACCCCGTCGACATCGCCCTGCCCGCCGACATCATGACCCCGACCGGAAAGGTCGTCCTCGCGGGCGCCCAGACCGGCAGCGTGGACGTGACGGGCCCCAAGAAGAACGCCCCGGTGCCCGGCAAAGGCGCGTTCCCGGCGTTCTCCATGAGCGGCAGCTTCACCGCCACCAAGGCCGGCGCGATCACCCTCTCGCCCGGCGACTACAACATCCACACCAGCTACATCATGGAACTGGACACCCCCTGCACCGTCACCAATCCGCCCGCGCCCGTCTCCGAGACGGTCAACGCCACGGACGGCGGCGGACAGGTCAACCAGCGTGCCATCACGGCCGACCCGGCCTCCGGCCAAGCCGGTGACCGCACGACGGTCAGCGGGTCCAAGTTCACCCCGAACGCGGACGTCACCGTCGCGGGCTGGAACGGCACCGCCACCACCGCCGACAAGATCACCTTCAAGGCGGACGCCAACGGAGACTTCACCGCCCGGCCGAAGATCACGGACCCGGCGACCACCGGGATCGTGGCCTACGAAGGCGCGGCCTGGGACCCGGCGAACGGCGCGGGCCCGGTGGCGTACACGGTCAGCAGCGGACCACCGCCCACCGGACCGAGCCAGAAGCTCAACACCTCGGTGAACGCGGGCACGTTGGCGATGACCCAGGCCGGTGACAGCGTCGACCTCCAGGCCGTCGACTTCGGCAAGGGCGGCGCCTCCACCGGCGACCTCCAAACGGTGACGGTCCAGGACTTCCGCGGCGGCCCCGCCGGCTGGTCCCTGACCGGCAAGGTCACCGACTTCACCGGACCCGCCGGATCCATCGACGCGGGCAGACTCAGCTGGACCCCGGCCTGCTCCGCCAAGGCGGGCTCCCCGTCGGTCTGCGCGGCGGGCTCGGCCGGCAGCGTGGGCAGCGCGGGCGCGACCCTCGCCTCCACCCCGAACGCGGCGCTCACCGGCGGCGAGTTCACCGTCGACGCCAAGCTCTCGCTCGACGTGCCGGCGTTCACCGCGCCCGGCGCCTACAGCGGCGTACTGACCCTCACCCTCACCTGATGTCCACCCGTGGGCCGGGCGCGCACCCGGCCGGCCCACCCGTCCCCGGGGGTCCCGCACCGTGCGCAAGCTGTCCGCACTCCTCCTGGCCGTCGTGCTCGCCCTGCTCACCGCACCCGCCGCGCACGCCGCCGACAACGGCAACTGGTCCGTTTTTCCCGCGAGTTCGGGCACGGCCCAGCGCCCGTACTTCTACCTCTCCGCCAACCCCGGGACCACCCTCGACGACAAGGTCACCGTCGCCAACAAGACGTCGGCGCCGCTGACCTTCCGGCTGTACGGGGCCGACGCGTACAACACCGAGCGCGACGGGGGGTTCGCCGTGCGCACCGAGAAGGAGAAGCAGACGGGGGTGGGCGCCTGGGCGAAGCCGGCCCGGTCGTCGGTGACCGTCCCGGCCCGGTCCTCGGTCACCGTGCCCTTCACGCTCGCCGTGCCGCCGGACGCCGAGCCCGGCGACCACGTGGGCGCGCTCGTCGCCCTCGACGACCGGGTCGCGCCCGGGCCCGCCGCCGACGGGAAGGTCGCCGTCGGCATCCAGCAGGCCGTGGGGGCGCGGATCTACCTGCGGGTCGGCGGGCCCACCGTGCCCGCGCTCGCCGTCGAGCACGTCACGCTCTCCCAGCACCGGCCGGTGCTGCCGGGCGCGGGGGAGAGCCGCACGGACATCACGTACACGCTGCACAACCGGGGCAACGTGACGCTGAACCCCGCGGTCCGGCTGAGCGCGACGGGGCTCTTCGGCCGTACGCTGCTCGGCCGGGGGCTGACGAAGGTGCCGTCGGAGTTGTTGCCGGGGGAGCGGGTCACGCTGACCGAGGCGTGGCACGGGTCGCCTCAACTCGACTGGGGCGACGTCGAGTTGACCGCGACGGCGAAGGGGGTGTCGGGCTCGGGCGGGGCGTCGTTCCTGGCTCTGCCCTGGCTGCCCCTGGCGATCCTGCTGGCCGCGGCCGCGGCCTTCGCGGGCCACCGCGTCCTGCGCCGCCGCGCCGCCGCCCGCGCCTAGTCCCGGCCCACCTCGGACCGGGGCCCGTTCGCGCAGTTCCCCGCGCCCCTAAAACCCGTCGTCGGCCTCGGGCCGTGCGTGGCTGGTCGCGCAGTTCCCCGCGCCCCTGTAGGTGACCCGGCACGAGCATCTTCAGCCCGGCCCCCGCAGGGGTCTGGGGCGGAGCCTCAGGGGGCGTGGGCGGCGCGGGGCCCGGGATCGGGGAGAATGGCGGTATGAGCGCTCGTACCCCTGCCGCTGACACCGCCGCCGACCCCACCCACCGGGCCGGCTTCGCCTGCTTCGTCGGCCGCCCCAACGCGGGCAAGTCCACCCTCACGAACGCTCTGGTCGGGCAGAAGGTGGCCATCACCTCCAACCGCCCGCAGACCACCCGGCACACCGTGCGGGGCATCGTGCACCGCCCGGACGCCCAGCTGATCCTGGTCGACACCCCGGGCCTCCACAAGCCGCGCACCCTGCTCGGCGAGCGCCTCAACGACGTGGTCCGCACCACGTGGGCCGAGGTCGACGTGATCGGCTTCTGCCTGCCCGCCGACCAGAAGCTCGGACCCGGTGACAAGTTCATCGCCAAGGAACTCGCCGGGATCAAGAAGACCCCCAAGATCGCGATCGTCACCAAGACGGACCTGGTCGACTCCAAGACCCTGGCCGAACAGCTCATCGCCGTCGACCAGCTCTCCAAGGAGCTCGGCTTCGAGTGGGCGCAGATCGTGCCCGTCTCGGCGGTCGGCGACCAGCAGGTCCAGCTCGTCGCGGACCTGATCATCCCGCTGCTGCCCGAGAGCCCCCCGCTCTACCCCGAGGGCGACCTCACCGACGAGCCCGAGCAGGTCATGGTCGCCGAGCTGATCCGCGAGGCCGCCCTGGAAGGCGTGCGCGACGAGCTGCCGCACTCCATCGCCGTCGTCGTGGAGGAGATGATCCCGCGCGAGGACCGGCCCGCCGACAAGCCGCTCCTGGACATCCACGCCAACGTCTACATCGAGCGCCCCAGCCAGAAGGGCATCATCATCGGCCCCAAGGGCAAGCGCCTGAAGGAGGTCGGCATGAAGTCGCGCAAGCACATCGAGGCGCTGCTCGGCACGCCGGTCTTCCTCGACCTGCACGTCAAGGTCGCCAAGGACTGGCAGCGAGACCCCAAGCAGCTCCGCAAGCTCGGCTTCTGAGGGCCCGCGACGCGGGGCCGGGTCAGGAGACCTTCGGGGCGCAGCGCATGCCGATGTAGCAGCACGGCGTGCCGTCCTGAAGGGTGGCGAACACGACCGGCATCCAGTCGGCGCTGTACGCACCGGAGCCCGCCCCCGCGAACACCGTGTCCGTCACCGCCACCAGGTCCATCTCCAGCGGCGGCGAGAAGTCCTTCATGCCGCCGACGAACTCGTACACCAGGTGCGGCCCGGCGTCCGCCCGCTCGGAGACGGTGATGCGGACGCCCTCGCGCTCGTAGGTGCCGGTCAGCGGCGCGAAGTCCACCGCGACCGGCTCGGCGGGCGGCTCGAAGGGTGCGGGCATGGTGACCGCCGCGAGGTCGCCGAGCAGCTCGGCGAAGAGGTCCTCGTAGAGGCGCCGGGCGTCGCCCCCGTTGGTGAGCAGCACGAGCGCGAGTCCCGCGCCCGGCACCACCCGCAGGAACCCGTACTGGCCGATCGAGGCGCCGTCGTGGCCGAAGCCCTGGACGCCGTTCCAGTCGTACAGCGTCCAGCCGAGGCCCCAGCCGTCCGCGTGGACGGTCCACTTGTCGGGGGAGTCGACCTCGCGGGTCCGCATCGCGACGGCACTGCCGGGCGTGAGCAGCCGCGTCCCGTCGGGGGCGGTGCCGCCCGCGAGGTGCATCCGCGCGAACCGGGCGACGTCCCCGGCGCTGGCGATGACGCGGCCGTACGGGCCCGCGGAGCGCGGCATGAGGTCCCAGGCCGGGGCCGGCGCGGGGTCCTCGCCGTACTCGCCGAGGTGTCCCATCGCGGCCCGGAACGCGAGGGCCTCCTCGGGCAGCGTCATCGTCCGGGTCAGGCCGAGCGGGGTCAGCAGCAGGTCCTTGAGGGCCTGGTCCCACGTCGTGCCGTGCAGAACCTCGATGATCCGGCCCAGCACGTTGAAGCCGAGGCTGCTGTACGAGCAGGCGCTGCCGGAGGGACAGTCGAGCGCGACGCCCTTGGCGGCGTCGACGTAGAGCTCGATGCAGTCGTCGCCCCGGCCCGAGTCATAGGTGAAGTCACAGGTGAGGCCGCTGGTGTGGGAGAGCAGCTGCCGGGGCGTGATGGTGCGGCTCGCCTCCTCGTCGGCGACGGTGAAGTCGGGCAGCACCTCGCGCACGGGTGCGTCCAGGTCCAGCTTGCCGGCGTCGACCAGCCGCATGATCAGGGTCGCGGTGTACGTCTTGGCGAGGGAGCCGAGCTGGAAGACCGAGTCGGTGGTGGCCGTCACACCGGTGCGGGTGTGCAGCACCCCGCTCGCCAGCTCGTGGACCGTGTCGTGGGTGAGCACGGCGAGGGCGGCACCCGGCACGTGATGCGTCCGGCGCAGCGTGTCGAGCCGGGCCTGCCACCGGTCGAGATCGAACCGCCGGCCGCTGGAGTCACCGGTTCCCCACGCACCCTCGGCCCGCCAGTTCCCCCGCTCGTCCCAGCTCACGTTCTCCGCCATCGTCCGCTCCCCCTCCGTGCGTACAACGTTCTCCCGTTGCGCACACTGTACGCAGGAAGATCGCGGGAGCACAAGACCTCACGCCCGCGCCCGCGCACGGGCCCAACGGGCCTTATGCGTCCGGGAGTTCGGCGATCAGGGCCGTGCCCGCCGGGCGGAATCCCAGCGTCGCGTACATCCGGGCCACATCGGTGTCGCCCGCCGACAGGAACACCGTCGTCGCCCCGGCGGCCCGCGCGTCGGCGATCAGGGCCGCGGTGACCGCGCGCCCAAGTCCCCCGCGCCGCGCGGAAGGCAGGGTGCCCACCCCCACGATCTCGGTCACCGTGCCCACCGGGTTGTGCATTCCGGAGCAGAGCGGAAGCCCGTCCTCGAAGGCGGCCGCGACCGCGGTGCGGCCCGCGCGGATGCGCTCGGCGACCTGCTCGGCGCGGCTGTCACCGGCGCGGGCGGTGATCTCGGCGGCCAGTTCGGCCGGGCCCGCCTCCCCGACTCCCGTACCGGGCGCGGCGAACGCGAGGTGCGGCACGACGAGCGCCGCGTGCAGCAGCGGATCGGCCGCGCCGAGGACCCGTACCAGGGGATGCGGATCGGCGGCGGGCGCCCCGGCGGCGAGCACCATCAGCGGGTGCTCGTGCACCGCGAGGCCCGACTTCTCGACCGCCGCCCGCAGCCCCGGGCTCACCTCGGCCACCCACTCGAAGGCCTCCGGCGCCCCGAGCGCCCGCTGGCGGGCCCGCACCGCGTCCACGTCGGCGGCGGTGACCGGCCCCACATGACCGAGCGTGGGCCGGGCGTAGAACGGCCACCCCTCGCCCTCGCGGACGAAGAGGGTCAGCGGCTCGAAGTCCTCGGCCCGCGCCGAACTCCGGGGAACCGCGTCGTAGTAGTGCTCGAGATCGTCCAGGGTGGCGCGGGGAGGAATGCTCATGACGCGCATCCAAGCAGGGCCCCGCCCCGCCCGCACATGCCTTTCCCCTCCGCCTACGCCCCCTCCTTCAACACCCTTGAGATCAGCTCGCGTTGAGCATCCGTCAGCTGCGGGTCGGCGCAGTGGACCGGCCGGCCGTCCACGGTGATCGTGTAGTGGAAGCCGTCCGGCACGCCGAGGGGCGGTTCGGCATGGCCCTCGGCGAGGGCCGCCTCGACCAGTGCGTGCCATTCGGCGGCATCGGGCCGGCCCGAGGTGTCGATCTCGGCCCGGCGCTCGATGCCGGCGAATCCTCCTGAGCGGGAAACCTCAATACGCATGGCCTCTGTCTAGCAGTCCCGGTCCGGTCCGTCTGCGCGTACGCCTCAGGAGGCCGGAACCCCCACTTGCGACCACGCCTTCAGGACCGCCTGGGTCTCGGCGCCGTCGCCGTAGCGGTCCTTGGCCGCGGTCACCGTCAGCTTGGCGAAGTCCTTGAACATCGCCTGGGTGCCGAGGCGGCCGCCGGTGAGCACGTCGTACCAGATCTGGCCGGCCCGCTCCCAGGCCTTGCCGCCGAGCGCGTCGGCGACCAGGTAGAAGGCGTGGTTGGGGATGCCGGAGTTGAGGTGCACACCGCCGTTGTCGCGGCCCGTCGTGACGTACTGGTCCATCGTGGCGGGCTGCGGGTCCTTGCCGAGCACGGCGTCGTCGTAGGCGGTGCCCGGCGCCTTCATCGAGCGCAGCGCCTCGCCGTGCACGCCCGGCGCCAGCAGGCCCGCGCCGATCAGCCAGTCCGCCTGGTGGGCGTCCTGGTCGAGGGCGTACTGCTTGACCAGGGAGCCGAAGACGTCCGACATGGACTCGTTCAGGGCGCCCGGCTGGCCGAAGTACGTCAGGTTCGCGGAGTGCTGGGTGACGCCGTGGGTCAGCTCGTGGCCGATGACGTCCAGCGGCAGCGTGAAGTCCAGGAAGACCTGGCCGTCCCCGTCGCCGAACACCATCTGGGTGCCGTTCCAGAAGGCGTTGTTGTATCCGTGGTCGAAGTGGACCGTCGCGTCGAGCGGCATGCCGTTGCCGTCGATCGAGTGCCGCCGGTACGCCTTGAGATACAGCTCGAACGTCGCGCCCAGCCCCGCGTAGGCACGGTTCACGGTGGCGTCCTGGACCGGCGGCTCGCCCTCGCCGCGCACTTCGCGGCCGGGCAGCGTGGTGGAGTGCTGGGCGTCGTACACGGTGCGCCGCGGCTGGTCGGCGGCCGCGTCCGCGGGCGCGGGGAGCGGCTCGGCGCCGAGGACGGTGGTCAGCCGGCGTTCGGTGCGCCGCGCGGCGTCCGCGACGAAGGTCTGGCGGGCGATCCGGGCGAGCGCGGGGTCCTCGGCCTCGATGAGGCGGTCGAAGACATGGGGCGGGACGATGGTGCAGAAGACCGGGTTGGTGGTGGCGTCCATGGCGGAAATGTGGCACTGGGTCATGAGGCTGTCACTAGTCGCCACCATGATTGTGAAGCGTGCTTTCTCTACGACTGTTCCCGGCCAATACCACCGACCGCCGGGAGCGAGGTGTACGTCACTTTTTGTCCGGGTATGGCGTGGCATCCCGCATACTGATACGGGTCCGGCGCTCATCCGGACCCTCGGCTAGGCTGCGGCATCATGCGTATCGGGCTGCTTCTTCTTAGCTGCCGCGGCGAGGGCCTGTAGTCGTAGGCCGACCCCCTCCCCGCGGGATCTGGTGTTGCGCTCGACTGTCGGCCGTCCCTCTCAGCAACCGAGGAGCCGCACGCCATGTCCCAGCCCGTTGGCCGCCCCACCCCCGTCACCAACGCCACCCGGATGCAGAAGCCGTCCGGGATGCCGGTCCACAAGTACGGCCAGTACGACGCCGTGGACATCCCCGACCGCACCTGGCCCGACGGCCGCATCACCAAGGCCCCCCGCTGGCTGTCGACCGACCTGCGCGACGGCAACCAGGCGCTGATCGACCCGATGAGCCCGGCCCGCAAGCGCGAGATGTTCGACCTGCTGGTGCGCATGGGCTACAAGGAGATCGAGGTCGGCTTCCCCTCCTCCGGCGAGACCGACTTCAACTTCGTACGGTCCATCATCGAAGAGGGCGCGATCCCCGAGGACGTGACGATCTCCGTCCTGACCCAGGCCCGCGAAGAGCTGATCGAACGCACCGTGGAGTCCCTGCGCGGCGCCCACCGCGCCACCGTCCACCTGTACAACGCGACCGCCCCGACCTTCCGCCGCGTGGTCTTCCGCGGCACCAAGGAGCAGGTCAAGCAGATCGCCGTGGACGGCACCCGGCTGGTCATGGAGTACGCGGACAAGATCCTGGGCGACGAGACGATCTTCGGCTACCAGTACTCGCCGGAGATCTTCACCGACACCGAGCTGGACTTCGCCCTGGAGGTCTGCGAGGCGGTGTGTGACGTCTGGCAGCCCGAGGAGGGCCGCGAGATCATCCTCAACCTGCCCGCCACGGTGGAGCGTTCGACCCCGTCCACGCACGCGGACCGCTTCGAGTGGATGAGCCGCCACCTGACCCGGCGCGAGCACGTGTGCCTGTCCGTGCACCCCCACAACGACCGCGGCACCGCCGTGGCGGCGGCCGAGCTGGCGATCATGGCCGGCGCGGACCGCATCGAGGGCTGCCTGTTCGGCCAGGGCGAGCGCACCGGCAACGTCGACCTGGTGACCCTGGGCATGAACCTGTTCTCGCAGGGCGTGGACCCGCAGATCGACTTCTCCCAGATCGACGAGATCCGCCGCACCTCCGAGTACTGCAACCAGATGGAGGTCCACCCGCGCCACCCCTACGCGGGCGACCTGGTCTACACCGCCTTCTCCGGCTCCCACCAGGACGCCATCAAGAAGGGCTTCGACGCGATGGAGGCCGACGCGGCCGCCCAGGGCAAGACCGTCGACGACATCGAGTGGGCCGTCCCCTACCTGCCCATCGACCCCAAGGACGTCGGCCGCTCCTACGAGGCCGTCATCCGGGTCAACTCGCAGTCCGGCAAGGGCGGTATCGCCTACGTCCTGAAGAACGACCACAAGCTGGACCTGCCGCGCCGGATGCAGATCGAGTTCTCGAAGATCATCCAGCAGAAGACGGACTCGGAGGGCGGCGAGGTCACCCCCACCGCGATCTGGTCGGTCTTCCAGGACGAGTACCTGCCCAACCCCGAGAACCCGTGGGGCCGCATCCAGCTGCGCTCCGGCCAGACGACGACGGACAAGGACGGCCGCGACACCCTGACCGTCGAGGCGGTCGTCGACGGTACGGACACGGTCCTGACCGGCACCGGCAACGGCCCGATCTCCGCCTTCTTCGAGGCGCTGGCCGCGACGGGCGTGGACGCGCGGCTGCTGGACTACCAGGAGCACACGATGAGCGAGGGCGCCTCCGCGCAGGCCGCGTCCTACATCGAGTGCGCCATCGACGGCGTCGTGCTGTGGGGCATCGGCATCGACGCGAACACGACGCGGGCGTCGCTGAAGGCGGTCATCTCCGCGGTGAACCGCGCGGCCCGCTAGCTCGCTCGTCACCGGGCCGTCCCGCTGGCCCTCTCGTCACCGGGCCGCCCCCGTCCCCTCGCCGGGGACGGGGGCGGCCCGGCGTGCGAGAGCCGCCGCCGACGGAGGCCGCTTCAGCCGCCCTGGCCGCTCCCGCGCCGGGGCAGACAGAACATCAACGCCCACATCAGGGCGAGGGCGCCGCCGACCCACCACAGCACACCGGTGAACGCGTCCCGGTTGACCGCGCCGTCCGGTGCGCCGCCGGTGGCGGCGAAGAACACGACGGCGGTCAGCGCGGTCCCCAGGGCGATGCCCAGGTGCATCGCGGTGTTGAAGAGGCCCGAGGCCGAGCCCGCGTTCTCGTGCGGGACGCCGGCGAGCGCCATGTCGGCGAGCGGGCCGCCGACCATGCCGAGACCGAAGCCGATCAGCACCACCGGGGCGGTCATCCCGAACAGGGTCAACTCGGCCTGGACACTGCCGATTTGAAGACCGTAGACGGCCATCGAGGCGAGCGCCACCAGGGCTCCGGCCTGGGGCAGCCGACGGGCGAACCGCCCGGCGCTCTTCGCCGCGACCGTCGCACCCGCCAGCTCTCCCAGGGACAGCAGCACGAAGGCCAGCGCCGCGTGGAAGGGGCTCATGCCCAGACCGCGCTGGAGGTAGAGGGTCCAGGTCATGAAGAACAGGCCGCACAGCAGGCCGAGCGTCAGCTGCGCGGACAGTCCGCCGGAGAACTGCCTGCCCCGGAAGACGGACAGCGCCACCAGCGGGGCACGGTTCTGCCTGCGGCGCTGGTGGCTCACGAAGACACCGAGGACGAGGAAGCCGGCGCCGAGCATGGCGAAGCACCACAGGGGCCAGTGGTGGGTGTGGCCCTCGGTGAGCGGGAAGAGGATGAGGACGATGGCCGAAGTGGACAGCAGCACGCCGGCGAGATCCAGCCGGTCGGCCCGCTCCACGGTCGACTCGGGGATCACCCTGCGTCCCAGGAGGATCACGGCGATGCCGACGGGCACGTTGATCAGGAAGATCGGCCGCCACGACAGCCCGAACAGGTCGGCCTCGGTGAGCAGACCCCCCAGAACCGGTCCCAGAACGTTCGCCAGCGAAAGGACGGCCCCGTAGAGACCGAAGGCCTTGCTGCGGTTCTCGCCGTCGAAGGTGACGTGGAGGGTGGCCAGGACCTGCGGGATCATCAGCGCCACACCGACGCCCTGGAGCACACGGGCGCCGATCAGCATCCCGGGGCCGGTGGCGAGGCCGCACAGCAGCGAGGCCGTGATGAACACGGCGGTGCCGATGAGCAGGATCCTGCGCCGGCCGTGGATGTCACCGAGACGCCCCCCGGTGATCAGACCGACGGCGACCGTCAGCGAGTAGCCGGCGGTCAGCCACTGCACCGCCGCCGGACCGGCCCCGGTCGACGACTGGATCGCGGGCAGGGCGGTGAGGACGACCGACTGGTCGAGGATGTCCATGAGCTCGGCGACCAGGAGCACCACCAGGGCGATCCGGGCGGCCAGGGCCATCTTGGGCGGTGGGCCCGATGGAGTGCGGGACGGGGTTTCGGTGATGTGCTGCGGCTCGTTGCCGAGCGCATGGGAAGACACGAGGGGGCTCCTGCTCCAAGGAACCGGGGAGTCAGTCCTGCCCTCGGCCGCGCAGGGATCGACATCGACACACATCGGACCCGGAGCGGCGGACGGCAGAGCTGCACCCGGCGGACAACGGTGGGCGACGCGACTCAAGCCAATGCGGGTCCGCCCCCGGACACGTGCGCATGCTGGGCACGTGGGGGCTGCGGACCGCTACCGGGCCTGGGGGATAAAAACACCTCGAAGTCGCCACAGATGGAACAGGGGGCCGTGCGTGGTGCGGCTGCCGGAGCTGTCCGGAGCCGCGCCGTCTCCACGGTACGTCACCCCCAGCGCGGTCCGCACATGGTTATCCAACGGGGGTGCAGGGGGCGGAGCCCCCGCAGGGGTCTGGGGCGGAGCCCCAGGGGCCGGATTTCGCCAGGCGGGGCACCTACTCCTTCCGGGGTGCTGACGCCACTGCGTCGATGTGGCTAACATCACGTCAACACGGCAACGTTGCCGGAGCGTTACGGAGGTGCGCGGTGCGGCCAGCACGGGGACAGAACGGCACAAACCTCAGCACCGGGCCGCAGCCCGGCTTCCGCCCCCGCCTGTGGTCCACCCGAACCCTGTGGCACACCGTAGGAGACGGCGAGTTCTTCTGCCCCGACTGCGGAGGCGACCGCAACTACCAGCGCCGCACCGGCCGCAGGCGCCTCACCGTCCTCGGCGTCCCCCTGGTCGCCCGTGGCGACACCGGCCCCGTCGTCGAATGCGCCGCCTGTCTCGGCCACTTCGGCACCGAGACCCTGGACCACCCCACCACCACCCGCTTCTCCGCGATGCTGCGCGACGCCGTCCACACCGTCGCCCTCGCCGTCCTCGCCGCGGGCGGCACCTCGTCCCGTACGGTCACCGGCACCGCCGTCGCCACCGTCCGGGCCGCCGGGTTCGAGGACTGCACCGAAGACCAGCTCGTCGCCCTCATCGAGGCCCTCGCCGCCGACACCGGCCGCTTCCTCACCGACCCCGTCGACGACACCGACCCCTGCGGCGCGGCCCTGGCCATCGAACTCCACGAGGCCCTCGAACCGCTCGCCCCGCACCTCGCCCCCGCCGGACGCGAGTCCATCCTGCTCCAGGGCGCACGGATCGCCCTCGCGGACGGCCCGTACAGCCCCGCCGAACGCGAAGTGCTCAGCACGGTCGGCGGCGCGCTCTCGCTCTGCGCGGACGACACCGCCCGACTCCTCGCGGCAGCCGCCCGCACACCGTCCTGAACCAGCCAACAGATCAAGGGAGTTGAGCCGACGACCCCGCCGGCCCGGCTCCCGTACGCCTTCTAGAGCGCGCCGCTCCTGACCCCGTTCACGAACCCCTGCCAGGCCCCGCCCTCGACGACGAGAGCGGGCCCGGCGGGGTTCTTGCTGTCCCGCACGGGGACGATGCCGGGGAAGTCGTCGCAGACCTCGACGCAACTGCCGCCTTCGCCGTTGCTGTAGCTGCTCTTGCGCCACTGAACCGAACTCAGGTCGTACTCGCGCATCGTCTGTAGTCCTCAGCCGCCGATTCCACCAGGGCGAGGGACGCCTCCGGCGACAACGCGGCGGCCCTGATCAGATCGTAGGCGCGCTCTGCCCGCTTCACCACTGCCCGGTCGTCGACCAGATTCCCCGCGAACTGCGTCTCTGTATAGGCAGTTGGCGGCGCGTCCTCGAACTCCATGAGCGACATCATCCCGCCCAGCGCCGCATGCGCCCCCTCCTCGTACGGCAGCACCTGGATCAGCACCGTTCGCGTGCGCATGAGGTTCGCGATGTGGTCCAGCTGCCCGGCCATGGTGGCTCGCCCGCCCACCGGCAGGCGCAGCACTCCCTCGTGCAGGATGGCCCAATACACGGGCCGTGTAGCGTCCTTGAGGATGCGCGCCCGTTCCAGCCGAGCCGCGACCTTTTCCTCCACGTACTCGTCCGTCGCGAGCGGGTTCGTCGCGATGGTGACGGCCCGGGCGTACGGGGCCGTCTGGAGCAGGCCCGGAACGACCGTCGGGGCGAACTCGCAGATCTGGGTCGCCAGCGCTTCAAGCTCGGCCGCCGCAGCGAAGTAATCCGCATACGGCGAGTCCTTGATGAGCTTGCGCCACATCCGCTCGAAAAAGCCATCGGTTTGCAGTATTTGATCGATCCGCTGCGCCACGTCCAACTGCGGCTTGCGAATCGCCTGTTCGAACTGGCCGATGTATCCGCCGGACACGAAGACCCGCATGCCCAGCTCGGCCTGCGTCAGATCCGCCTCCTCGCGGCGGTTTTTCAGTTCCGCCCCGAAGAACTCCCAGGCGGCCTGCCGGGATCCGGGTCGCCGCCTTCTGCCTGTATCGCCCACCATTCAACTCCCTTGCGCAGCGCTGCCGTTGTAGTCGGCACGCTCTGTCCGTTCCCCGTCCGAAAGGTCAATGTAGAGGCGTCGGAACGGAAAGGGAATGGGAGGCTTTGGCCATGGGTGTACCCGGGAGAATCGCGGAAGCGGAGTCGGCCGTGAGGGAATTGCGAGCCGCGCTCGGGCGGTCCGGAATTACTTTGCCTTCGCTCGGCCTGGATCCCCTTACCTGTGCCAACGAGAAACTCGGGCCATTGGTCGACCTGGGCCGCTGCACCCCCGACACCGCCCGTCTGCTCGCTTCCGTTCTGCCCGGCCCTGCGGGGGAAAGGCCGTGAGCCTTTCCCTGCCCGTGGGTGCGTACGCCGTCGACACGGGCAGCGGCAAGGTGGGCCGGGTGATGGGCCGCGCGGGCCCGTACCTGTTGCTGCGGCCGTACGGCGGGGGCCGGGAGTGGGAGTGTCTGCCGGAGGCGGTGCGGGCGGCCACCACCGTGGAGTGGCTGACGGCGGCGACGGCGTACGCGAACGCGCGCAGCCGGGGCGAGGTGCTGTGAGCCGCGTCTCCCGGGCCGGGGGCGCGTTACTCCCGGGGGAGTAGCGGGGGTGGCCGGGACACCCGGGGGCGTACGGGCGATCTCGGTCGTGGGCGGGACGGATCCCGCCCCGCCCGGCGGGACGCTGGACGCAGCCGGGCAGGCCGCAGGGGCCCTTCCGAGACGTCCGGCCGGAGGGGGCCCGCCATGGGGTCAGGGACACCAGGAGCGACCCGTACGCCAACTGCCGTGCGCCGCAGGGCAGTTCCGTGGGGCGTGCTCGCGCTCTGGATCATCGTGCTCGCCGTCGCCGGGTCGTTCGCGGGCAGGCTCGGTGACGTACAGCGCGACCAGACCGCCGACTATCTGCCGGCCGGAGCCGACTCCACCCAAGTGGCCAAGCTCCAGGACAAGCTGCCCGGCGGCGAGATCACCGGGCTCGTCCTCGTCTACCACCGCGACGGCGGCCTGAGCGCCGCCGACCGGGCCACCGCCGCCCGGCAGGTGGACGCGGTCACCGTCCCGCCCGGCACCCCGGCCGCCGAGCCGGTGGCCGGCCTCGGCGCGGCCACGGACCCCAAGGCCTTCGCCGCCGTACGCAACGGGCCCGCCGTCACCTCCCAGGACGGCGCCACCCTCATGTACGCGGTCTCCACGGCCGCGCCCGGCAAGGACGACGACGCGAAGAAGGCCTTCGTCGAGGCCGTGCGCGACCGGGCCGCCGACACGGACGGCATGAGCGTGAAGGTCGGCGGGGACGGCGCGCTCGCCGTCGACGCGCGCGGAGTGTTCGGCTCCCTCGACGGGACGCTGATGCTGGCCACCGGCCTCGTCGTCGCACTCCTCCTGATCCTCACCTACCGCAGCCCCGTGCTGTGGCTGGTACCGCTGCTCACCGTCGGCGCGGGCGCCATCTGCGCGCGGGCCGCCGTCTACGGGCTCGCCTCCTGGACCGGGATCACCGTCACCAGCCAGAGCGCCGGCATCATGACCGTGCTCGTCTTCGGCGCGGGCACCGACTACGCGCTCCTCCTTGTCGCCCGCTACCGCGACGAACTGCGCCGCACCCCGCTCCCGTACGACGCGATGCGCGCCGCGCTGCGCGGCTGCGCGCCCGCCCTGCTCGCCTCGTCCGGCACCGTCGTGGCCGGACTGGTGTGCCTGCTCGCCGCCGACCTCAACAACATCAGAGGGCTCGGCCCGGTCGGCGCGGTCGGGGTGCTCTGCGCACTCGTCGCCATGCTGACCCTGCTGCCCGCGATCCTCGTCCTGCTCGGCCGACGCGTGTTCTGGCCGCTGATCCCGGCGTACGGAAGCGAACCGAAGCGGCGCCGCCGCGACCTGTTCGCCACCATGGGCGGCTCGGCCGCCAAACGCCCAACGGCCGTGCTGCTCACGGGAGTTGTGCTGCTCGGCGCCCTCGCGCTCGGCGCGTTCAACCTGCCCGGCGCGCTCAAGCAGGAGGACAGCTACACCACCAGGCCCGACTCGACCGTCGCCATGACCACCCTCGCCACCGCCTTCCCCGACCGCAGCAGCCGGCCCATCGAGGTGATGACCCCGACCGGCCGCGCCGACCGGGCGCTCGCCGACGCCCGCGCCGTCGACGGCGTCGCGAGCGCCCAACGCGGCCGCAGCGGCGGCGGCTGGACCGAGATCGCCGTCACCGCGAAGGCCGCCCCCGAATCGGCCGCCGAGAGCGCCACCATCCACCGGCTGCGCGACCGGCTGCCCGGCGCCCACGTCGGCGGCGCCAGCGCCCAGGCCCTCGACCTCGCCGACACCAACACCCACGACCGGCTCGTCGTCATCCCGCTCGTCCTCGGCTGCGTCCTGCTGGTCCTCGCCCTGCTGCTGCGCAGCCTCGTCGCCCCGCTGCTCCTCGTGGCCGCCGTCGTGCTGGTGTGGGGCGCGGCCATGGGCATCGGCGGCCTCGTCTTCGGCCCGGTCCTCGGCTTCGCCGGCCTCGACCCGGGGCTTCCCCTGCTGACCTTCGTCTTCCTCGTCGCGCTCGGCGTGGACTACGGCATCTTCCTGATGCACCGCACCCGCGAGGAGACCCTGCGCGGGGCCGGTCCGCGCGAGGCGGCGCTGACCGCGCTGCGCACCACCGGCGGCGTGATCGCCTCCGCGGGCATCGTGCTCGCCGCGACCTTCGCGGTGCTCGCCTCGCTGCCGCTCGTCATGTTCGTCGAACTCGGCACGATCATCGCCGTCGGAGTGCTCCTGGACACCTTCCTCGTCCGCACCTACCTCGTGACCAGCGCCAACC
Organism: Streptomyces sp. NPDC001828; assembly: GCF_042892175.1. NCBI lineage: Bacteria > Bacillati > Actinomycetota > Actinomycetes > Kitasatosporales > Streptomycetaceae > Streptomyces > Streptomyces sp. NPDC001828. The sequence goes on from NZ_JBIATV010000002.1 coordinate 447,087, forward strand.
TGCTGCTCGGCCGCCTGGTGTGGTGGCCGGGAAGCCTCTCGCGCAGGCCGTCGACGGCCGCCGAACCGCCGCCGGAACTGGTCGGCACCGGCCGGTGAGGGCGAGGATGGCAAGGTGGCAGACGTGAACCGACCGACCGGCCCCTCCCCGGGGGCGCGGGCCGCGGCGCTGCTGCACCGCGACCCCGGGGACAGCCCGCACCCGCTGCGCGCGGACGCGGCCCTCGCCGCCGGGGCCGGGCTGCTCGGCGCGGCCATCGCCTACGCCGACACCGCCCTGCGGCCCGACGCGCTCGGCTGGGCGCTGTTCGCCGCGTCCGCGCTCGCCCTCGTCGCGCGCCGCCGCCACCCGATGGCCGTGCTCGCCGTGATCGTGGCCTGCGTCGCCCCGTACCAGCTGCTCAACAACGCCCACATGGGGACCATGCCGATCGCCATGACCGCCCTGTACACGGTCGCCGCGACCGGCACGGTCCGCAGGAGCGCGACCGTCGGGGCGTGTGTCGTGGCCATCGCGATCGCCGGCATGTCCCTCAACGGCGTCCACGGCGCCTTCGGCGTGTTCCGCACCTCCGGCTGGCTGGTGGCCGCGCTCGTCCTCGGCGTCGCCGTACGCAACTCCCGCGCCTACGTCGCCGAACAGCGGGCCGTCGCCGCCCGCGAGACCGAACGCGAACTCACCGAGGAACGCCTGCGCATCGCCCGCGACCTGCACGACCTCCTCGCCCACAGCATCACCCTCATCGGGGTGCGCACCTCGGTCGCCGCCCACGTCCTGACCGCGTCCCCCGACCGGCTCGACCGGGCCGGCCTCGCGGCCGCCCTCGACTCCATCGCCGACACCTGCCGCGAGGCCCGCGCCGAACTGCGGACGACCCTGACCGTGCTGCGCGCCGGCGACCACGGCCCCCTGTCCGACGAACACGGCCCGCTGCCGGACCTCGGGGCGCTGCCCGACCTGGCCCGCAGCGCGAAGGCCGAGCTGACGGTGGCCACCGAGGGCACGCACGTGCCGCCCGCCGTCGGGGCCGCCGCCTACCGCATCGTCCAGGAGTCGCTGACCAACGCGGTCCGCCACGCGGGCCCCGACGCCACCGTCCGGGTACGCGTGGAGACGGCCGGCCCGGCACTGCGGGTCACCGTCACCGACGACGGCCGGGGCGCCGGCCCGGCCACCGGGGGCACCGGCTTCGGCATCCTCGGGATGCGCGAGCGGGCCCGCAGCGTCGGCGGCACCCTGGCGGCGGGACCGCACCCCGGCGGCGGCTTCCGGGTCACGGCCGACCTGCCGCTCGTACCGGGCGCGCCCCAGGACCGCCCTGTGAAGGATCAGGACCACCCCGTGGAGGATCCGGACCGCCCCGTGGAGGATCACGCGGGGGAGAACCATTTTGAGGAGAGGACCCCATGACCGCCGAGCCGGACGAACGGGCCGGTGCCGCGCCGGCCGACCGGGAGACCGCCGAACCCGACGGCCGCGTGACAGCCCGGCCGGCGGAGGCCTCCGCCCCGGCCGGCCGGGCCATCCGGGTGCTGCTCGCCGACGACCAGACCCTGGTGCGGTCCGCCTTCGCGATGCTCGTCGAGTCGGCCCCCGACATGGCCGTCGTCGGCGAGGCGGGCACCGGCGCCGAGGCCGTCGAGCTCGCCCACGCGGCACGCGCCGACGTCGTTGTCATGGACCTGCGGATGCCGGGCACCGACGGCATCGAGGCGACCCGCCTGATCGCCGCCGACGAGGACCTCGCCGGGGTCAGGGTGCTCGTCCTGACAACGTACGACACCGACGAGAACGTGCTCGCGGCACTGCGCGCCGGAGCCTCCGGATTCCTGGTCAAGGACACCCGCCCCGCCGAACTCCTCGACGCCATCCGCACGGTGGCGGGCGGCGAGGCACTCCTGTCGCCGGGCCCGACGGCGAGCCTGATCGCGCGCGTGCTGCGCGCCTCCTGGCCGACACCGGGCGACGCCCCCGACGCCCGGCCCGCACTCGCCGCCCTCTCCTCCCGGGAACGCGAAGTCCTCACCCTGGTCGCCCGGGGCCTCAACAACACCGAGATCGCCGACGCGCTCGCCCTGAGCCCGCTCACCGCGAAGACCCACGTCAGCCGGATCATGGGCAAGTCCGGGGTGCGCGACCGGGCCCAGCTGGTGATCCTGGCGTACGAATCGGGGCTCGTGGTGCCGGGCGCGGGCGCCTGAGGGCCGGTCCGGGCCCGCCGTGCCGGGCGTCCGGGGATCAGTCGCGGCCCGGGGCGTCCGTGCCGGCGGGCTGGATCAGGGAGTCGTCCGAGGGCCGCGTCTTGGCGGCACCCCTGGCCGGGTCCGAGGCGGCGGGCAGCGGGGCCAGCTCGGTGCCGTTCCAGCGCAGGGTGGTCGCGGACTCGCGGTTGCGGCCGCCCGCGGGCTCGGTGATCACGAGATCGGTGCCGAGCGTCGCGGCGCTCGTCCCGGGCCGCCCCGCATACTCGAGAACGGCGTGCGCCCGCTCGCCCACGGCGGTGTACACCCACAGGATGGTGCGGCCCAAGTCGTCGTAGGCGAGCACCAGTTCACGCCTTCCGTCACCGGTGAGATCGGCGTACGCGGGCGGCCGCAGCCGGCACGACGAGCCGTCCGGGCACCCCTTCAGACCGCTCTGCACCGCACGGTCGGTGGCCGGGTCCGCGGCCAGCAGCCGCACCCCCTCGACCCGCGTCAGATCCCCGTCCGGCACGGTCACCCCCGGCACCGGGCCGCGCGCGCGGAAACCCTGGCCGGGCTTGGCGGGCGTGACGGTGGCGGTGTGGTCGGGCCACAGCGGCGACGCGGTCGCCGAAGCGGAGGGCGAGGGCGCGGGCCCGTCGTCCCGGACCCCCTCGCCCGCCGAGCACCCCGCCAGCGCCAGCACGGCAAGCACGCAGCCTGCCGCGCCGCGAGCGCGGCGGCCGGGCGTGGGCAGCGGCATTCCGGTCCGTCCAGGGGGTGAAGTCATCGGCAAGCGGAGTCCTGCCACAGAACAAGAGGGTCCTGCTGCCGCAATGGTGCCCTATCCCCCTATGCACTCCCTGGGAATCCACCCCGCCCGCGCCGCCCCCCACCCCAACCCGCCCGCCCCACAAGGCCGGGCCGGGCGGACGTGATCCCTGCCACTCTGTGGGGTGGGGCCGGGCCCCGCCCGGCGTGCAGGACAATGGGCGCATGAGCCTGTTCCGTGACGACGGCATCGTGCTGCGCACCCAGAAGCTGGGTGAGGCGGACCGCATCATCACGCTGCTCACCCGCAACCACGGCCGCGTACGGGCCGTGGCCCGAGGCGTACGACGCACCAAGTCCAAGTTCGGGGCCCGGCTCGAACCGTTCAGCCACGTCGACGTGCAGTTCTTCGCGCGCGGCAGCGAACTGGTCGGCCGCGGGCTCCCGTTGTGCACCCAGAGTGAAACCATCGCTCCGTACGGTGGCGGCATCGTCAGCGACTACGCCCGCTACACCGCCGGCACCGCCATGCTGGAGACGGCCGAACGGTTCACCGACAACGAGGGCGAACCGGCCGTCCAGCAGTACCTCCTCCTGGTCGGCGGCCTGCGCACCCTCGCCCGCGCCGAGCACGCCCCCCACCTCATCCTCGACGCCTTCCTGCTCCGCTCGCTCGCCGTGAACGGATACGCCCCGAGTTTCGAGGATTGCGCGAAATGCGGCATTCACGGCCCCAACCGGTTCTTCTCCGTCGCGGGCGGCGGAGTCATATGCGGTGACTGCCGCGTACCCGGCAGCGTCGTACCCTCTGCGGAGGCCATCGGCCTGCTCAGCGCGCTGCTCACGGGGGACTGGGAGACCGCGGACGCGAGCGAGCCGAGGCACGTGCGGGAGGGCAGCGGGCTCGTATCGGCCTATCTGCACTGGCACTTGGAGCGCGGCCTGCGCTCCCTGCGCTACGTAGAGAAGAACTGAGCACCAGAGCATCTAGGGAGAGAGCTCCACATGGCAGTACGCGGAATCCTGGGCGGGCGGTCGAGGCGCGACTACAAGACCCCCGAGCCGCACCCCTCGGGCGCGGTGCCGCCGAAGATCCCGGCCGAGCTGGTGCCGAACCATGTCGCCTGCGTCATGGACGGCAACGGCCGCTGGGCCAAGGAGCGCGGGCTGCCCCGCACCGAGGGCCACAAGGTCGGCGAGGGCGTCGTCCTCGACGTGCTCAAGGGCTGCCTGGAGATGGGCGTCAAGAATCTCTCCCTGTACGCCTTCTCCACCGAGAACTGGAAGCGCTCGCCCGAAGAGGTCCGCTTCCTGATGAACTTCAACCGTGACGTCATCCGCCGCCGCCGCGACGAGATGAACGAACTGGGCATCCGCATCCGCTGGGTGGGCCGCATGCCCAAGATGTGGAAGTCGGTCGTCCAGGAGCTCCAGGTCGCCCAGGAGCAGACCGTCGACAACGACGCGATGACGCTGTACTTCTGCGTCAACTACGGCGGCCGCGCCGAACTCGCCGACGCGGCGCAGGGCATCGCGCGCGATGTCGCCGCCGGCAAGCTCGACCCGTCGAAGGTCAACGAGAAGACCTTCGCGAAGTACCTGTACTACCCGGACATGCCGGACGTCGACCTGTTCCTGCGCCCCAGCGGTGAGCAGCGCACCTCCAACTACCTGATCTGGCAGTCCAGTTACGCCGAGATGGTCTTCCAGGACGTCCTGTGGCCCGACTTCGACCGCCGCGACCTGTGGCGGGCCTGCCTCGAATTCGCCTCCCGCGACCGGCGGTTCGGCGGCGCCATCCCGAACGAGGCGCTGGCCGCGCTGGACAAGAGCGGCGACCTCCCTCGCCCGTGAGCCCTTCCGGGGGCTCCGCCCCCAGCCCCCCGTTCGCGCCTGAACGGCGCTCGTCCTCAATCGCCGGACGGGCTGAGGTCGCCCGTACTGGCCGGCACCAAGGCCTTCAGGGGCGCGGGGAACTGCGCGAGAAGCGGCCACGGTCCGCGGACGAGAACGGGTTTTGGGGGCGCGGGGAACTGCGCGACCAGCCACGCACGGTGCGAGGCCGTGTCGCTGCCGAAGGGAAGAGGCCCGTGCGCGCAGCGCCGGGCCTCAAGGGGGGTGGGCTTGCCCCGGGGGAGTGTGGGGCGGAGCCCAGGGAACGAGGGGCCCGCGTTGGGGGCTAGGACGCTGGAGAGGCAGCGCAGGACTCGCACGTGCCGAAGATCTCCACCGTGTGCGCCACGTTCACATACCCGTGCTGCGACGCGATCGACTCCGCCCACTTCTCGACCGCCGGCCCCTCCACCTCGACCGCCTTGCCACACACCCGGCACACCAGATGATGGTGGTGGTCGCCCGAGGAGCAGCGCCGGTACACCGACTCCCCGTCGCTGGTGCGCAGCACATCCACCTCGCCCGCGTCCGCGAGGGACTGCAGCGTGCGGTAGACGGTGGTCAGGCCCACCGAGTCGCCCCGGTGCTTGAGCATGTCGTGCAACTCCTGCGCGCTGCGGAACTCGTCCACCTCGTCAAGGGCAGCCGCCACCGCGGCACGCTGCCGGGTCGACCGGCCTCGTACGGGGGCGGTATTCGACCCGCCGAGTGGCGCTGTCGTCACAGGTGCCTCCAAGCCTTGACCCGTACAAACCTTCCTCGGGCCATTGTGCCAGCTCCCGCTCAGGCCGTGACCTCGCCGGCCTGAGGCTTTGCCGGCGCGGGGACGCCGGCGGGCACGTCGAGCCCGCACTCGCCCTCGGCCGGCGCGGCCGCCCTCGCCCGGGCCCGTCGTTTGGCCAGCGGCGTCGCGAGCGCGGTCAGGACGATGAAGATCGCGATCGTGAACAGCACGATGACGGCGCCGGGCGGCACGTCCTCGTAGTACGTGACGACCGTTCCGCTCAGCGTCACCGTCACGCCGATCGCCACCGCGATCGCGAAGGTGAGGGCGAAGCTGCGGGACAGCTGCTGGGCGGCCGCGACCGGCACCACCATCAGCGCGGAGACCAGGAGCAGGCCGACCACGCGCATGGCGACCGTGACGGTGACCGCGGCCGTGACCGCCGTCAGGAGGTTCAGGGCGCGCACCGGCAGGCCCGTCACCCGTGCGAATTCCTCGTCCTGGCTCACCGCGAACAGCTGGCGGCGCAGGCCGACGGTCACGAGGAGGACGAACGCCGCGAGGAAGCCGATGGCCCAGACGTCGGACTGCGAGACCGTGGAGAGGGAGCCGAAGAGGTAGGAGTTGAGGTTGGCGGTGGAGCCGCCCGGCGCGAGGTTGATGAAGAGCACGCCGCCCGCCATGCCGCCGTAGAAGAGCATGGCCAGCGCGATGTCGCCGCGCGTCTTGCCGTACCAGCGGATGAGTTCCATCGTGACCGCGCCGAGCACGGAGACGAGCGTCGCCATCCACACCGGCGAGGTCGAGAGCAGGAAGCCGAGGCCGACGCCGGTCATCGCCACATGGCCGATGCCGTCGCCCATCAGGGCCTGGCGGCGCTGGACGAGGTAGATGCCGACGGCGGGCGCGGTGATCCCGACGAGCACCGCGGCGATCAACGCCCGTTGCATGAAGGGGGAGTTCAGGATTTCCATCATGATCAGGTCAGCAGTCCCGTGCGTACCGGCTCGGCGGCCGTGTGCGGATGTACGTGGTCGTGGCCGGGCAGCGCGTGCTGGCCGACGGCCCTGGGCGGCGGCCCGTCGTGCACGACGCAGCCGTCGCGCAGCACCACCGCCCGGTCGATCAACGGCTCCAGGGGGCCGAGCTCGTGCAGGACGAGCAGCACCGAGGCGCCGGCCGCGACCTGCTCGCGCAGGGTCTCCGCGAGGATCTCCTGGCTCTCGATGTCGACGCCCGCCATGGGCTCGTCCATGATCAGGAGTTCGGGTTCGGCCGCCAACGCCCGTGCGATCAGGACGCGTTGGTGCTGGCCGCCCGAGAGCGCGTCCACGGAGTCCTTGGCCCGGTCGGCCAGGCCCACCGCGGCGATCGCCCGGTCGACGGCCTCGCGGTCGGCCTTGCGCAGGATCCCGAAGCGGGTGCGCGACAGGCGCCCGGAGGAGACCACCTCGCGGATCGTGGCGGGCACACCGCCGGCGGCGGTGGTGCGCTGCGGCACGTAGCCGACCCGGCCCCAGGCGCGGAAGCGGCGCCGGGGGGTGCCGAAGATCTCGACCGTGCCGCCGCTGAGCGGCACCTGCCCGATGATCGTGCGGATCGCGGTGGACTTGCCCGAGCCGTTCGCGCCGAGCAGCGCGACGACCTCGCCGCGCCCCACGGCCAGGTCGATGCCGCGCAGGACGGGGCGCGAGCCGAGCTCGGCCGTCACCTTGGTGAGCGTTATGACGGGCTCCATGGCGGGTGCCTCCAAAGCGGGTGGACGGGGGGTCGCCCGGCGCTGAGCGCCCAAGTCGGTTGCCCCGGTGGTCACTTGGTGCCGAGCGCGGTGGTCAGGGCGGTCAGGTTGGACCGCATCACCGAGAAGTAGTCGGTGCCCTTCGACCGGTCGGTGATCCCTTCGAGGGGGTCGAGTACATCGGTCTTGAGCGAGGCGTCCGACGCCAGGGTCTTGGCGGTCTTGTCGCTGACCAGCGTCTCGTAGAAGACGGTCGTGACGCCGTCGGCCTTCGCCATCTTCTGGAGGTCCTTGATCCGCGCCGGGCTCGGCTCGGAGTCGGGGTCGAGGCCGTTGATGGCCTCCTCGGTCAGCCCGTAGCGCTCGGCGAGGTAGCCGAAGGCGGCGTGGGTGGTGATGAAGACCTTGGCCTTGGTGTTCTTGAGGGCGGCCGCGTACTCCTTGTCGAGGCCGCCGAGCCTGCCCACCAGGGTGTCGGTGTTCTTGGCGTAGTCCGCCGCGTGGGCCGGGTCGGCCTTCGCGAGGGCCGCGCCGACGCCCTTGGCGACCTCGGCGTACTTCACCGGGTCCAGCCAGATGTGCGGGTCGTCGCCGCCCTCGGAGTGGCTGTGGCCGTGGTCGGCGTGGTCCTCCTCGCCGGCCGTGTCGTCGTGGGCGGCCGCGTGCCCGCCCACCTCGTTGCCGTGCTTCTCCATCGTGGTGAGCGTCGAGGCGTCGACCTTCGTCCTGACGTCGGCCTGCTGGACGGCCGCGTCGACGGCGGGCTGGAGGCCCTTGAGGTAGACGACCGCGTCCGCGTCGTTGAGCTTCGCCGTCTGGCGGGCGCTGATCTCCAGGTCGTGCGGCTCGACGCCCGGCTTGGTGAGGCCGGTGACCGCGACGTGGTCGCCGCCGATCTGCTCGGTCAGGAACTGCAGGGGATAGAACGACGCCACCACGTCCAGTTTCCCGTCCTTCCGCTCCGCGGCCGAGCCCGAACCGCAGGCGGTGAGGGCCGTGAGGCCGAGCAGGGCGGCGCAGGACAGGGCGGCCGCGGGTATGAGGCGTCGTACGTTCATGACATCCATTTTCAACAAAGATGGAAACGATTGTCAATAATCAGTACGGGTGGACCCGTGCGCACGACCCCGGGCGGGAACCGATTTGATACAGGGGGTGCGGCCGCCGGTAATCTGAAGGCTTCGCCGTTCCCCCGTTCACGTCGTCGTTAATGAAGAGAGCACCGTGGCCGCCGACAAGATCGACACCATCGTCAACCTGAGCAAGCGCCGTGGCTTCGTCTACCCGTGCAGCGAGATCTACGGAGGCCAGAAGGCCGCCTGGGACTACGGGCCGCTGGGTGTCGAGCTGAAGGAGAACCTGAAGCGCCAGTGGTGGCGCTACATGGTCACCTCGCGCGAGGACGTCGTCGGCATCGACTCGTCGGTGATCCTGGCCTCCGAGGTCTGGGAGGCCTCCGGCCACGTCGCGACCTTCACCGACCCGCTCACCGAGTGCACCTCCTGCCACAAGCGCTTCCGCGCGGACCACCTCGAAGAGGCCTACGAGGAGAAGCACGGCAAGGCCCCCGCGAACGGCCTCGCCGACCTCAACTGCCCCAACTGCGGCAACAAGGGCACCTTCACCGAGCCCAAGAGCTTCTCCGGCCTGCTCTCCACCCACCTCGGCCCCACCCAGGACACCGGCTCCGTCGCCTACCTGCGCCCCGAGACCGCCCAGGGCATCTTCACCAACTTCGGCCAGGTCCTGCAGACTTCCCGCAAGAAGCCGCCGTTCGGCATCGCGCAGATGGGCAAGTCCTTCCGCAACGAGATCACGCCCGGCAACTTCATCTTCCGCACCCGCGAGTTCGAGCAGATGGAGATGGAGTTCTTCGTCAAGCCCGGCGAGGACGAGCAGTGGCAGGAATACTGGATGGAGCAGCGCTGGAACTGGTACACCGGCCTCGGCATGCGTGAAGAGAACATGCGCTGGTTCGAGCACCCGGCGGAGAAGCTCTCCCACTACTCCAAGCGCACCGCCGACATCGAGTACCGCTTCAGCTTCGGCGGCAGCGAATGGGGCGAGCTCGAAGGCGTCGCCAACCGCACCGACTACGACCTCACCGCACACTCCAAGGCCTCCGGCCACGACCTGGTCTACTTCGACCAGGAGGCCGGCGAGCGCTGGACGCCCTACGTCATCGAGCCCGCAGCCGGTGTCGGCCGCGCGATGCTGGCGTTCCTCCTCGACGCCTACAGCGAGGACGAGGCACCCAACGCCAAGGGCGTCATGGAGAAGCGCGCCGTGATGCGCCTCGACCCGCGCCTCGCGCCCGTCAAGGTCGCCGTCCTGCCGCTCTCCCGCAACCCCCAGCTCTCCCCGAAGGCCAAGGGCCTCGCGGCCGACCTGCGGCAGAACTGGAACATCGAGTTCGACGACGCCGGTGCCATCGGACGCCGCTACCGCCGCCAGGACGAGATCGGCACGCCGTTCTGCGTCACCGTCGACTTCGACACCCTCGACGACAACGCGGTGACCGTCCGCGAGCGGGACACCATGGCCCAGGAGCGAGTCTCCCTGGACCAGATCCAGCAGTACCTCGGCAGCCGACTGTTCGGCTGCTGAAGCGAGTCGGGGTCCGGGGGCGCCGCCCCCGGACCCCGTCCGCGCTCGTCACCAAGCGCCGGACGGGCCGGGAGGCGCCGCCCAGCGGCAACTCCCGGCCCGTCCGGCGCTCTCGCGTTCAAGGCCGCCGCAGCGCGACCACCGCGCACGTCACCGCCATCGGCAGCTCCGCCGTCAGCGCCAGCGTCAAGGCGGTGGCAAGTTCCGCACCCGGCGCGGCAGTTGTCACATCGAACCACGCGTCGACCAACAGCACCGCCGCCGTCGCCGCGGCGACCTGCGCGGCCCGCGGATCATTCCGCCGCAGCAGCACACCCGTACCCGTCAGACCCACCGCCAACAACGCGTCCAGACCCACCCACGCCGTCGACCAGTTCGACACCTCCGTCGTGCGCGGCAGCGTCCTGGCCAGCACCACCATCCACGGCACCAGCGCCAGCCCGGCCCCCGTCAGCACCGTCGCCAGACGCGGACGCCGCAACCCTCCCACGGCGCCCACGACAGCACGGGGCGAACGGCTCGCACGGGCCTGAGGGGCGACGAGAGTCATGGCGACGGGCTCCTTCCGGCCCGGCGGACCTCCCGCCGAGCACAGGGACAACACTCGCCCGCCGACCCGCCCGGGTCAGTAACGCGGCTGTCCGAACCGGGGGTGGTGCCAGCTCCACCCCCGACCGGGCACCACCATGATGGCAACGCCCTGACCAGCCCAACTACCCTGTGCCCATGGCAACTCCCGGCCCGCTGCGGCGCGCGTACCACTGGACCGCCGCGCACGCGCCGTGGTCGGCGTGGGCCTGGCGCAACACCACCCTCGTCGTGGCGTCCATACCCGTCGCGGTCCCCGCGACGCTCGCCCTCGCCTACACGTTCTCCAACCCCGGGCACCTCCTCAAGACCCTCGGATTCGTCCTCCTGCTGCGCCCCCTGCTCACCACCCTCCAGCGCAGCCGCCTGTGGTCACTCACCGGACTCGACATCCCGAAGATCCAATGGGCCCACCGCTGGTACCACCCCCAGGGACTCCTCCCCAGGCTGCGCGCCGAATCGACCTGGCGCCAGTACGGCTACCACCTGGTCGTCTCCCCGCTCACCGCCCTCGGCGCAGCCCTCGTCGTCCTCGCCTGGGCCGCCGGCGCCGGCTGCGCCTTCGTCTTCTCCTGGGTATGGGCGCTGCCCCTCGGCTACCGGCACCCGGGCTGGACCGAGAGATACGTCGGCCTCACCGTCCTCGGCGTCCTCCTCCTGATCGCCACCCCCTGGCTCGCCGCCCTCATCGCCCACTTCGACAACCGGGCCGCCACCGTCCTGCTCGGCCCCAACCGGGCCAAGGAACTCGAACGCCGCGTCGAAGACCTCGCCGAGAGCCGCGCCGACATCCTCGACGCCGCCGACCTCGAACGCCGCCGCATCGAACGCGACCTCCACGACGGCGCCCAACAACGCCTCGTCTCCCTCGCCATGAACCTCGGCATCGCCCGCGCCACGCTCACCGACCTGCCCCCCGAAGCCCGGGCCGTCATCGACGAGGCCCACCGCGAGGCCAAGGAAGCCATCGAGGAACTCAGCAGCCTCGTACGCGGACTGCACCCCGCCGTCCTGGAGGACCGCGGCCTCGACGCCGCGATCTCCGGCATCGCCGCCCGCGCCCCCTTCCCCGTCGAACTCACCGTGGACCTGGCCCAACGCCCCGCGCCTACCGTTGAGGCCGTCGCCTACTTCGTCGTCTCCGAAGCCCTCGCCAACGTCGCCAAACACGCCCGCGCCACCCGCTGTTCCGTCCAGGTCCGCCGCCGCGCCCAACTCCTGACGATCACCGTCAGCGACAACGGCGTGGGCGGCGCCGACCCGGCCGGCGGCACCGGACTGCTGGGCCTGCGCAAGCGCGTAGGGTCGGTCGACGGAACCATCAGGATCAACAGCCCCCACGGGGGCCCAACCGTCATCACTGTGGAGCTGCCGTGCGGGCTGTGATCGCCGAGGATTCGGTACTGCTGCGGATAGGACTCGTCAAAGTCCTCGAAATGGCCGGCTTCGACGTCGCCGCCGAGACCGAGGACGCCGAAGGCCTGCTGCGGGCCGTGGAGGAACACCGGCCACAACTCGCCCTCGTCGACGTCCGGATGCCCCCCGGATTCACCGACGAAGGCGTGCGCGCCGCCCTGATGATCCGTCAGCAATGGCCGGACACCTCCGTGTTGCTCCTCTCCCAGTACGTCGAGGAGCGCTACGCCGCCGACCTGCTCGCCACCCAGACCGGCGGCATCGGCTACCTCCTCAAACAACGGGTCGCCGACGTCGAGGAGTTCGTCGACGCCCTCAGACGCGTCGCGGCCGGCGGCACCGCCCTCGACCCCCAGGTCGTCGCCCAGCTGCTGCTGCGCCGGGGCGGCGGACCCGACCCGCTGGAACGCCTCACCCCGCGCGAACGCGAAGTCCTCGCCCTCATGGCGGAAGGCCGTTCCAACGCCGGGATCGCCGCCGAACTCGTCGTCAGCGAAAGCGCGGTGGCCAAACACATCAACAACATCTTCGCCAAACTCGACCTGCCCGTCGCCGACGGCGACCACCGCAGGGTCCTCGCCGTCCTGCGCTTCCTCGACGGCGGCCCCGCGTGAACGCCACCGAGCAGAACACCACCGGGCAGAACGACACCGGGCAGAACGCCACCGCCCGGCACGACATGGGGGAGCGGCCGCGGCACCGCACCGCGTGGATCGCCGCCGCGCTCATCGGCGCCCTGTTCATCGTCGTGCCCTGCGCCTTCTGGTCCGTGTCCGACGCCATCAGTCAGACGGCCTCCTACACCGGCCCCGACAACGGCCGCGCCCACACCGTCAAAGCCGTCGAAGTGGACGCCGGAGTCGCCCAGATCACCATCACGAGCGGCCCCGCCGACCACGTCACCACGAACGGCACGCTCACCTGGTCGATGAAACGGCCCAAGGTCGAACAGACCTGGGACGGCGACACCCTCAAGGTCAAGACCCGCTGCGCCGGCTTCGTGGACCAGTACCTCCAGAACTGCCAGGTCGACCTCGCCCTCGCCGTACCCGCCGGGATCAGCCTCAAGGTGCACAGCGGATCCGGCGACATCAAGGTCCGCGACCTGACCGGCCCGGTCGACCTGCGGGGCGGCTCCGGCGGCATCAAGCTGTACGCACTCAAAGGCCCGGTCAAGGCGAGCGTCGGCTCCGGCGAACTCCAGGCCGCCCAACTCGCCTCCCCGGACGTCTCGTTGGACACCGGCTCCGGCGCCGTGAGCGCCGACTTCGCCGCCCCGCCCCAGCACGTCAAGGCACGCGCCGGCTCCGGCAGCGTCGACGTCACCGTGCCCCAGGGCGCCCACTACCGCGTGACCGGATCCTCCGGATCGGGCGGCCGCACCATCCAGAGCGACCTGCTCGACAACACGTCCGACCGCGTGATCGACGTGTCCAGCGGCTCCGGCTCGGTGACCGTCGGCCACCCCGGGTTCTGACCCGGGATTCCGCCTCGGGATTCTGACCCGGGCTTCGGGCTCGGGATTCTGACCCGGGCTTCCGGCTTGGGCTTTTGGCCCCCCGGCGGCCGAACGCCGGGCGCGACCGGGGGTCGGGGGATCGAGGGCCCGGGACTGGGAGGTCGGGGGGCCGGAGACCGAGGCTGGGAGGCCGGGGGGCCGGGCTCACCCTGCGGGCCCTAGCGCCGCAACCCGTTCAGGAGCAGATCCGCCACCGCGTTGAAATCGTCCCGGATCGACGGCCGCGACCACTCCGCCGCGTACACCGGATCGTGGAACCGGCCCGTCGCGTCGAACACCGCACGCGCCGCGGACCCCGGCGTGTCCGGAATCCCGAACTCGCCCCGCTCCACGCCCAGTTGAATGATCGCCGTCAGCTGGCCCACCAGCTCACCGATGTGCTCCTCCACCACCCGGCTGTTCTCCCGCAGCAGCACCTCATACGTCTGGAACAGCTCCGGATCGTCGCCCGCCTTCGCCATCTTGGCCAGGAACAGCTCGCTCAGCCACAGCCGCAACACCACGCCCGACTCAAGATCCCGGCGGCCCGCGATGTCCCGCAACAGATCCGTCGACCGGTTCAGCCACCGCTCCGTCACCGCCTCGCGCAGCGCGGCCTTCGTACGGAAGTGGCGATAGACGCTGCCATGGCTCACCCCGAGCTGACGCGCCACGTCGACGACCGTGGCCTTCGCCGGGCCGTGGCGGCGCAGCACCTCCTCGGTCGCCACGAGGATGCGCTCGGCGGTCAGGGGTTCCGTACTCATGGCCATGACGTTACCTGCCGCTCGAAACGGCCCGGCAGGCCTGTGGACAACCCCGGTGACGGACTTGTCCACAGGCCACGCACCGGGTGAAGGGTCCGGTCCGCCGTGGCTCAGTGCTCGCTGTCCAGGTGGGCCATCTGCGCCTGCGGGTAGCGGTCGCCCGCCGCCGCGCCGGCCGGCACCGCCGCCTCGATCGCGGCGAGGTCGGCCGCCGTCAGCTCCACGTCGAGCGCGCCCAGCGCCTCGGTCAGCCGGTCCCGGCGCCGCGCGCCGACCAGCGGCACGATGTCCGCGCCGTGCCGGGGACCCTGCGCCAGCACCCAGGCGATCGCGGTCTGCGCGACCGAGACGCCCTTCTGCTCGGCGATCTTCCGCAGCGCGTCGACCAGGTCCAGGTTGTGCTGGAGGTTCTCGCCCTGGAAGCGCGGGCTCATCCCCCGGAAGTCGCCCGCGGCCAGCTGCCGGTCCCGAGTGAAGTGCCCGCTGATCAGACCGCGCGAGAGCACCCCGTACGCGGTGATGCCGATGCCCAGCTCGCTCGCCGTCGGCAGGATCTCGTCCTCGATGCCGCGCGAGATCAACGAGTACTCGATCTGGAGGTCCGAGATCGGGGCCACCGCGGCCGCCCGGCGCAGCGTGGCCGCACCCACCTCGGACAATCCGATGTGCCGTACGTGTCCGGCCTGGACCAGCTCGGCGATGGCGCCGACGGTCTCCTCGACGGGCACGTCCGGGTCGATCCGCGCGATCCGGTAGATGTCGATGTGGTCGACGCCGAGGCGCTGGAGCGAGTACGCCGCGAAGTTCTTGACCGCGCCGGGCCGCCCGTCGTACCCGGACCAGCCGCCGTCCGGGTCGCGCAGCGCGCCGAACTTGACGCTGGTCAGCGCCCGCTCGCGGGCCGCGGCGGGCGCGGAACGCAGCGCCTCGCCGATCAGCATCTCGTTGTGGCCCATCGCGTAGAAGTCGCCCGTGTCGAGCAGGGTGACGCCGGCGTCGAGCGCGGCGTGGATGGTGGCGATCGACTCGTCCCGGTCGGCTTCGCCGTACAGCGCCGACATGCCCATGCAGCCGAGGCCGAGCGCGGCGGTCCGGGGGCCGTTGGTGCCGAGGGTGAGGGTTCGCATGAGGGGGCTCCGTTGGTGCTTGGGGGTGGGGGTGGGGGTGGGAATGGGTGCGATCGGGTGCGATCGGGTGCCTCTCCACCATGGCATGACAGCTGACAGATTTCAATATCTGTCAGCTGTCACCCACTGGTCGTCACCCGTCACGCCCCCGCCCCGCCCGGCCCACCTCGCCAGCAGCCCCGCCCCCTCACCTCGCCCAGCCCAGCCCAGCCCAGCCCAGCCCAGCCCAGCCTCGCCTCCCCCCGCCCGGAAACTGGTACGACCCACCCCCTCCGGCCGGGTAAGTTCGCCCTCATGGCTAAGAGTCGTAACAACCTGCTCGGTGTCGGTGGACAGCGCAAGAAGGTGTCCGGCAACGGAGCCCAGGGCTCGGTCCAGGGGAGTGCGGTCGACCGGAAGGCGGCCGTGGACAAGAAGGAGGAGCTGCTGCGCAAGATGCGTGAGCGCGCCAACCCCGTGGTGACGGAGTCGAGCGAGAGCTGATCCGGAGCGTCCCGGAAGGGGCGAACGGCGAGGGGCCCGGAACGTGAGACACGTTCCGGGCCCCTCGCCGTTCGGCGGGCTCGCCGGCTCACCGCATGACACGCGGCAGCCGCAGACTCAGCAGCGCCGTCACCACGATCAGGCCGAGCTGGACGAGCAGCGTGACGACGAGCGCGTCGCGCATGCCCGCCGACGGGGCCAGTGCCAGGAAGAGCGTGCCCAGGGTCGCGACGCCGAGGGCGAGCGCCGACTGCTGGGTGGTGACCACCACGCCGCCGCCCACCCCGGCCCGGTCGGCCGGTATGTCGGAGAGCATCAGGCGGATGAGGACCGGGAGTTGGAGGCCCTGGCCGAGACCGGCGACGGCCACGCCCGGGGCGAGTTCGGCGACGGTGAGCCCGGACCAGCCGTGCCACACGGTCAGGGTGAGCAGGGTGATGCCCACCGCCTGGATCACTCCGCCCGCCGTCACCACACGGGTGCCGAACCGGCCGATGAGCCGGGGCCCGGCGAGCGATGCGGCGAAGAAGGCGAGCGCCATCGGCACCAGGGCGAGGCCGGCCGCGACCGGACCCATCCGCAGCCCCTGCTGAAGCACCACGGCGACCACGAACATGAAGCCGCTGAAGCCGATCGAGAACGGCACCACCATCACCAGGCCGCGCCGCAGCGAGTCCGTGTCGAGCAGGCTCGGCGGCACCAGCGGGGTCCGGCCGAGCCGGTCCTCGCGCCGCTCCACGAGGAAGAACGCGACGGCGGCGAACGGGAAGACACCGAGCGAGACCCAGGTCCACAGCGGCCAGCCGGCCGCCCGTCCCTCGGTCAGCGGAAGCAGCAGCGAGATCAGGGAGAGCGCCAGGAGGAGAGTGCCCGCCACGTCGATGGTGGCCGGCCGGTCCGAGCGGGTCTCCGGCACCGTACGGACCGCGAGGAGCAGACCGACGACGGCGACCGGCACGTTCACCAGGAACACCGAGCGCCAGCCGGACCCGGCCACGTCGGCCGCGACCAGAACGCCGCCGAGGATCTGCCCGGCGACCATGGACAGGCCGGCGGTCGCCCCGTACAGGCTCATCGCCTTGGCGCGGCGCGGGCCCTGGGTGGTGGCCTGGATGGTGGCCAGGACCTGAGGCATCATCAGCGCGGCCGCGGCACCCTGTGCCACCCGCGCGCCGACCAGGGTCCACGCGGTGGGGGCGAGGCCGCAGGCGAGCGAGGTCAGGCCGAAGGCCGCCATGCCGATCAGGAAGAGCCTGCGCCGCCCGGCCATGTCGCCGAGGCGTCCGCCGAGCACGAGCAGCACGGCGTAGGCGACGCCGTATCCGGCGACCACGAGTTCGAGCAGGGCCGGGCCCGCCGCGAGGTCGCTGTCCATGGACGGCAGGGCGACGTTGACGATGAAGAAGTCGATCAGGGGGAGTGCCGCGCCGAGCAGTACCGTGAACAGCCCGAGCGGCCCGATCACCGCCCCGTGGTGGGTCACCGGGACAGTGGGGGAAGTGGTGGAGGGGTTGGAGGTCGTCCGTACCGTTGTTTCGCTCACGGAGACGACGATCCTCCCCTTTTTAGCCTGGTACCAGAGTCTTCTTATCCTGGTACAAGCACTACCCGGCAACCGGCTGACAACCGTCGGCCGGTACGGCACCCTGAAGCCATGAGCACTGTGGCACCGGCGAGCGACGTCCGCCGTCATGAGCTGGCCGAATTCCTGCGCAGCCGCCGCGAACGCATCACCCCCGAACAGGTCGGGCTGCCCCCGGGCCGGCGCCGGCGCACCCCGGGGCTGCGCCGCGAGGAGGTGGCGCAGCTCTCCGCCGTCGGCGTCACCTGGTACACGTGGCTGGAGCAGGCCCGCGACATCCAGGTCTCCCCGCAGGTCCTGGACGCCCTGGCGCGCGCCCTGCTGCTCGACCCCAGCGAGCGCAGCCACCTCTTCGCGCTGGCCGGCGCCCTCGACCCGGCGCCGAACGCGGCCTGCCCCAGCGTGACCCCGGCGCTGCGCGCGATGCTGGACCAGCTCGGGCCGATCCCGGCCTGCATCCAGAACAGCCGGTACGACATCCTCGCCTACAACCCCACGTACGGGCAGCTGCTCTGCGACCTCGACGCCCTCGCGCCGGAGGACCGCAACTGCCTGTGGCTGGCCTTCACCAACCCCCAGTGGCGGGCCTCGGTGGTGGACGTCGCCGAGATGAACCGGGTGATGGCCGCCAAGTTCCGCGCCTCGATGGCCGAGCATCTGGCCGAGCCGGCCTGGAAAGCGCTGCTCGCCCGCCTGGAGGGCGCCTCGCAGGAGTTCCGCGAGGTGTGGGCCCGGCACGAGGTGGTCAACCAGGGCGGCAAGACGAAGTACCTGAGCAACGCCCGGGTCGGCCTGCTGCGCGTCGAGCACACCAACCTGTGGCTCGGCCCCTCGGCGGGGCCGCGCCTGGTCATGTACGTGCCGGCGGACGAGGAGACCCGCGAGCGCCTTGAGCGGTTGCGGGCGCTCGTGGAGTCCGATCAGGCGTTGGCGTCCGCCGGGGTCTGAGCGGCGGGTGCCTCCAGGCGTTCAGCGGTACGCCGCGCCGACTCGCGCGCCCGGCGCCCGCTGGTGGCGAGGCCCACGCACAGCACGCTCAGGCCGCAGCCCGCGATGATCCACCAGGCCGGCCGTGCGGCCCCGGGGAAGCTGTCGGCGTACGCGCCGGGGGCCACGCCCGCCATGCCGCCGGCGAGCACCGCGCCGATCACCGCCACCCCGAGGGTCTGGCCGATCTGGCGGCTGGTGGAGGCGACGGCGGCGGCCACCCCCGCCTGGGAGCGGGGCATGCCGGAGACGGCGGTGTTGGTGATGGGCGCGTTCACCATGCCGAAGCCGAGGCCGAACAGGACGTATCCGGTGAACAGCAGTGCCGTGGTCCGCTCGGCGTCGAAGACCGCGAACAGGAGCCCGCTCGCGGCCATCGCGAGCCCCGCGACGAGCAGTGAGAGGCGCGGCCCCCGGCTGCCGACGAGGCGGCCCGACAGGGGCGCGCAGACGAAGGTGAGCGCGGCCATCGGCAGCATGTAGAGCCCGGCGTTCAGGGCGCTCAGGCCCCGCGCGTTCTGCAGGTACAGGGTGTTGAGGAAGAGGAACCCGCTGAGCGCGGCGAAGGCGGAGACCGCGATGACGGTCGCGCCGCTGAACGGGGCGCTGCGGAAGAACCGCAGGTCGATGAGGGGTTCGGCGCGCCGGGGCTCGTACACCAGGAGGGCCGCGAGCGAGGCGACGGCGATCGCGCCGAAGCCGAGGATCTGCGGCGAGTTCCATCCGGCGCTGGGCACCTCGATGATCGCGTACGTCAGCGAGCCGAGCAGCGCGATGATCAGGAGCTGGCCGATCGGGTCGGGGCGGCGTGGCTTGGGGGCGCGGGATTCGGGGATGTAGCGCCAGGTCAGGAAGAGGGCGAGCAGGCCGACGGGCAGGTTGAGCCAGAAGATCGAGCGCCAGCCGACCGTCTCGACGAGGACGCCGCCGACGATGGGGCCCGCGGCCATGGAGATGCCGACGACGCCGCCCCAGACACCGATGGCCCGGGCGCGTTCGCGCGGGTCGGTGAAGGTGTTGGTGATGATCGACATCGCGACGGGGTTGAGCATCGAGCCGCCGACCGCCTGCACCATCCGGAAGGCCACCAGGGATTCCAGGTTGGGCGCGAGCGAGCAGAGCACCGAGCCGATGGTGAACAGGACCAGGCCCGCCTTGAACACCCGGCGCCGCCCGATCCGGTCGGCGGTGGAGCCCGACAGCATCAGGAGCGAGGCAAGGACGAGGGTGTAGGCGTCGATCGTCCACTGCATGCCGGAGACGTCGGCGTGCAGCTCCTTCTGCATGGAGGGGAGGGCGACATTGAGGACGGTGTTGTCGAGGCTGACGATCAGCAGGCTCATGCAGCAGATCGCCAGGATGAGCATCCGTCGGCGGTGGGTGGGCTCGGACATGGCTTCGATAGTACGCCTAACTAATGACCCCCGGTCGCTGCGACCCAGGTGGCGGCGGTCCCGGTACCGGCGCTACCGGGTGTCGCCGCCGGGTTGTCCACAGGCCCGGGTGGGCCACCGCCGGCATGCGCGACAATGAACAGATGACCACGCTCTCCATCGGCCCGCACACCGTGCAGCCGCCCGTGGTGCTCGCACCCATGGCCGGCATCACCAACGCTCCGTTCCGCACCCTGTGCCGCGAGTTCAGCGGCGGCAAGGGCCTGTTCGTCAGCGAGATGATCACGACGCGGGCGCTGGTCGAGCGCAACGAGAAGACCATGCAGCTCATCCACTTCGACGAGACCGAGACCCCGCGCTCGATCCAGCTGTACGGAGTGGACCCGGTCACCGTCGGCAAGGCCGTCCGCATGATCGTCGCCGAGGACCTCGCCGACCACATCGACCTCAACTTCGGCTGCCCGGTGCCCAAGGTGACCCGCAAGGGCGGCGGCTCGGCCCTGCCCTACAAGCGGCCGCTGCTGCGCGCGATCCTGCGCGAGGCCGTCTCGGGCGCCGGGGACCTACCCGTCACCATGAAGATGCGCAAGGGCATCGACGACGACCACATCACCTTCCTCGACGCCGGCCGCATCGCCGTCGAGGAGGGCGTCACCGCGATCGCCCTGCACGGCCGCACCGCCGCCCAGCACTACGGCGGCACCGCCGACTGGGACGCCATCGCCCGCCTCAAGGACCACGTCCCGGAGATCCCGGTGCTGGGCAACGGCGACATCTGGTCCGCCGAGGACGCCCTGCGCATGGTCAAGGAGACCGGCTGCGACGGCGTCGTCGTCGGCCGCGGCTGCCTGGGGCGGCCCTGGCTGTTCGGCGACCTCGTGGCCGCCTTCGAGGGCAGCGACTCCTTCGCGCGGCCCACGCTGCGCACGGTCTCCGAGGTGATGCTGCGGCACGCGACGCTGCTCGGCGAGTGGATCGGCGACGAGACGCGCGGTGTGATCGACTTCCGCAAGCACGTGGCCTGGTATCTGAAGGGCTTCGCGGTCGGTTCCGAGATGCGCAAGAGCCTGGCGGTCACCTCCTCGCTGGACGAACTGGCCGCTCAGTTGAGCGAGCTGGATCTGGACCAGTCGTGGCCCGACGGCGCCGACGGCCCGCGCGGCAGAACGTCCGGAAACAACCGGGTCGTCCTGCCGGACGGCTGGCTGAAGGACCCCTACGACTGCTCCGGCATCAGCATGGAAGCCGAGCTGGACACCTCCGGCGGCTGATCCGCGCCGCCCCGGACGGGCCCGGATCCGTCCAAAGAGCCGTCCGAAGGCTGGAATTCCGCTCGATCGAGCGCGTGATTCTCGCCACCCCTGATAGGGGTTGCGCTCACATGAGCGCTTTTCGGGTGGCTGCATCTCTGAAAGGGGTGGCACTCAGTGCCACCCCTTCGGTGTTCAAGTAGTGAACTCACCTGACGGGCATGCTGCTCATGTGAGCAAATCCAGACGCTTTCTTGACCTACTCCGTTCAAGTGATGAAGGCATCGCGATCCCCTTCGTTACGCGTCAGTCACTTTCGATCTGGTGGCGGACGAGTGGTTACGACCCCGTGACGCGCAAGTGGACGTACCCAGACACCTTCGATCTGGGTATGTTCCTCGCCGTCAGGGCAGCCACCGCGGATTCGAGGAGTCGAGACCCGTGTCGGAAGACAAAGACCTCCAGCACACCCAGAAGTTCGTCTACGACTTCACCGAGGGCAACAGGGACCTCAAGGACCTTCTCGGCGGGAAGGGCGCGAACCTCGCCGAGATGACCAACCTCGGCCTCCCGGTCCCGCCCGGGTTCACGATCACCACCGAGGCGTGCAAGGTCTACCTCGACAGCGGCGACGAGCCCGCCGAGCTGCGCGACGAGGTCAGTGCGCACCTCGACGCCCTCCAGCAGACGATGGGCAAGAAGCTCGGCCAGGCCGACGACCCGCTGCTCGTCTCCGTCCGCTCCGGCGCCAAGTTCTCGATGCCCGGCATGATGGACACCGTCCTCAACATCGGGCTCTCCGACGAGTCGGTCGCCGGCCTCGCCGTCCAGGCCGGCGACGAGCGCTTCGCCTGGGACTCCTACCGCCGCCTGATCCAGATGTTCGGCAAGACCGTGCTCGGCGTGGACGGCGAGCTCTTCGAGGAGGCCCTGGAGGACGCCAAGGCCGCCAAGAAGGTCACCGTCGACACCGACCTCGACGCGGGCGACCTGAAGAAGCTGGTCAAGCAGTTCAAGAAGATCGTCAAGGCCGAGGCCGGGCGCGACTTCCCGCAGGACCCGCGCGAGCAGATGGACCTCGCGATCCGCTCGGTCTTCGAGTCGTGGAACACCGACCGCGCCAAGCTCTACCGCCGCCAGGAGCGCATCCCGGGCGACCTCGGCACCGCGGTCAACATCTGCTCGATGGTCTTCGGCAACCTCGGCCCCGACTCCGGCACCGGCGTCGCCTTCACCCGCGACCCGGCCTCCGGCCACCAGGGCGTGTACGGCGACTACCTGCAGAACGCCCAGGGCGAGGACGTCGTCGCCGGCATCCGCAACACCGTGGCCCTCGCCGAGCTGGAGGCGATCGACAAGAAGTCGTACGACCAGCTCATGCAGATCATGGAGACCCTGGAGACCCACTACAAGGATCTCTGCGACATCGAGTTCACCATCGAGCGCGGCCAGCTCTGGATGCTCCAGACCCGGGTCGGCAAGCGCACCGCCGGTGCCGCCTTCCGCATCGCCACCCAGCTCGTGGACCAGGGCCTCATCGACGAGGCCGAGGCGCTCCAGCGCGTCAACGGCGCCCAGCTCGCCCAGCTGATGTTCCCCCGCTTCGACGACGGGGCCAAGAGCGACCTCATCGGCCGGGGCATCGCCGCCTCGCCCGGCGCCGCGGTCGGCAAGGCGGTCTTCGACTCCTACACCGCCGTCAAGTGGTCGCGCTCCGGCGAGAAGGTCATCCTGATCCGCCGCGAGACCAACCCCGACGACCTGGACGGCATGATCGCCTCCGAGGGCATCCTGACCTCGCGCGGCGGCAAGACCTCGCACGCCGCCGTCGTCGCCCGCGGCATGGGCAAGACCTGTGTCTGCGGCGCCGAGGAGCTGGAGGTCGACACCAAGCGCCGCCGCATGACGACGTCGGCGGGCACCGTCATCGAAGAGGGCGACGTCGTCTCCATCGACGGCTCCACCGGCAAGGTCTACCTCGGCGAGGTCCCGGTCGTGCCGTCCCCGGTCGTCGAGTACTTCGAGGGCCGCATGCACGCGGGCGCCGACGACGCCGACGAGCTGGTCGGCGCCGTCCACCGGGTCATGGCGTACGCGGACCGAGTGCGCCGGCTGCGCGTACGGGCCAACGCCGACAACGCCGAGGACGCCCTGCGGGCGCGGCGGTTCGGCGCCCAGGGCATCGGCCTGTGCCGCACCGAGCACATGTTCCTCGGCGAGCGGCGCGAGATGGTCGAGCGGCTCATCCTCGCCGACACCGACGACGAGCGCGAAGGGGCACTCAGTGCCCTGCTCCCGCTCCAGAAGAAGGACTTCGTCGAGCTCTTCGAGGCGATGGACGGACTCCCCGTCACCGTGCGCCTGCTGGACCCGCCGCTGCACGAATTCCTGCCCGACATCACGGAGTTGTCGGTCCGCGTCGCGCTCGCCGAGTCCCGCAAGGACGCCAACGAGAACGACCTGCGCCTGCTCCAGGCCGTGCACAAGCTGCACGAGCAGAACCCGATGCTGGGGCTGCGCGGCGTACGCCTGGGCCTGGTCATCCCCGGCCTGTTCGCCATGCAGGTACGGGCGATCGCCGAGGCGGCCGCCGAGCGCAAGAACGCCAAGGGCGACCCGCGCCCCGAGATCATGATCCCGCTGGTCGGCACCGTCCAGGAGCTGGAGATCGTCCGCGAGGAGGCCGACGCCGTCATCGCCGAGGTCGAGGCCGCCACCGGCACCGAGCTCAAGCTGACCATCGGCACCATGATCGAGCTGCCCCGCGCCGCCCTGACGGCCGGTCAGATCGCCGAAGCCGCCCAGTTCTTCAGCTTCGGCACCAACGACCTCACGCAGACCGTCTGGGGCTTCTCCCGCGACGACGTCGAGGCCAGCTTCTTCACCGCGTACCTGGAGAAGGGCATCTTCGGGGTCTCCCCGTTCGAGACCATCGACAAGGACGGCGTCGGCTCGCTCGTGCGCTCCGCCGTCGAGGCCGGCCGGGCCACCCGCCCCGACCTGAAGCTCGGCGTCTGCGGCGAGCACGGCGGCGACCCCGAGTCGGTGCACTTCTTCCACGAGGTGGGCCTGGACTACGTGTCCTGCTCGCCGTTCCGCATCCCCGTAGCCCGCCTCGAAGCGGGCCGCGCGGCCGCCGAGTCGAAGGGCAGCGACTCGCGATAGAGCCCCGGAGCCGCCGCCGGGTCCCCGACCCTCATACCGATCCGGCGGCGGCTCCGGAACACCAAGAAGGGGCAGCAACCCTGTGCGGGGGTGCTGCCCCTTTTGCCTTCGCGGCCCCCGAGGGGGGAAGTAAGCGTTTGCCTCGGAGGCAACGCGCTACACGTCCCGGGTGTGCGAGCGCTTAATTCCTGTTGAATGGCGGACATTTAACGAGGTCATGGCCGGAAATACAGAGTGCGGTTCACGGATCCCCACCCGTGAACCGCACTCTGTCAACCACGCCGAGCACGGAGCCGCCACCTACGCCCACCGCCGCCAGACCCTGTGAAGCCCCCCACGGTCTTCGCAGAATCTTTCCGGTTGGCCCGGTGTCGTGCCCGACGTGGTACAGCCTTTCGCCCCGGGCACCCCTTCCGCGAGGCCTTTCAACTGTGGCTGAAAGGCCCGTGGTCACGGGCAGTGACGGGAGGCATACTCAGTCGAGTCGGTCGGGGGATCAATTGCGGATGCAACAACAAGGCAACAGGTTGCAGACAGTGGACAGGTGGGGTTTCGGTGCTGCGCATTCATTTCACCGGCGAGGATCTGGCCCGGCTCCGTATGGCGCCGGGTCCTGACACGCTGTGGGAAACGATTCTCAGCTTTCACCGCTTAAGGGACCGGCGGGGCGCCTCCGTATTCGGTGAATGGCGACAGGAAACTCGCGGCCGGTTGAGCGGAGAGACGCGATTGCTCTCCGCAATCGTTCCGTGTCGGGGATATTTCCCCGACTTTCTCACCCCGCCACACGGCCCGCATTCCCTCGACGCCGGTCTGATGCGAATTCGCGAGACCGGCCCCGAGCGGCTCGACGCGGAACTCTCCCGCCTGCCCGGCGGCCGCCCCACCACCGGCTGGGCGGCCGCCCTCGCCGACGGCTGCACCACCCAACTCGGCCGCCTGGCCGACGCGTTGGCCGACTACCACCAGGCGGCCGTCTCCCCGTACTGGGCCCACATACAGACCCGCGTCGACGCCGACCGCGCCGCCCGCGGCCGGGCCCTGCTCGACGGCGGGGCGAGCGAACTCCTCGCCTCACTGCCGCCGATGCTGCGCTGGCGCGCCCCCGTCCTGGAGGCCGACTATCCGGTGGAACGCGAACTCCACCTGAACGGGCGGGGGTTACTGCTCCAGCCCTCGTTCTTCTGCCGCCGCACCCCGGTCGCCCTCCAGGACCCGAAGCTCGCGCCGGTGCTCGTCTACCCGGTCACGCACACCCAGGCCCCCTACGAGTCCCCGCCCGGCCCCGACCGCACCACCTCGCTCGGCCGGCTCGTCGGACACACCCGCTCCAGCGTGCTGAAGGCCATCGGCAACGGCTGCACCACCAGTGAACTCGCCCGCAGGGCAGGCGTGTCGCTCGCCTCCGCCAGCCAGCACGCCGGCGTCCTGCGCGACGCCGGACTCCTGGTCACCCTGCGGCACGGCAACTCCGTATTGCATACGCTGACCCCGCTCGGCTCCGCCCTGCTGAGCGGCGGGACCCCGCGCGTGCCGCGGCCGCGCCGGCCCGCTCAGTCGTCGATCCCCGAACGCTCCACGCCGGCCACGATGTAGCGCTGGAGCAGCAGGAAGACCAGGACCAGCGGGACGATGGACACGGCGGCCGCCACGAACAGCTCGTGCAGGTTGACCACTTGGGCCGTGGTGAAGGTGGACAGCGCCACCTGCACCGTCCAGGCGTCCCGGTCCTGGCCGATGACCAGCGGCCACAGAAAGGAATTCCAGGCACCAATGAACACAATGGTGCCGACAGCCGCGAAGACCGGACGCGCATTGGGCACGACGATCCTCCAGTACGTACGCCAATATCCAAGACCGTCCACGCGGGCCGCATCCTCCAACTCCCGTGGAAATCCCGTGAAGAACTGGCGAAAGACGAAGCACGCGAACCCGGAGAACAGAGTGGGGACGATCAGGCCGCGCAAGCTCGACACCCAGCCCAGGGACGAAACGAGAACGAAACTTGGTACGAACGTGACCGCCGCCGGAACCATCAGCGTCCCGATCACCGCATAGAAGACCAGGTTGGCGAACCGGTACGGGATCCGCGCGAGACCGTACCCCGCGAGCGAGGCGAACAGCAGCGTCCCCAGCGTCGTCGCCACCGCGATCAGCGCCGAGTTCAGCAACGAGCGCGCCATCGGCACGGCCGGGTCGTCGAACAGCTCCCGCACATTCGACCAGTGCAGACTCGACGGGAAGAACGTCCACGTCGGCGACGTGATGTCCGCCTCGGCCGACAGACCGTTGCGGACCAGCAGATAGAACGGCACCAGGAACAGCAGCGCGAGCGCCACCAGGACCGTCCAGCGCAGAGCCCGACCGACCCGCACCAGCGGATCCTCCGGCCGCCCCCCGCGCCGGCCACCGCCCGCCCGGGACGCGCCCATCAGTCCGCCTCCTTCCGGCCCAGACCGAACCAACCGGCCTGGAACACCGTCACCACCGCGATGATCAACGCCAGGATCACCGCACCCGCGCTGCCCATCCCCAGGTTCTGCCCCTGCCCGAGCGCCGTGTAATACAGGTAGACCAGCGGCGGACGGGCATACGGCGGATAACCACGGGCATCCGACAGCAAGTTGTAGAACTCGTCGAACGCCTGGAACGCGTTGATCACCAGCAGCAGCACCACCGCGACCGACGTGGCGCGCAACTGCGGGAACGTGATGTGCCGGAACACCTGCCAGCCCGGCCGCGCCCCGTCCACCGCCGCCGCCTCGTACAGCCGCGGACTGATCCGCTGAAGCCCGGCCAGAAACAGGATCATGTAGAACCCGGCCTGCAGCCACAGCCGCACCGTCACGATCACCAGCCAGTACCAGGGCGGATGCGTCGTCGACAGCCACGCCGTCTGATCCACCCCGAACCAGCCGAGCACCGTATTGGCCAGCCCGAACCGCACCCCGCTGAACAGCGACATCTTCCAGATCAGCGCCGCCACCACATACGAGCAGGCCGCCGGCAGGAAGAACACCGAACGGAAGAAGGCCTGAAAACGGCGGACCCGGTTCACCATCAGCGCAAGCCCCAGCGACAACGCGTACGTCGCCGGCACGATGAACAGCGAGAACACCGCGAACGTGCCCAGACTCGACGTGAACGCCCCGTCCCGCAGCATCGCCGCATAGTTGCCGAACCCCACGAAGTCCGTCGGCGAGACCGTGTTGTGGGCGTCGAAGAAGCTGAGGTAGACGCTCCACAGGAGCGGGACATAGGTGAACAGGGCAAGACCCGCGGCGAAGGGCCCCACGAAGACCCAGAACCACAGGGTGCTGTCCGAAACACGTCGTCGCACGGCGCTCAGCGCTTCTTCACCCGACCCAGCTCGTCACTCGCCCTGCGCACGACCGCCCTCAGCTCACCGGCCGGGCTCGCCCCGTCCTTGATGATCCGGTTCAGCGCGTCCTGATAGGCGCTCTGAAGCGCCGGCGTCCACAGCAGCGGCTGCGCGTAGCCGTGCTCCGCCGCGAACGTCACGACCTCGGCCGCCGCGCCCTGCCGCAACTTGGCCGCCTTCCTCGCGAGCGACAGCCGGGCCGGAATGTGGAAGCCGTAGGACAGCGCGAAGTCCTCCTGGAAATCGGTGCGTTCGACCCACAGCCACTTCACATACGCCTTCGCCTGCGCCTGGTGCCCGGAACGGGCTGACACGGCGGCGGAGTACGCGCCCACCGGCACCGACGGCTTCCCGTTCGGGCCGTCCTTGGGGAACGGCAACACCCCGAAGTCGTCGCCCAGCGCCTTCTGGACCGCGGGCAGCGCCCACAGGCCCGACCACTGCATCGCGGTGAGGCCCTGCACGAACGCGGCCGGATCCGACCAGTCCGACGGCGCCCCGAGCAACAACGACTTGTCGGCGTACAGCTGATGGAGCTTGCCGAGGGTACGGGCGGCCGCCGGATCGTCGAACCCCACCGCGCCGTCGGCGGTGACCAGGCTCAGCCCCGCCGCGTACAGCGGCGTACCGCCCAGCACCCCCGCCCCGCCGTCATTGCCGAGGAACAGACCCTTCACCTTGTCACGCGTCAACGCCCGCGCCGCGTACACGAGTTGATCCAGCGTGGCCGGCGGCTGCACCCCCGCCGCACCGAGCAGACTCTTGCGGTAGTAGAGGAACTGCGTGTCGACCACCTGGGGAATGCCCCAGATCTTCCCGTCGTACGTCTTCGGCGCCAGCACCGCCGGGTTGAAGTCGTCCCTCACCCCGTCGAGCAGCGCGCTCAGATCGACGACCTGACCGCCCCGAATCTGGTCCAGGGTCGGCCCGTTGACCTCGAAGACATCCGGACCCGAGTCCGTGAGCAGCGCCGCCGCCGTCTGCTGGTCGTAATTGCCCGGCCGCCACTGGACGTTGACCTTCGCCCTGTCGTACGCGGCCGCGTAACGGCGCACGGCCGCCTCGGTCCCGGCCTCCCCGTACTGGTGGTACCAGTGGCCGAGCGCCACCTTCCCGTCGGCCGAACCACCCTTGTCCCGGCCGGTGTTGGAGCCGCAAGCCGTCAGCAGACCCAGTGCGGCCCCGCTGCCGAGCAGTGTCCGGCGGCTGATCGTCATGGCGTACGCCCCCTGTTCGTCATCCCGCTGTACGGCTCAACGATCAACCATGCAGGGGGATTACGACAGGGGTATTGCAGCGGTGTGTCGGCCTCACCGGGCCCACGGCACCACCGCCCGGCCACCCGTCCCGCCAGTGCCGGACCCCGCCCTCAGACGTCGTGGCGCGCGAGAGGCGGCCCGAGCCGGAAACGCAACCGGCAGATCACCGCGTCCGTGTCCCTGCGCACGGCATGGGCGAGAACCGCGCCACGCTGGTTCTGCAGCACCCGCTGCCAGATGTGCGCCGGCTCCACCTCCGGTATCAGCACGGTGACCCGGGTGCGCGGATGATAGCTGTGGACACGGCTCACATAGTCGGCGACCGGACGGCCCAGACTGCGATGCGCGGAGGCCAGCTCCACCAGCTCCACCCCCGGATTCCACAGCTCCCAGTCACGGCGCAACGCCTCCGTGTCCCGCCGGTCCTCCTCGTCGGGATGGCTCACCGTCACCGCCCGCACCTCATCGCCCAGCGACACGGCCGCGTTCAACGCCTCGCACGTCAGCCGGGACAGATGCGACACCGGCACGATCACCAACGACCGGTCCCGGCGCGGCGGTTCAGGCACCCGCCCCAGACTCAGCCGCTCCGCGATCCGCCCGTACGCCCGGTGCACCGCCTCGAAGGAGAGCACGAGCAACGGCAGCGCGATCACGATCAGCCAGGCACCCTCGGCGAACTTGGTGGCCGTCACCACGACCGCCGCCACACCCGTCAGGACCGCGCCGAACCCGTTCAGGAGCGCCTTCCAGCGCCGGCCCGGAGAACCCTCCCCACGCCAGTGGATCACCATGCCCGTCTGGCAGATCGTGAAGCCGACGAACACCCCGATCGCGAACAGCGGCACCAGCGTGTTCGTGTCACCACCGGAGAACACCAGCAGCACCGCCGAGACCGCGGCCAGCGCGAGCACCCCGTGCCGGTGCACCTGCCGATCGGCCTTCAGACCGAAGACATGCGGCAGATAGTTGTCCCGGGCCAGCAGCGACATCAGGACCGGCAACCCGCCGAACGACGTGTTCGCGGCGAGCGCGAGCAACACCACCGTCGCGAACTGCACCATATAGAAAGCCCAGTTGTGACCCAGCGACGCGTCCGCGAGCTGAGCGAGCACCGTCACCCCCTCGACCGGCTGAAGATGGAACCGGCCGATCAGAACCGCAAGACCGATCAGCATCACCCCCAGCAGCCCGCCCAGCGCCACCTCCGTGCGCTGGGCACGCCGGGCGGCCGGCGCCCGGAACGACGGCACCGCGTTCGCGACCGCCTCCACCCCCGTCAGCGCCGAACAGCCGGCCGCGAACGCCTTCAGCAGCAACAGCGCACCCACCCCCGTCGCGTTGCCGGCCAGCACCGAGACATGGCCGTCGGCGGCAGAGGTCGACACGGGCGCGGAACGGAAGAGCCCGACCACGACGATCGCGAGAATCGCCGCGACGAACACCCCCGTCGGCACGATGAACGCCTTCGCCGAATCGACGATCCCCCGCAGATTGACGGCCGTGACCAGAACCAGCACACCCAGACAGATCACCAGCCGGTCCCCGTACAGACCCGGAAAAGCCGACGTCAGCGCCGCCACACCCGCCGTCACCGAGACCGCCACATTCAGGACGTAGTCCAGGATCAGCGAGGCCGCCGCCACCAGGCTCGCACGGGCCCCCAGATGCCGGCGGGCCACCGCATAGGAGCCCCCGCCGTTCGGGAACGCCGCGATGACCTGCCGGTACGAGGCCACGAGCACCGCGAGCAGACCGGCGATGGCGAGCGTCACCGGCAGCGTGAAGCCGAGCCCGTACGCACCGGCGGCCGCCAGGACCAGGACGACCGCCTCGGGGCCGTACGCCACCGACGCCATCGCGTCCAGGGAGAGCGCGGCAAGCCCCTGGGTCGCGGTGAGCCGGTGCCGGTCGACCGCTCCGGGAGGTTCTTCGGGGGCCGCGTCCCTGACGACGGCCTTCGACGTGGTGAGCATGCGCCAAGCCTGCGACCCGCACGGCCGCCACCCCGCCCCCCTTGGCGCCCCCTTGTCGAACGAGACGCGCATCCATACGCGCCCTTGACGGGAAGGCCCGGGACGCCGCGAGGCGGGCGAGCGGACCGGGCGAACGGGACGGCCCGCACAGCCCATCCCGCCCGGCGGAAAAACACACCCGGCAGGGCGATGAGTTTCGGTGAGAGCGGCCGTCTACCCCTCGAAAGCAACGCCACCACCCACGAGGGAGCACGACATGCCCACCATGATCTTCGTCAACCTGCCGGTGAAGGACCTGGAACGCTCGAAGAACTTCTTCGGCAAGCTGGGCTACTCCTTCAACCCCCAGTTCACCGACGAGAACGCGGGCTGCCTGGTCATCAGCGACACGATCTACGCCATGCTGCTCACCGAGCCCTTCTTCAAGGGCTTCACCACCCGGCAGATCGCCGACACCGCCACGACCGTCGAGTCGATCGTCTGCCTGAGCGCCGACAGCCGCGAGGAGGTGGACCGCCTCGTCGACACCGCCCTCGCCTCCGGCGGCGCCCCCGCCCAGGAGACCATGGACCAGGGCCCCATGTACGGCCGCTCCTTCCTGGACCCGGACGGGCACCACTGGGAGGTCATGTACATGGACCCGGCCGCGGTCAACGCCTGAGAACGCCCCGGTCAACGCCTGACAACCCGCACGCCGTCCCGTACTACAAGGGGCCGGGGCTCCGCACGTCACCGCCCTCGGACGTCACAGAGCCCCGTACGTCACGCCGGTGAGCCGCTCCGAAGCCGCCCAAAGCCGCTCACCGGCCACGTCGTTCACCGTCCAGCCGGCCCGCCAGGACCTTGCGGGGGAGCCGCGCCACATCATCACGGACGGCCCCGTGAACGAATCGGGCCGCACCCCCGGCGCCGTCGCCGCGAACAGCGTGGGCAGCGCACCGGACTCGGCGGGCTGGGCCATGACCCGGTTGCCGAGCTCCACGAGCCGCTCCGTCCGGCGCCGGCCCTCCATCCGCACCGCCTGGGTCTGCAAGTTGGTCGCGGCGTAACCCGGGTGCGCGGCCGCGGCCACGACGTCCGAGCCCACCGCCCCGAGCCGCCGCGCCAGCTCATGAACGAACAGCAGATTCGCCGACTTGGACCGCCCGTACGCGACCCAACGCCGGTAGTGGCGCTCGCTGTTGAGATCACGGAGATCGACGTTGCCCAGCACGTGCATCCCACTGGACACGCACACCACCCGCGCCGCACCGGCCGCCCGCAACCGCGGCAGCAACAGCCCCGTCAGCGCGAAGTGCCCGAGGTGGTTCACGCCGAACTGCGTCTCGAACCCGTCCGCCGTCCGCCCGTACGGAAGCGCCATCACCCCCGCGTTGTTGATCAGCAGATCGAGCCGCTCGTACGGAAGTTGCGCCGCGAATTCCCGCACCGAGGCGAGATCGGCCAGATCGAGGCGGCGGAACTCGGCCCGCGCGCCCGGGACTTCGCTCCGGACGCGCTCCTCGGCCTCCTTGCCGCGCGCCTCGCTGCGGCAGGCGAGCACCACTCGCGCGCCACGGCGGGCCAACTCCCGCGCCGTGACGAGACCGATGCCGCTGTTCGCCCCCGTGACGACGGCCGTGCGGCCACTCTGATCGGGGATGTCCTGAGCACTCCAGCCCTGAGTCATGCCCCCACCGTACCGGTGGGTATGCGAAGTGGCTCAGGCGGAGGCGCCACCGTCGATGACGAGATCCGCGCCGACGACCGACGCGGCGTCGTCGGAGGCCAGATACAGCACGGCAGCGGCCGCCTCCGCGGTCGTCGACACCCGGCCGAGGGGCTGGGTGTCCTTCATGCGGACCGCCCGCTCCTCCTCGCTCTCGCCGGACCGCAGCGACATGCTGGTGTCGAGGGGGCCGGGGCTCACCGCGTTGATCCGCACCCCGTCCTGGATATGGTCGAGGGCGGCGCCCCTGGTCAGCGCGCTGACGGCGGCCTTGGACGCGGCGTAGGCGGCGACTCCGGGGGCGCGGTGGTGGGCGCCCAGGTTGGAGGCGATGTTGACGATGGCGCCGCCCGACTCCTGGGTGCGCATGTGGGCGATCTCGGCCTGGAGGGCGTGGAACACGCCGGTGACGTTGACAGATATCAACGTCTGCCAGTCACTTTCCGACAGCTCGACAACGGGCGCGCCGCCACGGAACACCCCGGCGTTGTTGACCGCGACATCGAGCGAGCCGAACCGCTCGACGACATCGGCCACGAGGGTGCGCACGGCGGGGGCGTGGGACACGTCGGCGGTGAACGCGGCGGCGGTGCCGCCCGCCTCCGTGATCAGGGCGACCGTCGCGTCGAGGGACGCGGCCGTACGCCCGGCGACGGCGACCCGGGCCCCCTCCGCGCCGAAGGCCAGCGCGACGGCGCGGCCCAGGCCGGATCCGGCGCCGGTGACGAGGACGGTCTTGTGGGCGAAACGAGCAGACATATTCTTGACCAATCGTTCTGTTATGAGGATGTGCGGAGGGTGCGAGGTGGAAGTCGGAATGTCGTCGGAAGGTTGGGGATTGGAAAGGGGAAAAGTGTCAACGCGATGTCGGACAGCGAACGGCAGCTACCGAACGGCGGGTGTCGGATGTCTGATGACAGATGACAGCTGACGGATACCGGATGACCGATACCGGGCGGCCGGTGCCGGCCTCCGGGGATCAGTCGAGCAAGGTCAGGATCTGCTCGGCCGCGTCCCGTACCCGACCCGGCTCTCCCGAGGCCTTGCCGACGACTCGTACCCCCTGGAGGAAGACGAGCAGCATCCGGGCGAGACCCCGTGGATCGCGGTCCGCCGCCAGCTCGCCCTGCGCCTGGGCGCGTACGAGCGCGGAGTGCAGCAGGGTTTCGACGTGCCCCCAGCTGAGCTCGACCCGGCGGGCCGCGGCGTTGTCGTGCGGGGCCAGTTCGGCCGCGGTGTTGGTGACGAAACAGCCGGACAGGCGGGAACCGTCGGCCATCGACTCGGTGGCGAAGCGCCGCACCACGCCGCGTACGGCGGGCAGTGCGGGGCCGGGCCCGGACAGTTCGGTGAGCAGCGCGGGGTCGTGGTGCTCGGCGTAGCGGTCGAGGGCCTTGAGGTACAGCTCGTGCTTCTTGCCGAACGTCGCGTAGATGCTGGCGCGGCCGATGCCGAGATGCTCGACGAGGTCCGCCATCGACGTCGCCTCGTAGCCGCGTCGCCAGAACAGCTCAAGAGCCGACTGCAGCGCGGCGTCCGGGTCGAATTCCTTGGTCCTGGCCACGCCGGAAGACTAGAACCGACTGGAACGCCCGGTCAAGTAAGTCCGGACGGTCCGCGCCTCGTCGTCGAGGCAGGCGCCGGTCTCCAGGTCGAAGCGGTGCTTGAGGAGCGGGGACGCGACGTAGGGGCGGCCCTCGGGTGTGGAGCCGAGCAGTCCGCGCGACAGGACGTAGGCGCCGGTGAACGGGTCGCGGTTGTCGATCGCGTACGTGCGCCCGCGCCGGTCGCAGAAGACGGCGGCCTGGCGGCCGTCCGGGAGGAGGGCGGCGACGCCGCGTCCGGGCGTGAGGCGGGCGGCCTCGCAGACTGCGAACCAGCCTTCGTCCAGCTTGAGTTGGACCATCGTCATCGGGTGGCTCCCAGGGTGAGGAGGGGGAGTTCGGGCTTGATCTGGTCGCGCTCGGGGACGAAGCGGACCGAGGGGTCGGGGGCGCCGGGCGCGTTCACGAAGGACACGAAGCGGGCGAGCCGCTCGGGGTCGTCGAGGGTCTCGGCCCACTCGTCGCGGTAGCCCGCCACGTGTGTGTCCATCAGGGCCTCCAGCTCGGCGCAGATGCCGAGCGAGTCGTTCACCACCACGTCCCTGACATGGGCGAGTCCGCCCTCGATCCGCTCCAGCCAGACCGAAGTGCGCTCCAGGCGGTCAGCGGTACGGATGTAGAACATCAGGAACCGGTCGATCAGGCGCACGAGTTGATGATCCGTCAGGTCCTGCGCCAGCAGGTCGGCGTGGCGCGGGGTCGCTCCGCCGTTGCCGCCGACGTACAGGTTCCAGCCGTTGGCCGTGGCGATCACGCCGAAGTCCTTCGACTGGGCCTCGGCGCACTCGCGGGCGCAGCCCGAGACCGCCGACTTCAGCTTGTGCGGCGAGCGCAGGCCGCGGTAGCGCAGCTCCAGGTCGATCGCCATCCGCACCGAGTCCTGCACCCCGTAGCGGCACCAGGTCTGCCCCACACAGGACTTGACCGTGCGCAGCGACTTCCCGTACGCGTGCCCGGACTCGAATCCGGCCGCCACCAACTTGGCCCAGATGGAGGGCAGTTGATCGACGCGGGCGCCGAAGAGGTCGATGCGCTGACCGCCGGTGATCTTGGTGTAGAGCCCGAAGTCCCGGGCCACCTCGCCGATCACGATGAGCTTGTCCGGGGTGATCTCGCCACCGGGGATGCGCGGCACGATCGAATAGGAGCCGTTGCGCTGCAGGTTGGCGAGGAAGTGGTCGTTGGTGTCCTGGAGGGCGGCCTGCTCGCCGTCCAGGATGTGCCCGTGACCCAGGCCCGCCAGGATCGAGGCGACGGCCGGCTTGCAGATCTCGCAGCCCTCGCCTCCGCGCGCCCATGGCCGGCCGTGCCCGTCGAGGAGTCCGGTGAACGTGGCGATGCGCAGCGCGAGTGCGATCTCGTACAGCTCCTGGCGGGTCTGGGCGAAGCAGCCGCACAGGCCGCCGTCGCCGGACTTCGGCAGCAGCGCTCCAATGGTTTTGAAGCAACTCCCGCACCCCGTACCGGCTTTGGTGCACTTCCCGACCTCGGACAGAGAGGAGCAGGCGGTGATCGTGCCCTTGGTGACATTGTGGCAGGAGCAGATGACGGCGTCGTCCGGCAGCGACTCCGGGCCGATCGCGGCCGGCGCGCCGAGCCCGGCCGGCAGGACCAGCCGCTCGGGGGCGACCGGCGGCACGTGCCCGATGAGTGGTCGCAGCATGCCGTACGCGTCCGCGTCGCCGACCAGGACGCCGCCGAGGAGGACGCCCTCGCCGGACACGACCAGCTTCTTGTAGACCCCGGAGCGGGAGTCGGAGTAGACGACGTCGAGGCAGCCGTCGGCCGTGCCGTGCGCGTCGCCGAAGGAGGCCACGTCGACGCCGAGCAGCTTCAGCTTCGTCGACAGGTCGGCCCCGGCGAAGGTGCGTCCGGTGGCGTTGACGATCGCGTCGGCCGCCGTCTGGGCCATGTCGTAGCCGGGCGCCACCAGGCCGTACACCCGGCCGTCCGCGGCCAGCGCGCACTCGCCGATCGCGAACACCGCGGGGTCGTCGGTGCGGCACTGCTCGTCGACGACGATGCCGCCGCGCTCGCCGACCGCGAGGCCGCAGTCGCGGGCGAGCTGGTCGCGGGGGCGGACTCCGGCGGAGAAGACCACCAGGTCGGTTGACAGATGAGAGCTGTCAGAAAGTGTCATTCCACTGACGCGACCCCGGTCGTCGGCGGTGATCTCCTGGGTGCCGACTCCCGTGTGCACGGTGAGCCCCATGTTCTCGATGGTGCGAAGGAGCGCCGCGCCGCCGCCCTCGTCGACCTGCACCGGCATCAGCCTGGGCGCGAACTCCACGATGTGCGTGGCGAGTCCGAGCCCGCTCAGCGCACCGGCCGCCTCCAGGCCGAGCAGCCCGCCGCCCACCACCGCGCCCGTCGTGGCGGTCCTGGCGTACGTTTCGATGGCGAGCAGGTCCTCGATCGTCCGGTAGACGAAGCAACCGGGCAGGTCCCTGCCGGGCACCGGCGGCACGAAGGGGGACGAGCCGGTGGCCAGGACGAGCGTGTCGTACGCGAAGGTGCGCCCGGAGCGGGCGGTGACGGTCCGCGCGGCCCGGTCGATCGACTCGGCGGGGTCGTCGACGTACAGCTCGATCCCGTGCTGACGCATGAAGTCGTCCGGTACGAGGGTGAGCTCATCGGGTGTCCTGCCCTCGAAGTACGAGGTGAGGTGCACCCGGTCGTAGGCGGGGCGGGGCTCCTCGCACAGCACGACCACCCGTGCGCGGCCGGTCGCACCGCGCTCGGCGAGTGCCTCCAGGAAGCGCTGGCCGACCATGCCGTGGCCCACGACCACGATGTCCGTACTCATGCGCCCAGCGTGCGCGGCGGCTGTTACCCGTCCGCATCCCGCCGATTTCCACGGGGGAACCTTGCGCTCAGCACGGCGGGGTGCGGGGTGTGAGGCGTGCTCCGGGGGTGGGAGCGGGGTGGGGGGCTGGGGTCGGGGCTCGGAGCCGGACGGCAGGGCCGGGGCGGCGGGGCCGGGGCGGCGGGGCCGGGGCGGCGGGGCCGGGCGTGGGCCCTGGGGTGGGGTAAACCGAACCATGAAGATCCGTGCTGGCACGATCGAAACGGCGGGCCCCGGGCGGGAGCCTTGACGCATGGACCTCGCGCAGCGACACCCCGCCCCCGACCAGGCACCGCCCCGCCCTACGGCAAACCAGGCCGCTGCCGGCCGGGTCGGATGGAAGGGGATCCTCAGAGAGCCGTTCAGGGCCGCGACCTGGCTGCGTCTCGCCTATCTCCTGCTCGCTCTGCCCGTCGGCATCCTGTGCGTCCCCATAGCCCTGGTCGGCGGTCCGGCCGGCCGGATACAGCGCGGGCTCGCCCGGCGACTGCTCGGCGTGGAGGTGAAGGACCCCCGGCGCACCGGCCCGCTCGCCCTGGCGCATGCCGTGATCAGCCTGCCGCTGAACCTGGTGGCCCTTACGGTGTCGGCCTACTTCTGGACGGTCGTCGTCATCAACCTGGCCTACCCACTGCGGCCCGACAGCGACCCGAGCCAGGCATGGGGCGGCCCCACCATGGCCGGGGCATGGGCGGTGCACGGCATAGGCGGAGGTGTGTCCTTCCTGCTCATCACGCCCTGGGTGATGAAGGGGTTCACGCTGCTCCAGGCCCGCCTGGTCAAGGGCTTCCTCGGTGGCGACCGGGCCGGTCTGCTCAAGGCCACCTGGATCGCGCTGGCCGTGGCCGCGCTCTGCGCGCTCCTGTCCATACCCGTGATCCACCAGCTCTGACCGGCTCGCCCTAGGGTTGTCGTTCATGCACCGCCTGCGCCTTCCGGGCTCCCTGGAGTTCCCCTACCGTCGGGGCCGGCGTGGCCCGGTCGCCCGCGCCGCGCTCTACTCGATCATCGCGCTGCCGCTCGCCCTGACCGGCCTGGTCCTGGTCGTCGTGGTCCTGCTGATCGGAGCGGTGCTGTCCTGGACGGCCCTGGGGCTCTGGCTCATCGCCGCCGGGGTCCGGGCGGCGCTCGCGCTCGGCGACCTCCAACGGGCCCTGGCCAAAAGCCTGTTGGGGCTCGACATCGACTCGCCGACGCAGCCGGAGACGAGTGGGGTGTTCGACTGGCGGCGGTCGGTGCTCGGCGGGCGTTCCGGCTGGCGGGCGGTGGGCTGCGCCCTGGCGGCCCCGCTGACCGCCGTGCTGCCGCTCGGCGCCGTCTACATCGGCTGGGTGAACGGGGTGCTGCTGACCCTGCATCCCCTGCTCAAGCGCTGGAACTACTTCACCATCACGGAGCCCGACGGTTCCGTACGGCATGTGGGACTGGAGGTGGGGGGAGTGGAGTTCGACAGCTGGCCGCGGTGGCTGCTGCCCTTCGCCGTCGGCCTGCTGCTCCTGTACGCGGCACCGTGGCTGCTCCGCCACGCTCTTGCCCCGCACCGGCTGCTGCTGGCCGGGCTGCTCGGTCCGGACCGGGCGGACCAGCGCATCCGCACCCTGGAGGAGACCCGGGCCCAGGCCGTCGACGACGCGGCGGCCACCCTGCGCCGGATAGAACGCGACCTCCACGACGGGACCCAGGCCCGGCTGGTCGGCCTGGGCATGCACCTCACGATGATCCGCGAGCTGGTGAAGGGAGGAGCCGAACGGGACCAGATCCTCAAGGTCGTCGAGACGGCGCAGGGAAACGCCAAGCAGGCCGTCGCCGACCTGCGGCATCTGGTCAAGGGCATCCATCCGCCGGTGCTCGACCAGGGCCTCGACACCGCGCTCGCCACCCTCGCGGCGGACAGCGCGCTGCCGGTGCGGGTGTTCTGCGGGATGGAGCACAGGCCGAGTCCGGCGATCGAGTCCATCGCCTACTTCTGCACGGCGGAGCTGCTGGCCAACGCGGCCAAGCACAGCGGGGCTTCGCAGGTGTGGGTCACGGTGCACGGCGACGCGAAGATCCTGCTGCTCACCGTCGAGGACGACGGGCGCGGGGGAGCGGTGGTCGGCGCGGGCAGCGGCCTCGCCGGGCTGCGGGCCCGGGTGCGTACCGTGGACGGCTCGCTGAACTGCGACAGCCCGCCCGGAGGACCTACGGTGGTGAGTGTGCTGCTGCCCTTGCGATGAGGGGTGCGAACGCCGGCCGACGGGCGGCGCGGGCACCCGGCAGATGTGTGGCGCGAAGAGTGAGAACAGAGCGAACACCGGGAACGGGGCGGGTTATCCATGCGGGTCGTCATCGCCGAGGACTCCTCGATCCTGCGCGACGGGCTCGTGCAGCTTCTGGAGATGCGGGGCGTGGAGGTGGCGGCCGCGGTCCAGGACGCCGAGGCGCTGCTCGCCGCGGTCGCCGAGCACCGGCCGGACGCGGCGGTGGTGGACATCCGGCTGCCGCCGACGCAGACGGACGAGGGGCTGAGGGCGGCCGTGCAGATCCGTCGGACGGCGCCGGGCACCGGGGTGTTGATCTTCTCGCAGTACGTGGAGACCAAGTACGCGGAGCAGCTGGTCGGGGACGGCGGGGCGGGGGTCGGCTATCTGCTGAAGGAACGCGTCGTGGACATCGGCGAGTTCGTGAACGCCCTGGAGCGGGTGGCGGCGGGCGGTACCGCACTGGACCCGGAGGTGGTGGCCCAGTTGTTCGGGGCGAGCCGACGGGCCGCCGCGCTCGACGCGCTCACCCCGCGCGAGCGGGAGGTGCTCGGGCTGATGGCGGAGGGCCGTACCAACCACGCCATCGCCGAGGGGTTCGGGGTGTCGGAGCGGGCGGTGGAGAAACACATCGCCAACATCTTCAGCAAGCTGGACCTGCCGCCCTCCGAGTCGGGGCACCGCCGGGTGCTCGCGGTGCTGCGCTATCTGGACCGGGCCGGGGGCTGACCCGGGCCGGGGGCGGGTTCGGAGGAAGGGGCGGAGGCGGGCCGGGAGAGGGTGGGGAAGGGGCTCGGCTTAATCGGTGGTCAGCCCATCCTCAAGGGGGCCTTAAGGATCCTGGATCCGGCTCTGACCAGGGTATTTCGGCGGCCCGGCCGACCTAGGCTGCCGGGCGTGACGATCGAGGCCACCGACCCGCAGCTTGCCGCGTACCCAGCACTGTCCGCCTATCTCGCGCACCAGTCCCAGCAGACCCAGCCGGCCGACCCGAGCCAACAGGTACCGCAGTGGGACCCGTTGCGGCCGAGTCCGGACCACAGCGGGCCGACCCGCGAGGTCTTCGAGGAGCGGACCGAAGCGCCCGGACCCGCCCCGGTGCAAGCGCTTCGGATCCCGCCACGGGTCATGCGGCGCGGGATGGTCGCGGGGGCCGGGGCGGTGAGCCTGCTCTGGGGCAGCCAGGCCGAACCGTCCGCGCGCCTGGACGCCCTGTTCGCCGGCGCGGCCCATCTGTCCGGGCTGCTCGCCGGATACGGGATCCTGGTGATGCTGCTGCTCATGGCCCGGGTCCCGGCCGTCGAGCACGGCGTCGGCGCCGACCGGCTCGCCCGCTGGCACTCGCTCGGCGGCCGCTATGTCCTGAGCCTCGTCGGGGCGCACGTGGTGCTCGCGCTGTGCGGGTACGCCGCGTACACCGGCACCGATCTGCTGCGGGCGACCGGTGAACTGCTCGGCTACGGAGGTGTTCTGGCGGCAGCGTTCGGCACGCTGGCGCTCGGCGCCGCCGGGGTCAGTTCGGTGCGGGCCGCGCGGGCGCGGATCTCCCAGGAGACCTGGCGCGCCCTGCACT
The DNA here is from genome assembly GCF_042892175.1 of Streptomyces sp. NPDC001828. Classification (NCBI taxonomy): domain Bacteria; kingdom Bacillati; phylum Actinomycetota; class Actinomycetes; order Kitasatosporales; family Streptomycetaceae; genus Streptomyces; species Streptomyces sp. NPDC001828. Next base: position 487,847 of record NZ_JBIATV010000002.1, read on the forward strand.
TCCTCACCTACCTCGGGGCGGCGCTCGCCTTCGCCCATCAACTCGTCGGCCCCGATGTGGCCGGGAGCCCGCTCACCGTGTGGGCCTGGGCGATGCTGCACGCCACGGTCGCCGTGCTGATCGTCTGGTACCGGGGGGTCGTCCCCGTGCGGCAGGCCCTGCGGCACGGTCTGCGCGTCGTCGAGGTGCGTGACGAGAGCCCCGATGTCGTCTCCGTCGTGATGCGCGGCACCGGGCTCGACGCGCTGCGCGCGGAACCCGGGCAGTTCCTGCGCTGGCGGTTCGTGCGGCGAAGGCTGTGGCACACCTCGCTGCCGTTCTCGCTGTCGGCGCCGGTCAGGGACGACACGGTACGGATCACCGTCAAGGCGCTCGGGGTGCACAGCCGGCGGATGCGCCGGCTGCGGCCGGGCACGCGGGTCCTGGCCACCGGTCCCTTCGGCGCGATGACCGCGCACCGCCGCACCCGCCGCAAGGTGCTGCTCCTCGCGGGCGGGGTCGGCATCACGCCCATGCGGGTGCTGTTCGAGACGCTGCCCGCCGCGCCCGGTGACCTCACCCTGCTCTACCGGGCCAGCAACGCCGCCCAGTTGGTGCTGCGCGACGAACTGGAGGCCATCGCCGTGGCGCGCGGGGCGGCGCTGCACTATCTGCTCGGCCCCTCCGACGCGTCCTTCGACCCGCTCGCGCCGCAGGCCCTGCGCAACCTCGTGCCCGATCTGGCCGAGCACGACGTCTATCTGTGCGGGCCCGGCCCGATGGCGGCCGTGGCGACCGCCTCGCTCATCAAGGCGGGGGTGCCCGAACAGCACATCCACACCGAGCAGTTCAGCTTCTGACGCCCGCCCGGTGGTCCTCGCCCCGCCCTGTCCCCGCCCGCGCCCCGCGCCCCGTGTCCCTGCCCTCGCTCCGCCCCCGTCTCCAACCCTGTCTCCGTCTCCGTCTCCGTCTCCGCCTCCGGACCCGAGCCCCGAGGAACCGCCCAGCCATGGCCCGTCACCGCAAGTGCGCCACCCCCGTCCCCCTCGACCGCGCCCGGCGCCGGCTCGCCGCGGGGCTCACCGCCGCCAGTGCCCTCGCGGCGACTTTCCTGGCCGCCGCCGTCACCCCCGCCGCGCCGCCCGCGCCCGACCGGGCCGCGACCGCCGTCGGCTCAGATCTCGCTCAAGCATCCGGAAAGTAATGGACGCCCCGGGCCGCCGCTCCTTAAAGTCGCGATCATGCCCGACATATCGCTGACCGTGCTCATCGTGCTGTGCCTGGCCGCGGGGGCGGCCGGGTGGATCGACGCGGTGGTCGGCGGTGGCGGACTGCTGATGCTGCCCGCGCTCCTCATCGGCCTGCCGCACGTTCCCGCCGCCCACGTCCTCGGCACCAACAAGGCCGTCGCCATCGTGGGTACGTCCGGTGCCGCCGTGACCTATGTGCGCAGGGCGCCGGTGCGGGTGAGGACGGCGGTACGGATCGGGCTCGCGGCGCTCGCGGGGTCCATGACCGGGGCGTTCTTCGCGGCCGGCATCAGCAGCGCGGTGCTGCGCCCGGTGATCCTGGTGGTGCTGCTCGGCGTCGCCGGGTTCGTCATGTTCAGGCCCGCGTTCGGTACGGGGGCCGGCGGGCAGCCGGTCACCCGGGCCCGTACCGTCACGGCGATCGTGCTCGTCGGCGGGGGCATCGGCCTCTACGACGGGCTGTTCGGGCCCGGCACCGGTACGTTCCTGGTCCTCGCGCTCACGGCGGTGCTCCACCTCGATCTGGTGACCGCGAGTGCCACGGCCAAGATCGTGAACGTCTGCACCAACGCGGGCGCGCTGGCGATGTTCGCCTACCAGGGCAACGTCATGTGGCAACTGGCCGCGATCATGGCGGTGTTCAACCTCGCGGGCGGCATGCTCGGGGCGCGCATGGCCCTGCGCAAGGGCAGTGAGTTCGTGCGGGGGGTGCTGCTGGTGGTGGTCTTCTCGCTGGTGGCGAAGCTCGCGTTCGACCAGTGGAACGCGTAGGCGCTCCGCTTCGGGGGTGGGGATGTGGGTGCGGGCCGCTGCCTGTCGCGCCGTTCCCCGCGCCCCTTTAACCTGACCGGCTTTCGGCTGCGGGTCGTGTGTGGCTGGTCGCGCCGTTCCTCGCGCCCCTTTGCGCGCGCCTCGCTCTCGCGTGGGTTAGAGGCGGGTGGGTGTGGGGGGCTGGGTTACGCCTGTCAGGTGGGCGAAGGCGACCACGTTGGCCTGGTAGCCGGTCTGTGGGGAGAAGCCTCCGCCGCAGGTGATCAGGCGTAGCTCCGGGCGCGTGGCGGGGCCGTACACCTTGGCGTCCGGGAACGCGTTGTTCTCGTACACCTCGACCGCGTCGACGGCGAAGACCGCGGTCACGCCGTCCTTGCGGGTCACCTCGACCTGGGCTCCCTTCTTCAGGGCACCCAGCGAGTAGAAGACAGCGGGGCCGCGCGCGTCGTCGACGTGGCCGGCCATCACGGCGGTGCCCCGGACGCCCGGGGGAGTGCCGTCCTTGTACCAGCCGGCCACGTTCGTGTTCCCCGGCGGCGGCACCTCCAGGCTGTGGTCGGGGCCCAGCCCCAGCCGCGTCACGGGCGCGTCCACGCGGATCGAGGGAATCCTGACGCGTACGGGTTCGGAGGCCAACAGGCCTGCGGGAGGCGGGAGTTCGACCGGGCCCCGCGCGGTGGGGCCGGTCGGGGAGTGGGCCGGTGGCCCGCCGCGGTGCGAGGCGGGGCCCGCCGCGAAGGCCTCGGCCGCCGACGGCCGCGGGGGTTCCACGGAGTCGAAGCCCCGCTCCACCAGCCAGAGTCCGACGAACGCGGCGACCACCATCAGCCAGGCCGCGTTGCGCCGTTCGGTCGGGGCTGACAAGGGCGGTCAGCCCCGGCCCTGCGTGCCGCTCGCCCGGCGACGCAGCAGCCAGGTGCCGCCCACGGCGGCCGCGGTCAGTACCGCCGCGCCCGCCGCGATCAAGGTGGTGTCGGGGCCGAGGCTGCCGCCGACGCCGGTCTTCACATGGCCGTGCGGGTCGTTGCCCTCCCACGACTTGTCACGGCCCCACTGGTCGTCGGCGTCCCAGGACTTGTCCTTGGTCCACTGGCCGCCGCCGTCCCACGGCTTGTCCTTGCCCCACGGCTTGTCCTTGGCCCACGGGTCCTTGTTGCCCTGGCCGTCCTTGCCCCACCGGTCCCGGTCGCCGCCGCCCGCCGCGACCGTGAGCTGCGCCTCGACGGTCTTGCCGTTCTCGCAGCTCACCTTGATGCGGAAGCTGCCCGGCTTGGTGTGGGATGCGACCTGGAACTGGCCGGCGAGCACTTCCTTGTGAGTGGAGGCCGTCAGCTGGAAGTCGCCCGCGCCCACCGTGTTCGCATCGCCCGTGGCGCGCGCCGAGGGTCCGCAGGCCGTGGTGTTCGCGGTCACCGTGGCGCCCGGCGACGCGCTGGCCGGCCACAGTTCGAGGGACCCCGGTCCGCCCGGATCGTTGTTGGCGTACGCGAGCGACGCCGCCGGACCCAGCGCGGCGGCGGACGCCAGCAGGGCACTGGTCAGGAGTCGGGCTGTACGCATGGATCCTCCGGGGACGCGGCAGAGCTTCTGCCTTCGACCTAAGAGGGCCACCGGCCGCGGCGCCCGTCGGCGGGGGACGAACGAGTGACGGCGGGCGGGCCGTACGGGTGACGCCTCACCCCGGGTCGATCACGTCCCAGGGGGTCTCCTCGAACGCCCGCCACACCATTTTCATCAGTTCCGCGTCGACCGCGAACGCACGCTCGTCGATCCGGCCGACCGGGGCGATCCCGCGCGAGTTCGTGACGAACGCCGCGCTGTAGGCGTCGAGGCCGGCCAGGGTCACCTCGCGGTGCACCGACTTCAGGCCGTACGAGGCGAGCCGCGCGTCCAGGATGGTCTTGGTGACGCCGAGCAGCGCGGGACGGTCCGGCCACACCACCGAAGTGCCGTCCCAGAACGCGATGTTGGTGATCGCGCCCTCCGCGACGGCGCCGCCGGGCCCGGTCAGCAGGGCCTCGGTGAAGCCCTGGCGCTCGGCGAGCCGGCCGTAATGGGCCTGCGCGAAGCCGCCGAGGTGCTTGATGTGGGCGACCGGGCGCTCGTACGGCACGGAGAGCAGGGACTGCGCGGTGGACGGCATGTCGACGGGGTCGCGCACGACGACCATCGGGGTGGGTGCCTCGGCCGGCCCGTACACATAGACCCGCACCGACACGTCGGACCGGCCGCAGGCGGCGAGGGCGCGCGCTGTCAGCGACCGGACCCGCTCCCCGTCCATGCCGGGCCCGAACAGCTCGCGGGTGGCCCGGTCGAGGCGGGTCAGATGGTGGGCGAGACCGCGGACGCGTCCGTCGCGCACCTGCATGGCGGTGAAGTGTCCGTATCCGCCGGTCAGCGCGGGGACGAGCAGGTTCTCGGCATCGGCGGGGCGGCCGTCGATCTCGACGTACGGAAGTGTCATGGGCCTCAAGATAGTTCGCCGTCCGGACGGGCTTGACCTCAAGTCTGCTTGAGGTTGAATCCTTCTCGGCATGGACATCACCACGGCCGAACAAGCCGCTCTGAAGCTCACCGTCGTCATCGGTTCCAACCGCGAGGGCCGGTTCGCTCCGGTCGTCGCCGACTGGTTCCTCGCCCGGGCCCGTGAACACCACGGCCTCGACATCGAGGTGCTCGATCTCGCCGAGACCGAACTGACGACCGCCCTCTCCCGCGACCCCTCGCCGGCCGTCGCGGCCCAACTGGCCTTCATCACGCCCAAGTTGGAACAGGCGGACGCCTTCGTCGTGATCACCCCCGAGTACAACCACTCCTTCCCGGCCTCGCTGAAGAACCTGATCGACTGGCACTTCGCGCAGTGGCAGGCCAAGCCCGTCGGCTTCGTCTCGTACGGCGGGATCTCCGGGGGCCTGCGGGCCGTCGAGCAGCTGCGTCAGGTCTTCGCCGAGCTGCACGCCGTCACCGTGCGGGACACGGTCAGCTTCCCCCATGTGCACGGGCTCTTCGACGAGGACGGCGAGCACCGCGAGCCCTCGCAGGCGGACGCGGCCGTCAAGAAGATGCTCGACCAGGTGGCCTGGTGGGCGCAGGCCCTGCGGGACGCCAAGAAGGTGCGCCCGTAAGGGGGTTGACCCGGCCGGGGCGGCCGCACACCTCACGCGCCGGGCAGGCTCACCACCGCCAGCGCGCCGCCGCCCTCCGCGTTGCTCAGCGTCACCCGCGCGCCGATGACCTGAGCCTGGCCCAGGGCGATGGTCAGGCCGAGCCCCGTGCCCTTGCCGCGTTCCTTCGCTCCGGTCACGAAACGCCGGGGGCCGTTCTCCAGGAGGTGTTCGGGGAAGCCGGGCCCGTGGTCGCGGACGCCGATCGAGGTGCCGTCCACGGTCACCTCGACGGGCTCGGCGCCATGCCGTCGGGCGTTGGCGATGAGGTTGGCGAGGATCCGCTCAAGGCGCCGGGCGTCGGTGCGTACGAGGGTGTCGGGGGTGTCGGAGGTGTCGGAGGGGTCGGGCAGACCAGGGAGGTCGGGTAGATCGGGGAGGTCGGGGAGGTCGGGGAGGTCGGGCAGGTTCGAAGGGGCGGAGAGGCCCGTGGAGTTCGTGGGGTCCGTGGGGTCCGTGGGGTCCACGGAGCCCGGGGGGCCTGCGGGGGCCCTGAGGTCCGTGCCGTCGGGATCCGGAGCGCGGCCGTTGGACCGGTCCAACTCCACCGCCAGTCCGCACCGTTGGAGGATCCTCTCCAGGGTGCGGTCCAGCGGGAGCACCTCCAGATGGGGCTCCTCGGCGTTCGCGTCGAGCCGGGCGACCTCCAGGAGGTCCTCGGTCAAGGTGCGCAGGGCCGCGACCCGGTCCCGTACGAGTTCGGTCGGGCGGCTCGGCGGCAGCAGTTCGGCGGCCGTGTGCAGGCCGGTCAGCGGGGTGCGCAGCTCGTGCGCCACGTCCGCGGTGAAGCGCTGCTCGGCCTCCAGGCGGCTCTGCAGCGAGGCCGCCATCGTGTCGACGGCGCAGGCCAGTTCGGCCACCTCGTCCTGGCGGCCTGCCGGTGTCCGGCCGATCCTGGCGTCGAGGTCGCCGAGGCTGATCCGGCGCGCGGTGGCGGCGGCGGTGCGCAGCTGGCGGCTCAGCCTGCTGGCGAGCCCGGCCCCGCCGAGCGCCGCGAGCCCGACCACGACCGCGCCCCAGGCCACCAACTGGCTGTCCAGTTCGTCGAGTTGGTCCACCGCCGTGTCCAGGGGCTTGCGCACCGAGAGGACCCGGTCGCCGACGGGCCGGGCGGCCCACACGGCCGGATGCGGGCCGTCGAGGTTCAGATAGGTGCTGCGCCTGCCGTCCAGGGCGGACTTCCGCAGCGGCTCGGGGAGCGCGGGGTGGTCGAGCGCGGCGTCCGTGTCGGCGTGGTCCACCTGCCCGGTCAGCTCGTACAGCTGCCGTACGCGCACGAGCTGGGCGGTCGCGGACTCGCGGGCCGTCGAGGCGACCTGGGCGGCCCGGGACTGGTGGATGAGCAGCCCGATGGCGACGGCCACCAGGGCGCAGCCCGCCGCGAGCAGCACGGCGATCTTGACCCGCAGGCTCAGCCCCCGGGTCACCCCGCGGGCCCGGCCGCACAAGGCAGCCAGGCGGTGCGGCAGGGCTGTCGGGCGGGGGCGCCGGGTGGTAGGGCTGCCGGGCCGGGCGGTCGGGCGGCGGCTCTGGGCGGCGGTCACGGGAGACCCCCGGCCGTGCTGGCGGGCCCGGGTGTCGGGCGGGAGCCGGGCGCCCCCGGGGCTCCCGGATCGCCCTGCTTTTCCTGCTCTTTCTGCGTTCCCTGCGTTCCCGGCTTTCCTTGCTTTCCCGGCTTTCCCGGCGTGATGTCCTTGTACGTCTTGTCGTCACGCACCGGGGACAGCCGGACCCCGTCCCAGCGGTAGCGGACGACCTGTTCGGCGCCGTCGTCGGCGGCGCCGCGCGTCACGAGGTCGGTGCCGACGGCCTCCACCGCGAGCCGGGTGCCCACCGTGTACAGGATCGGCACGACCTTGCCGTCGCGGAGCGAGTAGACGATGACGGCGGTGCGGCGGTTCTCCAGGTCCGCCGCGATGATCAGCTCGGGCGAGCTCCCGGCGTTTCCGGTCAGATCGTGGAAGACCGGCGGCCGGATGCCCGGCCGCCCCGGACGCTCGATCAGGGGGAGCCGGAGGAGCGACTTGCCGCGCGGATCAGCTTTCAGGACCGCCGTCGGGTCCATGCCGCGCAGCCCCTCCTTCGGCACCTTCGGCGCACGGTCGAGCGGCGCCGGCGCGTCCCCCCGGCCGGAGGCCATGACGCCCTCGCGCCTCGACTCGCTCTCGTACCAGGCGGGCCACAGCTCCTGCGGTCCGGGCTGGAGCGCGACCGGCGAGGCCCGGCCGCCCTCCACCAGGCCCGAGCGCGAACCGCACCCGGAAAGGACGAGCACCACCGCGGCGATGCCGACGGCGACGATGGCCGCGATGGCGACGGCGCGGACCGTCCGGAAGGTCTGGATCATGGTGGAGTGCCGGGGTCGGGGGAGGCGGCCGGGACGCCGGCCGCGACCGTCGACACTAGGAGCGGACCATCACGGAATTCGGGACAACAGGTAACAGCCGTGCGTACGCTCCCCACCGGCCGGCGGGTTCGGGACGTAGGACCCTGCCGGACGGCACCAGAAGTCCCGGCCGCACCCGGCCGGATCACCGAGGGAGGAAGCCGTGGCATCGGCCGAAACGCTGACCGTGCTGACCACGACCGACAGCGCCGACAAGGCGACGGCGCTCGCCCGGGGCGCCGTGGAGGCGCGCCTCGCCGCGTGCGCGCAGATCGCGGGACCCGTCACGTCCGTCTACCACTGGGCGGGCGGCATCGAGACGACCCAGGAGTGGCAGGTGCTCTTCAAGACCACGGCCGCGCGATACCAGGCGCTCGAACGCCACCTCCTGGCCGCCCACGACTACGAGACCCCCGAGATCATCGCGACCCCGGTGGTGGCCGGAAGCCCCGCGTACCTGTCCTGGATCACGTCCGAGACGGTCGCCCGATGACCCCCGCAGAACCGCCGCTGCCCCTCTTCGTCTACGGCACCCTCCGCCCCGGCGAGCGCTACCACCGGCGCTTCCTGCGCGGCCGCACGCTCGCCGAGCGCCCCGCGCTGCTCACCGGCGCCCTCCTGTACGACGGCCCCGGATACCCGTACGCCATACCCGGCGACGGCACGATCACCGGCACCCTGATCGAGCTCGGCCCGGCCGCCCACCCCGAACTCCTCGCCGCGCTGGACGAGTTGGAGGAGTACGTGGGGCCCGGCCACCCCCGCAACCTCTACGACCGGCTGGTGCGCGAGGCGCTCGTCGACGGGCACCTCATACGGTGCTGGGTCTATCTGGCCGCGCCCCGCCTGGCCCGCGAGCTGCTGGCCGGCGGCACCCCGATCCCCGGCGGCGACTGGCTCACGCGCACGGTCCGGCCCACTCCGCCGGTGCCGCCGATGCCGTGAACGCAGGGCACGCAGGGCACGCAGGGAGCTGAGGGAACTGAGGGAGCTGAGGGAACCGACGGAACTGAAGGGACTCAATCAACTCCTAATCAACTCAGGCACCTTGGAGTGCTCGGGCCACCCCCGGCTCCTTCGGGCCGAGGAAGGTGGGGTCCGGCTTGAACACGGCGTCCAGCAGGGCCTTGCCGGCCGCGAAGATCTCGCGGGTGCCGCCGTAGTACCAGGTCACGTCGTGCGGGGCGGCGACGCCGACGCCGAAGGAGCGCACCCCCGCCGCCTCGCACAGCGCCACCGCCCGCCGGATGTGGAAGCCCTGGCTGACCAGGACGGCCCGGTCGACGCCGAAGATCTTCTTGGCCCGTACGCACGAGTCCCAGGTGTCGAAGCCGGCGAAGTCGCTGACCACGCTCCTGTCCGGCACGCCGTGCTGGACGAGGTAGCCGCGCATCGCGTCGGGTTCGTCGTAGGCGGGGCGGCTGTTGTCGCCGGTGACCAGGACCGCCTTCACCGTGCCCGCCCGGTACAGGCGCACGGCCGCGTCCAGGCGGCCGGCCAAGTAGGGGGAGGGCTTGCCGTCCCACAGGCCGGCCCCGAACACCACGGCGACTCCGGCCTCGGGGGCGTCGGCGACCGTGCCGACGCGGTCGCTCGTGCTCGCGTACATCCAGGTGGCGGGGGCGAGCGCGAGTACGCATCCGGCGACGAGGCCCTGCACCAGGCGACGCCGGCCCGCGCGGGTGCGGGGCAGGCGCGGTCGTTTCAGTCGGATGCGCGGCACGTGGTCCCCCTGGTGATCTCCGTCGGTGTACGAGGAGATGGACGCGGGGGCGTGCGCGCCGGTTCGCCGGAGGGCGCCCGCGTACAGCTCTGTGACACGGCGCGGCCCGACCCGTCCCGACTCAGCCGGTGCCTTCCGCGAGGTGCTCGTACGCCAGGGTGCGCACCTGCTCGGCCAGGGCGCGCTGATCCGGTTCCGCGCGGGCCGCCGCGTCCGCGAGCCGTGCGATGTCGGCGGGCCAGGGGCCGGTGAGGAGCGCCGGCGCGCCGATGCGCGCGAAGCCCCGTTCAAGGAGGCCGCGCGCGGTGTCCGGGCGCCCCCGCAGTACGGCTTTGACCGCGGCCACGCCGTTGGCGAGGGCGCTCGCGGCGAGCGACCAGTCGGGGTCGGGGGCCGCGGCAGGGTGTTGTCCGCCCGGATCGTCGGGCTCTGCCGCCGAAGCGGCCCGCACCTCCAGGTCGAGCCGCCAGAAGAGGGGCAACCCGGTGAAGGAGGCGAAGAACAGACGCCGGTCGGGCGAGCCCCGGAACTCGGGATCGACCCGCAACGAGGCGAGCGGCCGGACCCCGCCCAGGATCGCCGGGACCCGCCCCAAGGCCGCGCCGAACTCCGCGTCCGGCACGGTCCAGGCCACGTCGATGTCGCTGTACGCGTCCGCGTTCCCCCGCGCCAGCGACCCCCGCAGACCGGCACCCGAGCCGGGACAGCCGCCGCGCAGAGCGCGGAGAAGCGCGACCGCGAACGCGCCACGGACGCCGGGGTCCAGAGAATCCATGGCCTGCCTCCGCCCAGAGCGAGGGAACTTCGAGTCCCCCAGAGCCTCCCGCACACCGGTCCGCCCCGTCACCAACCCGCCGGGGGCGCGGGGAACGGCGCGACAAGCCACGCACGGTAGACGGCCGAAGTGCCCGCGCCTGGGCGGGCCGACGCAAGTCGGGCTGGCCCGGGGCAACCCCGCTGGGGGCGCGGGGAACTGCGCGACAAGCCACGCACGGCGGACAGCCGAAGTCTCCACACCTCGGCCGCACCGAAAGCCCCCGCCCGCCGCAGGCGACCCGCACCCTCACCCGCCCGCCGCAGGCGACCCGCACCTCACCCACCCCCCCCGCCGCAGGCGACCACCCCCGTGAGCCCCCGGAAACCACCCGTCACCCCCGCGCAACGCCGCGGCAACGCGCGCCCGCCAGTATCGGTTCATGACGGAGCCGGAACCGAGCAAGCCCCTTCTGCCGAGCCAGGCGTCGGCGTACCACCGGCCGCCCTCGCCACCCGCGCCGGACCTCCCCCCTCCGCTCGACGGCACCGCGCAGCCGGACGGCACCGCGCAGCTCCTCGGCACCGCGCAGCTCGACAGCACCGCGCAGCTCGTCAGCCGCATTACGGTCCAACTGAGCAGTCAGCTCAGCCGCGTACGACTGGACGGAACCCGCACCCCGATGACGCCCGCCGCCCGCCCCGCACTCGTCGCCGTCGCGCACGGCAGTCGTGACCCCGGCGCGCTGCGGGCGGTCACCGCGCTCCTGGAGCGGGTCCGCGAGCTGCGGCCGGGGCTCGACGTGCGGCTCGGGCACATCGAGATCGACCGGCCGGCCCTCGCCGACACCCTCGCCGAACTCGAACCGCGGGGCGAGGCCGTCCTCGTACCGCTGCTGCTGGGCCGGGGCCACCACGTCAAGCACGACATCCCCCGCACCCTCGCCACCGCGGGCCGGCATCTGCGGGCTCTGGTCGCGGCCCCGCTCGGACCGCATCCGCTGCTCGTCGAGGCGCTGTACGGGCGGCTCGTCGAAGCGGGCTGGGAGCTCGGCGCGCGCAGTGCGCACGGCACCGGCGTCGTGCTCGCCGCGGCCGGCTCCCGTGATCCGGAGTCGGCCGCCGACACCCGCCGGACCGCGCGTCTGCTCAGCGAGCGGCTCGGGGTGCCGGTCCTGCCCGCCTACGCCTCGGCCGCCTCGCCGACCGTGCCCGAGGCGCTGCGCGCGCTCGCCGCGCGCGGCAGGCACCGGATCGCGATCGCCTCGTACTTCACCGCCCCGGGACGTTTCGCGGCCCAGAGCGCGGCCAAGGCGCCGTGGATCGCCGCGGCACCCATGGGCGCGCATCCGGCCCTGGCCCGGCTCGTACTGCACCGCTACGAAGAGGCGTTGACGTACCCGGGGGGATGGCTGGGTGAGGCGGCGCCGACGCTCACGGACCAGGGCGTGACCTCCGCACTCGTCTCCGCCTGAGGCGATCCTCGACCCACCCTTGAGCCCACTTGTCAGCGACTCCGTTTACTGTCGGTGCATGGAGTTCTACGCCGAGGCCGACACAGAACGCTGGGCCGCCGAGCCCGACAAGCGGCCCGGCCGCACCGCCTTCCAGCGCGACCGCGCGCGCGTGCTGCACTCGGGGGCGCTGCGCCGCCTGTCCGGCAAGACGCAGGTGGTCACGCCGGGCTCGCGGAGTCAGGCCTGGGACGCCAGCCCCCGCACCCGGCTCACGCACTCCCTGGAGTGCGCCCAGGTCGGCCGCGAGCTGGGCGCCGCCCTCGGCTGCGACCCCGATCTCGTCGAAGCGGCCTGCCTCGCCCACGACATGGGACACCCGCCGTTCGGCCACAACGGCGAGCAGGCGCTGAACGACTTCGCCAAGGACATCGGCGGCTTCGAGGGCAACGCCCAGTCGCTGCGCCTGCTGACCCGGCTCGAACCGAAGCGCTTCGTGCGCTCGTCGGGGACCGGGGAGCCCGTGAGCGTCGGTCTCAACCTCACCCGCGCCGCGCTCGACGCGGCCACCAAGTACCCCTGGGCGCGCGGCGGGCACCCCACCGACCCGGCGTCGGTGAAGTTCGGCGTGTACGAGGACGACCTGCCGGTCTTCGCCTGGGTCAGGGAGGGCGCCACGCCCTACAGCAAGTGCTTCGAGGCCCAGGTCATGGACTGGTCGGACGATGTGGCGTACTCGGTCCACGACTTCGAGGACGGTCTGCACGCCGGGCACATCGACCCGGGCGCCCTGGTGTCCGACGCCGAGCGGGCCGACATCTGGCGCGTGGCGATCGGCCGGTACGTGCCCGCCGACACCGATCCGCAGGAGCTGACCGAGGCCCTGGAGCGGCTCATCGCACAGGACTGGTGGCCGCACGGCTACGACGGTTCGGCGGTCTCGCAGGCCGGCCTCAAAGACGCCACCAGCCAGCTCATCGGCCGGTTCTGCCTGGCCGCCGAGAGCGCGACGCGCGCCGCGTTCGGCACCGGGCACCTGACGCGCTACGGCGCGGAGCTGGTGGTGCCGCGCGCGGCCCGCAACGAATGCGCCGTGCTGAAGGCGGTGGCCGACCGCTATGTGATGCAGCGCGACGAGCAGGAAAGGCTCCGCGCCGACCAGCGCGTGGTGCTGGCCGAGCTCGCCGACGCGCTCACCGCCCGGGCCCCCGCCGAGGGGCTCGACCCGCAGTTCCGGGCGCTGTACGACGAGGCGGACGACGAGCGGACGAGGAAGCGTGTGATCGTCGATCAGATCGCCTCGCTCACCGACGCGGCGGCCCGCTCGCTGCACTCCAGACTCGTCGTGCACCACCGGTAATCCCGGCCGCCCCCGCGTCCCAACGGAGCAAGCCCTCTTCCCCCATCACGCTCCGTGCGGGACGCTCGCTGATGGCGGCGCCGCGCAGCAAGCACCGAGGAGGCATCAAGTGGTCGACGCAGATCGGACATTCGTCATTGTCGGAGGCGGACTCGCGGGGGCGAAAGCCGCCGAGGCGCTCCGGTCCGAGGGTTTCAACGGGCGGGTGATCCTCATCGGCGACGAGCGCGAGCACCCCTATGAACGGCCGCCCCTGTCCAAGGGGTTCCTGTCCGGCAAGGAGGAGCGCGACAGCGTCTTCGTGCACGAGCACGCCTGGTACGCGCAGCACGACATCGAGCTGCACCTCGGCCAGACCGTCACCACGATCGACCGCGCGGCCAAGACGGTCCGCCTCGGTGACGGCACCCTCATCCAGTACGACCGGCTGCTCCTGGCCACCGGCGCCGAGCCGCGCCGCCTGGACATTCCCGGCACCGACCTGGCGGGCGTCCACCATCTGCGGCGCCTGGCCCACGCCGAGCGGCTGCGGCACGTCCTGAAGGCGCTCGGCCGCGACAACGGGCACCTCGTCATCTCGGGCGCCGGCTGGATCGGCCTGGAGGTCGCGGCCGCCGCCCGGGGCTACGGCGCGGAGGTCACCGTCGTCGAGCCGGAGGCCACCCCGCTGCACAACGTGATCGGCCCCGAGCTCGGCCAGCTCTTTGCGGACCTGCACGCCGAGCACGGCGTCCGCTTCCACTTCGGCGCCCGCCTCACCGAGATCGTCGGCCAGGACGGCCTGGTCCTGGCCGCCCGCACCGACGACGGCGAGGAACACCTGGCGCACGACGTGCTCGCCGCGATCGGCGCCGCCCCGCGCACCTCGCTCGCCGAGAACGCCGGGCTCGCCCTGGCCGACCGGGCACACGGCGGCGGCATCGCCGTGGACGCCTCGCTGCGCACCTCGGACCCCGACATCTTCGCGGCCGGCGACGTGGCCGCCGTCCACCACCCGCTGCTCGACACCCGCCTTCGCGTCGAACACTGGGCCAACGCGCTCAACGGGGGACCGGCCGCCGCTCGCGCGATGCTGGACCAGCACGTGACGTACGACCGCGTGCCGTACTTCTTCTCCGACCAGTACGACCTCGGGCTCGAATATTCGGGCTGGGCGCCGCCGGGCTCCTACGACCAGGTGGTGATCCGGGGCGACACGGGCAAGCGCGAGTTCATCGCGTTCTGGCTCAAGGACCGCCGCGTCCTGGCGGGGATGAACGTGAACGTGTGGGATGTCACAGAGCCGATCCAGGCCCTGATCCGGGGCGGCGCCCAGGTGGACACCGAGGCACTCGCCGATCCCTCCGTCGCACTCGGCTCCCTCGCACCCTGACTGTCGTAGCGTCCCCGTAGACTTCATGCGTGGCAGGCAGGATCAACGATGACGACGTGAAGGCGGTACGGGACGCGGTCCCGATCGACGCCGTCGTGTCCGAGTACCTCCAGCTGCGCAACGCGGGGGGCGGCAACCTCAAGGGCCTGTGCCCCTTCCACGACGAGAAGTCCCCGTCCTTCCAGGTCAGCCCGAGCAAGGGTCTCTTCCACTGCTTCGGCTGCCAGGAGGGCGGCGACACGATCGCCTTCGTCCGGAAGATCGACCACCTGTCGTTCTCCGAGGCGGTCGAGCGGCTCGCCGCCACCGCGGGCATCACGCTGCGCTACGAGGAGGGCGGCTACAACCCGTCGAACCAGCGCGGTGAGCGCATCCGCCTCGTCGAGGCGCACAAGGCGGCCGCCCAGTTCTACATCGAGCAGCTGGGCAGCCCCGAGGCGGAGATCGGGCGCAAGTTCCTCGCCGAGCGCGGCTTCGACCAGGCGGCCGCCGCCCACTTCGGCGTGGGCTACAGCCCGGCCGGCTGGGACCATCTGACGCGCTTCCTGCGCGGCAAGGGATTCTCCGACAAGGAGCTGCTGACCTCGGGCCTCGCCCAGGAGAGCCGGCGCAACCCCATCGACCGCTTCCGCGGCCGGCTGATGTGGCCGATCCGCGACGTGTCGGGCGAGGTCGTCGGCTTCGGCGCCCGCAAGCTCCGCGACGACGACAACGGCCCCAAGTATCTGAACACTCCCGAGACGCCGATCTACAAGAAGTCGCAGGTCCTGTACGGGATCGACCTCGCCAAGAAGGACATCGCCAAGTCCAGCCGCGCGGTGGTCGTCGAGGGCTACACCGACGTCATGGCCTGCCACCTGGCCGGGGTCACCACGGCGATCGCGACCTGCGGCACGGCCTT
The DNA here is from genome assembly GCF_042892175.1 of Streptomyces sp. NPDC001828. Taxonomy (NCBI): domain Bacteria; kingdom Bacillati; phylum Actinomycetota; class Actinomycetes; order Kitasatosporales; family Streptomycetaceae; genus Streptomyces; species Streptomyces sp. NPDC001828. Next base: position 502,960 of record NZ_JBIATV010000002.1, read on the forward strand.
CGGCGTCGACCACATCAAGATCCTGCGCCGCCTCCTGATGGACAACGGCTCGGCCCGCGTGATCTTCACCTTCGACGGGGACGCGGCGGGCCAGAAGGCGGCCCTGCGCGCCTTCGAGGACGACCAGAAGTTCGCCGCCGAGACGTACATCGCGATCGCGCCCGACAACATGGACCCGTGCGATCTGCGGCTCGCCAAGGGCGACGAGGCGGTCGCGGACCTGGTCCAACCCCGCACCCCGCTCTTCGAGTTCGCGATCCGCCAGATCGTCGGCCGCTACGACCTGGAGACCCCGGCGGGCCGGGCCGCGGCCCTCGACGAGGCGGCCCCCATCGTCGCCCGCATCAAGAACGTGGCGTCCCAGCACGAGGTCGCGGTCCAACTCGCGGGAATCCTCGGCATTCTGGACACCCAGTTCGTGGTGAAGCGCGTTGCCCAGCTCGCCCGCTGGGCCCGCGACCGCGGCGGCAAGGGCCCCGCGCCCGCCCAGCACCGCCGTCAGCAGTACGAGGACGTGGCCCCGCGCCCCGCCGGAGCCCCGGGCCCCGCCCTGAACCTGCGCAGCCCCGCCCACCGGACCGAACGCGAGCTCCTCAAGCTGGCGTTGCAGCACCCGCACCTGGTCTCCCCGGCGTTCGACGCGTACGGCATCGACGAGTTCACCGCCCCGCCCTACGCGGCGGTCCGCCAGTGCATCCAGGAGGCGGGCGGCGCCACCGACGCCCCCTCCGACTATCTGCCGGCCGTCATGGACTCGGCGCCCAACGACGTGGTCCGCGCCCTGGTCACCGAGCTCGCCGTGGAGGCCATCCACGCCCGCACGGTCGACGAGGCGTACGCGGGCGAGCAGCTGGTGGCGGTGCGCCGCCGGGCCGTCGACCGCCGCCTCCTCGACATCCAGGGCACCCTGGCGCGCCTGGGCCAGCACGGCGACCCGGCCCAACTGGCCGCCGTCCAGAACGAGTTGTGGGTCCTCCAGCAGTACGGCCAGGCCCTGCGCAACAAGGGCGCGGCCGCCCTCTAGGGCCCCCTCGGGCGATCCGGCGGCCCGCGACGGCATATCCGTCCGGGTAACCACCCGGTCACGCACCGGCTTCAAAAAGTGGTCGCACGCCCGTCGCGGCGATGCTGTGTCGTACCCCACACTGGGTGGCGGTGCCTGAGTCCTCGGAGCGCGGCCGGCCCACCCCCGGAGGTGGGCACCTCACCCCCGCGGATCCGCTCATCGTGTACGGGACGGAAAGCGGCCCGGCCGCCCCCGTCCCGCTGCCGCACGCCCCCGATCCGGCAGCGATCACCCTGGAGGTCGCCCCCGTGCAGACCCAGACCCTGACCGACAACGACGTCGTCACGGCCGTACCGCCGCAGTCCCGGGCCGAACATCACCCCGAGGCGGAGCCTGCCGGGCAGTCGGCGGGCCCGGCGGCCGGACCGGCCCCCGAGGAGGAGGCCCCCGAGCCCCCGGAGCCGCGGCCGGGCCGGGCGGACACCGGCGGGCCGTCCTCCGACCTCTTCCGCCAGTACCTGCGCGAGATCGGCCGCATCCCGCTGCTCACGGCGGCCGAGGAGGTCGAGCTGGCCCGGCGCGTCGAAGCGGGCCTGTTCGCCGAGGAGAGGCTGGGCAACGCCCCCGACCTCGACTCCCAACTCGCCCTTGATCTCGACAAGTTGGTCGTGATGGGCCGGATGGCCAAGCGGCGCCTCATCGAGGCCAACCTGCGCCTGGTGGTCTCCGTCGCCAAGCGGTACGTGGGTCGCGGGCTCACCATGCTCGACCTCGTCCAGGAGGGAAACCTCGGACTGATCAGGGCGGTCGAGAAGTTCGACTACGCGCGGGGCTACAAGTTCTCGACGTACGCGACCTGGTGGATCCGTCAGGCCATGTCGCGGGCGCTCGCCGACCAGGCCCGCACCATCCGCGTCCCCGTCCACGTCGTCGAGCTCATCAACCGCGTGGTGCGCGTCCAGCGCCGGATGCTCCAGGAGCGCGGCTACGAGCCGACCGCCGAGGAGGTCGCCGCCCACCTCGACCTGACCCCCGAGCGGGTCGGCGAAGTGCTGCGCCTGGCGCAGGAACCGGTCTCGCTGCACGCGCCGGTGGGGGAGGAGGACGATGTCGCGCTCGGCGACCTCATCGAGGACGGCGACGCCGCGTCCCCCGTCGAGTCCGCCGCGTTCCTGCTGCTCCGCGAGCACCTGGAGGCCGTGCTCTCCACGCTCGGCGAGCGCGAACGCAAGGTGGTGCAGCTGCGGTACGGGCTCGCGGACGGCCGGCCGCGCACACTCGAGGAGATAGGCCGGATCTTCGGGGTGACCCGGGAACGCATCCGGCAGATCGAGTCGAAGACGCTGAACAAGCTGCGCGACCACGCCTTCGCGGACCAGCTGCGGGGTTACCTGGACTGAACGGCAAGGGGCCGGTGCGCACGATGCGCACCGGCCCCAACTGCCCGGCGAATCAGTCGACTTCCGCGACCGCCTGGGCGAACTGGGCCGCGTACAGACGGGCGTAGGCGCCCTGGGCCGCCAACAGTTCGTCGTGCGTGCCCTGTTCGACGATCGAGCCGTTCTCCATCACCAGGATCACGTCCGCGTCCCGGATCGTGGAGAGCCGGTGCGCGATGACGAACGACGTGCGCCCGTGCGCGAGCCGGGCCATCGCCTTCTGGATCAGCACCTCGGTACGGGTGTCGACCGAGCTCGTCGCCTCGTCGAGGACCAGGATCACCGGGTCGGACAGGAACGCCCGCGCGATGGTGATGAGCTGCTTCTCGCCGGCGCTGACGCCCGTGCCCTCGTCGTCGATGACGGTGTCGTAGCCCTCGGGGAGCGTACGGATGAAGCGGTCCGCGTGCGCCGCCCTCGCCGCCTCCTCGATCTCCTCGCGGGTGACTTCCTTCGTGGCGCCGTACGCGATGTTGTCCGCGATGGAGCCGCCGAACAGCCAGGTGTCCTGGAGCACCATGCCGATGGAGGAGCGCAGTTCCTCGCGGGTCATCCGCGCCGCGTCCACCCCGTCGAGGGTGATCCGGCCGCCGGTGACCTCGTAGAACCGCATGAGCAGGTTGACCAGGGTGGTCTTGCCCGCGCCCGTCGGGCCGACGATCGCGACCGTGTGACCGGGCTCCACCGTCAGCGAGAGGTCCTCGATGAGCGGCTTCTCCGGCTCGTACCGGAACGACACGTTCTCCAGCGCGACCGCGCCGCGCAGCACCTCGGGGCGCTCCGGGGACGCCGTGTCGGGGTCCTGCTCCTCGGCGTCGAGCAGCTCGAAGATCCGCTCGGCCGACGCGACTCCGGACTGCACCAGGTTCGCCATCGAGGCGACCTGCGTCAGCGGCATCGAGAACTGCCGCGAGTACTGGATGAACGCCTGCACGTCACCGATGGACAGCGAGCCCGTCGCGACCCGCAGACCGCCGACGACCGCCACCAGCACGTAGTTCAGGTTGGACACGAACATCATCAGGGGCTGCATGATGCCGCTGTTGAACTGCGCCCGGAACGACGCCTCGTACAGCGCGTCGTTCTGCTCGGCGAACGCCTCGGCCGACTCGTTCTGCCGCCCGAACACCTTCACCAGGGCGTGTCCGGTGTACATCTCCTCGATGTGCGCGTTCAGCTTGCCCGTGGACTTCCACTGCTGGACGAACTGCGGCTGCGAGCGCTTGCCGACCTTCGTGGCCACCACGATCGACAGCGGCACCGTGATCAGCGCCACGAGCGCGAGCAGCGGCGAGATCCAGAACATCATCACCAGGACGCCGACGATGGTGAGCAGCGAGTTGATGAGCTGGCCCATCGTCTGCTGCATCGTCTGCGAGATGTTGTCGATGTCGTTGGTGGCGCGGCTGAGCACCTCACCGCGCTTGGCCTTGTCGAAGTACGACAGCGGCAGCCGCGACAGCTTGGTCTGGATGTCCTCGCGCATCCGGAACACGGTCTTGTTGATGGCCCGGTTGGAGAGCCGGGTGGCCACCAGCATCATCAGCCCCGCGCCCACGTACACGGCGAGGGCCACGAGCAGGATGCTGCCGACCGCGCCGAAGTCGATGCCCTTGCCCGGGGTGAAGTCGACCCCGGAGAGCATGTCGGCGAGTCCGCCCTGGCCGCGGTCGCGCAGGCCCTGGATGGCCTGCGCCTTGCTGATCCCGGCCGGCATCTGCGGGGTCTTGCCGATGACACCGGCGAAGACCAGGTCGGTCGCCCGGCCGAGTATCTTCGGGCCGACCACCGAGAGGCCGACGCTGACGACGACCGCGAGCAGCATCACGCTCAGGAGCGCCTTCTCCGGGGCGAGCCGTTTGACCAGCCGCTTTCCGGAGTCCTTGAAGTTCAGGGACCGCTGATCGGGGCCGCCGCCCATCATCATGCGTCCACCGGGCCCGCTCATGCCGCCTCAGCCTCCGTCAGCTGGGAGAGCACGATCTCCCGGTACGTCTCGTTGTCCGCCATCAGTTCGTGATGGCGGCCGGTGCCGACGACCCGTCCCTCGTCGAGGACGACGATCCGGTCGGCGTCCCGAATGGTGGAGACCCGCTGGGCGACGATCACGACCGTCGCCTCGGCGGTCTCGCGGCCGAGCGCGGAGCGCAGCGCCGCGTCGGTGGCGTAGTCGAGCGCCGAGAAGGAGTCGTCGAAGAGGTAGATCTCCGGGCGCTGCACCAGCGTCCGCGCGATCGCGAGCCGCTGACGCTGACCGCCGGACACGTTCGTGCCGCCCTGCGCGATCGGCGCGTCCAGGCCGCCCTCCAGCTTGCCGACGAACTCCTTGGCCTGGGCCACCTCAAGGGCGTGCCAGAGGTCCTCGTCGCTCGCGTCGGGGTTGCCGTACCGCAGGTTCGTCGCCACGGTCCCGGAGAAGAGGTACGGCTTCTGCGGGACGAGGGACACGGTCTTGGCGAGCAGCACGGGGTCCAGGGTGCGGACGTCCTCGCCGTCGACCAGGACCTGCCCGTCGGTGGTGTCGATCAGCCGGGGCACCAGGCTGAGCAGCGTGGACTTGCCGCTGCCCGTCGAGCCGATGATCGCGGTGATCTCGCCGGGGCGGGCCACAAGGTCCACGCCGCGCAGCACGGAGGCCTCGGCGCCGGGGTACTTGAAGTCGGCGCCGCGCACCTCCAGATGGCCGTGCCGGCGCAGTTCGAGCACCGGGGCCTTGGGCGGCACGACGCTGGTGTCGGTGCCGAGCACCTCCTCGATGCGCTCGGCGCAGACCTCGGCGCGCGGCACCATCATGAACATGAAGGTGGCCATCATGACGGCCATCACGATCTGCATGAGGTACGCGAGGAACGCGGTGAGCTGGCCGATCTGCATGTGGCCGCTGTCGATGCGGTGCGCGCCGAACCAGACCACGGCCACCGAGGACACGTTCACGACGGTCATGACGGTCGGGAACATCAGTGCCATCAGCCGGCCGGTGGCCAGCGAGACCTCGGTGAGCTCGGTGTTGGCGCCCCTGAAGCGCTCCTGCTCGTACTCGTCGCGCACGAAGGCTCGGATCACGCGGTTGCCGGTGATCTGCTCGCGCAGCACCCGGTTCACGGTGTCGAGTCGGGTCTGCATGGTGCGGAACAGCGGCCGCATCTTGCGCACGATCAGCGAGACCGCGATGCCGAGCACCGGAACGACGGCGAGGAGCACGCCGGACAGCGGCACGTCCTGGCCGAGCGCCATGATGATGCCGCCGACGCACATGATCGGCGCGGACACCATCAGGGTGAACGCCATCAGGACCAGCATCTGGACCTGCTGGACGTCATTGGTGGTGCGGGTGATCAGGGACGGCGCCCCGAAGTGGCCGACCTCGCGGGCCGAGAAGGACTGCACCCGCGCGAAGACGCCGGCCCGGACGTCGCGCCCGAGGGCCGCCGCGGTCCTGGCACCGTAGAAGACGGCACCGATGTTGCAGAACACCTGGACGAGGCTGACGGCGATCATGATGCCGCCGTGTCCCAGGATGTAGCCCGTGTCCCCGTTCACGACACCGTTGTCAATGATGTTCGCGTTCAGGGTGGGCAGGTAAAGGGTGGCGCTGGTCTGCAGCAGTTGCAGCAGCACCAGCAGGGCAATCGGTTTCTTGTACGGCCCTAGGTGGGACCGCAGGAGTCGTATGAGCACGCGCAGGCTCTCCGGGTCGGCAAGATCGGGGGTTCGACCCCCCATCTTGCGACACTCCACCCCTGGAAGCTCAAGCGATTATCGGGCTGGAGTCAAAAGGAATAGCAAAGAGCGTACGCGCGGCCTACGTCAAGCGCCCTGGCCGAAGGCCCCGGGGTGGATCTCGTCACGCGTGGCGACGTACTGCTGACGCACCGCCTGTCCGACCGCCAGCTCCTCGCCCGGCTCGAAGACCTGCGCGGACGCGCCCTGCCAGGCCGGCGGGGTGTGCGCGGCGAGCGTGCCCTGGGAGACGCCGAGCGCCCAGGCCGCCTGCCGGGCCGCGCCGAGCGCCGCGTACTCGGCGGGCTGTGGCACCACGACCTGGGTGCCGAAGATGCCGGGCGCGGCCGCCTGCACGGCGGGCAGTTCGGCGGCGGCGCCGAGCAGGAACACCCGCCGCACCTCGACCCCGCGCCCGCGCAGCACGTCCAGGGCGTCGCCGAGCGAGCAGATCATTCCCTCGAAGGCGGCCCGCGCCAGGTGCTCGGGCTTCATCGACTCACGGCGAAGACCGGCCAGGGTCCCGGCGGCGTGCGGAAGGCGCGGGGTGCGCTCGCCCTCCAGGTACGGCAGCAGGACGAGACCGCTGGCGCCGGGGGTGGACTTCAGGGCCAGCTCGCTGAGTTCGGCCAGATCCTCGGCGCCGAGCATCTCGGCCGTACCGCGCAGGGCCCGGACGGCATTGCTCGTATGGATGACCGGCAGATGCATCCCGGTCGCGTCGGCGAAGGACGTAATCATCCCGCTCGGATCGGCCAGCGCCTCGTGATGCACGGCCATGACCGAGCCCGAGGCGCCGAGCGAGACGACCGCGTCGCCCGCGCCGACGCCGAGCCCGAACGCGGCCGCCATCGTCTCGCCGGTACCGGCCGAGATGAGCAGCCCCTCGGGGGTGGTGCCGGCCGCGTCGGAGGGGCCGAGCACCTCGGGCAGCGCCACCTGGTGGCCGAGCGCCAGCTCGACCAGGTCGGGGCGGTAGAAGCCGGTGGCGGCGGACCAGTACCCGGTGCCGGAGGCGGCGCCGCGGTCGGTGGTCCGTCGGGCGGGCCGGCCGAGCAACTGCCAGACCAGCCAGTCGTGGGCCTGCAGAACACCCGCGGTGCGCTGGGCGGCCTCCGGCTCGTGCCGTGCGATCCAGCGCAGTTTGGACACCGCCTGCGCGGCCTGCGGTACGCATCCGACGGCCTGCGCCCAGGCCTCGCGGCTGCCGAGTCCGTCGATGAGATCGGCGGCGGCGACCTGCGCCCGCTTGTCGTTGCCGGTCAACGCGGCCCGCACCAGGTTGCCCTGGCCGTCCAGCGGTATGAGCCCGTGCTGCTGGGCCGAGACGCCGATGGCCTGGACGCCCTCGAGGAGGCCGCCGGTCGCGGCCTCGCCGAGCGAGAGCAGCCAGGCCTGCGGATCGACCTCCGTCGCCTTGGGTTCGACCGGATGCGGGGCGTACCCCTGCCGCAGCACGGCACCCGTGTCGGTGTCGCAGACGACGATGCGAGTGAAGGCGGAAGAGCTGTCCAGCCCGGCGACTATCCCCATGGTTGACGATTCTGCCGCACGCGCGGGACTCCTGGGACGGCGGTGGTCAGGACAACGGTGTCGGACCGCCGGGCCGGGGGCTCAGCCGGGCCCGGCTCGGCCCGGCTCGGCTGGGCCCCGCGTGGCCGGGTCCTGCGCGGCCGGGTCCCGTGCGGCCGGGCCCTGTTCGGGCTGGGGCAGGGGTGGCCCGTGGGTCAGGTGTTGCTGGTGCCCCAGTCGTCCTCGGTGCCCTGGCCGCGCTCGCGCAGGGAGCGCACCCGGTCGGCCACGGAGGCGGGCACCCGGTCGCCGACCTTGTCGCTCACCGCGTGGAAGGCCTTGCCCGCGACCTGGCGCGAGGTCTGCGCGGCCGACTCGGCGGTGTTCCGCACCGCGGGGTTCTGGGCCACCTGACGTGCGGACTTCTTCAACTGCTCGTAGCGCTCGCGGCCGGCCCGGGTCCCGAGCACGTATCCAAGAGCCAGTCCGACGGCGAACGTGAGCCGGTATCGCATGGTGGTCACCCTTCCCTAGCGTGTGTGCCGCGCCTACCCGCGCAGGCCCCTGATCACCCGGGGCGGAACCGATTGGCGGAGCACCCCCCTGCTTGCGCTAATGTATGTGTCGCAGCGAACGCACGCCGCCCGGGACCACCCCAGGTGGGTACGTTCGACGCAACGAGGCATTCCCCTGTAGCTCAATTGGCAGAGCAGCCGACTGTTAATCGGCAGGTTACTGGTTCGAGTCCAGTCGGGGGAGCTCGATCTCCTGTAGCTCAATTGGCAGAGCAGCCGGCTGTTAACCGGCAGGTTACTGGTTCGAGTCCAGTCGGGAGAGCAGCGGAAACGGACCCTACGGGGTCCTTTTTCGTATCCGGTGGAACCACGGACATCCCCGCGAAGTCCTCATGGGCATGCGATGCCGACCATCCGAGGCAGGAGATCGTATGAGCGGCTATGCTGCGGCAGACGGCGCGCACAAATGTGCGCGACGCGCCGTTAGGGGCGGTAGCTCAGCCGGTTAGAGCAGCGGACTCATAATCCGTCGGCCGTGGGTTCGAGTCCCACCCGCCCCACCAGTAGGTGGCAAAGCAGAAACGTTCTGACCAGGTGTTTGTCTGGTCAGGCGTCAGGTCGCGAGGAACATGGCGGCCTACCGTGATCATGCAATCACGTGTGTTGGGACAAAGCTGGGACGCAGGTCATGAGGCGTGACGACATCCCCCGTCCGGCTCATCGCCCTCGGCGTCCACACGAGTCGCCGGCGCCTCGCCCAGCTTCTCCGACTGCTTCGGCTTTTCCGGCCGGGCACTGTCCTTCTTCGAGCGGGGTACAACCGCGCTCGTGGTCTCCGCCTCGGCGGTCAGGAGCTGCGGTAGGACGCTGGTGTAGGTGTCTGAAGTGATCTGGCGGGAGCTGTGCCCCAGCCGCTCCTGGACGACCTTGATGTCCGCTCCACCGAGCAGAGCCAGCGTCGCTGACAGATGCCGGGTGTCGTGCAGGCGGACCGGAGGAAGCCCAGAGAGTTCGACGAGACGGTTGAAACGCCGGCTGACCCAGTCGGGGTGGAGTGGTTCGCCGTTCTCGTGGGTCCAGACCCGATTGCTTTCAACCCAGGCCTTCTCGCCGGACCACAGCTGACGTTCGCGTTCCTGGGTCTCGTGCCATGCGACCCACAGAGCGAGTGTCAGAGCGTCGAGCATGACCGTGCGTACGCTGTCCTGCTTCGGAGCCTCGTCGTACATCCGATAGGCGATCTCGACGATCTGTGCAGAGATACGGAACCAGGAGCCGGTCAGGCTGACCTCAGTCCAAGGCAGTGCGCACATCTCACCGCGACGAGGGCCCCGGAAGATGAAACCGTGCCACATGCCGCACAACCTGTCGTCGGCGACGAAGTCCAAGAACTCGCCGGTCTGCTCCGGCGTCCAGACCATTACGGGGCTGGGCTTTAGGCCGGTGCGCTTCCACTCTGCGACTCGTTCCGGTGTCCAGACGAGTGCCTTAGGCCGCTTGATAGGCGGCAACTCGACCATTCGGGCCCAGTTGGTTGTGTAGTCGCCGCGCTTGATGCCAGTCCCCAGGAACGAGCTGAGGGTGGCGTTGATGCGGTGCATCGTGGCGGCGCTGGTGATCTTTCGCTTGCCCCTGCGGCCCTCACGCAGGGCGGCGTTGGCGTCGAGGTAGGCGCGGCGTGCAGCTCGGCGCGCTGCCGCCTTCCCGGCTACGCGGACCCATGCCGTGTGGGCGGTGTCGCGAGCCTCCCGCAACTCGACTATTCGAGCGTGGTGGATCAGCCGCTCGGCGTTCTCCCGCTCGATCGCGTCGAACATCGCTTCTATGTGCCGCAGTTTGAGGTCTCGTCGCTTGATATGTCCCAGGTGGGGTTCTAGGTATAGCCGGACGTGCTCCTCGTACCCATGGAAGGTCGTGCGAGCCAGGCTCCGCTTTCTCTTGAGCCAGGCGTCCAGGTCTTCCTTCACGGTGGCGTTGCTGAGCACGTCCGTGCCCTTGACGGCGTCGCGGTAGATCTCGGCCGCCTTGTCTTTCGCTGCGTCCTTCGTCGGGAAGCCGCCGCGGCGCACGCGCTGACGCTCGCCACCCTCGCCCGCCTCGAGCTCGAAGTAGAAGTACCAGCGGCCGTGGCCCTTCCGTTGGAGCTTGGGGCAGCGAGCACCGAGCAGGCGCCGCTTCGGGGTGCCGTTGCTGTTGAGCATCGGGACACCGTTGTCTCCGATCACGGGCTCGCGGCAGGCGCATTGCCGGTAGTAGCTGGGGTTGAACACGAACATCCCCTTCATGGTCTCGGCTGTGGAACTTGTGTGTCGTTCTTTGTCGAACCGATGCTCCATCTTGCCCCAACACTCCAGTGTTGGCGTATCCTTAAAGCATGTTGGCGCGGGGGAGATCGCGACAACGGGATGACTGTGAACGAAGCATCTGTAGCTACTGACAGGGCCGCAGCGATGACCCTGGAGGAACTCCTGGCGCTACCGCCGACGGTGAACGTGTCGACGGCAGCGCGAGCCTTGGGCATTGGCGTGCACAAGGCTTACGGCTTGATCAAGACGGGGGCCTTCCCTGTGCAGCCGCTCACGTTGGGTGGCACGGTGAAGATCCCTACCGCTGCACTGTGGCGGGTGCTGGAGGTGGCTCCTCCGACGTCGTAGCTGGTCAGCTCCTGGGAGATCTGGCCGAACCGGGCATGGCCGCATGTCGGGCGCGCTTAGGATCGGGCAGGCTACGGAGCACCTGAGAGAGAACGGACGGGACCGCATGCCACGGCTCTACGGTTTCGACGACCAGTCGCGTCGTCGGCTACGTGACGATGAAGTCGGCCCGCTTCGGGAGATGGTGAGCCGGGCCCTGGCGGATCAGTCCAACGCGGATGTCGCCATTTGGGCGAACGAGCAGGGGTATCGGGGCACTCTGGGTGGAGAGTGGAAGGACGCGTCCGTTGGACGGTTGTTCCGCAATCCTGCGATCGCCGGGCTGATGCACGACGAGAACGGGGAACTGGTGGATGCGGGGCATCCAGGCGCCATCACCCCGGAAGAGTTCGTTGCCCTGGCCGAGCGCGAGCAGGGCCGCAGGACAGCTGATGCTGTCCCGGCTTTCGACTACCTGCTGAACGACGGTGCCTGCGAGTGCGGGGGGTGCAAGCAGTACCTGAGTGGCGCGCGGACCAACGCCGGGTCCCCTGGGTACCGGTGCCGCCCCAAGGACAAACTGGGGCGCGGTGGATGCGGGGAGGTCCGCATTGATGCGGAGCTTCTTGAGAACCACGTGGGTGAGTATGTCGTGGCTGAACTTCTCAAGCCCGGCGTCCGAGCGCAGATCCTGAAGGCTCAGGCGGCAGTCACGCGGCAGGTCGAGGAGCTGAAGACAGCGATTGCGGGCCTGGAGCAGCGGCAGAAGGAGTCGGCGAAGCTCTACGGCAGCCGTCAGATCAGCAAGACGGCGTTCGTGACGGCTGACGCAGAGATCGTGACGAACCTCAAGGAAGCCCGCGCAAAGCTCCGTTACGCGGAGCAGATGGCCAACTTCTCCTTGGGTAGTGCCAAGGATTTGGTCAGGTGGTGGAACAGGGCTCCGCAGGCTTCGAAGCGGGCTCTCGTACTGTTGCTCTTGGAGCGGATCCAGGTGTTCCCCGCCAGTGCTCGCGGTGTCCGTACTGTTGAGCCCGGACGGGTTGTGCTGCACTGGCGGAAGCTCGGCGCGCCCTCAAGCGGCGCTTGAGGTCAGTGCCTTGCGGTTGGCGATCCGCCGGCCGACCATCGCCATCGTGAGGCCGGTGATGAGAGCGACGACGGCCAGGCCCGCCAGGAGTGGCGAGATGATCTCTTCGGCCTTGAGTGGCCATGGGTGTCGCAGGTAGTGCGTCACCAGGTAGGAGCCCTTGCTGGCTGCATAGGCGACGCCGAGAGCTGCGGCCACGGCAGACACGGTGAGGCCTCGGGCTGACCAGGAGTGGCCGCGCTTGCGTGTGGACAAGCCCATTCCGAAGCACAGGAAGGCGATCTCGCCGCAGGTGATCGCGACGTATCCGAGGTAAACCAGCAGGTACACGGTGACACCGGGTTCTTGGGCGAACTCGGTGGTGAATTCGAGGTTGTCGCTGGTGGTGGCGATGAACAGAGGCAGCATCGCGACGAGCACACACGCGGCTAGAGCGATCCGCGCGTAGAGGCTGGCCTTCAGTACATCCTGGTTGTACGACCAGTCGACGAGCATCAGTTGAAGGCTGCCGCACCACAGGACTGCGCAGATGTGGGCGCCGAGCTTGGCTGCGTTGTTCATGCCGGTCGCAGACTCGAAGAGGTCTTCGACAGCAGGCACGGCGAGCATGACGCCGATGGTGCATACGCCGAACGCTACTGCTCGCGTGAAGCGGGCGATGCGGTACTCCTGACGGGCGCGCTGACGCCAGGCTTCCCGTGCTGAAAGCACGGTGCCCGCTATGCCGAATAGCGCGCACAAGCCGAAGACGATGCCGTCCATTTCTTTCAGGTTCCTTCCAGATCAGAGACAGCCCGTTCGGCAGCCTCAGTGAAGCTCAAGCGACGACGCCGACCTGGCCGCGGTGGTTCCGCTGTCTCCGGCAGTGTCGGGACCTCGGGGATGTCGAGGTCGCTCTTGTTGTGACGGAGTCGGATCGCCCGTGCTGCCTGTCGGAGCTCGGCGGCGCCGGCCTCTCCTAGGTCATGGATGAGACGCAGTGCCTCGCGGGCATCGGGCTGCTTCTCGTAGACCCCCAGTGAGGTCAGACCGTTGTACTCAGGCAGTAGGTACGCTACCGGAGCGTCGAACGCGCGTGCGAGGCCTTCTAGTTGGCTCACACTCGGATTGTCCTTGGCGCCGTTCAGGAGGTCGTTGACAACTTGATGCGTCAGGGCCGGTTTTCCGCCAGGTGTTGCAGCAGTGGCCGCAGCGATGGCGCGCGTACTGGGGGCCTTTCCGTCTCTGTCGCGCTTCCTGCGAAGCAGCAAGGCCAGCTTGCTGGAGAGGGGAACGTCGAGGCCGGACGGCATGGGCTGGTTTCCTCCGTGGCCGAGCCTCCGGCTCGTGCCTGCTGATCGATTGAGATGGGCTGGGTCGAATATTGGCCATACAAGGCTGGTTGGGGAAAGGCCCAGCCTCGTGCATTGTCCATGTTCGTTGACAATAGGTCACCAGTCGACGCAAGATCTGTAACGGTAGGGCGTAGATCGTTGGACCAGCATGCAGTGTGCCAACTCTCCACCGCCCTCCGGGTGTCGAGGGTGTGGCCGGTGGCGGTTGCCCGCAATGTGTGCCACTGGCTCGAAGGTGTTGGGATCTAAGTGCTGTCGCCGCTCGTTTGCTGCGGCGACTCACTGCAAGGTGGGAGGGGAGCGGGTGGGGATCGAACTGGAGCGCGTGCTGGCCCGGTTGAGGGAATCGGGGGGCGCCGAGAAGGTCACCCTCGATGAGGATGCCGCCTTCGAGGCGCTAGGGGCTCTGGCCGTCGTCGACCCGCGTCGGGTGAAGGGTGAGGGCGGCCCGGCCGTGGCCGCTGACTGATCGCAGGAAAGTGACTGGCGCGGACCTCGGGGTCCGCGCCATCTGCTTGACCTGGGAAAACTTCACCAAAATGTGGACGCCCAAGCTGAATGCATATAGAATAGAACCAAGAAGGAGGGGGAAAGAGAAGCCCCCACCGACCTCTTGGAGTCCGAAATGCCGCACAAGTACGCAACCCTGAAGATGCGCCAGATCGCCCCCAACCCCCGCCAGCCTCGCGAGGTCTTCGACGAGGAGGCGCTCACCGAACTGGCCAACTCCATCAAGGAGCACGGTCTCCTCCAGCCGGTCGTCGTCCGCAGGCACGAGATGCCCCTGCCGAACGGCAAGTCCTCGACCATCGGTTACGAGTTGGTCGCCGGTGAACGCCGCTTCCGCGCCAACAAGCTGGCGGGCAACATCACCATCGAGGCGAAGATCCTCCTCACCGAGGGGGACGTCGAGATCAGCGACATGGAATCCTTCACGAAGGCCATGGCCGAGAACCTCAACCGCCAAGACATGCTCCCGCTGGAGGAGGCGCGCGGCTTCAAGAAGCTCCTGGATGCAGAGGAGGACGCGACGCCTGCCAGCGTGGCGAAGACCTTCTCCAAGTCGGTCCAGTACGTCAACCAGCGCCTGGCCCTCCTCGCGCTGCGGCCCGAGATCCAGACGGCCGTCGACCTCGGGCACATCGGCACCCAGGCCGCCGTCCAGATAGCTGCCCTGTCCCAGGGTAACCAGAAGGCCGTCTTCGAGGACTGGAAGAAGGGCGACAAGAGCGACAACCAGCTCGTCCACATCGCCTACGCCATGCGCAAGCAGGAGAAGGCGGCCCAGCAGGACTCCATGGTCGACGTCGAGGAGATGACGCCCGAGGAGAAGACACAGCGCACCCGCGCTCAGGCCAAGACCAAGAGCGACCTGGATGAGATCGAGCGCATGTGCGAGCTGCTGGACAGCATCGGCAAGGCCGACCCGATGGACCTGGCCCGCGCGCTTGAGGGCCAGGTGGGCAAGCGGCTGGAGCAGATGGACAGGGTCGCTGGCTTCGTCCAGAAGGCCCGCTTCAACCTGAGGCAGGCCAAGGCGCACGCCGACGCCAGCGAGATCATGGTCAACCCTGCGGCGGCTGCCCCCGACCTGGTCGCGGAGGCCGATGCCGCCCTGGCCCGCCTGGAGCCCGCCGCCGACGACGAGGCCGAGGCGGACGGTGCCGTGACGAACACCGGGCCCGTCCCTGCCCCGCAGGCCGAGGCCGCCGGCGACGCGGAGCAGCAGACCGCACAGGACCAGGCGGAGACCGAGCCCGAGCCCGTCGCCCTCGCGGCCTGACTCATCCACACGGGGCGGCCCCTCCCGGGCCGCCCCTATTCACCCCAGGAGCCCCAGTGATGAACGACATCCACGCCATGCGGAACATCAACCGCAACCTCTTCGAAGGAGTACCAGTCACGGCCAACGCCCTTGAGGAGTACGACTCCGACGCGGCCCGGAGCATCCGGGAGGCCGCGCTGCACCTCGTCAAGGCCCGCCGTGACGACGACCCCGAAGCCCTGAACAAGGCCAGCGACGCGACCTTCCTCGCGGCGGGCATACTCGCCAGCCAAGGCGGCAGTTCCGTCTACGTCCGGTTCCCCATCATGGTCGCGGCGCGCCTGGTCGAACTCGAAGCGGCCCTCCTCGCCGTCGGCGCTCAGGGCCCCGGCGAGACGGAGAGGCCGGAAGCGTGAAGCGGCCGGAGCGCATCAACGGGCTCAAGACGTGGCCCGACGACGGCACGCTGCCGACCGCGGTCTGCCGACTCTGTGACGCCGACCTGGATGCCGCCAGCAACCAGCTCGCCTCGGCCATCTGCGTCGTCTGCGGCTACTGGGTCTGTGAGCTGTGCGACGGCGGCACAGACCCGGCCACCGGAGATGCCGTCTGCGCCGACCACAAGGGCGACCCGCTTGCCGCCAACTGCACCGAATACGCCTGATCCTGGGAGCCTCCACCATGAAGATAGATCCCGACGTTCTAGACGTCATCCGCGCGGCCACGGTCGACGGCCCGGCTCTCCGTCTCAATGGCCTGCTCGACCGCAAGCTGTACGAGCGGGTGAACCTCGCCCTCCACGCCGTGGGCGGCGTCTGGCACCGCTACCGGAAGGCTCACATCTTCCCCGGCGATGCCGCCGACGCCATCGCCGGGCTGCTCTCCACCGGCGAGGCGATCACCGACGTGGACCGCGGGTACTTCCCGACGCCCGCACCCACGGTCGAACGCCTCCTGGACCTCGCCGAACTCGAACCGGCCTGCGAGGTGCTGGAACCATCGGCGGGGCATGGCGCCATCGCTGAGGCTGTGGCCGCCCGCGGGGCCGTCGTGGACTGCATCGAACTCGACGCCGCCCGCGCCGAGCACATCCGCGCCGGCGCTTACGCCCGCCAGGTCACGACCGCCGACTTCTTCACTGTGCCGGTGGAGCGGCGCTACCAGCGAGTCGTCATGAACCCGCCGTTCGCCGGGCGCCAGGACATCCGGCACGTGGAGCGGGCGCTGCGCTTCGTCCAGCCTGGCGGCCTCCTCGTCTCGATCATGTATGGCAGCCTCACCTACCGCACCGACAGCAGAACCAAGGACTTCCTCGCTCGCATATGGGAGGCGCGCGGAGCCATGTGGGAGCTGCCCCCGGACGCGTTCCCCGCGGTGGGGGTCGGCACGGTGATCGTGGTCATCCCGGTCCGCGACGCTGCCCCCCTTCGCGGCATGCGGCAGATCGCGATGCGGCCCGAGGACTTCACCGATCGCCCGAGCGCAGTGCAACAGGACCTGTTCTTCACGGACCGGCCAACTGGCCACGACACGGCGCCACTTGACGGATACGGGTATGGCACACCGCACGACGGAAGAGATCACTCATCGAGCTAAATAGATCCCAACACTAGTCAGTGGTACGGTCTATTTTGTTGGAAGGGGCGGCCACAGCCGAGTAACCGCACCTCCCAACGAGCCGTGGCATGCGGCGCCTTCGGTGTCTGGCGGGTGGCCAATCCCCCGCGCCCTACCCGCCAGACACCGGCTCGCACCGAAGCGAAGCCAACAAGCGCCGCCACGATCCACAACCACGACCGGACCCGCTCCCGATACACCCGGGAGCGGGTCCCCGTGCAACCAGGAGCGACATGCCCGCCCAGTACTCAGGTGACAACGCCGCAGACCCCACCCTCTACGTCCAGCTGCTCCGCGAACGGTACGGGCCACTCCCGGACCTGCTGTCCGAGCTCACACGACCTAGTCCAGCAAGAACAGGCCGAGGCCGACACGCGGTACAGAACTCCACACCAGATCCGGACGCCGCGAAGCATTACGCAGAACTCGTCGAAGCCCTATACGTACGCCCCCCGAAGAAGGCCAGCGCATGAACGAGCACAACCCCACAGGACGAGACGACAGCGAACGCATCCCGCCCATAGCAGGAGCGGTGTGGTGCAAGGCCTGCGACTCCTGGTGCCTGCCCTCCGGTATCTGCCGCTGCAACAACCGCTAGCGTCAGGCGACATGAGCATCGCGCAGCGCCCTGGCGGTGAGCCCGTCGACATCGACCAGCTCACCGCCAGCAACATCAACGACGACCAACTCGACCGCATCCGAGCGGAACTCACGCACTACCGCACCCACGCGGAGGCGCCCTCAGAAACTCCCCGGCTCGCGGAGAACGAATCCCCACAGAGGCCCGCCGGCTCTTGAGACCAGGCCGAACACACCCGCGATCCTCTAGTGTTGGCGTGCGTAGGGCGCGGGGAACGGCCTACACAAGGGACGCCCGTGACCGCGCTCGCCAACATCCCCGAACAGCTCCTGCCGCTCGCCGTCCCCATCGGCGGACTGACCCCGTACCACCGCAACCCCCGCACCGGCGACCTCCCAGCCATCGCCGAGTCGCTGACGATCAACGGCCAGTACCGGCCCGTTGTGGTCAACGTGGGCACCCACACGGGGCGGCCCAACGAGATCCTGGCAGGCAACCACACCGTGGCCGCAGCCCAGCAGCTCGGCTGGGAACACATCGCGGCCACCTGGATCGACGTTGATGACGACGCGGCGGCCCGCATCGTCATCGTCGACAACCGGACCAACGACCTCGCGGGATACGACACCGCCCTGCTCGCCGAAGTCCTCTCCGAGATCCCGGATCTCGTCGGCACCGGCTACGACCGCGAGAGCGTCGACCGGCTCCTGGATGACACGTCGCTGCCCGAGACGCTGGAGCTGACCTCCGACGGAGCGGGCACCGGAGCAGCGGCCACCGTGGACTACCTCCAGTGGGGCTACCTCCAATGGGAGTCCAAGCGCGTACGCATCACCTCCGAGGAGGTCGAAGCCCTCAACGCCATCTACACGAAGTTCGTAGACGACACCAACAGCGACCTCGGGTTCGGCTGGCACGTCCTCCAGGAAGCCCACCAGGAGGGCGACGCGGCATGAGCAAGGCACCCACCACCACCTTCCACGAGTCGTACCCGCTCGACCAACTGCGCCCCGCCGACTACAACCCGCGCCGCCTCAGCGAAACTGCCTTCGTGCGGCTCCAGGCATCACTCCGCCGCCACGGCGTCGTCAAGCCGGTCATCCTCAACGCGGACGGCACGCTGGTCGCGGGCCACCAGAGGACCAAAGGCCTCCAGGCCATCGGACTGACCCACACGCCCGCGGTGATGCTCGGAACAAAGGTCCGGCTCCAGGACGAGATCCAATTCAACCTCCTGCACAACCGGGTCGAGACCGAGGCCAGCGTCGTCTACGCCGAACCCGGCGAGATCGGCTCGTGGTCCTGGATTCCGTGGCAGTCCATCCGCGTGGCCGAACGGAAGAACCTCAGCTTCATCAACGCCATCGGCCACATGACCGCCGGCCACGGCCCGTGGGGCAGCGTCGTCATCGACGACCAAGGGCGCATCGTCCTCAACGCCGAGTACGCCGCCGTCGCCTCGTTCTCGCGCTTCGACCTCCTCGCCTGGACCGTGTCCTCAGCCGACGCCGCTCAGCTCCACGCCGACCTGACCGGGGAATACGGCGTCTACGACTGGAGCGCCATCGAGGACAAGGCCCCGGTCTGGAATCAGCACATCGTCCAACCCAAGCGGCTGCGTAAGTTCTCCTCCAAGGCCAAGGCCGGAAAGCTCGCCTACGGCTCCGAGACCTGGGACCAGCTCGTCACGCCCTGGCTCAAGCCCACACAGCGAGTCGTGGACTTCGGCGCCGGGTACGGCGACTACGCCAAGCACCTGCGCGCCAAGGGCTTCACCATCCATGACTACGAGCCCTACCGGTGCCGGGACGGCTCGTACGCCGTCGACATCCGGGCCGTCGTCGGCATGATCCGCGACATTGCCACGGACATTCGGGCCAACGGTCTCTACGACGTCGTAGTCCTGGACTCCGTCATCAACGCCACCACCTCCCTCGACTACCAGCACTGGGTGATGACCACCGTCAACGCCCTGTGCGCGGCCGACGGAGTCGTGTGCCTCGGGACGCGAAGCCTCGCTCGCGAACTGCGAGATGAGCAGGCCAAACGCGTCACCTCGCAAACCGCGACCACGAAGATGAGCTTTCTCGACGACGACAACGTGGAAATGAACTTCGTCAAGGGGAAGTGGCAGAAGCTGCGTTTCCACACGCCGGAAACGCTGGAACCCATGCTCCGACGCTACTTCAAAGACGTGAAGGTAACCGACCTCAGCGGGTCCAACCTCAAGGCAACGTGCCGCCGCCCCATCGCGCTACCAAAAGAGGAATACGAGAAGGCTTTCGAAGAAGAATTCAACATGCCCTACCCGAACGGTTTTCGACACGACAGGCATCTGGAATTGGTGGGAAATTTGATAAAATTGGTAGTAGAGAGAAACGAATCTCTCGCCAATTAGAGAAGCCGTTGGGGAGCGCATGTCGCAGCGAATACAGATCAGAATTGAATCGCGAAGTCGGTATCACATCATGTGGCTGGCCGGCGTTCGGCACGTCGCCCTCGACCAGCACTGCCTGCGCAGCTTTGGCCAGCCCGACCGTCCCCGCGTCGACGCTCGCCGACGGCACCAGACCCTCGAACTCCCGCAGGACAACCCTCCGCTGGCCTGGTACCTGTGCGCCCTGCCCAACCCATGGAACTGGAGCCAGAACGCCCACCTGGCATTCGAGGGCGCCCCGGGCGACGAGTGGGAAGGCCCTGCCCTCGTGCCCGGCCTCATCGTCCACCTCGACAATGCTCGCCCCATTACCGGATGGGGCGAGCACAACATCCCGCGAACGGAACCGCGCCGGAACTCTGTGCGCTACCGCACCTGCCGGAACTACCAGTTCGCTTGGTGGCTGCGGGCTCACCGCAATGCGCCGGATGCGCCGCCGGATTTCATCCCGCCCAGGAAGCCAGGTGAGGGCGAGCAAATGTCACTGATGTGACGGCGGCGCTGGCGCGGCCGAATCCGCCTCGCCACGCCGCTCCACGCCGATCGCTGATCGAGCAGGTTCGCACTGCACCAGGTCGGCGGTCGGCGCACCTACACCCTCCTGCGCAGGCGGCGTCCCGCCGCCTGCCGAACAGTTCCGCTCGCTGTCTTCCCGAAGAGTGCTGCGCAGCTCGCGCCATGCCCTGATCAAGGGGATGATCTGCCCCAGGATTCCAGTCAGGACAAAGATCAAAACCGAGATCACGCCCGACCAAGCAAGAATCCAAAGAACCGCAGAGGAGTCCACCGTTCGGTCCCTTTCTATACAGGGCCGAACTGAACGCGGGCACGCATACTCAGCTCGGCCACAACTCGTGGCTGAACTGAGTTCCGTACCAGCGATAGAAACTCAGGACCTTTCTGGGTTTCAGAGCATGTGTCGAAAGTGGTTCGCTCCTGTCCGTGCACCGTAGCGTCGGGCAGGTCGCTGGATCCGCCCGGACTTTCGGAGCACCCGGGACTGCGCGCCCTCAACTGTGGGGGCACTGCCCGGACTTCCAGCCGACATGCTAGTGGGGCGCAGAGTCCCTGTCTGCGGAACAGGTGACGTAGCGGGCCGCCGATTCCGTCGACGGTGCGATCATGGACCCGGGCGCGGGGGCGCACCCGAGCTGTAGAGGAACCCCGCCGTGGGACGCCCCGACAAAGCCGCGCGTGCGGCCATCGCCCGCCGCCGCTCGGACGCTATCGACCTACGCCTCGCCGGCGTCGACTGGCTGACCATCGCGCGCAAGCTCGCCGCCGACCCGGCAGCCAACTCCGACGGCATCGCCTACCCCCAGGGCTATGGCATCGAGCGGTACCGCAAGAACCAGGACCCGCCCACCGACGAGGCCCTGATCCACGCCGCCTGCCGGGACGTACGGGCGGCACTCGCCGACCGCCGCGCCGAGCTGAACGACGACGTCGACGAGCTGCGCGCGCTGGAGGCCGACCGGCTCGACCGGCTGTTCTTCGTGGCGTACAAGAAAGCGGTCCGGGACCAGGACCTCGCGGCCATCGACCGAACCCTGCGGATCATGGAACGCCGCGCCCGGCTCCTCGGCCTAGACATGCCCGCCCGCGCTGAGCTGTCCGGCCCCGACGGCGGGCCAGTACAGATCGAGAATGTCACCGCCGACGAACTCGACGCACTGATCGCCCTCACCGACCCGGACACCGAGTGAGGCCCCGCGACAACGCGAGCGCCGTAGCCCACTACAAGACGCTCCCGCCGGCCCAACGCCGCGCCATCGCTCGCTCCGCTTCCCCAACGTTGCGAGCCGAGCTGGCACGAGCGGAACGGCAGTTGGCCATGGACCGCTCGCCGGGAGCCCTCGCCGCCGTCCTCACCGGCGGGCGGGAGATGCAGGCGCCGCACCTCGACCTGATCGACCAAGCGTTCATCGACATGGCCGAAGGCCGGTGCGACCGCGTCATGCTCACCATGCCCCCGCGGCACGGCAAAAGCCGCAGAGCCTCACGGTGGGCACCGCTCTGGTACCTCCGGCGCAATCCCGGCCACCGCATGATGATCGCCTCCTACTCTGCCGACCTGGCCGACGACCACGGTCGATGGATCAGGGACGCCATCCACACCTGGGGCGACGACCTCGGCATGCATCTCAAGCCGGGCAGCCAGGCCGCCAATCGATTCGACATCGTCGGCGGTGAAGGCGGTCTGCTCGCCGCCGGCCTCGTCGGCGGCCTCACCGGACGAGGCGCGCACATCGCCATCGTCGACGACCCAGTCAAGGACATGGCGGACGCCGACTCGCCGACCATGCGCAAACGCGCCTGGGACTGGTGGACCTCCGTCATCCAGACCCGCCTCGAACCCGCCGGCGCCATCTGTCTGATCCAAACCCGCTGGCACGAGGATGACCTCGCTGGCCGGATCCTCGCCACCGAGCGCGATGAATGGCGCGTCATCGACCTTCCCGCCCTCGCAGACAGCCCAGACGATCCCCTGGGACGAGCACCCGGTGAGGCTCTGTGGCCACAGCGATTCGACGCCGCCCACCACGCCCGAACCCGCAAGCGTGTCGGGGAACGAGTCTGGGGCGCCCTCTACATGCAGAAGCCTCGGCCCCCCGAGGGCGGCGTGTGGAAGCGCGAATGGATCGACACAGCCAGAATCAACGCCGTTCAGTTCTCGGGCGTCGACATGGCGCGCATCGTCGTAGCCGTCGACCCCGCGGGCGGAGAGTCCACGGTCGGTGACGAGACCGGGATCGTCGGCCTGGGCCGCGACTTCGACCGCCACCTGTACGTCCTGGCTGACCGCTCGGGCTCCATGGGAGCCAACGACTGGGGCCTGGCTGCATGCCGCCTCGCCCTGGAGCTGAAGGCAGACGCGATCGTCGTCGAGAAGAACTACGGCGGCGACATGGCCCGCCAGATCGTCACCCAGGCCTGGGAGCAACTACGCAGAGAAGGGGTGACACAGGGGCTCCTCATGCCCATGATCCTGGAAGTCACCGCGAAGGTTGGTAAGCGGCTGCGTGCCGCCCCCGTCGCCCAGCTCTACGAACAACAGCTCGTCCATCACGTGGGCGACTACACCGACCTGGAAGACCAGATGGCCACGTGGGTCGAAGGTACGGACAGCCCCGACCGCATGGACGCCGCAGTACATGGACTGACAGAGCTTGCTGACCCCGATCAACTCGATACCCTGCCTGGCGAAGTTGATGACGGCCGCTTCGACGGACGCCGTTGAAACGAATTTGGACTAGACCACTCGCGCTCGAACGCCCTGGGCACCTACCGATATCGGTAGGTGCTGTACCGGTGACCGGCCTGGGGGTGCTCCTGAGAAACTGCCCGAAGAGTAAACGGCCCCCCGCGTCAGGTCCGAGAGCTCGCCGTCTCCCCGACAGTCAAGCCGCCATCCTGGGAACGTTCCCAGGACCTACTAGTCACTAGTAGGTGATGCTGGCCTAGCACCCTTCAACTTGAGGTGTGCTCAGCCGGCTCGGCGGGCCAGCACAGTGGGAGGGGGGCGCGCGACGCCCTGTGCCGATCAACAGTTGAACTGTTGGACACATGTTGGGAACCAGTCGCCAGTCCTGCGTCGTACCGCTATCGTCAGGGTTGGAGGGGCACCCCTCCAGCCCTTTTGTTGAGTGAGCACCGGCCGCCGAATGCGTTGCCGTCGCTGACGGCCGATGCCCACAGGTGCGGCCTACTGGTCGCCGAGGTGACTGCACATCCAGATCATGATCTGGATGAGAAGCCATGCTTGGCGGCCAGTAAGGCGCCGCCGATTCCTCGAAGATCCATGCTTCCCCATCTCGCCCTCCCTCCACAGTCAAGAGCTGTAGGAGCTCGTACACGAACATGTGAACGAGCGGGCAAGGCGGGGCAGTTGTAGCCGTCCGCCCACGACCCTAGCCATTGGCTGCCTGCTGTGATGCCGCTTTCCCTGATCTGTGGATGAGTGCTGCGGGGACTCTCCTGGCGGGAGGCTGTTGCCGCGCTGCTGATAGCGTCAACGCTGTGACAACTAGGGGAAGTTGGCTCGCTTTTGTCGCCATCGGGTTGCTTGCGTTGGGGGCCATAAGCGGTTGCTCTGAGACGAGGAGCACTCTGGGGGTCGAGGGGCAGAAGGCCGCGAATCTGTCTCGGGTTCGGGAGGTGTATCAGCTCGGCCGGAAGGAGGGGCTGTCGCTTCAGCGCCAGAAGCTGCGGCAAGGCGCTGCGCCCACCCACTCGGCGCCGAGCAAGGACGAGTGCGCCACGCGGTGGAGCGAGCTCGGGCAGCAGGAGAAGACGCTGGGGGATCAGGCGAGCTTCGTCGCGGCGTGCTCCGAGTTCCCGACGCCGGGCACTCCCGGTTACGAGCAGGCGGTGGCCGAAGCGACCGGTGTGAGCGCAACGCCGTAACCTGATCTTGCGGCGCGGGGCCGACTGCCTGGAGGGGCATTGTGGGCCTGCGCGCACTGATCACTGACGTATGGAGCTGGCTGGACTACAAGCCAGCCATGGCCGACCCGCGCCGGCCTGGCCGTAACGCCTGGGCAGAGCTGACGTCGTCGTGGGTGCCGGACGAGGATCTCCGTCGACTCGCCGCGTACCGGCTGCTGGCCGCCTACGACTCCAACCAGGCCGGGCAGGTCGCCGAGGTGACCGGTGACGACAAGGACGGCACCGAACGCCGGGAACTCGGTGACCCTTCCAAGCTCGTCGACACCGCCCTTGGCTACCTCCTGGGCGCGGACCAGACCATCACGGTGGCGGGTGCGGAGCATGCCGACGACGAACCCACCGCCGAAGCCACCATGGCGCTGGCAGTACAGGACAGGCTGCGGTCCTGGGCGGAGAAGGAACTCCTCCCACTACGCGTGCAGCAGGCCGAGCGCACCGCGATCCTGCTGGGCGACGCCGTCTACACCCTCGCCTGGGATCCGACGAAAGGCCGTGTCCTGCTGCGGACTTGGGACCCAGGCCTGTTCTTCCCGGAGTGGTCGGAAGACGGCGAACACAACGGTGCCGACTTCCCGCTGCGCGTACACCTCGCCTGGGACATCCCCGAGGACGAACGGCGCGGACTGAAGGCACGGCTACGGCGCATCACCTACGAACTCGCGCCCATCGGCCCCGCGAGCCGCCGCGGCGAGGCCAAGGACGGAGCCGCAGCCCGCGAATACCTCTACACCGACACCGGCGAACCGATCCTCATCCCGGGCGACACTCTTCATCCCGACACCGGGGCCATCACCCGCACCTACCCGTGGGCGCCCGGCAAACCGACACCCTGGACGTGCTACCTCACCGACGCCGAATGGGAGCTGGACGACCTCAACCGCAGCGACATCCTCTACGACCTGCCGCTCCACAAAGCCACCTACCGAGTTCGTGCCGACGGCGAAGTCCTTGACCGGCTCGACTTGATGGCCGACTTCCTTCCCGTCGTCCACATCACCAACAGCATCCCGACGAGCGGCGACCACTGGGGCAAGCCCACCATCGCCACCGTCCTCCAGGCCCTCGACGAACTCTCGGCCACCGACACCGACAGCTCCGGCGCCAGCGCCACCACCGGATCCCCGATCATCGGCCTCGCCGGAGCACGCCTCCCCATCGACCGCGCCACCGGCCAACCCCTCCCCGTCAAAGTCCGGGCCGGGACGGTATGGCAGCTCAACGACAACGGCCGCATGGACGCCCTCGACACCTCCGCCCAGCTCGCCGAACTCCGCGCCCGCGTCGACCACCTCCTCGACCGCATCGCCGCGAACTCCCGTCTCACCGCCGCCGGCCTCGGCACCCTCGACCCAACAGCCCTGCCCTCCGGCTACGCCCTCCAACTCGCCCTCGGCCCACTGGACTCACTTGTCGCCGCCATGCGGCTGGCCCGCACCCACAAATACGCGGTCCTGCTCCGCATGGTGCAACGCCTCCATCAGGCCGGACAGGCCGAAGGCTGGCCCGCGGGGGAGTCGCTACCCGCACGGCTGATGTGGGGCCCGCACACCCCGACCGACAGGGCCGCAGTGCTCGACGAAGTGGTCAAGGGCGTCGGTGCCGGAGTCCTGTCCGTGGAGACCGGTATCCGCATGCTGATCGACGTCGGGTACCCCATTGAGGACGCCCAGCAGGAGATCGAGCGCATCCAGCAACGCGCCTTCGAAGCAGCCGCACGCCTTGCGGACGCCACCGGGGACAATGCCGCGGTCCGCAAATTCCTCGGTCTCCCAGCTGCTGGCCCGGAGATCCCGCCTGCACCCTTGGTGCCCTCCTCGCAAAGCGTTCAGGCCCAGAGGGCTCCGTCGGCTCTCGGCAGGCACGGGGACAGCGCCGGGTGAACCGGTGGTGATGCTGCGGCACGGCTGTCTCGGCGAGTGCAGGAGCCGGGCAACGCATGGTGCGACTAGTGCCTAGGGGACTTCCCCGCGGTGGACGTGTGCGCCCGCTGTCCCTCGGTGGAAAGGACATAGACAGCAACGTTCAGGCGCTGTGTCGCGGCCGCCATGGGCCGAGGACGCGCACGGAGTTCGGGGCGGCAGGAGAGCTCTAATACTGTGCGTCCGCGCTGCCCTCACCAGCCGCATTGTTCTGGTTCACGTCTTCCACGTTGATGGGGCCGCGACTACCGGGCAGGTCTGCCCCGTCGCAGTGATTGAGCGGGGTTTCGATGGGGAGTGCGGCTAGCAACCCTGCTGCGGCTGCACTGCCGTTCCTTGTGGCATCGCGGCTCTGCGCAGCGTCGGTGTTGAAGCATGAATTGTCGTGCGACGGGGACGCGACGACGATGATTCCTCCCGCTGCCGCGGGGGCCGCTGCTGCGAGCCCGGTCCCGATGGTTGCTGCGGCTACGGCGAGCGCGGTGACGGTGCGGCGCGGGAGCATGCCGTGGAAACGATGGGGCTCGGGTTCGGTCACCGCGACACGAACCCGAGTGGCCTTAGTGAGATGGCGGCCCTTTCTTGGCTACCTGTCGCGAGGGGGCCTCATCGGGTCGTAGGTCCACGAGTTGTCGCCCACTCCCCAAACGTTGACCTGCCACCCAAAATTGAGCTCTTCCCTCGCCTTGGAAGTTGCCTGGCCTGCGGTGTAGACGGCGAGCGTCTTCCCATCCTGGCCCACGGCGGCAAGACCTGCGGGGAGGACGGTTCCGTTGGTAACCACGATCACTGGCTTCCCATCGCGGTATTCGATGGCCAGCGGGGTGATGTCTTCGGCTTTGACGTCCGACAGGGGCACGCGCACGGGGTCGGCTTGGGTTGCTGCGGGCTGGTACTGCGCCGGTGCCGGGCCTTTTGAGTTGGGTGCGTTCTCGGGCATGTATGTCCCTTCCGGATCAGCGCGACGCCGACCCGGTCACAGCCTCGCAGTGCACAGCGTTATCAAACGGAAACACGTGGCTAAATGGCTGGTACTCGACAGCATGGCGCGAAACGAACCTAATGGGCTGGAGGTGAGCCCCCATGCCCCCGAAAGCCCCGCTCCGCGTTTCCGCGTGATGACCCGTGCGACGGTTACTGACAATCGGAGGTGGCCGTTATGAGCCTGGCGCACCGGCGCGAGGCCGATGCGCACTCCGTCACCGAATTCCTCGCTCCAACGGAACGGTTAGGCTGATCATCGGTGCGGGGGCGCTGGAGACCTGTGGATGGTTTACATATGACGCGCCCTTCGCTTCCTCACCCGCTGGTACCGGTTGGCTACCGACGGGACGGGCGGCCGATCTTTCCGATGCTCGGGGCCTCGCCTGATGACGGCTCAAACAATCCCGTGGACGACGGGGCTCCACAGACCGGCGTGACGCAGGAGGACCTGTCGCGGCTGCTGGCCCGCGAGAAGACCCAGGGCGGCCGGACCGCAGTGAAGAAGCTGCTCGGTGATCTCGGCTTCGAGAACTCTGAGGCGCTCGCTGACTTCGTCAATGCCAAGCGGGAAGCCGAGCAGGCCGCGCTCTCGGAGGTCGAGCGGCGCGAACAGGCCGCCGAGGAGAAGCTGCGGGCGGCCCAGGCTCTTGAGGCGCAGGCCGTGGTGCGTGAACGAGCTGCGATCCGGCGCTCTGTGCTCGCTGAACTCGGCGCATCCGGCGAGGACCTGGCCGACGCGGAGCTGCTCATCAACCGGGCCTTGACGGATCAGGCGGATGCCGACGAGGGCACGGTGATGTCGGCGGCCGAGCAGCTGAAGGAGCGCAGGCCCGAGCTGTTCGGCCAGTCCCTCGGCACGGTGCCGCCTGCGCCGGGAGGGTCTCCCGCCGGCGGCCCTCCGTCACGCGTCGGGATTCCGCCGAAGCCCGGTGCGGCCGGTCTGGAGATGGCGCGGCGCCGGGGCTTCGTCATCGACTGATTCACTGCTCAACCCACCGGCGGGCAGGCCGGATCGGGGACCACGCCCCATCTCCTCCGTGGACGACGCCACCGCCTGGTGAGCGTGCGATCCGACTCGCTTCACGTCCACGGAGGACGGCTGTGACACTCCAGCCCATCGTCACGTCGATGACGTACACCGCTGACCGAGCCTGGCTCGCCAGCCTGCATGGCACCAACTCCACGGAGACCATCACCCTCGACGTCTCCAAGCTCACCGCCGGGACGCACTACGCCGCGTCGACCGACACGACCCAGCCCTACAGCCGCGTCCTGTCCGGCGTTCCCGTCGGCAAGATCACCGCCTCCGGCCTGTACGGGGCGTTCGACCCGGCAGCGACCGACGGCCGCCAGACCCTCGCCGGGCACGTCTTCGCCGAGACCCTGTTCGCGCCGGCCGCCACGAAGGTGCCAGCCGCTCTGCTGTGGCACGGCGTCGTCATCGCCGCGAAGGTCCCCGGCGGCATCGACCCCACCAAGGTCACCCCGTCGGTGACCGGCCCGCAGATCCGGTACGTGTGAGAGGCAGCCGACGATGACCATTCAGGACCTGATCAAGAACGTCGCGGCTCGTGACCTGACGACGTTCGCGCGCGCCATCCCGTCCCGTGCCGACCACCTGCTGACCAAGGAGGGCGGGATCATCCCGACGCTGGTCCAGGACGAGGTGAAGTGGCGGGTCAAGGACAACGGGCGCTACGTGAATGCGGCGAAGTACCGCGCATTCGACGCCTCCGTGCCGTTCGCTTCCCGTGAGGCGTGGCAGACCACCCGCGAGGGCATGCTGCCACCGCTGGGCCAGAAGCTTCTCGTCGGCGAGCAGGAACAGATCCTCCTGGAAACCTCCCGCGGGGCCGACGAGGACCGGCTGATCGAGCTGCTGTACGACGACGCCGAGCGCCACGTCGAGGCCCTTCGCTCCCGCGTCGAACTCGCCTGGGGCGATGT
This sequence comes from Streptomyces sp. NPDC001828, assembly GCF_042892175.1. Lineage (NCBI taxonomy): Bacteria > Bacillati > Actinomycetota > Actinomycetes > Kitasatosporales > Streptomycetaceae > Streptomyces > Streptomyces sp. NPDC001828. Next base: position 531,907 of record NZ_JBIATV010000002.1, read on the forward strand.
CCTGGTGGACGGCAAGTTCTCGCTCGTTGCCGAGAACGGGCTCACCATCGAGGTCGACTGGGGCGTCCCTGCGGGCAACCTGCCCACCGTGCCGAAGCTGTGGTCGGACCCCACCTCCGACCCGATCCGCGACGAGCTGGCGTGGATCCAGTACCTGGATGACCGTGGCGCGCCCTACCCCGAGCTGGTGGTCACCAGCCGGAAGGCGTTCAGCTTCCTTGCCGCCAACGCCGCCTACCGGGCGGCCTACTACGGCTCGGTGAACCCCTCGAACACGCCGACGTCCACGCTGACCCCGCAGCAGATCAACGTGGTCCGCGACAACTACGAGCTGCCCCCGATCACCTTCTACAAGGGGCAGGTCCGCGTCGACGGTGTGCAGACCAAGGTGCTTCCGGAAGACCGGTGGATCATGCTTCCCCCGGACCGCACGAAGTGGGGGCAGACCATCTTCGGCGTGACCGCCGAAGGACTGGCCCTGTCGCGTGGCACCAACCCGGAGATCACCAGGGAGGACCGGCCGGGCATCATCATCACCCGCGGTGCCCAGGACGACCCGGTCCAGATCTGGACCAAGGGAGCCGCCGTCGGTATGCCCGTGCTGCACACGCCCGACGCGCACATCGTGGCGAAGGTGATCTGATGGCACGCCTTTCGACCGCGGTCCATGTCCAGCACCCCGCCACCCGGGAGTGGATCCTGCTGGAGCCCGGTGACGAACCGGCGCCGGAAGTAGCTGCGCAGATCACCAACCCTGATGCCTGGGAGGACGGCAGTCTTGCCGCCAGTCAGGGAGAGCCTGTGCAGGAGGCGGTGGAGACTCCCTTCGGGTTCACCGGGACACCGGAGCCTGTCTCCGAGCCCGAGCCCGAGCCCGAATCGGAGGCGCCTGCGCCTGCTTCTCGGCGCAGGCGCAAGACGGCGGTGGTGGGCGACAGCGATGCGTAGGCGCTCCACCGACCGGGCCGCTGACCGCAGCGGCGAATCGGGAGCCCGCGCCGTCTGCCGCTGGACTATTCACCACTGAGAGCCGAGAGACCCGTCCGCTGTCCCGCGAGGGAAGCGGGCGGGCTTTCCTCGGACGGAGGAGGTAGCTGATGGATCCTCTCGTCATGCCCTGGCTGTTGGCCCAGCTCGGCGTCACCACCGATCAAGCCGACCTCACGCGGCGCTACGCGCGGCTCGGCACCGCACGGGCCGTGGTCGGCGAGGTCTTGGCCGAGCGGCGTTCCAAGCTTCTGGCCGAACCGCTGCGCCTGACCGTCGACGGGGTGGTCACTCTCGACCAGAGCAACAATCTCGCCGGCCTGGAACGCCAGCTTGCAACGATCGAAGAACTCGTTGCCCCGGACGATCCGGTCTCGGGGGAGCCAGGCGTTGACCTGGTGACGGCGCCGATCATCCACGCCCACCGGACCCGGTGAGCGGCCATGCCGTACGCGTGGCCGCCCTTGGTTCCGGGTGACCCCGACGAGATCGCCCGCAGAGTCGCGGCCGTTCTCGACGAGGCGTGGAAACGGCTTGCCGACGGACAGCGGGCGGCGATCATCGCTCTCGCGGGGAACGCACGACGGCCGCACGTGCTGGCCGCGTTGGAAGAGTTCAAGCAAGCCATCCGCGAGTTCCGCAGGCGCGTCGATGAGGAAGCGCAGTCATTCGTCCAGATCCAGCTTCCCCACCTCTACGCGAACGGCGCCCAGGCCGCAGCCGACACCCTCGGCACCTCGTTCACCTGGTCCATGATCCACCGCGATGCGCTCCAAGCCCTGGCCGCCGACAGCTACGCCGACTTCCTGCGCCGCTCCGAAGAAGCCGAACGGATGGCCAGCAAGTTCTACCGCGCGGCCCGTGATACAGCCCGCCGAGAAGTGCCGCTGCTCACCACCGGGAACATGACGGCGAAGCAGGCCGCCAAGAACCTTGCCGACCGCCTGACGGCTGAGCATCAACTCGCCTACGTCGTCTATCGCAACGGTGCCCGCATACCGGTGAGGGCGTGGGCTGAGGCGGCGACCCTCACGAAGAGTGCGGTCGCCTACAACGCCGGAACCTTGAACCAGGCCCGTGAGGCCGGCGTCGGCATTGTTGAGGTCTTCGACGGGTTCGACTGCGGATGGACCTCGCATCAGGACCCGGACAAGGCAGCGCGCACGCTACGGACTGTCGAGGAAGCGGCCGAGTGGCCGATCAGCCATCCACGATGCAGGCGAGCGTTTGGTCCCCGGCCAGACCTCATACCTAGCGGATCGGCGCTCTAAGTTCCTTGCAGCGGAACGGAACTGAGATGCTGGGGGCAGTAACCGAGAGGGGATGGGTAGATGCAGTGGCACGTCCACGGTGAACGGCCGATCTACGAGAACCCGTGGGTGAACCTGTGGCTGGTCGATGTGCAGCAACCAGATGGGCGACGCTGGGAGCACCACGTCGTGCGTATGCGCCACCTGGCGGTCGCTGCGGTCATGGACGAGCAGAACCGGGTGCTGATGATGTGGCGGCACCGGTTCATCACCGACTCTTGGGCCTGGGAGCTGCCCATGGGGTTGATCGAAGCGGATGAGTCTCCAGAGCAAGCTGCGGTGCGAGAGGTCGAGGAGGAGACGGGATGGCGGGTCAAGAGCGTCAAGCCTCTCGTCTACGGGCAGCCTGCCAACGGCATCACAGATTCGGAGCACTTCGTCTTCCGGGCAGAAGCTTCCGAGTATGCGGGACCGCCGACCGAAGTGAACGAGGCCGACCGAATTGAGTGGATTCCCCTTTCGGAGATCCGGGGAATGATCGACCGTCGCGAGATCGTGAGCAGCGGTTCTCTCATCGGTGTGCTGTACCTGCTGATGGACGATGCGACGCGCCACTAACTTATGGCTGACCTGAACTTGGCCTCGAAGCCGACAACGGCCGCTTGGCGGGCGTGTGGAGCGAGCTGTCGGTGAAAGTCCGCCAAGTGGCGCGTCACTCGCGGCGAGTCGACAGTGCTCGTGAGGTCCAGGGCGAGCCCCGCACTGGTGCAGGCTTCGGCCAGGGCACCGGTGCGGAGCTGGGCAGTGGCCAACCAGACGGCGTGGAAAGCTCTTCCACGCCGCTGTTCGTGATTCTCCCGGCGTAGCCCTTCCGCGATCAAGGGGACAGCCCGCTGGTAGTTCCCTAGTTGGGCGAGGGCGATGCCAGTGTCGACGGTCAGCTTTGTCTCGTCGAAATATCTAATCCATTCAGGCAGCGACTCATCATCTTGCGACCTGTCGAAGTGAGTGTGCGCTTTGCTGATTGCGCGATGGCAGGAGGTCGAGTCGTGAAGAGTGGCGTGCGCGAATGCCTCTCTTATGTGCAGCATCGACATGATGCGCGAGCTCTGTGTTGTGTCCCTCACAGCGTCCTGTGCTGCGCTGGCGAGTCGTACAGCCTCCAGCGGGTCGTCTTCGTATGTGGCCTGAAGGCTCATGGACGACAAAACGTTCGCAAGGAACTGGCGATCACCGTTGTCGCCAGCCAGGTCGAGAGCCTGGGTGAAGTACATCTGGGCCAGGCTGTATTGGCGGGCGTCGAAATGTGCCCAGCCGGCCAGACGGGCAAGCTCTGCTGACAGGGTTCGTAGGTCACCGACCACCCCGGGTGGAGCGTTCCGGATCAACCCCTGTGCGTAACGCAACTGGCCAACGATAGCCGGACGTAGTGATGATCCTCCGCTTTCGTCATCGCGCCGCCAGAAGTCCTGAACGGTCGACTTGAGGGCCGCAACGGTGGAGCGGGAAGGCCGCGTCTCCTCGACCTGCTGGAGCACGCTGTCTAGATCGCGCCTGGGAGGCGTTGGGGTGGTTTGGCGGACGGGTTCGGGATCCGGCACTCCGGTGTGTGGGGGTACCTCCCAAGGGCGCTGCGCGAGTCCTAGGAGCGCACCGGGGATTCTGAGCCCGTCCGACACTCTCTCGATGACATCAATGTGAGCGAGGCGTCGTTGCCCCGAGACGATCTCGCCCACCCTGCTGGGAGTCATTCCGCACAAGGCTGCGATCCGTGACGGGTAGATGCCTGCTCGCCGGACGATGCTGAAGATCGTGGCGAAGTCTCGTTGCTGGCAGGCCTGCAACATCACGGGATCTTGCAAGAGCGCAGCAGGTAATTCCTGAGGTTCAGGGCGCTTGCCCAATGGTCCTCCCTGGCGAGCGGACGCCGCGAGCAGGCCGACAACTCCGTTGGATGTTACCCAAGTTGGGTAACCCACGTGTCCTTTGTCGGGCCAACTCATCTGCGGCAATCTCGATTTGCCGCCCAGTACCACTGAGCGGTGCCTGCCGATGGACTCGCGGCAGGTCCTGAGTGGCGAGGGGCAGCCGATGAATCAGCAAAGGGTCATCGAAGCGAGCGGAGCCGAAAACGGTGTGCGGCCGACGTGGCGCGCCGGGCGAGTGGACGTGGGCCTTCTTCGCAGTGATGCAGGAGGGGACACGGTGAGCCGGTACGGACAGGACACGCCCTTACCCGGAGGTTTCTCCAGCGAGACGGACACGATCGTGCGGCTTGTCCAGGGGCTGCGTTCCCATCGACTGCCGCCGGAGCAGGTCGAGGATCTGCGCACGGAGATCCGTCGGCTGCTCGGTCTCATCGGGCCGGCACCGGAGTCGCACAGCGCGTGTCGGGCGGTGGAGACGGCACACTCTTGGTTGATCATGCAGCCGCGTAAGGCCGAGTGTCCGACCCACCTCTTCATCGGCGGCCTGGAGGCAGTGGTGCGCGAGCTCCGCGAACACTGCCCGCCCGTGCCGGTGACAGGTACCGCCGCCGCAGCGGCCTATACCTGCCTGCCTGAGCGCGGCGATCCGCGCACGGTACAGAGCCAGCTCCAAGGCGCTGCCGCGCTGCTCGGCGGCCGCCTCGACCACTACCACCACGACAAGGGCCTGAGGGCTTGGTCGCTGGAGGATCGGCCGGGCTGGCGCCGGATCGAGCGTCTGGTGTCCGCGCGCAGCATCCAGATTCTCGTCCTGGTCACGCTCGATGAACTGATCCCGACGCCAGGCCTCCGCGTCCCGCCCGGGGCGCGCAGAGAGGCCCATTGGGAGCTCCGGCAGTCGTGTCTGCGCCGCGGCGTCCGACTGGCCTGCGTCGATGACTTGACCCGCGCGGTAGGTGCGGCGTGAAGGCCGTGGGTTCGCAGGCGGCACAGGTTACGTTTTCAGACCGTCAGCGGGAGGTGGTGACCTACATCGCGCACGGTGAATCGGCCGTCTCGATCGGCAGGCGCTGCTTCCTCACCGAGTACACCGTCAAGACGCATCTTCGGGCGGCCCGGAAGAAGCTCGGCGTCGGCGCTGCGGCGGAGTTGGTCCACCGCGCGTACGAGACCGGGCTGATTGCCGAGCCGGACCGGCTCGGCCGGCCGGTGGCCGTCTCTGGGATTGAGCAACAGGTACTCCAGCTCATGTCCCTCGGCTGCTGCTACGAAAAAATTGCGTCTGAGCTGGGCAAACGAGAGGGCTGGGTTCGTGAGCGGACCCGTGCGCTGCGACAACGTCTCGACGCGCGCAACCGTCCGCACCTCATGACCCGGGCCCGCCAGGCCGGACTGCTCGGCACACGCTCCCTCCCCACCGAGCACACCTCAACTACCCCAGGAGAAAGCAATGTTCGCTATTGAGCCGCCCTCCCCGGACTGGACTGCCTCCAAAACGGAGGAGCCCCAGACCGATACCGACACTGAGCGATCCCAGGCTCCGGACGAGCCCGCAGGCTCCGCTCAGTAGGCGGCTGCTCATGTACGACAACATCCACTGGAGGGATGACGAGAGCATCTGGGACGGGCGATGGAGGTCCGCGCAGCAGCGTGTCTTCCGTCCGAGTCCGCTGCGCCGACTCGTCCCGCTCCGCCGGATGACCATGGACGAGGCGCTCACGCGACGCGCCGGGAGGCAGGTCACCGCCGACCTCTACGCCCTGGGCATCGAGCCCACCAACTCCTTTACCCGGGCCCGATCCCATGCTCAGACCCGTGGCTGGAGGGTGGGACGAGAATTCAGCGACCCGTACTCCTCTCCCGATCCCACCCAGCGCCCTGGCTGGTCACAGCTCTGCGCCCGCGTGTCCGGCGGCGAGGCGCACGGAGTCGTCGTCATCGGCCAGTCCGACATCACCTCGGACGACTGCATCTTTGAGACGACGCTCGACTGGTTCGGGGAGCGCGGCGGATTCATCGACTTCGTCCTTGCTCCGCACCTTGCCCAGGAACACGGCAACGAGCACACGCACTACTGAACCACCCAAGAGACGTCCGTCTTCCGTCCGGTGAGCTGGGGCCGGTGCCCGTGACGAGGCCCGGATGGAGGACGGATCACCCTCGGCGCAGCACGGCAGTCGGCCCACCCTGTTGGCGGCCGCGCTGCGCCGAGTCCGTTCGTCCTGCATCAGGGAGATAGGAACCACCGATGAACGACGCCCTTGTGTCCGCTGCCGTCCGCTCCTTCACTCCGCCCGCGTCGAGGCGTCGGGTACCGCTCGCCGAGCGCGCGGCCGCCCAGCACGCCGGACGGACCCCTGTCTGCGTCGGCCGTGTCACCACGGCGGCCGTCTCTGTGCCGTCGGCGTCCGCTTTTCAGTCCGCGCTATGAGCGCATCGCATTCAGAACGCCAGAGATCCAGTTTTCGAGGCTCAGCAAGCAGGGACGTGGGCCTGCTTGCTGACGCTCTCACCCACGCTGACCGGGAGTTGTCATGAGGCCGGACGCTTGTCGGGCGGTGGACATGCGGCACTTGGAGGGCCTGGCCTACCTGCTGTCCACTGCCCGCGACCGGCTGGTGGATTGCCTGCCGGGGTGGCGATCGAGGCTCGCGCTGTGCGAGCGGACGGCCACCTCTTACCTGCTGTCCGCAGGGCAGACCATCCCCGCCCTCCTGCGGACCCGTGGTTACGCGCACGCCATCCGCCAGGCTGGCTGGCCGGAGCACTGGACGGAACTAGATGCACCCCTCGACCGGACACTGCCTGTCCCAGGTCGACAAGTCGCGGCCCTGCTCGACGAGGCGATCCTGCGCCGGCACGTCGGCGGCGCGGCGACCATGGCCGACCAGATCGGGCACCTCATTGAGCAAGTTGAAACGCACACCACCACGGTGCTCATCGTGCCGCTCAATTCCCCGACATTGATGCCGTCTGAAACGCTCGGGCACCTCCTCCTCGCAGGAGGCGGCTCGATCTTCACCACAGAAGCCATCGACTACACCATGTACAGCACCGGCCTGACGGCGCGCGCCAGGCGGCGGGACCTCATGGAGGCGCTGATCGCTGACGCCCTGCCTCAGCCGCAGAGCCTCGAACGACTGAGGCAGCTCCAGGCCGACTTCTCGACCGCAAGCTGACGCGCAGGATCTGCACGGGCCGTGTGTCATCTGGGCGCCGCGCTGCGCACTCCCCGGCGCCGGCGGCGCCCTGCTCGCAGAACCGTAAACGGCCCGACCGCGCCCCATGCGGCCGCAAGGCCTCTTCCCGGCAGGTCAATGCGCTGGTCGCCGGGCTTCCCCACCCAATCCACAGACAGGCTATGGGACATGGACGTACTGGTGACCGGTGGCGCCGGCTTCATCGGCTCGCACCTCGTCAAGCAGCTGATCCGCGCGGACGACGTATCTACGGTGACGGTGCTCGACGCCATCACCTATGCGGGACACATCGAGAACCTCAGCGAGGAGCTGCACTCTTCGCGGCTGACCTTCGTGAAGGGCACAATTCTCGACAAGGACCTGGTGGACTACTACGTGCAGCGGAACACGGTCATCGTGCACCTGGCTGCCGAATCGCATGTCGACCGCTCCTTCTACGCGGCCAGCACGTTCGTCATGACGAACGTGCTCGGCACACAGATCCTCCTCAACGCGGCGCAGCGGTTCGGCACCGAACGGTTCGTGCACGTCTCCACCGACGAGGTCTACGGACCGCTGTCCTCCGGCGTCGCGACGGAGGGCGACCCTCTCCGGCCGACCGTTCCCTACGCCGCTTCGAAGGCGGCGAGCGACCTCATCGCTCTGTCCTACCACCAGACCTTCGGCGTCCCGGTGTGCGTAACACGCTCGTCCAACAACTACGGGCCCTGCCAGCACGCCGAGAAGATCATCCCGCTGTTCGTCACGAACCTCCTCCGAGGCGAACAGGTCACCTTGCACGGTCAGGGCGAGCACATCCGCAACTGGCTCCACGTCGAGGACAACTGCCGCGCGCTGGAGCTGGTCCTGCGCAAGGGCGTGTCCGGCGAGATCTACAACATCGGCGGCGGCACCGACCTGACCAACAAGGCGCTCACCGGGCGCCTCCTGGCGGAGTGCGGTGCGGACTGGGGCTCGGTCAGATACGTGCCCGACCGTCGCTCCAACGACATCCGCTACGCGATGGACTGGTCCAAGATCCGTGCGCTCGGCTTCGAACCGCAGCGGACACTGGAAGACGGTCTCGCCGAGACTGTCGACTGGTACCGCCGTCACCCCGACCGCTGGCCCCCCGTCCACCGCAATCCCGAAGCCCCGAAGGCCGAACTCGCCGTCACCACCCTCGCGGGGGCCTGAGCCATGCCCAACGAGCAGACCCCACCGGCCCGGCGCATCCTGGTCACGGGCGTCGGCGCCAACCCCGGCTTCGGCCTGGCCCGCGCCCTTCAACGCCTGGGCCATCACGTCATCTGCACCGACGCCGAGCCGCTGGCGCCCGGCCTCCTGCTCCCCGACACCGTCGCCCGTGTCACCCCGCGCGCCGACCACACCGCCTACGCCGCCACCATGATCAAGCTGTGCCGCGACACGCGACCCCACGCGATCATGGCCGGTATCGAGAACGACCTGGTGCCCCTGCTCAAGGCCCAGCGCGCACTCGCCCGCAGCGGCGTCCGCATGTGGCTCCCCAGCGCCCACTCCCTGGAGACGTGCCTGGACAAGGCCCGCTTCCATCAGGTCCTCACCGCACACGGCATCCCCACCCCGCACAGCGTCATGCCGCACCAGCTCGACGACTTAGCGGCAGATGAGGCGGGTCTGATGGTCAAACCGCGTCGCGGCCACGGGGCACAGAACGTCTACTACTGCTCGACGCGCGAGCAGGCCCGCGTGCTGTGCGAGCTGGTCCCCGATCCACTGATCCAGAGGCGGATCCACGGCCAGGAGTTCACCGCCGACTGCCTGGTGGACCGCGCGAGCCGCGCCTCGGTGATCCTGCGCCGCCGTGATCTCGTCAAGGGCGGCCTCGCCGCGGTCTCCACCACGTTCCACGACGACGGCGTGGAGGAGCAGGTGCGGCAGACCCTGATGGCCGTCGACGCGGCTGGCCTGTGCTGCGTGCAGGGCTTCATCACCGACGGTGGGCCCGAGGCCGTGGTGATCACCGAGCTCAACGTCCGGGTCGCGGGCGGGTTCGCCCTCGCCGAAGCGGCTGGAGCCGACCTGATCGGCCAGACCGTCAACGGCCTGTTCCACCGGCCCGTCGACCACGACCGGCTCGCCTACAAGCCCGGCATCTTCCTCACCCACTACACGGAGACGCTCGCCTTCGGCGACCAGTCCCTGCTGCCCCGCCACGAGGTGACACCGTGACCATGCCACCCTCAGTGCGGCCGGGCGCCGGACGCAACGCCAGCCCCTATCTGTACGGGAGCGAGCAAGACGCCGTGGCGCGGGTCCTGGCCAGCGGCCACTACGGCCACACCCACGTCGTCGACGAGTTCGAGGAAGCCGTCGCCCGTCTCCTGGACGTCCCGGACGCCGTCGCCGTATCTTCCGGCACGGCCGCCCTCCACACCGCACTCGTGGCCGCCGGCGTCACCGCGGGCATGGACGTGATCGTCCCCTCGCTCACGTTCTGCGCGACGATCCAGGCCATCCTCCACTGCGGCGCCCGGCCCCGATTCGCCGAAGTGAACCCCGACACCCTGTGCATGGACGTCCCCGCCGTCCTGGACGCCCTCACCGCCACCACCACCGCCGTCATACCCGTCCTGTACGCAGGGCGCGCCGTCGACCTGCGCCCCATCCACGAGCTGCTCGCCGAGCGCGGTATCACCGTCATCGAGGACGCGGCCCACGCCTTCGGTTCCCACCAGGGTCTTCAACGCGTCGGCGCCACCGGGCAACTGACCTGCTTCAGCTTCGGCCCCATCAAGAACCTCACCTGCGGCCAAGGCGGCATGATCATCCCCCGCACCCGCGAGGAAGCGCACCACATCAGGAACCTGCGCCTACTCGGCGTCGTCGAATCAGCATCCCAACGGGCTGCCTCCACCACCTACCAGGTCACCACCCCGGGCGCCTTCCGCTACCAGATGTCCGCGATCAACGCGGCAATCGGTACCGCCCAGCTCGCCCACTTCACCACCGCCGAGAGCACCCGAAAGCACCTGTGGCGCACCTACCAGAGCGCACTGGCGAGCGTCCCGGCCGCTGCTCTGGTGGATGTCGACATCGACCACAGCGTCCCGCACCTTGTCGTCGTCAAAGTCCCCGACCGCGAACGCGTTTGGACGTTCATGCGGGAGAACGGCGTTGGGGTCGGCGTGCACTACCCGCCCAACCACACCCAACCCGCCTTCGCCCGCTGGCACCGGCCCCTCCCGGATACGGAACGCCTCGGGCAGCAGATCATGACGCTCCCGTTCCACCCGCACCTGACCAGCGACGACATCCGCTACGTCGTCTCCACCCTCCAGCAAGCCCTGGACGCAACCGGAGCCCGCCCATGACCGCAGACCACGCCCCACACCGCATCCTGACGGTGTGCCTGGGCAACTACTGCCGCAGCCCATTCGCAGGCCTCGTCCTCCAAGTCCGGGGAGGCGATGCGCTGGAGGCCCGATCGGCAGGGCTGATCGACAAGTGGGTCGGCGGCACCGCACACCCGAACATGATCAAAGCAGCTCTCCAACGCGGCTACGACCTCACCAGCCACCATCCCGCCCGAGTCGGCAGAGAGCTCATTGACTGGGCTGATCTTGTCCTGGCGATGGACCGCTCCGTCCTCAACCAACTCCACGACATCGCGGGCCAGAACAACACCGCCAAACTACGGCTCTACCTCAACGACGACCGGGACGTCCCCGACCCCATGGGCAAACGCGCACAGGACTTCGCCGACTGCGCCGCGATCATCGAAGCCGGAGCCGTGCCCTACCTACCGTGAGAAGCGGTCCCGCTCCTGCGTCCACCGAGGACCCAGCAGTCGTTGTCTGCTTTGGCAGTTGACGGGTCTGAAGTGGGCTCATCTGGCCTGGACCGTCGTAGCGTCGATGGCGCGCCGACTGACGAGACTTGTAGCCGAGTGGATGGGGCCCAACCTCCATCCCGTCTGCCGGGTCTCTGCGGATCAGGCTGTGTCCCTGGACCGTCCGCTTCGCACCGCAGTGCTGCGCAGACATCGTCTGTCGTTTTTGTGAAGGCCGAGTCCGTGTGGGGAGGAGTTGGCGCGTGCCGTCGGTTCAGCGGGAGGGCCTAGGCGGGCCGTGTACGGGCACATTTCCTTCACGGGTGTGCAGATGGACACCCTGGGGAGGGGGCGGGTTGCCAGGAGGGTGCCGGGTGCGGGATTGTTGCCCGAAGGAAATGATTCCTTTTTGAGTTGGTGAGGTGAGGGATTCGCCCAGCGGGTCCTCATAACTTTGGTCTCCACCCGAGCGCAGACCGCAGCAGGCACGAAGCCCGACGACTTTCCGTGGGGCCGTGCCCCCTACCCCGTCCTGGTCGCCGACGCGGCGGGCCTGCTCGTGCAGCGCAATGATGCCGCGCAGGCGCTTCTGCCCGCGGCCCGGCCCGGTGCGCGTCTGGCTGATGTGGTTCCGGCGTGGCTGGCGGCGGCCCACCGGTCGATGCGGCTGCCGGCCCCGCGGGCAGCGTGTGAGTCGGATGTGCCGCTGTCCGGTGTGATCGCGGAGCGGCGTTTCGAGGCGCATCCGAGCGTGGGGGACGACGGCACGGTCGCGTGGTGGCTGGTGGATGACACCGATCACCAGCTGGTGCGTGAGGCCCTGCGCATGGAGCGGGAGCGCACGGCGTTCCTGGCGAAGGCGTCGAGCACTCTGCTGTCCTCCCTCAATCTGGGGCGTTGCATGGACGTGACCGCGCAGATGGCGGCCGAGAACCTGGCCGACGCGGCCCTGGCCATCGCGCCGGCCCGGGGTGAGCGGCTGCCGGTGGTGACGTGCCTGCGCGGCGGCAAGCCCGTCACGTCGCAGGAGACGGTCGACCCCGACGATGTCCCCGGTCTCGGCGAGGCTCTGCGCGGGTTCCCGCCGGTGCCGTCCCGCTGGCTCGACCCGGCCTCGGCGCCGGCGTGGATGATCCCGGAGGGCTTCGGCCCGATCGGGGCCATAGTGATCACTCCGCTGCCCGGGCACGGCGTTCCGGCCGGTGCGCTGGTGCTGCTCCGCAAGGAGGGCAGTGCGGCGTTCACCGAGGAGGAAGAGGTCTTCGCCCGGCTGTTCGCCGCCAGGTCGGGGGCGGCGATGTCGGCTGCCCGCCTGTATGCGGAGCAGACGCAGATCACCGAGGTTTTGATGCGGGAGCTCCTGCCGCCGGCCCTGCATCAGATCTCCGGGGTGGATTTCGCCGGCAGCTACCGGCCCTCGGCCGACCACGAGCGGATCGGCGGGGACTTCTACGACGTGCATCCCTCGACCGTGGAGGGCGATCCGTCGCTGGTGACGCTGGGCGATGTGTGCGGGAAGGGCTTGGAGGCGGCCGTCCTGACGGGCAAGATCCGCAACACCCTGCACGCGCTGCTGCCGATGGCGGATGACCATCAGCGGATGCTGACGCTGCTGAACACCGCGCTGGTGAACTCGCACCACACGCGGTTCGTGACGCTGGTCCTGGCGTCCGCCGTCCGTGAGGGCAGTGGGGTGCGGGTGCGGCTGACCAGTGCCGGCCATCCCGCTCCGCTGATCATCCGGAGGGACGGCACGGTCGAGGAGGCAGACACCCGCGGGACTCTCGTCGGGGTACTGCCGGAGGTCCGCGCCCGCACCACGGCCGTCCAGCTCGGCCCTGGCGAGTCGTGCATCCTGTTCACCGACGGAATCACCGAGGCCAGGGGCGGCCCGCTGGGCGACAGCCAGTTCGGCGAGGAACGCCTCAAGCGCGCCCTGGCCGGATGCGCGGGCATGCCCGCCGAGGGCATCGTCGAGCACATCCAGATGCTGGCCTCCCAGTGGCTCGGCGGGCGCCGTCACGACGACATGGCCGTCGTCGCGATCTCCGCGCCCCGCACCCACCACCTGAGCGCCGTCGACGGCCACACCCGGGGCAGGTACACCGCATGAGCACCAGCACCCCGCCCCGCCACACGGGCAGCGCCCACCTGGCAGACCTCGCCGACCGCCTGTGGAACGCGGTCGAGGACGGCGACGAATACACGGCCACCGACATCGTGGTGCGCGCCTTGGACGACGGCGTCGACCCGGAGGCCGTGCTGCTGGACGTGATCGCCACGGTCCAGGGCAGAGTCGGTGAGGAATGGGCCGCCAACCGCCTCACCGTCGCCCAGGAACACGCCGCCACCTCCATCAACGAGCGCGCCGTCGCAGCCCTCGCCCTGCACCCCGCAGCGCGCACCGCGCCCTCCCGGGGGCGGATCACGGTGGCGTGCGTGGACGGCGAATGGCACGCCCTGCCGGCCCGGCTGGTCGCCGAGGTCCTGAAGCTGCGCGGCTGGCAGGTCGACTACCTCGGCGCGCAGGTCCCCGCCCCGCACCTCATCTCCCACCTGCACACCACGCGGGCCGACGCGGTCGCGCTGTCCAGCTCGATCGCGACCCGGCTTCCCACCGCCCACGCCGCGATCACGGCGTGCCAGGCGGTCGGGGTGCCCGTCCTGGTCGGCGGCGCGGCCTTCGGCCCCGACGGCCAGTACGCCAAGCTGCTCGGCGCCCAGGTGTGGGCGCCCGACGCCCGCGCGGCCGCCGACCGGCTCGCCGAAGGACCACTGCCGCGCCCGCTGGTCGACCATCAGCAGATCGACGATCTGCCGCACCTGGCCGACCAGGAGTACACGATGGTCGCCCGCAGCAGCGCCGGCCTGGTGCGGACGGTGTTCGGGGCTTTGGAGGACGCGTTCCCCGCGATGCGCGGCTACGACGACACGCAGCGCGAACGCACAGCGGAGGACCTCGCGCACATCGTCGAGTTCCTGGCCACCGCGCTCTACCTCGACGACGAGGATCTCTTCACCTGGTTCATCACCTGGACCGCCCAGATCCTCGAAGCGCGCGGGGTGCCGGCGCGGTCCCTGCCGCCGGCGCTCGACCTGTTCGCCCGTGAACTCCGGGACTTCCCCCGGGCAGTGAGCACCCTGCAACGCGGCGTCCGGGCCCTGACCACCGACCGCTCGACCGCCAACGGAACATCCGCATGACGACGCTGCCCGGCCTTCACCTGGCCACCATCGACACCCAGGACACGGTCCGCATAGAGATCACCGGCGATCTCGACTACCAGACCGTGGACCTCCTCCTGGGCGAGGTCACCGACCAGCTGGAAGCCCGGCCGGGCCTCAAGGACCTGCACCTGCATTTCGCGGAGGTCGGCAGCGTCGACTCCATGGGCCTGTCCGTCCTGCTGATGGTCCACCGCCGCACCATCGCGGCCGGGACCCGTCTGCACCTGGACGACCGACCACCGAGCCTGAACCGGCTGCTCGACATCACCGGTACGCTCGACTACCTCACCGCGACGGCCCCCACCCGTGGCGCGGCCTCACAGCACAGCACCACACAGACCCCGCCGACCACGGGGACAGCGCAAGCGGCCCGCCCCACCGGACCGGACAGCACCACCTGAGCCACTGCCCGGCCACCCCCCGGGCAGAAGCACCGACCGGGGAAGTCATGACCGCACCAGACGCCACCCCCAGCAGCCTCTGCACCCACGCCACCGAGGCCGCCAGCACCATCACCGAGCTCCTAGACGTCATGTGGGAACGCGCCAAGGCCACCACCGCACAGGACACCGCGCCCGCCTCCGCCTCCCAACTGCGGCTGATGTATGTCGTCGACCGGCAGGACGGCATACGCATGCGGACCGTCTGCCATCTGCTGGCCTCCTCACCCCCCAACATCAGCCGCATGTGCGACCGCCTCCAGGCCATCGGCTTCCTCGAACGCCTCCCCTGCCCCGACAGCGGACGCGAAATCACCCTCCGCCTCAGCCCCGCCGGCAAAAAGCACCTCCAGCGCATCCGCGAGCAGCGCGAAACCATGCTCCACGAAGCCATCCACAACATGCCCGCAGCCCAACGCCGCGCCCTGACACGAGGTCTCACCGAACTCGCCGCACAACTCACCAGCGGCGACAACGGCACAGAGCACAGCAAGTCCGCCGCCCACTCCGCAGCCTGAACACCGCGCACGCACAGGCTCAGACCGACCCCTCTGGTACCGCAGCCACTCCCGCCATGCATGCATGAGTCGACTACTGCACGTTACGTTCGACGAGGGAGCGGGACAGTATCTGAGGGACGGCGTGTAGGCGTCCTCAGCGACCGGCCGCGGAGGAGAGTACGACATCCACCAGCCGCTCAGCAGCATCCGGACGCCCATGTGACCGAGCCCGCTCGGCCATGGCCCCCCTTGTCTGCGGGTTCGTGAGCAGCGGGCTCACCGCCTCTCGCAGCCGGTCAACCGTCACTTCGCCGAGGAGGGCGATGGCCGCGCCGGCCTGCTCCAGGTGCTGTGCGTTGTGGGCCTGTTCGTTGCCGGCCGAGGTGGCCAGCGGCACGAATACAGCCGCCTTCCCCAAGGCTGTCAGCTCGGCGATCGTCCCAGCCCCGCTGCGGGAGATGACGACGTCGGCCAGAGCGAGCACATCGGGTAGCTCCGCGCCGACATAGGCCGTCAAGTGGTAGCGACCCGCCAGCTCCCGGGGGAGCGCCGCTGTTTGCTGGCGCAGGCCCTTCAAATTGTCGGGTCCGCACTGGTGAATCACGTTGGCATGACCCAGGAGCCACGGCAGCAGCTCAGCGACCAGAGTGTTGATCTGCTGAGAACCCTGCGCACCACCCGTGACGTAGACCGTGGGAAAGCGGCCGTCGAATCCTGCCAGGCCGAGTGTCTCGACGGCCTTTTCCGCATGTCCGGTCAAGACCTCCGGCCTGACAGGGTTCCCCGTGACGACGGCCACCTCGCGCACGGATGCGGGTAGCAGCGTGAGCGTCGACTCCGACGACACGGCCACCCCCCGGGCGGCACCGGCGAGCGTCTTGTTGGCCAGACCGAGGCGGACGGTCTGCTCGTGTACCACGAGAGGGCGATGACAGAGGCGAGTGGCTGCGACGCCCACCGGGACGGCGACGTAACCACCGGTGGCGAGGACCACGTCGGGGGCGAAGCGCGAGATGATCTTGCGGGCCTGAAGGACACCCACGGGCACACGGCCCATGTCCGCCATGTTGGCGGGGGAGATCATCTTGAGCGGGTTGCTGGAGCGGCGGATCTTGCCGACGGCGACGGAGGCGAATGCGATTCCCTCGGCTGCCGCCACACGGGATTCCAGGCTTTCCTCCTGCCCCACCCACAGCACGTCGAGCGTCCTTCCAGCCGCCGCCAGCCGTGCCTTGAGCGCACGCACCGCAGTTAGCGCCGGGTACGTGTGGCCGCCAGTCCCGCCGCCCGTGACGATCAGGCGAAAACCGCGTTCCGGGCCGAACGGAAGACGGTCGATCAGGGCGTCACTGCTCATGGATTAGCTCCCAACCTCAGGACCCGAGGCATGCCCGAGTGCGGCGTGGACAAGACTGGCGTAGCGGAAGCGGAGCGCCCGTGCAGCTCGCTGATTTTACGTCGTAGCGGAGCCTGCCATATGAGGTGCGGAGCGCCCAATTCGCATTGTGCTGGCGGGCGTTGTGCAGTCCACTGCTCATTCAAGTTTGCTTGCGCTCAGTCAGTCTTCTGGAAGCCCTAGAGTCGAAAGCATGAACGTTTCACTTTCGGACGGGCTGGCTCTCGCGGCAGTCACCGCGATCATCGAAGCGAAGGTCCTTGTCGACCGCGTGAGGATCTACATTCCGGGCGCGGTGCATGTGGACCCCGACACGATGAAAGAGGTCCACGACCCGGATGTGGTGCTGTGGGAGGGGCCAGGGGCGCTCTTACCTGACCGCAACCCCGATATCACTCTGCATCTTGCCGATCAGCAGTTCACGCCTGTCGGCGCCGCCGGCCGGTACAAGCTACTCACCCCTGTCTCGGCGCCGACGGCAACGCCGCAGCACCGTGTCACGGTCCTTGCTGGCAGGGACCCGGATGCGGCTGGTCGTGTCTGGTCCGTTCTTGGGGTGGAGAGGTCTAGTCATCCGGTGGTCCGCACGACGTGGCTGGGATACGAGACGACCGCCAACGGAGGGAGTTGACCATGCCGTTCGACATCGCGGCCAAGCGCGCCGAGCTGGAGGCGTGGCTCACCGACACCGTTCGTATTACCCGGAACGCGGAGCCCAGTGTTGTGTACGAGGGGCCCGGAGCATTGTTGTCCACGCATGGGCAGATCGTGTTCGCGCAGATGGTCGGCCTGGATTGGGCAGGGGAGTCGACTGCTTGGTATCAGCTCTTGACTCCGCTCACGGCACCGGCCGCTGAGCCCGGCGACCGGGTCGAGGTGGTCGCGTCCAAGGACCCGAACTCTGTTGTTGCCGGGCGTACTTGGTATTGCGAGGCGCGAACCCAGGGCTCTACCTGGGAAGTGGTCCGTGTCACCAGGCTGGATGAGCAGGGCGGAGGTGTCGGCGCGCTGTGAAGGCGACGGAGAATGGCCCCGAGCTGCGGCAGGTGCGGATCGACGGGCGGGGCGTTACGGCGTCTGTCGAGCTCGACGGTGTCGACATCTCGCGGGACGTGTCCGCGTACACCGTCCAGCAGATCGCAGGCGAACCCGCTCACGTCATCCTCCACCTCAGCGAGTATGCGGGCAGAGCTGTCGATGGTCTGGCCCGTGTTGAAGTCGGGGTGCCCCCGGATCCGGGACCGGCGGCTGCCCAGTTCCTCAGCTCCTTGGACGGCCGCGAACTCGAGCGGGCAGTGCTCGCGCGCCATGATCTACTGGACGGCGAACCGCACGAACTCGGCCGAGGAATGCTGCGGTTGTTGACCGAATGGGCGCGCGGGGAATGGGCTGGATGGGAGCCTGCCGATGCCTTCGCCACTGAACCCACACCCGAATGCGCACCCTGACGCCGGCGTCTACAGCAACGGCGCGCAGATAGCGGCCCAGTTAGACCGCCGGGCTGCACTCACCTTGCCCGCAGCTCTGTCCGTGGTACGGCACTACACGATGCTGCTGGAGACACGAATCAAGGCCCACGCCTCTGGACGCCCGGGACCGAACGCACCGACAGGTGACTACCGGCGCTCATGGACACACACGGTGCAGACATCTGGAGAGACCGTCATCGGAACGGTCGGCACGAACAAGCCCCAGGCCAGGCGCTTGGAGTTCGGTTTCGTCGGTGCTGACTCCCTGGGGCGGATCTACAACCAGCGGCCCTATCCGCACGTCGGGCCAGCGGTGGCGGAGATTCAGCCCCGATTCCTGGCGGGCATGAGAGAGATCGCCGAGGGGCAGTCGTGACGGTCAACGGCCGCCTCGTGGCGCTCGCAGCACAGACGATGCTCGCCACTGCAACCGGACGGTCCTGTGGATACGGCTCTGTGCCTGTGCAGACCGCTCAGCCCACCGGGGCGAACTTGCCCTACTCGGTGCTGTACGAGCTGGGTCAGGACAGCAGTGGCCCAGCATTCGGTGACATGCACGGTGATGCGCGAGTTCTGATTCAGGTCACCAGCGCGGCCTCGTCGGCCGAGCTGGCGTCCGCGCTTGCTGACAAGGTCCGGGCAGGCTTTCTGGGGCGCACCGCCGGCGGTTGGGCGTTCCCCATCACCTTGATCGGCGGTGTAGTCGTGGACCGGGACCTGGACCGGGAGGACGGAACCAGTGTTGCGGGTAGCGTCTACAGTTACGTACAGCGGTTCGCTTTGACGGTCACCACCGTCGGCTGAGCCCACCTCACCGCGGAGGCAAGCGCGGACGCCCGGCCACACGGTACGGGCCGAATCCCCTGTTGGGGACCGGCCGTCGGGCGTGTATCTCCGGTGGTGGTTCCCGGAGAGCGAGATTCCCTGTGTCTCAGCAGAGGTTCATGCGCCGTGGCGTCACGAAGTTCTTCTTCCTGAAGGCGATCGCCGCACCCAGCAGCATTCCCGTCCGCACCGAGCTCGGCGCAGCGAACGGCACGGACCTTTCACCGTTCATCTCGGATGTCGAGGGCTGGGCGTTGGAGAACACGCCGATCGACACCCCCGATATGGCGACCAGCTTCGCCAGCAGCATCCCCGGTGAGGACAAGGCCGACAACAGCAGCTTCACGTTCTACGAAGATCAGGCCGGGGACAACGTGGAGCAGCTCCTGTCGAAGGGCACCACCGGGTTCGTGGTGATCCTCCGCAAGGGCGATGTGGCGGCCAGCCGGTCGATGGACATCTTTCCGGTGCGGGTGGGCTCTCGAGCGGCCACCTACTCGACCGGTGCAGAGCCCGCGAAGTTCAAGGTCGGGTTCTCCATCACGGGTGTGCCGGTTCTCGACGCCGCTGTCCCGGCCGCGGCCTGACGGGGCGAGGTTCCGCATGTCCACGACCTTGCATGAGCCGCCGGCCCAGGCCATTGCCGCCGACGCCCACTGGGCCGCCAAGATGGCCAAGTTGCGCTCCCGGCAGCTCCCGGAACGCGTCATCTCCTTCGTCGACGACAACCAGCTGAAGATCGCTCGGAACGAGGCCGCGTTGAAGTTGGCGGCTGCGCGAGCCCAGGCAGAGACGGCCGCCGACGACCAAGAGGTGCCCGAGGCAGACCGTGACCGGTGGGTGGGCGCGGAGCCGGGGGTGGTTGCTGCCGAGCTGGCGTTGCAGTCCGCTGAGGCAAGGCTGGACGCCGCCACGGTGACGCTGACGTTCAGGGCACTGCCTCGTCCGGTGTGGGAGCAGCTGCTTCGCGAGCATCCGCCGTCGGAGCAGCAGGCCGAGCAGGGCATGGAGTACGACGTCGAGACGTATCCGGCCGCGTTGATCTCCGCTTCGAGCGTCGACGGCATGACGGTCGAGGAGGCACAGGAACTCCTTGACGCATGGGCCGACTCGGAGGCCAAGGCCCTGTTCACGACCGCGCTCATGGTCAACCATCAGCTTCGGGCAGACCTGGGAAAAGGCTGATCTCCGACCCCGGATTCCGCGCCGAGCTGGAGCTGTGCCACACCCACGGCATTCCGCACAGCCAGTTCCTCGGCATCGGCAGCGGAATGTGGACTGCGGCCGACCGGGCCAAGGCCCTCGCATACCTGGCCTATTCGAGGGTGGTGTGTTCCGGGTGCGGCACACGGGCGGCCGAGTGGGAGCCGGAGGCCGGCGGAGACCGGTTCGCCTACGTCACCGACACGTCTCGGTGCCCGGGGTGCGAACTGATCGAAATGGAGCGGGAGCAGGTCCCCGACGGGGCCGAAGGGCGTGGGGTCAAAATCGGGCTGAAGCCCAGAAAGACGGCGTGACATGGCCCCGGGCTACAACCTGTACGTCAACCTGCTCGCCACTACTGGTGGACTGACCGGCGGCCTGCGCCAAGGAGCTGCCCAGCTACGACAGTTCGACGGCCGACTCTCGTCAACTACCTCGCGCCTGAACCAGGTACAGGCAGCCACGCAGCGCCTTGCCCGCGCCCAACAGGAAGCGTCGGCGCAGATGGTCGCCTCACAGGGCCGTGTAGCGCGGGCCACGCAGCAGGCTGCCCAGGCTCAGCGCGAGGTGACGCGAATACAGAGGGCGCAGCAGCTGGCAACGAATCTCACCGCCCGTGCCCAACAAGCACAGGCCGCTGCGGCTTCGAGTGCGGGCGCAGCCCAGGCGACGGCGGCACGCACCGCTGCTGCAGCCCAGGCCGCGCAGGCGCGAGGCGCGGCGAACGCCGCCGCGTTGGGGGAGCGAGCGGCACGCGCCCAGACTGTGGCCGACCGCTACACGCAGGGCACGGCGGCTACGCAACTGCGAGCGGCCCAAGCGACACGGGAAGCGGAGCGGGCCACCCGGCTGGCCACCTCGTCTGCCGGGCGGCTCGCCGACGCGGAAGCACGCGCAGTGAACGCCGTCGCCGCCCGAGACGGCGCCATGCAGCAGGCCGCGCGTACGGCCCGCGCAGCTCAGCGGGCCGAAGCCGACGCTGCGGCGGCTCTGGCAGGAGCCCGTCAGGCGAGCATCGGCCGCTCTCTCCAGGGGGGCCTTGCCCTGGGTGCCGTCCTCGGCGTCGGCGTGCACGCGGCGATTGAGCTGGAGAAGCACATGGCGAACGTCATGACGATCTCCAAGCAGATCACCGCCGACAATGTTCAGCAGTACACGGACCAGATCGTCGAGATGTCGACGCGGCTACCGCAGACCGCATCCCAGCTCGCCGAAGGCCTGTACCAGGTGGTCTCTACGGGCTTCGACGGCGCGCAGGCCATGAGCATCCTGGACGTCGCCGCCAAGGGCGCCAGCGCCGGCCTGACCACCACCGAGACGAGCGCACGCGCTCTGCTCGGTGTCCTGAAGGCGTACGGGCTGGACGCCTCACAGGCCTCCAACGTCATGGACACCATGTTCCAGACGGTGAACGTCGGCGTCGTCTCCTTCGAGGAACTGGCCCAGCAGCTCGGCGATGTGGTGCCCATGGCCGCCGCCGCCGGCGTCACCTTCGAAGACCTTTCCAGCGCATTCGCCGCCGTCACCCTCACCGGCATCCCTGCGGCGGAGACAGCGACGGCGCTCAACATGCTGCTCACGCGGATGATGAAACCGACAGCCGAGCTGCGGAACATGTTCAAGGAACTCGGCTACGAGTCGGCGTCGACCGCGCTCCAACAAGACGGCCTGTACGTCGTCATGGAGAAGATCAGGGCGAAGACCGGCGGCACCGCAGCCGAAATCGTGCCGCTCCTGAAGGACATCAGAGCGGTCCGAGCCGCTCTCGCACTCGGCTCGGCAGATGGCCGCAACTACGCGTCGACGTTCTCCGCGATCTCCGTCGAGACGAACAGGGCCAAGGCCACCCAGAAGGCCTTCGACATCCAGATGGACACCACGGCCGGACAATGGGCGCTCTTCAAGAACCAGGCCTCCGCACTCGGCATCGACCTGGGACGGGCCATGCTGCCTGCCTTGCAGTCGATCGGCACCGCACTGAAGGTTTTCGCTTCAGTCGCCAACGATGCTCCGTCGGGTCTGAAGACGACGGCTGCCTGGCTGATCGCGCTGGGGGCGGCGGCACTGATCGCACGGGCGGGCGTCGAAAAGGTGGGTCTTCAGCTTGCGACATTCAGACAGAACCTGACCGCGATGCGCGCCGGCAGGTCAGCCCTGCCAGTCGCCCTGTCCGGCATGGGCCTTGCTGTGTCCGGGCTGACAGCACTGCTGACGATCGGCACCCTCGCGTACGCGGCGTACGCGGCGTCCAAGCAGCAGGCGAAGGACGCGACGGAGGAGCTCGTCGCGGCTCTGCAATCCGAGCGAGGGCAGGAGGGGGTGGCCGGGGCCGGCATGCGCAAGCTAGCGGAACAGCTCGTCAGCTCCGGCGACCTGGACAAACTGGAGAAGGTCGGCGTCACCGTCGAGCAGGCTGTCGAGGCCATCAAGACCGGCGGGAAGAAGCTGAAGGATCTTCAGGACGACCTCGCGGCCAAGGGGTCAACCTTCTTCGGAGACCCGGGCACCGGAGGCAGCTACACCGTCGACAAGCAACACACACAGGCCATGAAGGTCCTCGAGGACCGGGGTAAGTGGTGGGCTGCCGCCTCCAAGAAGGACGCCGAGATCACGGCTGCCATGGACGCCATGTCGGCGAAGATCCGCGACGCTCAGTCGAACTACAACGGGGCATGGGCCCTCGACAAGCTCATCGCCACCGACAACCAGGGACGACCTCAGTACTCGGATGAGATGAAGGCCCTCGCGAAAGCCGTCGATGACGCGGTCGACCCGTCCCGGGCGTTGAAGGATGCCCAGCAGCAAGTGGCCGACTCGCTGCGGAAGGCTGGCAAGAACGCGGACGACGCGAAAGCTTCTCTGTCCGGCTATATGGATGAGATGCGCAAACAGTCCCAAGCGCAGATCGCCTTCCAGCAGAACATGGGGAAGCTCGCCATGGCTGATGGCGGTGCTTATCAGGGCCTCGTCGACCATTTCGCCACTCTGGGTCGTGAGGGCGCAGGGGTTCTCGATGAGCTGGTGCAGCAGCTCGGCAAGGGCCAGCGGAAGACCGCCGACGAACTGCTGAAGATCGTTGAGCAGGACACTGAGCGCGCCCAGGCGACATACCGGCGTGGCCTGGAGATGCTCCCCGAGATCGCTTCCCGGTATGGGAAAGAGACCGCGAACGCCTGGGCTGAGGCATCGGCGACGAACGACGCCGGCAAGTTCGCTCCGGTCATGCAGCAGATGGCGCTCATCGACCTGGGGAAGGCGGTCAAGAAATCCACTGCGGGGGCCCGCGAGGATCTTCAACGCGGCATGCGCCTGATCGCTGAAACCGCGCAGACGGGCGGCAAGGAAGCGGCCGAGCGGTTCCGCACCGCACTCATGTCCGGTGACATCAGGCAGGCGCAGGACGCTCTGACCGCGATCTGGGGTCCGGACCGGCCCATCAGTGCACCTGATCTGTCGAACGTGGTGACGGCGTTCCGGACAGCGGGAAACCAGGCACAGCATGAATGGTCGGGAATGCTCGAACTCATTCTGCGGGCTGCTGCGGAGAAGGGCCCCGCCGCTGCTTCCGCTCTCACGTCGGCACTGCTGTCCGGTGACATGCAGGCAGTGAAGAACCTGCTGGACGCCATCGGGATCTCCGTCTCCACCATTCCCGACACCAAGCAGGTCACGGTCAACGTGACCACGAACCAGCCCCCGCCGGTGGTCATCTCGATCCTCTACCGACGTGAACCCCTCCCCAACGATGCTGACGGCAACGGGATCTCCGACTACGTGCAGGCGCCGAAGAAGCAGGCGAACGGCGGGCTCCTGGACTTCTACGCCGACGGAGGAGTTCGCGGCCGGAAGGAGAATCACGTTGCGCAGATCGCGCCCGCGGGTTCCTGGAGGGTGTGGGGAGAGCCGGAGACGATGGGGGAGGGGTACGTCCCTTTCAACCCGAGCAAGCGGCCCCGGTCGAGAGCGATCACCGAAGAGATCGTGCGGCGTCTTGGCGGCGATCCGTCCGGCATTCAATGGAACGCCAACGGTGGTGCAAGCAACTGGAGTTACAAGGCGCCGAGCCTGCTGTCGGTGACGGGTCTTGCGAGTGATTCCAGGGACAAGGACGGCAAGTTCGACCTTTCCGTCTTCGCACGCAAGCTGCACGACAGCGTCGGCGTGGCTGCCCGGTGGCGTCGGGACTTGGCCACCGTGGCGTCCCGTGCCGGCGTCGATGTTGCCCGTGCACTGGAGGCGATGGGGGAGGATGGCGTCGACCTGGTCCACAAGATGGCCATCGGCTCCAGGAAGTACGTGGACGCGATGGCAGGTGACCTTCGCCGTCTTGCAGAGACGGCGAAAGCGTCGCTGGCGGACTACACCCGGGAGCTGGGTTCCGCGAACACCGCTAACGCCGCCTTTCAGCGAAATCTGATCAAGCTGGCGGGACTCGGATTCGGTGATCTCGCCTCGCAGCTGGCCGGGCAGAACGACGAGGCTGCCCAGCAGCTCGCCGCCCAGGCGGTGGCCGACCGTGGCAAAGCATCCCGGGCCAACGAGCAAGCGAAAGTGTCGGGCGCCCAGCTCACGGCGGAGGAGACCAGCACGGTCGTCCAGATCGTCGCCGCCGTGACCTCCGACAAGGTCGGTATCCACCAAGCGGCAGACACCACAGGGCTCGGCGAGGACGAGATCATCCGGGTCCTCGCGAAGGCCGGCAGGCAAATTCGGGAAGTTCTCGGCGGTCGTGGCACGAAGCTCCTGGCCGACCTCTCCCGCGCCCAGCAGGGGCTGTCGTACGAGAGAGGAGGCATCCTCACACCAGGCCTGTACGCGACCAGCGGCGGCATCGTCCGCTTTGCCGAGCCCAGCACGGGGGGCGAGGCGTTCATCCCGCTCGGGGCCGCACAGCGCCGCTCGGCCACGGACGTGCTCACGGACGTGGCGGGTCGTTTCGGCTATCAGCTCACAGCGGCTGGCGTGACAGGCCCTGTGCGGCTCACCGACGCCCAGCCGTCGCAAGGGGTGCGGGTTGTTGTCGTTCAGTCACCTGCCGCACTGATCGGCACCCAGACCATCAACGTTGACCGCCCTGGTGCCACCGAGCATCAGATCGCGGAAGCGATCGGATACCAGATACGCCGCGCGCAGAGGGGCGGGGTGCGCCGCTGATGACTGCTTCGCTTTCGGACTTCCAGCACGACCTCGGCGGCCTCCTGATCGGAGCCGGCACGCCGATTTCGATCGCCAACGTCGAGGGACTGGGCCGGGCGCCGGTGCGAACCGGGGACGTGGATCCGCCGCACGAGGACGGGACTTGGCTGGGTGCCGACTACTACAGCGGCCGCACCATCCGGATCGACGCGGCGATCAAGACTCCCGGTGATCCTGCGGCAGCCCTCGACATCCTCGCCATGCTGGAGCGGCTTCACGACGATCCGGCGCTGCGCCTGACAGGGGGCGCGACCACCGCGCTGCGCCTCAAGCTTCCTGGGCGCGAGGTCCGCGTCGTCTACGGGCGGCTGCGCAAGGTCGACGCCGACTTCGAGCGCCTGGTCCACGGCTGGGTCCCGCTCGACATCGAGGTCCTGACAGCGGACCAGCTCTTCTACGCAGACCGACAGGACCAGTTGGTGCTGCCGCTCAGGACGGTCGTCGGCGGTGGGTTCACCGCTCCCGTCGTCGCACCCATTGTCGTCACTCCGGCCCCGGGTGACGCTGCGCGGCCGGGCTGGATCACCGTCGAGGGAACGGCATCCACCTGGCCTGTTCTGCGGATCGACGGACCGTGCGCCAATCCCGTCATCACCCACGTCGAGACCGGCCATGCGCTGCGTCTGGACACCGTCATCGGACGCGATGACTGGGTGGAGATCGACACTCGGCCCACCTGGCGCTCCGTGCTCCGCCGGGACGGCGGCAGCGTGCCCCTGACCGGAGGCCGCCTCGACGTGTTCAGCCTGCCGCCGGGGCGGAGCGAGATCCGCTGGCAGGCCACCGACCCATCCAACCAAGCCCGACTGACCGTCACCTGGCGGCCGGCCTGGCCCACCCTCTGAGGAGCGGCATCATGACCCTTTCCCCGGCCCCCCTGCTCACCAACGGAGCCACCCACAGCGCCCAGTCGTTCCGGATGATGATCCGGGACCTGGCGCGCGGCGGCGAGGGCGTCACCCAAGGAGGCGACCTCAAGGTCAGCCCCCTGGCCGTCCCCGCGGGCGGCGTCCAGATCGGTGACGGCTCCGCCATCATCCAGGGCCGCGCCTCGCCCTGGCAGGGCCACTACTCCGCCTACAACATCGGCAGCGCGACGGTGCAGATCGCTCCCACAGGTGCCAACGCCCGTAATGACTTGGTCGTGTTGCGGGTCCTCGACCCGCAGTACGAGGGCGGCCGCGACCCGGCCAAGGACGCGGTCGTCTTCTTCGACGTCATCTCCGGTGTGCCCCCGGTCTTCGCATCCGTGCCGGCGGGGTACTCCGCCATCCCGCTTGCGCTGATCAACCTCCCGGCCAACACCGGCACAGTGTCGGCGTCGATGATCCGCGACATGCGGCAGGTCGCCAATCCGCGCCGGACCAGCCGGGTCTACACCGCCAGCCCGGGTGCAGACCAGGACTGGCCCGGCAACCCGCAGGGCCAGTGGGTGGCCTGGCCGCCCACCGCCCGCTGGGACATCCAGGTCCCGCCGTGGGCCGTCACCCTGCGCGTGGAGATGACCATCGCGGGCGTCCAGGTGATGAAGGGCAGCGTGTGGGGCGGTAGCGCCGCCAAAGTGGGCTCCCTGCAAGCCCAGTCCGTGTGGTTCGAGACCGGAAGCGCATCCCGGATTCACCTGATCAGCGCCGACACGGTGGCCGTGCCCGCAGCGATGCGCGGCACCACCCAGTCCCTCCAGGCCCTGGTGTCTCTCGACCAGAACAACGCCGGCGTGCTCCAAGCCGACGTCGCCACCACGGCGATCGCGCGCGTCGAATTCGAGGAGGGCATCTACTGATGCCTGCTTCCGACTACCGCTACTTCGCCCAACATCTACTGACCGGCGAGATCCTCGCCTCCGATCTGCCTTTGTCCGATGTGGAGTTCGGACCTGAACTGAACGGTCCCGGCTCATTCACCGGGAAATTGTCGCCACGCTTCGCCCGATCGCTGCCGGAGGCGGTGGACGAGGGCAACACCGCGCTCTACGTCGAGCAGGGTGGTGTTCTGCGCTGGGGCGGCATCCTGTGGCAGGCCACCCCTCAAGACCGCAGCCTGTCCTTGGAGGCGGCCGGCTGGTCCTCCTACCTTCAGCACCGCCACGACATCCACGGCGAACTCGGCGGCCGCGGACCATACGTAAATGCCGACCCCTGCCGGGTGGTCCGCGACATCTGGGCCTACGCACAGTCGATCCCGGACGGCGACCTCGGCGTGACCGTCGATCCGGCTACGTCACCTGCGAAGGTCGGCACTCCGGCCGAGCCCTTGCACTTCTCCTGGTGGGAGGACCCCGTCCTCGGCAACGCACTCGATGACCTGGTCCAAGCTGACGACTCCCCGGACTACACCTGCGACACCGCCTGGGGCCCCGACGGCGCGATCGTGCGCCGCCTGCGACTGGCCTACCCCCGACTCGGCGCCCGCCGCAGTGACGTCTCCTTCGCCAGCGGCATCAACATCCTTGACGCCCCAGCGGTGGCGCGCAGCGCCGACGAGTACGCCAACACCGTCATCGCCACCGGCGCGGGGGAGGGCAGGGCCAAAGGGCGGGTCATCGACTCGGTCCGCGACGGGCGCCTGCGCCTCGAGCACGTCATGGACCTCCCCGACGTCAAGGGCAGCGACATCCTCGCGCAGCGGGCACGCGCCGAGCGGACCCGCCGCCAGACCCGCGGCAGCGTCGACCAGATCCGCATCCGCCCCGCCCACCCCGCCGCCCCGCTCGGCTCGTTCCAGGTTGGCGACGACGTCATGGTCACCGTGCACAACGCGTGGACCGACTGGACCGGGTGGTGCCGCATCACCGGATGGACCGTCCGCACCGGCGGCAGCGACGGCGAGACCGTCACCGTCGACCTGGCGCGCGCCGACAGCTACCACTACGGCTCCGCCGCAGCCTGACCCCATCTCCCCGAAAGGAGCCTCCTGTGCCCGATGACCTGCACCGGCTGGGTGCCGAGATCGCCGATCTCAAGAGGCGGCTCGACCAGCTCACCCGCTCTACCCAACTCGGCTCCTCCTCCATCGAGAACGGCGCCATCCAGGTGTATGACGCTACCGGCTCTCTGCGCGCGGTGATCGGCCAGCAACCGGACGGTACTACCGGTGCCATCCCCGTGAACGGACCGCCGCCGCCGGCCCCAAGCCCTCCGCTCGTCGCGCCGATCATCGGCGGGCTCACCGTCACCTGGGACGGCGGCTGGGCCTCCGCCAACGCGGTCGGAGACTTGGCACGCATCCAGGTCCACCTGTTGACCTCGGCCACCGCCGAGCCCGACCTGCGGAACCCGGACGCGACCATCGAGAGCCAGAGCGGCGCCAGCACCCCGGTGCTGTGCCGCTCCTACGACCCAGTCTGGGTACGGCTGGTCGCCGTCAACACCTCGGGCACACCCGGCCCTGCCAGCATCGCGGTTCAGGGAACGCCGCGTCGCTTGGTCGCCACCGACATGTACGAAGGCACCCTGACCGCCAAAGAGATCAAGGCGGGGTCGCTCACCGTCGACTCGATGGACGTCAACTCCCTGCGCGCGGGCTTGTTCACCGCAGGGTCGGTCACTGCGGACATGCTCACCGCAGACGCCGTCAACGGGAAGACGATCAAGGGTGTCCACATCATCGGCGTGCAGATCGACGGCGCGGTCCTGCGTACCGGTGACTCCGGCAGCCGCGTCGAAATCACCCAGGTCCCAGCGTCCGATACCCAGCCGACCACCGGCCAGGTCCGACTGCTGTCCGGGGCGGCTACCGAAGTGTCACCCGCCGCCCTGTACTCCGCCTACGACGCCGCCACCAATAAGTCCACCTTGAGACTTCAGTCCGCCGAGCTGACGGCTCCAACGCCACCGGGCGCCGCCGCAGTCTCCTTCAGCGGCCCTCCGGTATATCCCGGAGCATCGCTGTCCATGTGGTCAGAACCCAACAAGGGCAGGCTGGAGATGAGCGCCACCGAGATCGTCAGCAACGCCCAATCCACCCTCTTCGGTTCCCTGCCCTTCGACCGCATCGACATCAAAAGCGGCGGCTCCATCAACGCGCGAGACCGGAAAGACCAGCCTGTAGCCGTGTACTTCCACAACCGATTCTTCGTCGACCCCGAAGGCTGGATCGGCCTCTACAACCAGGGTTGGAAGGCGCCGTCCTTGGGTGTCAACTGGGCTCACTGGGGAGCCTCGTTCGACCGGGTGGCATACCGCATTTACCCTGACCGTACGGTCGGGGTTCGCGGCATTCTCAAGCGCACGGCCAAGTCGGCGGCGGTTAACGGCGAGGAGTTGTTCACCGTGCCTGCCGACGCCTGGCCGGCCAACGGCTACACCCAGCAGTTCCCCCTCGTTGTGATGCCTACAGGTGCTCTAGGAACGGCGAGTGCGCTGGTGAGCGTCAACCTCAACCCGAAGACCGGTGCTGTCACCTTCTCCAACATCTCTCAAGCCGCCGGAACCCAGTTGGCCAGCGGCAATGGGTACGTCAACCTCAGCATCCGCTACCCCCTCGACTGACCGGGGCCCTCAACGCAAGGGGCGAGCGATCAACAACTTGGCGAGGTGCCAGACAGTCGTAGACTGCTGGTGGCGTGGGGCCACCGTGTTGAGGAGTGCCGTGTCCGCGCCGACCCAGGACCCCACCCCATGGGAGCTGCTGCGTGCCATGCAGCAGATGCGTGATGACCTACGCGCCGACTTCGCGGTTTTCACCGACCGGTTGACGGAGATGGTCACCAAGATCCAGTACGACGCCGACCGGCGTACGGACGATCTGCGGCTCAAGGCGCTGGAAGGTGAAGTCGCCGAGGTCCGCAGGGATCGGGATCGGGAACGGCTGGAGACGCGGGCGAACCGGCGGTTGGCCATCACGGCATTGATCGCGCCCGTCCTCGTGGGCGTGCTCGTCGCGGTCCTGGTGGGCCAGCTCACTCGGTAGTAACTACCCATATGGCGCGGGGGAGAAGCAGGAACGCGCCTCATGGCAACACCCCTTACATCCGGTCAGGCTCTGTCCGCACTGCGAGCCGCAGGCCTGAACATCGTCGAAGTCAGGGACTGGAAGAACCACAACCGAGCGGGCCACGGCGCCTGGGGTCCGATGAACGGTGTCGTGATCCATCACACCGGCGACTACTCCAGCCAGGCCCAGATGGTCGACCTGTGCTACACGGGCTACTCCGGCCTGCCGGGCCCGCTGTGCCACACCGTGATCGACAAGTCGGGCACCTGCCACATGGTCGGCTGGGGCCGCGCCAACCACGCCGGCCTCGGCGACGATGACGTCCTCCAGGCCGTCATCGACGAACGAGCCCTGCCCGCCGACAACGAGGCGAACACCGACGGCAACAGCCGCTTCTACGGCACCGAACTGATCAACTCCGGTGACGGCAACGATCCGTGGCCCGAGACCCAGGTGGACGCAGCGGCCCGCTGGGCCGCCGCGCTGTGCCGGGCCCACGGCTGGAGCGAGCGGTCCGTGATCGGCCACAAGGAATGGCAGCCCGGCAAGCCCGACCCCTCCTTCTCCATGAACGACTTCCGCGCCCGCGTCGCGCGCTACCTCAACGGCGGCTCCTCCGGCGGAAAGCCGACCCCGAGCCTTCCTGCGTTCCCCGGCGCCTCGGCGTTCGGGAACGGCAAGGTCAACGACTCGATTCTTCTTCTCGGCCAGCAGCTCGTACGCAAGGGATACGGCCGCCACTACAGGGTCGGCCCCTCCCGGGACTGGGGCGAGGCCGACCGCCAGAACACCGAGGACTTTCAGCGCGCCCAGGGCTGGACCGGATCCGACGCCGACGGCTACCCCGGCCCGGAAACCTGGCGCCGACTCTTCAACTGACCCCACCCCCTGAACAAGGAGCACCGCATGAATGTGTACGCCTCACTGCTGCGCACGGGGGTGCCCGCTGCAGTCGGCTGGCTCATCGCCGTGGCCCTGCGCCATGGAATCGACCTCGATGAGACGGCCGTGACCGGCGTCCTCACGCCCATGGTCACCTTCGCTTACTACGCGGTCTTCCGTCTCGCCGAGGAGCACCTGTCGCCGCGCTTCGGCTGGCTTCTGGGATACGCGCGACCGCCGAAGTACGAGGCGGCCCCGTATCCGCTGCCTCGCGTCTGATCGCAGCGGTCGAGAACAACTAGGGCCCTGTCTCCCAGAGCTGAGGCCGGGTGCGACTTGGGTCTGGAACGTAGGACTGGCCTCCGGCTGGTGCCGGAGGCCAGTCCGCTGCGTGATCGTCTGCGGGGTGCCGGTCAGCTGAGAGTGTTCAGCATCGCTTCTTCGACGTGGTCGGCGGCGTTGCGGTGGCCGCGGGCGTTGGGATGCACGACGGACAGCTGGTCGGGGAGGGTGACGAAGCCTTCGACCCACTTGGTGTCGTCGCAGACGCTGTGGCCCTGGGAGGAGGCGTAGAGGTCGACGAAGCTGGCGGAGTCCTGGGTGCCGGTGGAGTCGGCGATGGCCTTGTTGAGGGGCTCCAGCACGTCGGTGCGCAGCCAGGCCAGGTCACCCTGGGCGATCGTGCCGAACTGGGTCAGGTCGCCGAAGTTGCACTTGGAGGCGTCCTGGGGGATGACCGTGGGATAGCCGACAGCCAGGATCTTCGCCTTCGGGGCGCGCTCGTGAAGCACGGTGAGCATCCGGTCATATTGTTTACGGACCGTCTTCAGCCGGGCGGGGACGCCGGCGGCCAGGGCGTCCTTGCACGGGGTGCCCTTACCTTCGTGTTCGCCGCCGAGCTGCGCGCACTTGGTGAGGAACTCGGCGAAGCCGAGGGTATTGCCGCCCACGCCGACGGTGATGACGTCCGTGTCCGCGCTTACCGCCTCGGACTGAGGGGGCACTGCGGGGAAGGGGTAGTCGGGGTCCTCGGAGATGGGCGGCAGGTGGCGGCCGATCGGGTTCTGGGGAGTGTCGGTGACATCGGCGATGGTGGCGGCGCCGCAGCTGACGTTGGTCAGCTCGAACAGCCCGCCGAGATCGCGGTCGATGACCTGGGGGTAGGACCGGTCGGTGCGGTCACATCCGTCGCGCGGTACCTCGAAGGTGTCGCCCGCGGCCCGGATGACCCCGGCGGTGTATGAGTCACCCAGGGCGACCCACGCTTGCTGCTCGGCCGCGGCGGCGGGGTGCGCCCCGGCGAACTGCGCGGGGACAACGGCGCCTGCGGCGAGAGCTGCGGCCGAGCCGAGCAGGGCCAGACGAGTACGGAAGCGGGCCACGAATCCTCCATGGATACGGCGTTGACGTCGGCTCGACCCTAGAGGGGCAGTCACTCGTTGCACTAGATCCGATACTGAGAGTCACCTCTTATGGTGAGTGCGCCCCCCACAGGTGACTGGCATCGGTGCCAGGGCCCGCCTGCCGGCCATCCGCGCATCTACCACCGGCTCTGATCCGTCCTTGCGGCCACACGGAGGAGTCCGGTGCGTGCGAGATCCAGCGCGCCGTTCCGCGCCATGGCGCCCGCCACGAACGATCTCGGTGGCAGGTCGCATGGCGAGGTGACGCCGACCGCGGTTCGGCGCATGCTCGCGGCTTTGACCGGTCATGCTTGTCGGCGGATTCTGGGCGGCGTGCAGGCTGAGTGGGCCGCGTGCGACCGATCCTCAGGCCAGCAGCGACTTCAGCATCGCGTTTCGAGTGAAGATCATGAGGCATCGGCCCGCACTGCCGGTGGAGGAGGGCGTGGTCAAGTGGGAGGGTCGCCTGCCCTGGCACCGCCGTTCAGGTCGCACCACGGCGGCCTCCGTTCGGCACTTCCAGGCGAGGGCTTCCAGCGTCCGGCGGTGGTCAGTCCATCGACGTCCCCGCACCGGGTCCGCCGGCATCAACGGACCTATCCGCACCCACATCTCATCCGTGATCACCAACCGAACAGACACGTCCGATCAATTCTCCAGTCAATCAAGGAGACCTGCTCTAGGGCGTGTCTTTCGGATCTTGTCGGGTAGGCGAGGAAGGTCGGGCACCCGGTCAGATCCGAAGGCGAAGGCCTAGCACAGGCGGCTGACCGGGACGCGAAATTTTGTAGGTATGGGGTCGGCGATGTTTGGGGCCATGCCATGATCGTCTCTAACTGACGATCCTTTGGAGGAACTCATGTCCCCTGCTTCCGGCGCCGTTCAGATCTTCCTCGACCGCGACTTCAAGGGCGCCAGCGCGACCCTTGACGAGGGCTCCTACGACGTCAACCACCTGCAAGCGGGGGCGGTCGGCAACGACGCCATCAGCTCGCTGAAGGTGGCGGACGGCTACGAGGTGACGGTCTACAAGGACGCCGGCCTGAAGGGTGACAGCAAGACCTTCACGGCCGATGCCGCCGCGCTCGGCGAGTTCAGCGACACGATCTCCTCCCTGAAGGTCACCAAGAAGGGCGTGGTCGCTCCGGCCCCGCGAAGCAGTGTCCCGCGTATCCAGTTCCGCTACCCCGACGGTGCCCTCGTCCCGCAGGACATCATCGCCCCCCTGGGCTAGGAACTTCTCTTAAGGGATCAGCGGGCGGACCAGGTGAAGATGCCTGCGATGTAGAGTCCGGCCTGGAAGACCGTGGCGGTCTTCTCGTAGCGGGTCGCGAGACCACGCCAGTTCTTCAAGCGGTTGATGCACCGTTCGACGGTGTTGCGCCGCCTGTAGGCGTACCGGTCAAAGGCAGGTGGCCTGCCGCCGTTGCGGCCCTTTCGCTTGCGGTGGGCGACCTGGTCGGCGGGCTGCGGGATCACCGCCCGGATCCCACGCCGACGCAGGTGTTCGCGGATCGCCTTCGACGAATAGGCCTTGTCCGCCAGAACCATGTCCGGACGGGTACGTGGCCGACCGACCGGGCGAGGCACCCGTATGCGAGCCATGACGTGCTCGAACGCGGGCGCGTCCCCTGCCTGGCCCGGCGTGAGGTAGAAGCACAGCGGGCGGCAACGCCCGTCCGCTGCAAGGCAAGGTGGACCTTCGTGCTCAGCCCGCCGCGGGAGCGCCCGATCGCATGGTGAGCGGGTTCACCGGCCGGGGCCCCTTTTTACGGGCCCCGGCCGCGTGCTGGTGCACACGTACAACGGTGGAGTCGACCGCGACCACCCACTCGATGTCACCTTCGGCGTCTGCCTGGGCGAGCAGGGCGGTGAACACCTTCTCCCATGTCCCGTCGATTGCCCAGGTCCGCAGCCGCGTGTAAACACCCTTCCACGAACCGTACTTCTCCGGCAGACGGACCCACTGGGAGCCGCTCTGGAACTTCCACGCGATCGCGTCGATCACCTCGCGGTGGTCACGTCACCGGCCGCCCCGCTTCGGCGTCCGGTCCGGCAGCAACGGCTCTATCCGCGCCCACTGCGCGTCGGTCAACGGCACGCCGGACCAACGATCCGATGATCCGAAAGAAACGGCCTAGGACCGTGACATGGAAGAAGGCCCCCCGCCTCGCAGCGGGGGGCCTTCGACCTCTTGGAGCACTCACCGTAACAGGATCCGCCGGGGGTGCGAACCCCCAACCTCTCCTTGGTTACAATCTATGTGCACCACTGTGGCGACCGGGAGGCGATGGAGTGGCAGGCGAGGACAGGGCGGCGGCGAGGAAGCCGTATCTGGCTGGTGGGGCGGAGTTCGCTGCGCTCTACAACGTGAAGCGGCTTCAGGTCAGCCAGTGGATCAGCAGGGATCAGACGCTCGGCTACCGATACTCCAAGATCATCAGTGGCTCGCCCTACTGGCTGCTCCAGTTCGTGAAGGGCTTCGGCGAGACCACGCCCCGCCCAAAGCACCTCAACGAGGCTGAACTCGCCCGCCTGGTCAAGGAGCAGGATCCGGGATATTGGGTTGGTGAAGTCGACCAACTCCCCCCGCTGGTAGGGCAGACGGAGCTGGTGGCTCTGTTCGGGCTGCCGTCGACTGCGCTGCTCCGGAAGGCTGTGACCACCGGTCGCCTTCGCCCCTCTGACTACACGCTCTCCGGTTCGCCGATCTGGCTGCTGGAGTCGGTGGTCGAAGATGCTCCGGCGCTTCAGCAGGGCGCGCGTACTGTCGATTGGTCGCTCGATGAGGGTGTTCTTGCGGCTCTTCGTGCGGGGACTTACGACGGTCCGGGGGCAAGGATCATCCCGCGCGGACCCGCCGCGA
Source organism: Streptomyces sp. NPDC001828 (assembly GCF_042892175.1). Classification (NCBI taxonomy): domain Bacteria; kingdom Bacillati; phylum Actinomycetota; class Actinomycetes; order Kitasatosporales; family Streptomycetaceae; genus Streptomyces; species Streptomyces sp. NPDC001828. Next base: position 567,408 of record NZ_JBIATV010000002.1, read on the forward strand.
AGCAGGACAAGTAGCGTTGTTTTATGGCTAGTTGATATTGATCCAACCCCCTTATGCATATAGAATGGAAGTGCACTCGATGGGGGTGCGTAGCTATTGCCTTGGGGGTGTCGTGCGGCTAGTCGGCATTGCGGGATGGTGCCGCTCGCGCGGGCCGCCGGTGCTCGCGATTGCTGTTGTCGATCGACATTCGCCACACCCAGAGATAGATTCCAACACTCCAGAGTGTTCGTACTATCTCTGAGGGGGGACTTTGCCGACTCAGCAGCAACCGTTGTTCGGCCTCGAAGACATCCAGCTCGTACGCCATCCCGAAAACGTCCGTGACCTGACCATCCAGCAGCGGTTCGAGGCATTCCACGCCCTCAATCCCTGGGTGCTCCGCGAGCTGACGGGGATGACGGCGGACTGCGCGCAGAAGGGGTTCAGCCGCATCGGGATCGGGATGCTCTTCGAGCTCCTGCGCTACCGATACGGCGCCGCGACCCGAGGCGACGAGTTCGCGCTGAACAACGACTACCGCTCCCGGTACGTCCGGCTCCTGCTGGCCGAGCACCCGGAGTGGACCCCGCTCTTCGAAGTCCGCGCCCTGCGTGCGGACTGACACGACCTCTTGGAGCCATACCGTGAACGCACCCGTGGGCGCCGGAAAGCCGCCCGCCGCCAAGCTCAAGACCCGCAAGCCGACTGGCATCGTCCCATGGCCCCTCCTCCTCATAGAGGGAGAGGAAGGCGCCGGCAAGACCTACTCGGCGGCCCAGTTCTCCAGCAGCGACCGCATCGGCCAGATGTACTGGATCGACCTCGACGAGGGTTCGGCCGACGAGTACGCGGCCATCGAGGGCACCAACTATTTGATCATCGAGCACGACGGAACTTACCGGGACATCCTCGAGCAGGTTGAGGCCGTGCACGCTGAAGCTCGGCGTGCGGCGGCGGCAGGGGAACCGCCGGTGGTGCTCACCATCGACTCCGGGTCCGCTCTGTGGCGCATGCTCACCAACTGGACCTACGAGCGGGGCCGTAGGACGCAGAAGAACCGCGCACTGCTGCGCGATGACCCGGACGCGGCGTACGACATCGGCCGGAACCTTTGGAACGACGCGCTGGAGCGGTGGAACAGGATCATCTACCTGCTGCGCACCCTGCCGGGCATTTCCATCGTCTTGGCTCGCGGCAAGCAGGTCAGCGCGACGGACGACAACGGTCAGCCGATCCGGAACATGAGCGAGTGGAAAGTCTCGGCTCAGAAGGACCTGGGCTTCGACTCGACCTGCTGGGTGCGGATGAAGCGTGGTGCCGACCCACAGGTCATCAAGGTGCGGTCACTGCGCGTCCGTGTCGAGCAGAAGAAGCCCCTGACGCTTCGGGACTTCAGCATCGAGGACCTGGTCTTCAACAAGCTCGGCTGCTCGGTCGAATCCCAGCCGCGCATCATGCCTGCACTCACTGGTGACCGGGTCCAGCCATGGCTGGCCCGCGTCGCCGACATGAAAGACAAGGAAGCTCTCGCCGCACTGTGGCGCTCAGTTCCCGACCCTGCCAATCGCCTCGGCCGGGAAGAGATCGCCACAGTGCGTGCGGCTGCCGAGCAACGGGCGGCCGAACTGGACAACCCGAACCCGGAGATGGGCGAGGGCCCGCTGAGCGATGCCGACAAGCTCCGTGCCGCCGCCAAGCGGAAGGCCGCCGAGCAGGACGCGGACGCCGAGCAGTGACCGGCCCGCACCCATCTCTTGGAGAACTCGCATGTCCGTAGCCACCATCGTTGCCGGCGTCGCACCTTCCATCTGGGACGCCGCTCATGACGTCGACGCCCGCCGCCCCCGCTCCCTTCAGACGCAACTCGGCGCATCCGACACCGTGTGCGGCCGACGTGCCGCCTACATACTGCACGGCACCACGCCGACTGATCACGCCGACAAGCGGGCCGCGATCCTCGGCACATTCATCCACCACGGCCTGCTGGAGTCGGCGCGCACGGAGTACGGGTGGCTGGTTGAGCGCAGTGTCCAGGACCACTTGATCCGGGGGCACGTCGATGTCGTCCAGCTCGATGCGACGACAGCCGAGCGTCTGCCTGTCCGGCACAGACCCGTGGTATCCGCCGACGTGCTCACCGTGGAGGACGTGAAGACGAAGTCGACCTACCTGTGGGACCGGGTGCTGCGCTATGGCGCCACTGCCGCCGAACTGCGGCAGGTATATCTCTACGCCGGCGCCCTGTACGAGGAGGGGTTCGAGGACGTCCCCGGCCAGCGGTACCTGTCACGCCTGGGGCCCCTGGACATCGGCCGTATCCGCTTCCGCTTCATCAACCGCGACAGCGGCGCGGAGCACATCCAGGAGATCGAATTCGATCCCCAGCGTGCTGCCGAGGCCCAGTGGTGGGTGGAGCGCGTGCGCGAGTCCACCGCCCCCGAAGAGATGCCGCGCGACTTCGACGGGCCAGGACTCGACGCGATCTGCGACTACTGCCCGTTCCGCTCCCTGTGCTGGCCGGGAACGGCCCCGGGTACGCCTGAGCAGACAGCCCTCATTCACAACGACGCCGACCGTGAGCAGGCACTCATCGACTACGTGAAGGGGCACGAACTCGCCAGCGACGGCGACCGGATCAAGAAGCTTGCACGCAAGAAGCTGGACGGCTCCCCAGCTGGGATCTACGGGCCCAACCGACTGTCCTGGCGTGGCGGGAACGACGAGGAGAAGGACGACGTGGGGGCCATGGCTGCCCTGCACGAGGCCGCCGGTATCCCCGTGCCGATGAAGCCGGACGCGGACCGCATGGTCAAGAACCTCACGGCGGCCGGGCTGCCCGTCCCGCGGCGGAAGACCGGAAAGAGAACGGCTCCGGTCATCAATGTCGCGCCGTCCTGACGCGGACCCGAACTCCTTAGCCCCGCCCGTGAGTCACGGGCGGGGCGCCCCGTCCTGCCGTCACGCCTGCACCGCCCAAGGGGACCCGTGTCCATCCAACTCATGATCGCAGCGGCGTATCTTCCGCCCGACGTGCTCAGCCAGAGCCAGAAGCTCGCCCTCATGAAGATCGCCGACAGCGCCGACGACGAGACGCGTCTTGCGCGCCCCGGTCTCACCCGCCTTGCCGCCTGGGTCGGGGTCACCGACAAGCGCGCCATCACCATCGTCACGGAACTGATCGCCAAGGGCCTTGTCGAGCGCGTCGAGACCGGTAAGGCGGGCCGTGCGGCGGTCTATCGCGTCTTCCCGCTCGGCGTGCCGCCCACGCCGACCACTCCCGAACTCAAAGCGGCTGCCGAGGCCCGCAAGGCTGCTCCCAAGAACCCCCGCAAGGCCCGCACTGGCGTAGCGCGGTCTGCCCCGGCCAAGGCCGCCATGACGTACCTGGACATCGAAAGCCGTGCGGCGCAGCGAAAGCAGCCGCCCGCAAAACTGCAGGTGGAGGAAGGGTTCCACGCCGGGAACCCAGGAGAAGAGGCAGGGTTCCACGGGGGGAACCCGGAGGTCCCGGAGGGGCGGGTTCCACGGGTGGAACCCGAGGAGTTCCACGGGGGGAACCCTCAGGGTTTCACGGGTGGAACCCCTTCCTTCCTTGTTCCTTCCTCTGTTCTTCCTCTCCCCCCTACCCCCGCGGCTGGCGCCGCAGGGGAGCCCGCGGGGGCCCCGGAAGACGCGCGGAGGGCAGACCCGGGGGCGCAGGGATGCGGGAGGCACCGAGGCCGTCCTGCCGCCTCTTGCCGTGGATGCGGTACCAACCCGCGAGCGGGACGCCAGCGTCAGCAGGAGGTGGCGAAGCAGGAGGAGCGCCAGGAGCAGGAACGTTTCTGGGAGGGGTGGCGAGACGAGAGGGCGGAGCGGCTCCAGCAGGCGGAAGTACGCCGTGACTCGGTGGAGCGTGCCGTCAGTGCCGCGCGCGAAGCGGTCAGAGCCACCAAGCGGCCCAGGCCGAAAAGAACTTAGGCAGGCAAAAGATATTTCCCCGAAAATATGGACACCATCGAGTAAGCATATAGAATAGAACTAGGAAGAGGGGGAGCCCCCTCTCGAACCGAAGGGACACCATGAAGTACCTGCCCGCACTGCGCCGCGAACACCTGGGCGCCATCGTGCTCGACGCCAGGGACAGCCTCGAAGAGTGCATCCGCGCCCTCGCCGACCTGTACCGCGAGGGCCCCGAGGTGGTGGGCGACATGCTGATCGAGATCGCCGACCTGAAGGACCGGGCCGAACTGGAGCGCGACCTCGACGGACTGGGGCACGCCGAGCACTGCCGCGACGAACTCGTCGCCGAGCTCCTCGGCGACATCGGCGGCGCGAAGACCTACCTCGACCCTCGCGTCACCCACTTCGCCCTCATGCAGGCGCGCAGCCTCGCCTTCGAGGCGCAGCGGATCGCTACGGCCGCCAATGAGCGCGCCCACGAGCTCGCCAAGCTCACCGCCATCGTGCGCGGAGTGAAGGCCGACAAACGCCGACTCCCCTTCTGCTAGGCGCCACTTCACCAGTGGCGGACACCTCGAACCATTCCGAAATAGATCCCAACTCTGTACTGTGTCGGACACAAGACCTCTTGGAGAACACCGTGATCAACGACCTCGCGCCCGCCCCCGTACACGGCAACACCACGGACCCGCTGTGGCTGAAGCTGTGGGAGGCCTACGAGCCCGTCATCACTGCACTGCGGCGGATCCCGCTTGTCACCGACGTCGAGATCTCCGGCGGAATGTTCGCCATCACGGCCGAGCTCACCGACGGCTCGTACCTGTGGATCGCCTCCAGCGACGTGCTGCCCGTGAAGCCGAGTGAGGCTGAGGGATTCCTCGTTCGGCGGGCCCATGTCGACAACCCGACGATCGACGAGCTCGTCTACGACTCCACCCCAGACGGGGCCCAGGCCGAGCACGCCAACAACATCGTCCCCCTCATCCAGGCCATCACCGCCTTCGTCGCCGAACGGCAGCTCTGCAAGCAGCTCATCGAATTGCTCTCGGTCCGGATCATCTTGGTGACCAACAGGCACCAGAGCACGAGCCGTCACCTGTCGGGCCCCTTCGCCAAACGAGCCGAGGCCGTCCAGGAGTTCGGCTGCATCACTCACCACGTGATGCATGAGCACGGCTGGCGCCTCGTCCTCGCGCAAGGCAGCACGGAATGGCCGGTCACCGTATGGGACGCACAAGGGGAGCTGGCGATCATCTTCCTCGCCCACGACGGCACAGCCCTCGCCTGATGGCAGGCGAGGGAGGGGACCAGGACCACAACACCAAGCCCGTATGCCACTGCGTTTTCGCCCACGTGCAGACCGAGGGGGAACGAATCCGAGTTCAGGCATCGCTGGACAACGCTCTCAAGACCAACGACGCCCATGCCGTGTTCGTCGCGTGCATGCAACTCATGCAGCCCTGCCCGGCCCGCGCCGAGACGGTGACGCGATGACCGCCATTGTCGGGCTCCTCATCTTCGCCGTCGGCACGGGGATCGTCCTCATCGCCGTCGCGGTCGGCGAGATCCGGTGGGAGACCCGCAGCCAGCTCACGCGCTGCACCACGTGCGGAGAGCGCCACCACCGGCACGCCAGCCACCGCTGAACCGCTCTTGCCCGGCCCCGAATCCCGGGGCCGGGCCATTGGAACCTCTTGGAGAAGTACCACCACCATGGCCACACTCATCGACCTGCTGTGCGGAGCAGGGGGCAGCAGCACCGGCCTCGTCGAAGCCGGATACGAACTCCTCCTCGGCATCAACCACTGGCAACTGGCGATCGACACGCACGCGGCGAACCACCGCAACGCCGACCACGCCTGCATCGACATCAGCGGCTTCCCCATGAAGTACCTGCCCAACGCCGACCTCCTTTGGGCATCGGTCATCTGCACCGAAATCAGCCCAGCGGGCGGACGCCGGCGTCAGACCAACCAGTTGGACTTGCTCGACCTGATCGACGAGGGCGGGGACTGGGAGGCCTTGACGAAGGATGCTTTCGAGCGCACCCGTGTCACCGGTTGGTGTGTCGTACGGGCAGCCGAGGCCAAGCGGTTCAAGGCCATCGTCGTGGAGAACGTTGTTGAGTTCGGACTCGACTGGATTCTGTTCCCGAAGTGGCTCGAAGCGATGGAACTGCTCGGCTACCAGTACCAGATCGTGTGCGTGAGCAGTGCCCACGTCGGCGACGACGCCAACCTGCGAGCCCCGCAGTGGCGCGACCGGATGTACGTGGTCTTCACCCTCAAGACGATGCGCAAGCCGGACCTGGAGCCGAGGCCCCTCGCACCCTGCGCGGACTGTGGCGAGGACGTCCACGCCATTCAGTCCTGGAACGTCGCTGGGGTGCGGATCGGCAAGTACCGGCGCGACTACATCTATCGCTGCCCCAACGGGCGTTGCCGTCATGCCATGGTCGAGCCGTATGTCCGCCCGGCCAGCGACATCATCAACTGGGACGATCTCGGCACACGCATCGGCGACCGCAAGAAGCCACTCTCAGACACCACGATGGATCGCATCCGTGCGGGCCTCATCAGGTTCCCGTACCGCCCCAGCTCGATCACCCTCACGCACGGCAGGGAGGGCAGCGACAGGGCGTACGCCGTGGAGGACCGCCCCCTCCCAACCCGCACGGCCAAGCAGGGCGACGCGCTCCTGGTGCCGACCGGCGGCTCCTGGAACAGCGATGCGGTGCCCGTCGACGTGCCGCTGCGCACCCGCACCACCCGCGAGAGCGAAGCCCTCCTAACGGTTGACCCGTTCATCGTCGAGTTCCGCAACCACGCCACCGCCAGCCCCGCAAGCAACCCGTTGAGCGGGGTCACAGCGCAGGGCAACCACCACGGCCTGGTCACCCACGCCGGCCGGGTACCCGAACGGGCACGTAACACCCTCGTCGTGCCGTACCGCAAGGCCGCAGTGAAGACGGCCGCCGAACCAGTCCACACTCTCTCCACCCGCGACTCGGCGGCCCTGGTCCGCTCCGCCCCGGACATCGACGACTGCTACTTCCGCATGCTCAAGCCCCGAGAACAGCTCCAAGGACAGCGGTTCCCCGAGAAGTACGTCGTCTACGGCAACCAAGCCGAACAGACGATGCAGGCGGGCAATGCGGTCTCCGTCAACGTCGCGCGGTGGATAGGCCAGCGATTGGAGTCCGTCCTGTGACCGGATCACGCAAAGCCCCGCCCGGCACCCATGTCACCACACACGCTCCCTGCTGGGGCGACCCGGACTTCGCCGTGGCCGACCACCGGTGGGAGAACGGCCAGGACCTGGTCGCCATCTGCGAACCCGTCCTGTACGTCTGCGGCAATTGCTCCCTCCGAGCCGCCTGCATACGCCAAGTCCTGCCAGCGAAAAGCGCGTTCGACGGAGTGTGCGGCGGCCGCATCTGGCTCAACGGCGCCATCATCCAGGCCCTGCCGGACGCCGACCCCGCCGAACTGCCTCCCGCAATGATCCGCAAGGCATGCGGCACTCCTGCCGGATCCCGCGCCCACCGACGCGCCGTCGAGCAGCAATGCCCGCGATGCGAGCCGTTCCACACGCCCGGCCCCAATCCGCTCGATACCGAAAACCACGCAGAGCAGCTCGAACTCCCAGACGCTGCCTGAACCATAAGGAGACCGTCGCAATGCCTCACAACCGGCCGATGCGTGAACTGCTCGGCCCTGTAGCAGCCGTGGCGCTCATCGCCCAACTCAACCCCGACCTGCCCGCTCCAGGCATCGAATTCGCCGCCATATTCCACGACGGCGAGGAATACGGCCTTGGAGTCCGGCTGCGCATCAACAACCCCGCAGACGGCGTGTACGAGCGGTGGGCCTCCCTGATCGGCAGCCATGACCCGGACTCGCACACCAACCCGACGCTCACGCCTCAGGGCAGCCTGTGCCGTCGCACGTACGGCAGTTACGCCGACATCCCTGTGGAAGCCGTCGCCTACGTCCCCACCACCACCGTCACTGCCGCACCTCCGACCGTGAGTTCTAGGCACCTCGCAGTCGTTGCCCCTATGCCCTGACCCCGCCGCACATCACCAAATGACAAGGAAGACCACGCCATGAACAAAAACCTTCTGATCGACGAGGTCGCATCCAAGATTGGCAACCGGGCCACTGCGGCGCAGGCAGTCGAGGCCGTCTTCGACTCCATCGTGCGCGCTGTCACCGACGGCGACAGGGTCCGCGTCACCGGCTTCGGCTCCATAGCCACAGTGGAGCGACCGGCCCGATTCGCGCGTAACCCCCAGACCGGTGAACGAATGCGCGTGAAGGCCACCCGTGCGGTCCAGTTCCGCGCCGGCGCCTCGTTCAAGGCCTTGGTCGACGGTGCCAAGAAGCTGCCCGAAGAAGGCAGCGCCATCAAGAAGGCCCCCAAGACGCCGCGCTCCTGAACCTCGCCGTGCCGCCGCCCCGGGCTCCGGGGCGGCGCCCAATGCGGAGCAGCAGATGACCGGACACCTCCCACCGCACAGTGCCCGGTTCAACAGATGTGACCACCGTCAACCTCGGCATACCGACGAACGGAAGAGCGCGCTCATGCACGACGAGATAGCAGCCCAAGTCTGGGGCGCCGTGAGCCACTGGGTGGAAGGGCGCCACGAGGAGTCCATCCAGACCCTTGCCACGCTGGTACAGAAGCAGGACCCGTCAATGATGTACGGCGTCGCCTGCGGCATTGCCACCGTGGCCCAAGCCGCCCTGACCAAGATGCACGGACACCATGAGCACGCGTGCCTCTGGGCGATCAAGACACCGGACGGATCACGGCCGGAAGACGGCATCCCACCGCACCATCTGTTCGCCGCGCGATTCATCGCCGCCAACCTCAACAACGACCCAGAGACAGCCTTGGCGCTATACCAAGCCGTCTACAACTCCGAAGACCCGGACCTCTGGTCTGCCTGCATGCACACCCTCCTGGCGGCAACCGGCGAAGCGGTACTCGCAGCCACACCGGAGGGCGGCCAATGAGCAGCCCTGCCTCATACTCGGCCGACGGTCTGCGCCACGACGTCGCCGATCCTGCGACCTGGACCGTCCGGGTGTGCGATGACCGCTGCACCACGTGCATCTTCCGGCCCGGCAACCTCATGAACCTGGAACCCGGACGCGTCGCAAGCATGGTCAAGAAGGCTGCTGACTCCGAAGGGCACGTCGTCTGCCACCAGACCCTCGACACGGACGCACCCGCCATCTGTGCGGGGTACGCAACGAACCCCCGTGGGCGAACGGCCTCCCTCGCACTGCGACTTGTCCGAGCCGGCGTCCTGAAGGCCGTGCTCGTGCAGCCGGACCGAGCGGCAAAGCCATGAGCGGAGCACTTCCGGCGCTCATCCTCCTCGGCTGGCTCGCCGGAATCGTTCTCCTGGCCGTCATCATCCCGGCCCTGATAGCCGACGAACCGATGCTGCGCCTTGTCGCCCGCATGATGCCCGTCGCGGTGGCTCTGTACCTCGCTGACGTCATCGTCTTCTGGCCCGCAGCCGTCATCGCCAGGACGCTCAGCGCGCTGATGAAGAGGGAACGCAGGTGAACTACATACAAGCCGGCCGTATCTTCGAGGCCTGCCATCCGAGGGACACCACTCGTATACGCATCGTCCGCTACACCGACGGCGACGCGCGGGTCTTGGTTGCCGACGTGGACAGCGAGTCCCGCCAGCGGATGATCCTCGTATCCAGCCTGCACCCCACGGCTATCACCCGGACCGGCGGCAGGCGCAAGCACGGATACGCCCCAGAAGGTTCCTCCGAAGCCGCTGCGCCGGCTCCGCATCGGTGCGCGCAGCCCGCGGTCGAGCCGGGGGACTGGTTCGAGGGGATGCCAGGTCGTCGCTTCCGGGTCGCTCTGCCGCCGCGACTGTTGCTCTTGACCTCCAATCAGCGGCTCCATCACCACCGTCGCGCCGAGCTCACCAAGGTGCTGCGACGCGCGGCCTGGGCTGCCTCCCAAGGTGTCCCGCATCTGGAACGGGTCCACATCATCGGCGTGCTGCATCCGGCCGACCGACGGCGGCGCGATCCGGCCAACTGGTACCCGTCGTTCAAGGCCTGCGTGGACGGACTCGTGGACCAGGGCGTACTGGAGGACGACGACCACACCCGCGTAATAGGCCCGGATATGCGGATCGGATGCGCAGTATCCGGCGCGCGCCTCGTCCTCCACATTCGTGAAATCCCCTTTCAAGGGGCTGCCGAGCAGCGAAAATAGTCCGCTAAATCGCAGAGAAATTCCACGGGAAATCTTGCCCCCGAGCCAAATGCATATAGAATAGAAACAAGAGGAGAGGTTCACGTAAAGCCCATCCGCACCCAGACGCCGCAACCCTGTCGGCGGGCGCCCCGCCCGCCGACAGGCCAACCAAAGGATTTCGAATGGTCAATGCCGCCCAGTACCTCGTCGCCGCGCTCAACGCTGCCGACATTGTGGGCCACTTTGACGGCCCCTACGTAACCGAACTCGTCAGCATCGACGCCGGACCCGGAGCGCAGATCTGGATCACGGATCACGACTCGACAGTCGCCTTCGAGCTCGACAAGCACAACGGCTGGCTCGCCTGCTACTACCCCGACCTGGCGGGCGAGGGCGCTGGGGAGTTCACCGTCATATACAGCAGCGACAGCACGTCCATCGAAGAGGACACCCCGAAGCTGATCAAGGCCATCCAGGCCGCCCTCGATGGTCAGTTGGGTGAGCCGGGTCCCACCCTCGGTGAAGGGGCGACCTCGTGAATCCCAAGCTCATCGACCCCTGCCCGCCTGGTAGTGCACACGTTTGCTGGGCTACGCGACGCCTTGCCCGGGCGGTGCTGCTGCGCCTGCGGGCGGAGGCCTTCGTGATCGAGCCGCGCATCAGGACTCTCGTTGCTACGAACGATGGGCAGGCGGAGTACCGCCTGTGGCGACTGCATGGCGAAGACGGCCGACTCCTCCTCGAGCTCGACCTGATCAAGGAGCCGGGCGACGAGTGGAAGCGCCTCATGCGTGACGTGCGCTTCATCGCTCTTCTGGCCGACCTCCGCACCCATCCGCCCGGCTACTTCTACGTCCACCCGCTTCCGGACCACCGCGACATCGCCATCCCGCTGCCCTCCAATCCCCGGGGCCCCGCCCCGCGCACGGTCGGACCACTCCTCTCCTGAGGCCGACCTGCTTTCCGTCTTGACCACCGGCACGCCACGCCCTGAATGCCTATAGAAAAGAAGCGCGAGGGCGGGGCGTGCCCACGAATTGGAGACCTCATGTCCGCCCGACCTAACCCGCCCGTCATCAATACGCCGGAACACCACATCGGCGCCATGGTCCTCGTGATCGCCACCCGCATGCCCGACGACGGCGAGCTGCACGCCGCCGTCAGCCTCATCGACAGTGCCGCGACCGCGTCCTGGGCCCTCCGACCGGACGACCTCGCGCCGCTCACGCAGCAGCAGTACCGCCAGCTCCTCGACTACGCCGCCGCCCCGCAGGTCCTCGATCTAGCCCTCTACCTCGGGGGTGACCGAAAGCAAATTCGCACCCTCATGGACCACATCGGCCGGGAGATCACCGAACTGCTCACCCACTACCCCGCGCCGCCGGCCCAGTACTGACCACGACAACGCAGCACCGCGCCCAACGCGCACACCGCCAGCGACATCGCCTTGCGCGCCAGTCGCAGGAACTCGTCACGAGCTTGACGTGCCCGGCCATGGCAAACGCCTTCATCGCCGCCAACAACTACACCCACTAGACCTCTTGGAGAAGAACATGCTCAACCTTGCTTCACACATTCTTTGCGCCAGCCTCGCCAACGAACTAGGCATCGAGCACGCTGCCGCTGAGAGCGCGCTGCTCGCCACCCTTGAGCAATTCCACATCGAGTCTCACAACCCCGCGGTCGCCCGCGCGGGACTCTCGCCCGCCGAGTACATGGACACGGCAATGCAGACGACCCGCTTCGCAGCCACCCTCTCCTCCGCCGCACTCATGGCGGCCAGCAGAGACGCCGACGCCCAGCTGAACTGGGAGGCCTACGTACAGCGGGAGATAGCGGAGGCAGAGCGCGCTCGCCAGGCCGTCCCCCCGACCGCCCTCCTCGGCGACCCCGCCGCGATCCACCGCATAGGCCGCCGACTGGGCCTCAGCGACGAGCAGACGGATCAGCTCGTGTCGGGCATCGTGCTCACGCTCGCCACCGGATACCCGTACCGCTGCGTCCACCAGCGAGCCATGAGCCTGACCGACATCCTCGCGCAGGTGACCACCAAGGACCTGACCGAGCTGCTGGAGCAGACCATCCTGTCGGCCGTCGGGCACACCGAGGAAGCCACCGCGAGGCTCCGTCGTATCAAGCGCGAAACGCGCTGACCCTCTGCCGTGGCGGCCCGCAACCGCGCGGGCCGCCACGGTTCGACGTCCCACAAACCCGCCGACCCAAGAGAGACGGCATGAGCCAGCTCAGCCTGTTCGCCGACGACACCCCCGCCGAACCCCCGGCCACGCCCGCCCCCACGGCGCCGCCCCGCAAGTACCTCACCGACCTTCCGCCAGCGCCCACCCCAGTCACCGTGTCGGCCAAGGCCCGCCCCACACTGATCGCGGCCACGCCCAAGCTGGCGCACTACCGCCCCTCGCTGAGCAACCCGCACCAGACGGCCTTCGACATAGCCGAAGCCGTCAGCCGTGCCTGGCACAATGCCCAGGGCGGGGCCGCGATCGAGATACCGATGGGCGTGGTGGCCACGCTCGCTCTCTGGCCCCTGCGCGGCCCGGACGCCTACCTCGCCGCCGACTGGTGGCTCAGCCTTGACGACACCCAACTGCTCACGGCGTTCCGCGAGTGTTGGGCACGCTGGTGGATCATGCGGCCGGACCTGATCGACCGCGCCACGCCACTGCACAAGTGGATCGAGGACGAGGAGCCCGGACCGACTCGGGCCCGCGCCGTCAGGGCGGTGGTCGAGGCCGCCCTCACCCGCGGACTGCTCCACCTGACCAGCAGCGACGACGCCTCTTGTCGCTCGACCGCCGACGTGATGGGGGCGGTGCTGGCCGTCATGCGCTCACAGGGGGCTCACGACGCTCTCGCAGAGGTTCACACGCCGCCGGAGGTCGCCGAACTGATGGCCCGGATGGTGATCGATGACATGCACCTCAAGCCGGGCATGCGGTTCGATGAGCCGACCGGCGGAACCGGTCAGATGTACCGCGCGGCCGTCCAGGTCATGCGGGAGAAGGACATCGACCCCCACGAGTTTGGGTGGGCCCTGACCGACATCGATGAACTCGCGGCGGCCGGAGCCGCCGTCAACGCGGTCATCTGGGACCTCGGCCCACACGTTCTGATCGCCTGCGGCGACACCCTGCACGAGGGCGACTGCTACACGAAGGCCGCCGACCAGGCGCGCGCCGTTATCGAGCGCCGCGATCAGCTGCATGCGCAGGCCGTCTTCCTCGCGGCTATCCAGAAAGTTGAGGCGCTGGTCCGGAGGGTAGCCGCCTGATCAGCGCGAACGCTCCTCCGATCTTCTGTATGAGATCTTGACCCTGTCTCGAATGCCTATAGAATAGAACTAACGAAAGGGGCTCCGATGACCTATCAGCGCGGCGACCGCGTCGTACTCGTCCACACCACCGACCCGCACACCTGCCTCACCGAAGGGGACGAGGGCACCGTCCGGCGATACGACGCCAACCTCGCCCAGCTATCCGTCAACTGGGACAGCGGCTCCACGCTCTCGCTGCTCCTGGACGACGGCGACGAAGTGCGCCCGGCATAAACCCGCCGGCCCGCCCCGCGCCGGGGCGGGCCGACGACGCGCCCGCAGACCTCTTGGAAGGACATGCCCATGCTCATCACCGACGCCGCAGTCCGAGAAACGGCGGCCATCCTCACTCAGAGCCTCGCAGGAGACTGGACCCTCGACCCTGAGGCGCCAGCCGACGGTGCAGCTCACTTGATCGACGGCGACGGACGCGCCATCAGCTTCCGCCCCACCTTCGGCGGTGCCTCCGTCCAGCTCTGGATCACCGGCAACGCTGCGCCCCCACTTCCGGACGACGCCACCCTCGCTGATCAAGCCGCCTACGATGCACGCCTTCCCAACGGCCACCGCTACAACAAGGCGACCACCCTGGTGACCGAGGAGGAGGAAGACCCCGCTGTCATCATCCTGCGCACCCTCGACGACCTCCTTCCGGCCTTCGACTACAGGCCCTTGTATGTCGGCCACCGGCCGTGGGTAGACCTCTTCGACAAGGCCCTCTCGCAAGTGATGAACGAAGGCCCGTCAGTCACGGGCACCTCGCTGCGCGACTGCGGTCCGGAAGCACATACGACGCCACACGACGTCGGTGTTGCCCCCTTGATCGACGCAGCAGCTGGACCCCTTACCAACGAGGCCTCGCTCACCGAACGCGAGCCAGCGGTCACCTCCGTGCTGGCAGAGGAACCACAACCACAAGACGTCGCACGCGAGAGCGAGATCGACGGCGTGTCCATTCCCGTCGCCGAGCCCCCAGGCGAGGGCAGCCAACCTGGAGCCGACACCGAGCACGAAGCGAGCCCCGCCGAAAATCCCGGCGACCGGGAGGCAGGGCAGCCCGAAGCGACCACGAACCGACGCCCTCGAAAGCGCGCACCCAGGCAGCGCGCGAAGGCTGCCACCAACTGACCCGTACAACTCGAAGGGAGGGGCGCGGCCGCGCCCCTCTGGGAGCGCCATGAGCAACGACACGGGAGCCATAGCCCGACAGTGCCCGGCTATACATCGAGCCGCCCTTCGGCCGGCACGAGGCTGGGGCCGCTCTCAGTGGTGGGTGAGTCCTCCTCGAGGCGCGTCGCAAGCCCCAGCCGCCTAGCGCAGTACAACTCGTCCTGGAATAGGCTCCCGCAGTCCCTGTACGGTGGCGGCACGACGTCAGGCCGTTCTGAACGGCCACAGAGGCTCCGCCCCAACTCGGGGGGCGGAGCCTCTGTGCGTTGGAAGGGAAATCCGCTGCGGTGGGGTTCAAGTACCTCCCCAAGCTGGCGCTACTTGCCCGTCAGGCTCGTGGAGTCGTCCAATCAGGGCGGTGTCGGGACGCAGTCGGGACACAAGGACTGGAACGGACTGACATAGACAGAGGGGCGTCGACATGGCCCACCCCTTCTGAGCTGCGAAAACGTCATGTCCGAGCGTAGACAGGCAACGGCCGCCAAGATCCTCAAAGGACTCATAATCCGTCGGCCGTGGGTTCGAGTCCCACCCGCCCCACTACGAGGCGCAGGTGCAGAAACGATCTGGCCTGCGCCTTTGGCGTTGTCTGGGGTGTATCGCCGAGCTAGCCCGGTGAGCTGCCCCGGGCCATGGCGCTGCGCGCGGCGATCCCCATCGAGTGATCACCCGCACGGCCCATTCACCCTGCCGCCACGACGGTCATCAGCCGAGGCCGCCCTTCAAGTCGGTCCCGAGCGACCTCTACGCAGTCGTCGTCGGCGCTCGGGCGGTGAGGACGTGTCCGTTCCCGGCGCGTGCGTCGTGTGGCCGGCGAGTGCGGCTAGACCGGATTCAGGACCGCGTCGCGGGGCGGTCGGCGTGCTTCGAGACGCGCGGACGTCCCTGATCCGCATCGGGTGCTCCGGGCGGCACGGTCGGCCGGACGATCACGCGGTGAGTGTCGAGGTCTGTGAGCGTCGCGCGACCGTGCACACCTGCATGCGGGACATCGGCCAAGGGGCCGAGAGGCCGGAGTCCGCCGGATCGCATGACGAGAAAGAGGACGCAGAGACCCAGTCGGATTCCTTCTCGCTCCTGCACGGCTCCGAGGCTGATCCTCTTCTCTCTCGGGCTTTGTGGGTGAGCGGTCAGTCGTCAGTCATCGGTCGCCACGAGAAGAGAGAGACTGCCTGTGGAGCGGTTGATCAGGACAAATTCGTGGAAGTCGATGTGCGACCCTCCCCAGTCGTGGAGGAATTCGTCGTCGAGCTCTCCGAGCTGGTAGCAGTCGGCGTCGATCAAGGGCGTGAGCGCCACGGTCTGCAATTCGTTCGCCAGTGCCTCGGGGAGGGGGCCGAACTGATGGGCCCACTCGCGAACGGTGTCGGCCGCGGCCGAGGCTGTGACGTGGCTGTAGCTGGTCGCCGTGATGTGGCGAGCCCAGTAGTCACCGTGGCGTTCGCCGGTCGGATCGAGGCGTCCCTCCTCGTCGCTGGCATAGTTGTCCCGGAACTGGGGGTGGGCGATCAGGGCGGTCAGCAGGTCCTCGTCCCGGGCGGACTCCGGGACGATGAGGAAGTGCTTCACGTCGACCCACCGGTAGGCGTGGTCCCTGGCGTCGGCGAATGCATAGTCCCGAAAATTGATGAACGATTTACCCTGATAGGTCAAGAGCTCATTCATGCAACTACTCCAAGCAATTTGATGGTTGGGCCGAGAAGAGCCGAGAAGAAGGTGCTCGGCCCGGTACGGGGAGGGCGTATCGCCGTGAATCACGGCGATACGCCCTCGATGTGAATGTCCGTCAGCTCCTCGGCCTACTTCTTGGGAAGGTGCACCTTGAGCAGCTTCTTCTTATTGCTGGCCGGGGCGATTTCGATGGTTACCCCACCGGACCCTGAAGTCGGACGCCATTTTATGACGGACCCGTCCTTGGTCATGTACTGCTCCTGAATCCTGCCGTCGGAGGTCGCGGGAAGTCGTTCCGCGCCGTCGACCCATCGCTCGAACGTGGCCCGCATCTGCTCCGGTGTCTCGATCTCCCGGACGGTCTTCTGCTTCCCCTTGGGCAGCGCCGACCACTCCGACGTCCAGTTGCAGGGGTCGGCGTTGTGAGTGAGGACGGCAGCCCCGCCGGCCAGGACATAGTAGGTGTGGATGCCGTTGACGTTGAGGTTGTAGACCCGCTGGGTGGCGGTCCATGCTTCGGTGGCTGTGACCTTCACCCAGGTTCCTGCCGAGGTGCGCAGCAGCGCTCCCGGCTGGATCTCTCCGGCGTTCACCCAGCGCTGTTGGTCCTGGAGCCAGAAGGGGTGGCCCGCAGTCGCTGTGACGGTTCCGGTGGCTCCGCCCGGATCGCCGTCGGCGTCGACGGTCAGTTTGACCAGGTTCTTCTGCCCGTCACCCACGATAATGTCGTCGACGGACCGTGCTTCGGTACGGCCGCTGGCGGGGTCGGTGGCCAGGACCCTTTCACCGGTCTCAATGTTCTCGATCGCCTTGGTGGACCCATCGGCCATACGGACCAGGGTTCCGGGGGCGAAGCTGTTGGGGACCCGGCAAGGCTCGGCCCACTTCCGGCTGCTGCCGAAGGCCTTCTTGAGGAAGCCCCAGAGCTTCTTGCTGCCCTTGGCAGCCTTGCCGGCGTTGGCGACGCCGGCTCCCGGTGCGATGCCGATGCACGAAGCTGCGGCGTCCACGTATTGCTTCTCTGATGCGTACCAGCCGCAGTTTCCGGCGTTGGCGGCGTTGCTGACGATCGGGATGTTGGTGCTGCCCGCCGCGTCAAGGAGCAGGTGGCCGCCGTCCTTGGCGAACTGGCCCCAGTCGATCTCGTTCTCTTCCGAGATGAGTTCCTCGCGGAGGCGGTTGATCTCCTCCAGCGTCTGCTGGTCTTCCTGGTTCTGCCGCTGGGCCGCCTCTTCCTCGGCCTTCTTGCCGAGGTAGGCGTTGAGGGCTTCCGTCGCGGCCTTGCCTGCTGCCTCGCTGTCCTTGCCCGCAGCTTCGGCGGAGGCTCGTGCCTCGTTGACCGCCGTCCAGGCAGCGTTGGCCGAACTGCGTGCGCTAGCGGCCGAGTTTTCCGCGAGCGCCGCCGAGACCTGAGCCTCCCGGCTGGCCTTGTGTGCAGCCGCCTCTGCCGAGCTGGCCCGCTTCGCCGATTCGGCTGCCCGGGCGGCCGACGCAGTAGCTGCCTCTGCCGATCGCGCGGCGCTGTCGGCATAGTCCTTAGCCCGCTTCTCCGACTCCTGAGCCTGCCGCTTGTACCTCTCAGCATCGGTGGCGGCCCGGTCGGCCGTCGCCGCGGACTCGGCCGCCTGGTAGGCGTCCCGCTGAGCCGTGGCCGCGATGCCGGCGCCTTCGGCGATCAGTGCCTGGACCTGAGCGGCATGCGTGGCCGCGAGTCCGTCCTTGCGCTCTGCCATGAATCGGCCGCTTTGGACGAAATCGTGCAGAAGTTGAGGCGTTCCTTCCAGGGCGATGCTCGCCGCGGCCTTGACCTCAGGGCCAGCGCTGCTGAGCAACTGGGTCGAGAGCACCCGTTCGTCCGTGGCGCGGGAGGCGTACTGCCCTCTGGCCAGAAATTCTGCCAGCACTTCCGGAGACCCGTCATTCAGTGCCGCCTGCGCCGCACCCTTGACATTGACGCCTCCCGAGCTGAGGATCTGCGTGACCTTCAGCCGATAACTTGCCAGCGCGGCTTGGTGTTGCCCCATGCGCAGGAAGGTCTCAACAGCCGCGGCGTCACCGGCGAGTGCCTTTTCGGCGGCTTCCTTGACGGGCGGAGTCAGACCCTCTTCCGCCAGCCGCTCCGCTCGGGCCCGGTTGTCCTGCTCAACCGCGGTCTTCCAGCCCGACAGGATGTAGTCGCGAACGTCCTTGTCCGGGCCGGCCAGTGCCACAGCAGCGGTGATCTGGCCCCACGGCCCACGTCCCTTGAGGGCAAGCACGGCCAGCTGGCGCCCTTGGGCCGCTATCTGGTCGGCGGATGTTCCTGGGCGCTTTGCCTCTTGGGCGATGTCGACGGCTCGGGCGTCCAGCGCACGGTCTTCTTCCGCCGCGCGCGCTTCGTCCTTCTTGCGGTCGTCTTCCTCGGCCTTGAGGCTCCTGGCCTGGTCAATGGCCAGAGCCGTCCGGGCCTTGAGATCCACCTCCTCACTCTTGACAGCAAGTTCGTGCGTCTTGCGTGCCGTATTCACAGCGTCGGCCGCGACAGCCGCCGCCTCCTGTGCGGCCGCGGAGTGAGCCTTGGCGTCACTGGCCGCGCTGCTGGACTGACCGGCATAGTCGGCCGCCTTGTCCGCCGCAGCTGCGGCGTTCCGGGCATGTTTTGCAGCTGAACGAGCCCATATCCGGGCGTCGTTGGCCGCTTCGGCGGACTGTCGTGCAAGTGCGGATGCCGCACGGGCGGCCTGGGTCGCCTCGCTGGCGTAGCGCTTCGCGCGGGCTGCGGCGACCTTGGCGTCCTCCGCGTGTGCGCCCGCGGCAGTGGCCAGCTGGCTGGCCTGGCCCGCAGCGCCGGCCGCGACTCCCGCGTTGACGCCGGCGTCCGCCGCCGCCTCCGCCGCCTTGGCCGCTTCGGTGGCTGCGGTCGAAGCCTGTCCTGCCGCCGCATCGGAGTCGTCGGCCGCCTTGGCCGCATCGCGTGCCTGCTGGGCCGCCTTGCGAGCGGTCGCCGCCTGGCCGGCGTCCCCGGCTGCGGCTGCGGCCGCGCTTCGGGCCTGGGCGGCGGCTTGAGCCGCACCCGTGGCCGCCGATGCCGCAGCTGATGCCGCGCTCGCCGCGACCTGGGCGGACTGGCTGGCCTTGCGGGCGGCTGTGATCGCCTGCTGCGCTGCCTGAGCGGCGCCGTTGGCTGCCTCTGCAGCCTTGGAAGCCGCCGCTGCCGCCTTGTAGGCGCTCGTGCCGGCTTCCTTGGCCTCCTTGGAGGCGTCCTCTGCGGCATCCTTGGCGAACTTCGAGGCGGTTACCGCTCGATCGGAGGCCTCTTTGGCTTCGTCGGTTGCCTTCTTCGCCTGGGCGCCGGCCTCTTTTGCCTGCTGGGCCAGTTGCTGGACCGTGGCCCGTTCCTGGTCCCGGGCGCGGGCAACGTGCTGGCCCACCGCGATGAACTCTCGGCGGTCCGCAGCCGTGCCATTAATGGCGAGTTGTGCTGCCTGCTTGACGGCCGGGCCACCGGTGCTGAGGATCTGGGTGGTCAGGAGCCGGTCGTCGGCCTCCTGCGCGCGCTGTTGCGTGGTGCGCAGAAATTCGCGGACGTTCTCGCTCGTCCCGTTCAGGGCCTTCTGGGCGGCACCCTTGACCATGGGGCCGCCGGTGCTGAGGATCTGGGTGACCTGAAGGCGCTGGTCCGCCTCAAGAGGCTTCTCCCAACCGTCCTTGAGGAAGGCCTCCAGCTGCGCAGGCGTTCCGTTATAGGCCTCCGAAGCCGCTCCGCGCACATTCGGGCCGCTGAGCGAGATCAATTGAATGGTCTCGAGTTTGGCGTCCGTGTGTTCGGCAACTGCCCTGGTGGTGTCCAGGAAACGCTTTACATCGGCATCACTGCCCAGCAACGCGGCCTCGGCGGCAAGCCGAACCCCCGTCCCGCCCTGCCTCCAGGCCTCCACCACCCGACCACGATCGGTCGCCGGTATGGGGTTGTACTCAGTACTGAAGGAATCGTCACCCTCCGCTGGCTCGGCTGCACCGGCCGGCCCCGCCCCGGCCAGACCGACGACCAGCGCCATCGGCAGGACTGCCGCCCATACGGCACGTATGCGCCGTGGCAGGCGTTTCCCCTTGGTTCTCACTAGGTAGTTCTCTCTTGCTCGTTCAGTGTTGCCGAAGTTCCGGCGCGGCGAGCATAGCCAGCTGATAGACCATCCGATGTCACTTCGCGCACCGGGACGCAGGCCTGGGCAAGGCAAAGTACGTGCTATGGAGAAGGTAAATCGAGAGGGTGGTCGGGCCGGACGAGACGAAGGGCCACGAGCCGGTGGCATGGGCAACTGTCCTGTGGATCTGCGTAGTTGATCCAATGGATCCGCGTAAAATCCTCGTATGGGAATCAAATAGTGAAGGCAATGGTATCCAAAAGTAACGAGTTGATATCGGCCTCGGTCCTTCCGCGAACGTCCTGGTGATACGGCATCAGGCGTGGGGGTGATAAGTTTCGCCAGCTTCACGGAAGAAGCTCTGTCCCACCCTCATTCACGTACTCCCGGAAGAGACTCATGGCGATATCCTGGTCCCACAAGTTGCTCGTCGCCCCGACCCTGGCCCTCGTGTCCACCGCTGTGGCCATTGCCGCCATTTCAGTGGCGCAAGCCGCCACGTCCGCGCCGCAGAAGGCTCCGGCCGGTGCTGAGCCGCCATCGGCAGTGGAAACGTTCGGGTATCCGAATGCACAAGCCATCCTCAAGGAGCGCGGTCTCAAGCTGAACAAGGGTGATGGCGGCATTGTTCTGGCCGACTGCACGGCCGGGTCCTGGGACATCAAGGTCGATGCTATTAAGGACTGGGAATCCTCCACGACCTGCTTCAAGTCCCTTGCGAAAAATGGATACTTGACCCTGGAGATACCCGGGACTTTCAGTGTCCAGCCCCTTGACCGCCCTGTCCGCGCGACCTTGACGGCGGAAGGCAAGACCAAGGTCGTCAATGCTCCCAAGAACGTCACGACCCCGGTGGGTGCCGGCGACATCCCTGGCGGTGGCAAGGAAGCGACGCTGGTCGAGCTTCGCGTGAGCGGCTGATCCCCTACTGCAGCGTCCCTGGCACGTCTCCTCCAACTGCTGCGCGCTGCGCCGTGCTGTCGGAGGGCGGCGGTCGAGATGTATAGGAACCGCAGCCGCCGCCGATACCTGCTGCGGCTGTTCTCAAGATTTGTAAGGAACGAAATAGTCATGTCCGGAACGCGTTCACGCGCCGTGTGGACCACTGGGGTGCTTGCCCTCGCCGCGGCAGCAGGCCTTGCCGCTCCCACTCCCGCAGTCGCTATGGCGGGTGGTGAGGTGAAGGTCGGTCACTATGCGTTCACCGCGAAGCTCAACATCGGTGACAAGCAGGCCTGTTCGGGCGCGCTGGTCGACCCGCAGTGGGTGCTGACCGCCGCCAGCTGCTTCGCTGTTGACGGCAAGCCCGCCCAGACCGGCAAGCCCGCCGTGGTGACCACGGTCACCATCGGCCGCACCGACCTCAGCACGAGCGCCGGCACCGTCGTCGATGCCGCCTACGTCATGCCGCACGCCGACCGTGACCTCGCCATGGTCAAGCTCGCCAAGCCCGTTACCGGCATCACCCCGGTCAAGGTCGCCACCACCGCGCCCGCCGCCTCGAACAAGCTGACAGCTGCCGGGTTCGGGCGGACGAAAACCGAGTGGGTGCCCAGCAAGCTGCACTCCGCCGCCTTCACCGTCGCCACCGTCGGCGACAAGACGCTCGACCTCAACGGCTCGGCCGACGCCACCATCTGCCAGGGCGACGCCGGTGGCCCCGCGCTGCGCGACAACAACGGCACCCCCGAACTCTTCGCCGTCAACTCCCAGTCCTGGCAGGGCGGTTGCCTGGGCACCGATCCCACCGAGACTCGCACCAGCGCCGTCAATGCCCGTCTCGACAACGTCAACGGTTGGGTGCAGCAGATCCGCCTCGCCACGATCGTCCCTGACGTCACCTCCCTGATGACGAGCGGCGACTTCAACGGCGACGGCATCACCGACGTCGCCGCCACCCTCAAGGACGGCAACCTGCACGCCTTCTATGGCCGCAAGGACGGGACCTTCGAGTACGGCCGTCCCCTGTGGAACACCGACGGCACCTGGGGCAAGTCCATCACCAAGATGGTCGGCGGCGACTTCAACGGCGATGGCATCACCGACATCGCCGCCGTGTGGGCCAACGGCCCCCTGCACCTGTACCTCGGCACGGCCGACGGCCCTCTCAACTTCAGCAAGCCCATGTGGCTCGATGAGACGACCAACTGGAACCCGATGCTGCAGCTCACGCGTTTCAAGGCGGACGCCTCCGGCCGCGACGGCCTCCTCGCCGTCTGGAACGCCGGCCCCAAGGGCGCCCTGTACGCCTACACCACCGGCGCCGACGGCAAGCTCACCGGCCAGAAGCGCAACATGTGGCGCGACAACACCTGGCAGTACTCCCAGAAGGTCGTGGCCGGCGACTTCAACAACGACGGCCTCGACGACGTCGTCGCCCTCACCGACACCGGCGCCCTCGTCCGCTACGGCAACGCACAAGGCGGCCTCGAAAACGGTGTCCCCATGTGGCCGGACAACGGCTGGAAGGGCATGCCCGTCGTCCTGGCCGGTGACTTCGACGGCGACGGCAACACCGACATGGGCGGCCTCTGGAACAACCAGCAGCGCTTCAACTTCTACCAGGGCAACGGCAAGGGCTCCATCGCCGTCGGCAAGAACGCCTGGCCCGCCAACCCTTGATTTGGCCCCGGGTCGCCCGCAGAGCTCCCTCTTCATCCGGAGCGGCTCTGCGGGCGGCAGCCGCGGCCGCGCCGAATGTGCGGGTTTTCCCAGTGCCGCTGTGGCAGCCTGCGGATGTGTGCCCCAAGGGCCGCGCTCAACCCGCTTGCCTCGCACGGTGGTTGCTCGGGCAGCGATACGGCTGAGCCGGATACGGCGTCGGTGCCGACGGGATGGATGATGCCGATCCAGGGGTCGTCAAGGCCGGGCGTCGGCGCCTGTTCACCGTCACCAGTTCCGGAGCCGGCATGACCGCCTCCGTCGTCAAGCCCATCGACGGCATCGCCATCTGACCACGCTGAATTCGCTGGGCCCCTTTCGTAGCCGGAAGGGGCCCTCGGCAGTTCGCGTGTGGGGCGATGCCCTCATGGCGGCGAGCGTCCCAAGCGGTCGACAGCGTCAAGCGCATGGTCGAACTCCACGGTCGGGGGAGACCGTCTCATCCCGTACTCATAGGAAATGGCAGCCGAAGGCGTTCCCGAACGACTTTGAGACGACGGCCAGTTGCGGGATTGGCACGCTGACGAGGGCTACAGCCTCTTCGGTATCGAGCACGACTTCCGGGGTGCGGACCTGTCGGGCGGCGACTCTGTGGGCTCATGGTTCAGGTCGAGGTGATCGCTCCGAGTCGCCGACGGCGCCAGGACACGCGTGGGACGGCAAGTGCGTCCGCGTGCGCTTGCGGAGGGCCCGGAGCCGCCAGGAGGGCCGGGCGGGCCGCCCGGAGGCACCCCGGGCCGGCCGCCCGGGGACAGTCCGCCCGGCGATCCCGGCGGCCCGCCCAGCGACAACTCGCGGCAAGCCCGGTCGCCCGCCGGGCAGCCCCCCGTGCCCCGCCCGGCAGCACCCCGCGCCCTGCCCAGCAGCCCCCCGTGCCCTGCCCAGCAGCCCCCCGTGCCCCGCCCAGCCCCCCCGGGCGCCCCGCCCAGCAGCACCCCGCGCCCCGCGTCGCCCGTCCTCCGCCCCCCCAAACAGCGATCCGCCCGGCGCGTCGGCGCGTCGGGCGGATCGGTGGTGAGGCGGGGGGTGTCAGGACTGGTTGGGGGCGTTCTGGTGGAGCATGTCCGGGACGAAGTCCGTGTCGCGGGTCGGGGCCGGGTACCGCAGGTGGGCGAGGCGGGCCTGCTCCTGGCGCATGTGCATGAAGGATTCCAGGATGTACCCGACCAGCAGCACGAGCACCGCGATGATCATGATCGCGGCGGACAGTACGGCGGTGGGGAGGCGCGGGACCGTGCCGGTCTGGACGAACTCGCTGATCAGGGGGGCGCCCAGGATGATCGAGACGAGCGCGAGCAGGCCGGCGATGACGGAGTGGAACAGCGAGGGGCGCTGGCGGCGGGCGAGGCCCAGGATGAGCTTCAGGATGCGCCAGCCGTCGCGGTAGGTGCGCAGCTTGCTGACGCTGCCCGCCGGGCGGTCCTTGAAGTCGACCTCGATCTCGGCCGTGGGCAGACGCAGGCTGAGCGAGTGCACCGTCATCTCGGTCTCGGTCTCGAACTCGTGCGAGAGCGCCGGGAAGGACTTGATGTAGCGGCGCGAGAAGACGCGGTAGCCGCTGAGCATGTCGGTGACGTCGTTGCCGAACAGGGAGCGGACGGTCCCCGTCAGCATCTTGTTGCCCACCGCGTGGCCCGCCCGGTACGCCGTCTCGACTATCTCCCGCCGGGCGCCGACGATCTGGTCGTACGGGCCCTCGAAGAGCAGCTCGACCATCTCGCGGGCGCGCGACGCGTCGTACGTGTCGTCGCCGTCGATGATGAGGAGCGCGTCCGCCTCGATGTCGGCGAAGGCGCGGCGGATCACGTTGCCCTTGCCCTTGCGGGGCTCGTGGCGCACGACGGCACCCGCCTTGAGGGCTTCGGCGACGGTGTCGTCCGTGGAGGCGTTGTCATACACGTAGATGACGGCCTCGGGGAGGGACGCGCGCAGGTCGCGAACGACCTTGCCGATGGCCGCCTCCTCGTTGTAGCAGGGAACGACACACGCAATCGCCGGATTCATCGGGTGGCCCTCGTTACGGTTAGGGGTTCGGGGAGTGACATGCTGATGATGCTGAGCGTCCGGATCCTATCTCTATTTGTTCACATGGCCCCCATACGCTTACGTTCAGCGCATGCTGCAATCGACGGCGTGGAGCCGACGCATGCCCGCGTGGGTGCGCAAGATCTGGCGGGAGGTCGCGGCCTTCGGCATCGTCGGCGCTCTCGCGTTCGTGGTGGAGACCGCCAGTTTCAACCTCCTGATCTTCGGTTCCTCCTCGGGCGGCGGAATCCTGGGCAGCACGCCGGTGCTCGCCTCCGTGGTCGCCACCCTGCTCGCGATGGCTGTGAGCTGGTTCGGCAACCGCTACTGGACCTACCGGGACCGACGCGGCGGCGCCCAGCGCAGTGAGATCGTCTGGTTCCTGGTCATCAATCTGGCGGGCATGGCCGTGACGGCCGTCCCCGTCTTCGTCTCCCACGAACTGTTCGGCCTCGGGTCGCCCCTGAGCGACAACGTGGCCCGGCTGATCGGCTGGGCGGCGGCGACGCTGCTGCGCTTCGTCGCCTACCGGACCCTCGTCTTCAGCCAGCCTGGAAAGGACTCCACTCCCGTGCCCGCTACCGCCGACCGGTGGACCACGACACTGCGCGGCGCCTGGCGGCGCGGCGAGCTCTGGCCCTGGTGCCTGGCCGTCATCGCGATCATCTGCGGTGTCGTGGTGAACGCCGTCTTCCACCCCGGTTACCTGAGCGCGGACAGCGTGGACCAGCTCATGCAGGCGCTGGGGAACCGGCCGGTGACCGACTGGCACCCGCCGGTGATGGCCCTGCTGTGGCGCGTCCTCATCGACACCACCGGCGCCATCTCGGCCATGGCCGCGCTGCAGACCGCCGTCCTGTGGGCGACGCTGTGGGTCCTCGCCCGGCTGCTGTGGAAGAAGACCGGCAGCCGTGCGCTGTCCCTCGCCATGCTCGCCGTCGGCCTCGCCCCGCACATCCTGACCTTCACCGGGGTGGTGTGGAAGGACGTGCACATGGCGTACGCCCTGCTCGCCGTCCTCGCGGTGGCGCTCACCGCGCGCGAACTGCCCGCGGGCCGGACCAAGACGCGCTGGGCCCTGCTGGTCCTCGGCGTGCTGTTCCTCGCCTACGCCGTCCTGGTGCGCAAGAACGGCTTCCCGGCCGTGATCCCGGTCTTCATGCTGCTCGTCATGGCCGTGTGGCCCGCCCCGGGCCGCCGCCGCTGGCTGATCGCCACCGGCGCGCTCGTCGCGATCACCGCGGTCGGCAGCGTCACCGTCTCGGCGGCCACCAGCCCCGTGGCCACCCGGCAGTACGCGCAGATTCCCCTGGACGACCTCACCCACGTGCTCACCCCGAAGGAAATCCGTGCGGCCGCCGAGCAGGCCGGAGCGAGCCCGGACTTCCGTGACCGCCTGGTCACCACCACCGTCCAGTGCAAGAAGCGGCACATCCAGGCCGACGTGTACTTCAACTGCTACCCGAGGGACCTGTCGCAGGGTGCCACCGAGCTGGGCCAGCACGCCGACGTGCTCGTGCGCATGTGGACGCAGCAGATGCCCAAGCACCTGCAGGGCTACGCCGCGTACCGGGGGCAGGTGTTCGCGAAGCTCCTCTTCCAGGGCAACCTGGCCTTCTACGACGGCTCCGTGACCAAGCTCGACGTCCTCAAGGACGCGCCGGTCAACACGCCCCTGAAGTACACGCTGCAGAGCTATGTGACCGGCTTCGACCGCGACCTGCCGATGCTGTTCCAGGGCTGGTTCTGGCTGGCCGTCTCGCTGGTGCTCGTGCTGCGCCGCCGTTGGACCGGGCCCTACACGCGGGAGCTGAGGCTTCTGGGAGCCAGCACCGTGCTGTACATCCTCGCCTACGTGCCCACGGCGCCCCAGTCCAACTTCCGGTACGTGTACTGGCCCGCGCTGTCCGGCACCGTCGCCCTGGTCCTCATCGCGGCCGGGTACGTGGCGCGGCGCCGTGCGAAGGCCGCCGAAGCCGCGCAGGAGACGGAATCCGTCCCCGAGGTGTCGCCCGTGGCGAGGACCGCGTCCCCCGAGGCCCCGGCCGCGGACCCGCACGAGGGCGTCGCCGCCGCGCGGTGACCCGAAGGTCCCGCACCCGTATCCCACAGAAGGAAAACCGCACCGCCATGCCGTCACTGAACCCCCGGCCCCGCACGGTCACCAAGGCCGTCATCCCCGCGGCCGGGCTCGGAACCCGGTTCCTGCCCGCGACGAAGGCCACGCCCAAGGAGATGCTGCCGGTCGTCGACAAGCCGGCCATCCAGTACGTCGTCGAGGAAGCCCGGGCGGCGGACCTCTCCGACGTCCTGATGATCACCGGGCGCAACAAGCGCGCCCTGGAAGACCACTTCGACCGCAACTACGAGCTCGAAGAGGCCCTCATCCGCAAGGGCGACGAATCCCGCCTGGCCCGGGTGCGGGAGTCCAGCGAACTCGCCACCCTGCACTACGTCCGTCAGGGTGACCCCAAGGGGCTCGGGCACGCGGTGCTCTGCGCCGAGCCGCACGTCGGCGACCAGCCGTTCGCGGTGCTGCTCGGCGACGACCTCATCGACCCGCGCGACCCGCTGCTTTCCCGCATGATCGAGGTCCAGGAGCGGTTCGGCGGCAGCGTCATCGCGCTCATGGAGGTCGACCCGGCCCAGATCCACCTCTACGGCTGCGCCGCGATCGAGGCCACCGACGATGACGACGTCGTGCGCGTCACGGATCTGGTCGAGAAGCCCGAGCCGGGCGAGGCCCCTTCCGCGTACGCGATCATCGGCCGGTACGTGCTCGACCCCGCGGTCTTTGACGCCATCCGGAAGACCCCGCCGGGCCGTGGCGGCGAGATCCAACTCACCGACGCCCTGCGGGAGATGGCGGCCCGCGGGAACGACGGCGGTCCGGTCCACGGCGTCGTCTTCGGCGGCCGTCGCTACGACACCGGCGACCGGGGCGACTACCTGCGCGCGATCGTCCGGCTCGCCTGCGAGCGCGAGGACCTGGGGCCGGACTTCCGGTCCTGGCTGCGGGACTTCACCGCCACCGAACTCGCGGACGCCCCGCTGCCGGAAGACGGCTGACGGGCGCGCGAAGCCGCGGCGGGCGGGGCGGGTGACCGCGTGGCCGCCGACGCGGACGAAGGCCCCCGGTGGTGTGCACGGAACGTGCGGCTGCCGGGGGCCTCTGTGCTGGGACCGGGGACTACGAATCTTTCACAGGGCCGACTGGAAGGCCGAGGCGCTCGGCACGTTGGCGGCGGCCGCGGTGACGCGGTCGAGGGCGGCGGGGACGCGGCCGGCGTGCTGGGCGGCGGCGCGTGCGGCGAGCGGCACGTGCCGGGTGGTTGCCGGGGTGGCGGTGCTGCGGGCGGCGGCGGAGATCAGGGTGTTCATGGTGGGCCTTTCGGCGAGATGCGTCGCCGCCCCCGCCTGATGAAGGCGGGGGCGGCGACGACGCTTACTGATCGGGGGAAGCGTAGCGGCGCCAGGGGGCTTCGGCGCGCGCATGTAGGCGTGGCGTAAAGGTTGCCTGGGTGACCGGTTCGGGCCGCCGTGCCCCCCACCTGAGGCGATGTGCTCGCGGGGACGTGTTCGGGCCCTTCGAACGCGTCGGGATCGCCGGGAAAGTGGAGTTCGGCGCGTTGACCCGCCCGGGGTACGGACCCGTCGGCGCGGGTTCCGCACCCGCCGAAGGGCCCGCGAAGGGCGCGGAGATCATTCGCGCACTTGGCGGGCGGCCCGCGCTGTGAGGCCGCTCCTACCGGGGTGCGCGCGGGGGGAGTTAGCATCCCGCGTGACCGAACAAGCCGAACAGCCCACCGGGACCCCGCCGGGGCCCGCCCCCACCATCGGATCCGGATCCGGAGGCGGCGGGGAGATACCCGCGCGGCGCCGCATATTCGCCGACCTCACGCCGTTCCGGGTATCGGCGGACTACCGCAGGCTCTGGTTCGGCAACATGGTCTCGTGGGTCGGCAGCGGCATGACGGCCCTGGCGATCTCCCTCCAGGTGTACGACCTCACCGGCTCCAGCTTCTACGTCGGCCTGGTCGGCATCTTCACCCTCGTACCGCTGGTCGCGTTCGGTCTGTACGGTGGCGCCATCGCCGACACCGTCGACCGCCGCAAGCTCGGCCTGTACAGCGCGCTCGGCTCGGCCGCGCTCTCGGCGGCGCTGTCGGCCGGGACCTTCGCCGGGGTCGCGAACGTGTGGTTCCTGTACGCGGTCATCGCGCTCCAGTCGATCTGCCAGGCGCTCAACGCGCCCGCCCGTGCGGCGATGATCCCGAAGCTGCTGCCGCCCGAGCACCTGCCCGCCGCCAATGCCCTCAACTCCATGATCATGACGACCGGCACGCTCGTCGGGCCGATGCTGGGCGGCCTCGTCGTCGGCTTCGCCGGGTACAAGACGGCGTACCTCATCGACGCGGTCACCTTCGCCGCCTCCCTGTACGCGATGTGGCGGCTGCCCGCGATGCTGCCCGAGCGGACCGGCGGCACCAAGCGGCCCTCGGTCCTGGAAGGCCTGCGGTTCCTGGCCACCCGGCCCAATCTGCGGATGACCTTCTTCAGCGACTTCTGCGCCATGATCCTGGCCCACCCCCGCGCCCTGTTCCCGGCCGTCGCCGTCCTCTGGTACGGCGGCGACGCCCGCACCACCGGGCTGCTCGTCGCGGCGCCGGCCGTCGGCGCGCTGCTCGGCGGGGTGTTCTCCGGCTGGCAGGGGCGCATCCACCGGCACGGGCTCGCCGTGCTGGTCTCGGTGGGCGGTTGGGGCGCGGCCATCGCGGCGTTCGGCCTGACCCGGCACCTGTGGCTCGGCCTGCTGATGCTCGCCGTCGCCGGGTTCTCGGACACGGTGTCCATGGTGTTCCGCAACACGATGATGCAGGTGGCCGCCCCCGACGACATGCGCGGCCGGCTCCAGGGCGTGTTCATCGTGGTCGTCGCGGGCGGGCCGAGGCTCGGCGACTTCCTCGCCGGCACGGTCGCCGACCTCACCTCGCCCACCGTGATGGTGGTGGGCGGCGGCCTCGCCTGTGTCCTCGCGGTGACGGTGCTCGGGCTCAGCCGCCGCAGCTTCTCGCGCTACGACGCGCGCAACCCCGTCCCGTAACGGGGTGTCGCGCCCGGGCCCTGGTAGGCGCCGATGTTCGGCGGGGATGCGATGGCGTTGCCGAACCAGTCCTGGGTGACGCCGTCGGCGACCGGGACGCCGGCCCTCAACGCCGGTGAACCCGGACGCAGTTGGACGTCATAGGGGCCCGTCGGGGCCGGGGCGGTGAAAGCGGGGTCGGCGGTCACCGGGGAGCGGTCGGAGGCGGGCGCGGAGCCCACGCCCCGGTACAGGTTGTGGTCGTAGGTGTTGCGGGGGTCCGCGAAGGGGGCGCCGCCGGACGCGGTCGAGACGAACACGTTGTCGCGGAAGGTGACGTTTCCGGGCCCGTTGTCACTCACCATTGCCGTCCCGG
This sequence comes from Streptomyces sp. NPDC001828, assembly GCF_042892175.1. Classification (NCBI taxonomy): domain Bacteria; kingdom Bacillati; phylum Actinomycetota; class Actinomycetes; order Kitasatosporales; family Streptomycetaceae; genus Streptomyces; species Streptomyces sp. NPDC001828. Next base: position 598,015 of record NZ_JBIATV010000002.1, read on the forward strand.
ACTGGTTCGTCACGACGGTGTTGTCGTACACCTGGGTGCGGGTCGAGGGGCCGCACACCACGGACACGATGCCGTAAGGGGCGCTGCGGTTGCGGTCGTTGACGCTGATGTTGTGCCGCACGACGTTGCCGTCCGACGTCATGCCGCCGCCGTTGCAGACGAGCAGGAAACCGCCCTCGTTGTCGTGGCTGTAGTTGTACTGGTAGACGTTCCCGTTGTTGCCGCCGTCGATGTCGAACGCCATCGAGTCGCGGGTGCCGTGGCCATGCGACACCTCGTTGTACTCGTAGCGGACGTGGTCCGAATTCCACGCCCACAGACCGGCGTTGTAGCCGGCCGAGCGGGCGTTGAACCCGTCGACGGTGTTGTGCTCGGCGAGCGCGCCGTCCGCGTTCTGGATGACGATGCCGTCGCCGCCGGTGTCCGAGACGCGGTTGTTCTCGATGCGCAGGGCGGTGATCGGTACGAACCGGGTGCCGGGGCCGTCGGGGTACTCGGGGCGCCGGCCCCAGGTCGAGGACGTTCCGATGCCGGTGCGGTCCACGTGGGCCACGGTCGATCCGCTCACCGTGACGTCGTCGAAGCCGGTGGGGGTGGTGGCGCCCTGGGCCGCGAAGAGGATGCCGCCGGAGGGGTCCGGGTCCTTGAAGTCGGCGCCGTTCACGTCGTGTACGTCGACGTCGCGCACGGCGTAGTGGTGGCCGGTGCCGAAGTCGCTGAGGCGGACGAGGACGCCTGCGCGGCGGGCGGTCGTGGTCGCCGGGCCGGTGTTGGACACGTCCAGGTCGTGCAGCTCCCACTGCTGGACGCCGTCGAGCAGTACGGTCGCCCGGGCGCCGCCCCCTTCCAGGTGCGGCTTGCCCGTGCCGGTGCCGTACGCTCCGGCCGATATCGGGGCGCCGGGGGTGCCCGAGCCCTTCGGGGCGAAGGTGCCGGTGCAGGTGGTGCCGCGTTTGAAGAGGATCTGCTCACCGGGCCGGTACGTTCTCGCGCCGGCCTTCGCGAGGGTGCGCAGGGGGTGGGCGGGGGAGGTGCCGGGGTTGGTGTCGTTGCCGGCGCGGCAGTCCACGTAGTACGTGGTGGGGGTGGTGGTGGCCTGTGCGGGGGCGAGGGCGGGGGTCAGCAGGGCGAGGGTGAGGAGGGCGGCGTATCTCATGCGGGTGAGGCTCCCCTCGGGGGGTGGCCCCCCAATCGCCCCCGGCACGAAAGTCCAAGCACGGCCGGCGTTTGTCCGGGCCCTGGGGGTTTGCCCACCCTCCCCCAAGCTCTCAATGAGCAGGGGGGACCCCCATCCCGTGACTCGGGGTTGGTTGGTTCCGGGCCCCTGGGGCTCCGCCCCAGACCCCGTTCGCGCCTTAAGGGCGCTCGTCCTCAAACGCCGGACGGGCTGAAGATGCCCCAGCACCCGGTACCGCCAAGGGGCGCGGGGAACTGCGCGACCGGCCACGCACGGTGTGAGGACGAGAAGGGGGTTGGGGGCGGCTAGCCGCCCAGCACCCCCCGCGCCACCCCCAGCTCCACCAAATCCTGTGGGCGCAAACGGAGTTGCGACGCCGTCCGCCGCACCTCCGACGCGTCGCGCTTCAGGATCGCCGCCGCCTGCTCCGGGGCGATCACCGAGAAGTAGCTGTCCGCCGTCACCCACATCCGGTCCGGGGACGTCAGGGCGAGCGCCCCGCCCGAGCCGCCCTCGCCGATGACCAGCGTGGTCACCGGCACCCGCGCGGACGCCACCGCCGCGAAGGCGTCCGCGATCGCCGCGCCCTGCCCCTCCCGTTCCGCCGCCGCGTCGTTCGCCGCGCCGGGGGTGTCGACCAGGGTCAGGACCGGAATGCCCAGGCGGTCGGCCAGGCGGATCAGCCGGGCCGCGGTGCGGTAGCCCGCCGGGCGGGTCGCGGTGCCGGTCTGGGCGGCGTACGCGTAACTCACCCCCGCGTGCAGGCCGAAGCCGCACAGCATCCCCGGGTCCACGCCCCCGCACCGGTCGCCCACCAGAGCCTGGCGGTGCGGGAAGTACGCGTCCAGGTACGCCTCGGCGCGCGGACGGCCCGCGGCGCGGGCCCGGGACACCGCCTCCCAGCCATCCGCCGGAAGCCCCGAATCGCCGAAGGGGGCCGGAACCGGGGCCGGTTCGCGGGGGTGGGAGCCGCCGAGCAGGGTGAGCCAGCCCGCCAGGACGCCCCGCAGGTCCTGGCGGCGGACGATCGCGTCGATCTGGCCCGCCGCGAGCTGGCCCTCCGCCCGGTAGGCCGCCGGGTCCGCGTCCGCCGGGCGCACCCGCGAGCCGGCGAAGCCGATCTGGACGCCCGGCAGGGCGAGGACCACATCGGCGCCCGCGCCGAGCGTGGCCCAGCCGCCGCCCGTCGTCGGGTCGCGCAGCACCGCGATCTGCGGCAGGCCCGCCTCCCTCAGCAGCGCCGACTGCCGTGCCACGCGCTGGAGTTGGGTCAGCGCGAGCATGCCCTCCTGCATCCGGCTGCCGCCCGTCGCGATCAGCGAGACCAGCGGAAGGCGCCGCTCGCGCGAGGCCTCGTACGCCGCTTCCAGGCGGTCGCCCGTCCGGCGGCCCAGGGAGCCTCCGAGGAAGCCGAACTCGAAGGAGATCAGGACGCAGGGCCGGCCCGCCACCTCCGCGAGGCCGGGGACCACCGACTCGTCCTCGCCCGTCCGTTCCGTCGCGCGGGCGCGTGACGCCCCGTAGCCCGCCCAGTCGAGGGGGCCGTCCTGCGGGAAGTCCCGTTCCGGCACCGGGAGTTCGGCGAAGTGGTCCGTCACCGTCGCGATCGCCGCCCTCGCGGACATGCGTTCCGTCGCACGCTCAGACATGCAGTGCTCGCTTCATGATCTTGCCCATGTCGTTGCGGGGCAGTTCGGGCAGGTAGTGCACCACGCGCGGGCGTTTGTGGGGTGCGAGCTGGTCGGCCACGTGGTTCGTCAACTCGTCCGGATCCGGCGGCAGTTGGGGGTCGGCCGGCACCACCCAGGCGACGATGCGCTCGCCCAGGTCGTCGTCCGGCTCGCCCGTCACCGCGGCCTCGCGGACACCGGGGTGGTCCAGGAGCGCGTTCTCGATCTCGCCGGCGCCGATCTTGTAGCCGCCGCTCTTGATGAGGTCGGTGGCCTTGCGGCCCACGATCCGCACCTGGCCGTCCGCGTCCAGGCTCGCCATGTCGCCGGTGCGGAACCAGCCGTCCTCGGTGAAGGCCGCGGCCGTCGCGTCCGGGCGGTTCAGGTAGCCGCTGAACAGGCTCGGGCCGCGCACCTGGATCTCGCCGATGCCGTCGGCCTCGTCGGCCAGGCGGAGTTCGACGCCGGGGAGCGGGCCGCCGACCGTGCCGGGGCGTGGCTCGCCGTCCGCCCGCTCGCCGCACAGCATCAGCGTCTCCGTCATGCCGTACCGCTCGATGACCGCGCGGCCCGTCGCCTGCGCGATGCGGCGGTGGTCGGGGGCCGGGAGGGCCGCCGAGCCGGACACCAGCAGGCGCGCTCCTGTCAGGGCCTTCGCCAACTCCCGGTCGCCGTCCACGACTTCGGCGATCCGGTGGTACATCGTCGGCACGCCGAACAGCATCGTCGCGCCCGTCGACAGTTCGCGCGTCACGCCCTCCACCGAGAAGCGGCCGAGGTGGCGCACCGAGCCGCCGCGGCGCAGCGGGCCGAGGACGCCCAGGATCAGGCCGTGGACGTGGAACAGCGGGAGCCCGTGCACCAGGACGTCGTCGGCCGTCCAGTCCCAGGCGTCCCGGAGCGCGTCGAGCGTCGCCGCGACCGCCCGCCTCGGCAGCACCGCCCCCTTCGGCGGCCCGGTCGTCCCGGAGGTGTAGATGACGAAGGCCGCCGACTCGTCATCGGGTTCCGGCGGCAGGCCCGGGCCCGGTGCCGCGTAGGTGCCGGCGTCGGTGCTCACGTCGATACGGGTCAACTCAGCCAGCGCCGGGGGGAGTTGGTCACCCGCTCCGGCCAGTACCGCCGTCGGCCCGCTGTCGCGGACGATGTGGGTCAGCTCCCGTTCGCCCGTCTTCGGGTTCAGCGGCACCACCGGTACACCCGCGACGAGTGCCGCCACCACGCCGATCACCGTCTGCGGGGTCGGCGTCGCCCAGACCGCGACCCGCCCGGCATCCGCGATCCGGCGGGCCGGCGGGGCCGCGGCGGCCGCGAGTTCGGCGTGGGTCAGCGTGTGTTCGCCGAAGCGGATCGCCTCCCGTGGGTCGGCGGCGTAGAGGGAGGGGAAGAGAGGGGACACGTAAGGGACTCCTCGGACGTCGACGGCGCGGGCGGGGCCCGAACCGTGCCGGGTCCCGGGTCTTCGACCCTACGCGGCGCCGTCCGGACGCATGATCAGCATCCTGCCGTACCCGGCCCCGCGTTCCACTGGAGTCGGCCCGGGCGTGAGCGCCGTCACGGCGGGCCGTGGCCGTGCGGGCCGTGCGGGTCGTGGGGGCCGTTCGCGCAGTTCCCCGCGCCCCTGACCTCCTTTCGGCCTCGCATCGTGCGTGGCTGGTCGCGCAGCTCCCCGCGCCCCTGACCCCCTGTGTCCGGCGGCGGGCTCGCCGGGGTGGGGCGGGGTCAGTGGAGGGGGGACTGCCAGGTCAGGGTCGTGCCGCGGATGCCGTCGTCGCGCATGCCGTTGTCGACCACGGTGAGCCGCACCCCGGGCCGCCCGTCGGGGAGTTCGGCGCCCGCGTCCACCACGACGCGTACCGAGGACACCCCGGCCCGGCGGTGGGCCGCGGCCAGGGCGCCGCGCAGGGCGGCGACGAGCTGGGTGTCCGCCGGCTCGCCCACCAGGGTGTCGACCGCGCCCTCGAAACGCACCGAGGGCCGGAAGCCGAGCAGGGCGCCCGCGCCCGCCGTCTCGCGCAGGACCCGGCCGCGCAGCGTCGTCGGGGCGTCGGCGGGCGGCTGCTGGAGGGCGAAGATCGCGGTGCGGACCTCCTGGATCGTGGAGTCGAGCTCGTCGACGGCCCGGGTGAGCATCTCGTCCGTGTCGTCGGCCGCGGCCTTCTCGGCCCGGCGCCGGGTGGACTCCAGCATCATCTCGGTGGCGAAAAGACGCTGCACGACCAGGTCGTGGAGGTCACGGGCGATCCGGTCCCGGTCCTCGTACACGGCGAGCTGCTCGCGGTTGTGCTGGGCGTCGGCCAGGACGAGGGCGAGGGCGGCCTGCGAGGCGAACTGGCCCGCGAGCAGCCGGTCGACCGCCGTGTACGGACGGGCGCCGCGCCTTCGGGGCAGCGCGAGCGTGCCGATCAGCTTCCCGCCGCTCTGCAGCGGCAGCATCATGCTCGGCCCGAACCGGCTGCGCACGTGCGTGGTCATCCGGGGATCGGTCGCCGAGTCCTCCAGGAACACCGGCTCCCCGCCCAGGAGTTGGACCAGGACCGGCGAGCCGGGCTCGATCGTGGTGCCCACGATGTCGTCGGGGTCGTCCGGTGCGGAGGCCGCGACGATCTCCATGCCGCCGGCCGGGGTGGGCTGGAGCACCACCCCGGCGGCCGCGTCCGCGAGCAGCCGGGCCCGCTCGGCGACCTTCATCAGGGCGTCCGCCGCGGGCTCGCCGGTGAGCAGGGAGGTGGTGACGGCGGCCGCGCCCTCGATCCATCGCTCCCGCAGCCGTACGGTCTCGTACAGGCGGGCGTTGCCGATGGCGATGCCGGCCTGCGCGGCGAGTACCCGCAGCAGGGCGAGGTCGTCCTCGGTGAACGTGCCGCCGCGCTTCTCGGTGAGGTACAGGTTGCCGAAGACCTGGGTGTGCACCCGGATCGGTACGCCGAGGAACGAGCGCATCGGGGGGTGGCCGGGCGGCAGGCCGGCCGAGCGGGGGTCGCTCTCGAGGTCGTCGAGGCGCATCGGCTGCGGGTCCTGGACGAGGGCGCCGAGCAGTCCGGTGCGGCCGTCGGGCAGCTGGCCGATCTCCGCGCGCTCGGCGTCGGTGAGGCCGGACGTGAACAGATCGGTGAGCCGGCCGCGCTCGGGGTCGATCACCCCGAGCGCCCCGTACCGGGCATCGGTCAGTTCGGTCGCCGACTCCACGATGTGCTGGAGGGTGGTGCGCAGTTCGAGGTCGGTTCCGACGCCGAGCACCGCCTGCAGGAGCATCGGCAGTCGGGGCGCCGTGTTGTCCGGACTCTCCGCTTCACTCATCCTTCGAGGATCCCTCGGCGTAGCGGGCCGCCCCGGCAGCGGGGACTGTCGTGCCGCTCACTCGGCCAGCGGGTCGAGGACCATCGGCTGGATGCGGCCTTCGAGCATCGAGCCGAGGCCCTGGATCGCGCAGACGTCGGGCCGCTCCGCGATGTGCACCGGCATGCCCGTCGAGTCGCGCAGCATCTGGTCCAGGCCGGGGAGCAGGGCGCTGCCGCCGACCATCATGATGCCCCGCTCGGCGAGGTCGGCGACCAGGTCGGGCGGGCACTCGCGGAGCACCTTGCCGATGCCGTCGAGCACCGCGGTGAGCGGGGTGTGGATGGCGTTGCGCACGGCGGCCGTGTCGACCAGGACCGACCGGGCGAGGCCGGTGGCGACGTCACGGCCGTGGATCTCGGTGGACGCGGGGCCCTGGGGGGTGAGGCCGTTGCCGCGCAGGGCCAGTTGCAGGGGGCGCACGGACTGGCTCGGCAGCATCAGTTCGTGCTGGTGGCGCAGGTGCTGGATGACCGCGTGGTCGATGGCCTCGCCGCCGACGGGGATGCGGACGGCCGTCACGATGGCGCCGAGCGAGAGCACCGCGATCTGGGTCGTGGCGGCCCCGCACACCATGATCATGGTGGCGGTGGGCTGCTCCACCGGGAGCCCGCAGCCCACGGCGGCCGCGATCAGGGTGTCGACGAGCTCGACCCGGCGGGCGCCGAGGCCCACCAGGGTCTCCATCGCGGCGCGCTGGGCCAGCGGGTCGCTGTCGTGGGGGGTGCAGGCGGCGGCGCGCAGCCGGGGCTTGCGGCGCAACTGGCGGCGCAGCTTCTCGCCGAGGAGGTGACGCAGCATGCGCTGGGCCATCTCGATGTCCACGACGGTGCCGCCGGACACCGGTCGGGCCACCCGGATGTAGTCGGGCGTGCGGCCCGTCATCTGTTCGGCGAAGGCGCCGACGGCGATGAGCGCGCCGGTACGGGTGTTGACGGCGGCCACGCTCGGCTCGTCCACGACGAGTCCGGCTCCCTTGACGTAGACCCGGGTTCTCGCGGCTCCGAGGTCGACGGCTACATGGCAACGGCGCAACTGCTCAAGACTGACGGTCACGGCAGATCCTCCCGAGAGCGGTACTTAGTTCGCATCTTGCGACCGCCGGGGGACCGGCGCGCGCTGGGATGCGCCGGTCGGGGAGGGCCCAGCTGACGATCAGCCAGAAAGAGGACGGGCGTCAGGGCAGCAGGCGCTGGAGCAGGCCCCAGGTGAACTCCGCGACGCGGGTGCCGCCGCCGGGCAGGGTGACCGACAGCTGCCAGCGCGTCGGCGCCGAGCCCTCCATCGGGCGGGCCGGGGGGAAGGCCCGCGCCACCTCGTCCACCGTGCAGGACCAGGGCCGCAGATCCTCCTCCCGGCGCAGCTCGGGACCCGGTGTGCCGGGGGCTCTGACCAGCCATTCGTTCCACACCGCACCGCCGGGCCCGGCCAGCACCTCGAACCGCAGGTCCGGCCAGAGCGGCACCGGCCACAGCTGGGCCTCGCAGTCCAGGTCCCCGATCCTGCGCTTCACGACCGCCTCCGGCGGCCCGAGCACCGAGCGGTAGCGGGACAGGGCGCCACGGGAGCGGGCCGATCGGAGCATCGCCTGCCAGCGTCTGTTGGCCTCGCGCATGTCCGCGATGGAGGCGCCGAGCTCGTGCCGGGCGTCCTCGACGAGGCCCGGCTGGTGGTCGGCCATCCGCCGCAGCAGCACGAGTTGGAAGTCCAGCGGACCGAACGGCCGCGTCACGGTTTCCGTCATGACGTCCATCCTGCCCGGCCCCGCTGACAACGCCCCGGTCCATGGCGATTCGTCACGCGGCCACGCCAGGAAGACAGCTCTTCCGCACAAGATCCACACATCTCCGGCCCCCTTTGTCGCCCGGCCGCCGCATAGCCTCCCTGGGCCATGGATTACTGCCACTCCTGCCGTCGGCACCTCAACGGCGCACTGGCCTGCGCCGGTTGCGGAACACCCGTGGAGGCGCTGGCGCCCGCGCCCGACGACGAGCTCCTGGTGTACGCCGGTGCCGTGTCCGGGGACCCGGAGGTGCTCGCGCCGTCCGGGCCTCGCCGCGCCCGGGGCCGGGGTCGGCGGGCCCGGCGCAAGCGGGGCAAGGTGATCCTCTTCGGCGCGGCCGGGCTCGTGCTGGTGACCGGGGCGGTCGGCTTCGTGCAGATGGCGATGGAGCCGCCGGTGGCCGACCGGGCCGCCGCGGTGCGGGAGGACCAGGAGATCTCCGACCCCCAGCCGCTGCCCTCGGGCAGCGCGGCGGCGGTGCCGGCCGCGCCCACGGCGAAGCCGGTCTCCTCGCGGGGGCGGGATTCCGGTGCGGGCTCGCCCGGGCGCGGCGTGGATGTGGCCGAGGCGCACACGGCGGGCGCCTCGCCCAGGCCGTCCCGCTCGGCCGCGCCGCACCCCGGACCGTCCTCGTCGGCGTCCGCGCCGGTGCCTTCCGGCTCGCCCGTGTCCTCCGGCTCGCCCACGCCGGGTGGGTCCCCGTCCTCGGAACAGCCGCCGCCGCCACCGCCTCCCAGCCCGAGCCCCTCGCCGACGTGCAGGCACATCCTGTGGTGGTGCGCCTGACCCGCCGTTGCCAGGGGCCCCGCCCCCGGACCCCCGCTCCTCAAACGCCGGAGGGTCGGAGTGGGCAGCCGATCGTGGGCCGGGGTGCGTGCGGGCCGCCGGGACTTCGCTTTCGGCTGCGGGCCGTCGTGGGCCGGTCGCGCAGTTCCCCGCGCCCCTTTGGGGCGCTGGCCACCTCGCCGGGCCGGCCCGGGGCGTAAGCCCCCTCGCGGCGCGCCAGGCCGGTGCCGAACTCGCCGGGCGCCTAAGCCCCCAGCATCCGCCGCAGCAGGTCCCGCAGCACGGTCCGCTCCTCGGCCGAAAGCTCGGCCAGCGGCTCTCGCGCGAAGTTCAGGGAGTCGCGCAGGTCGGTCGCGGTGGTGAGGCCCTCGGGGGTGGGGGCGGCCAGTTTCACGCGGCGGTCGGCGGGGTCCAGGCGGCGTTCCACCAGGCCGCGCGCCTCCAGGCGGTCGACGATGCCGGTGATGTTGGACGGCTCGCACTTCAGCTTCTGGGCGATCCGGCGCATCGGCATCGGCTCCAGGGAGAGCAGCCCGAGGACGCGGGCCTGCGCGCCGGTGAGGGAGTGCTCGGCGGCGGCCCGTTCGTACTCCTCGTAGTAGCGGCCGACGACCGTGCCGATCAGCTCGACTACTTCGAGGCTCAGGGGATCCATGCGAGAGGCCATACCGTTCAGCCTACCCAGTTACTTGACAATCTCAAATATCTCGGCGCATTGTTCTTTCAGTACCTGAAGTATTTGGGACGCCCGACGCGGTGACGAGACCCGCGCCGTATCGGGTACCCGTACCGACGTACCCGATGTACCGAAACACCCCGATGTATCGATCAGCACTTGTTCGCAGGAGGACGCACCCCATGGCCACCTCGTCCGCACTCCCCGCCACCAGCCGTGAATGGCACCTCGTCGCCCGCCCGAACGGCTGGCCCGTGCCGTCCGACTTCGCGTTGCGGGAGGCTCCGGTCGCCGAGCCGGCGGCCGGCCACATCCTGGTCCGCAACCTCTTCATGTCGGTCGACCCGTACATGCGCGGCCGCATGAACGACACGAAGTCCTACGTCCCGCCGTTCCAGCTGGACCGGCCCATGCAGGGCGGCGCGGTCGGCGAGGTCATCGCCTCCAACGACGAGCGGTTCGCGGTCGGCGACCACGTCCTGCACCCGCTCGGCTGGCGCGAGTACGCCGACGTCGACGCCCAGCACGCCACCAAGGTGGACGGCGAGCTCGCGCCGCTCTCCGCCTACCTCGGCGTGCTCGGCATGCCGGGCCTCACCGCGTACGCGGGCCTCCTGGACGTCGCCTCCTTCAAGGAGGGCGACGCCGTGTTCGTCTCCGGCGCGGCCGGTGCCGTGGGCAGCCAGGTCGGCCAGATCGCCCGGCTCAAGGGCGCCTCGCGGGTCATCGGCTCGGCCGGCTCCGACGAGAAGGTCAAGTGGCTCGTGGAGGAGCTCGGCTTCGACGCCGCGTTCAACTACAAGAACGGCCCGGTCCTCGAGCAGCTGCGCGCGGCCGCCCCGGACGGCATCGACGTCTACTTCGACAACGTCGGCGGCGAGCACCTGGAAGCCGCGATCTCCACGCTCAACGTGCACGGCCGCGCCACCATCTGCGGCATGATCGCGGCCTACAACGACACCGAGCCGACCCCCGGCCCGCGCAACATGGCCATGATCATCGGCAAGCGCCTGCAGCTCAAGGGCGTTCTGGTCGGCGACCACTACGGCATGCAGCAGCAGTTCACCGGCGAGGTCGCCGGCTGGCTGGCCTCCGGCGAGCTCAAGTACAACGAGACCGTCGTCGACGGCATCGAGAACGGTGTCGACGCCTTCATCGGCATGCTGCGCGGCCAGAACACCGGAAAGATGGTCGTCTCGCTCGGCAAGTAGCCGAAAGCGGCCCCCCTTGGGCCGGGTTTCCTCGGGTACGCGGCAGTCGGTGGCCCCGTGGATGCCACGGGCGCCGAGTGACCCATCGCACACTCCGCCTCACGGTTTCCGCGATCCGATAAGGTTTTTCCACATCCCGGCGGCCGTGAGGCGCGAGCGGCCGCGTACCCAGGAGGAGCACCCCAGCATGTCCATTCAGAAGTCCGAGGTCCTCTACACCGCCGTCGCCACCGCCGAGAACGGCCGTGACGGCCGTGTCTCCACCGACGACGGCCAGCTGGACGTCGTCGTCAACCCGCCGAAGGAGATGGGCGGCAACGGCGCGGGCACCAACCCCGAGCAGCTCTTCGCCGCCGGCTACAGCGCCTGCTTCCAGGGCGCCCTCGGCGTCGTGGCGCGCAACGAGAAGGCCGACATCTCCGGCTCGACCGTCACCGCGCACGTCGGCATCGGCAAGAACGACGACGGCTTCGGCATCTACGTCGAGATCACCGCGACCATCCCGAACGTGGACCGCGCCACCGCGCAGGACCTCATCGAGAAGGCCCACCAGGTCTGCCCGTACTCCAAGGCGACCCGCGGCAACATCACGGTGAACCTCGCCGTCGCGTAACCGCCGGACAGCGACATCGAAGGGCCGCGCCCCGACAGGCGCGGCCCTTTGCCGTCCGGCGCGGCCCTTCGCCGTCCCGGCCCGCACACCGACGTTCCGGGTGCTGTTCCCGGGGCGGCTGGCATGCTGGCCCGCATGACCTTTCCGGAGACGGCCCCGTACGAACACGGCATGCTCGACACCGGCGACGGCGACTTCGTGTACTGGGAGGTCTGCGGAAACCCCGAGGGGAAGCCCGCGGTCGTGGTGCACGGCGGGCCCGGCTCCGGCGCGGGGCCCGCCTGGCGCCGCTACTTCGACCCGGCGCGCTATCGCGTGGTCCTCTTCGACCAGCGCGGCTGCGGCCGCTCCACGCCGCCCGTCAGCGATGCGGCGACCGGCCTCGCGGCCAACACCACCCACCATCTGATCGCGGACATGGAGCGGCTGCGCGAGCGCCTCGGCATCGCCAACTGGCTTGTGTTCGGCGGCTCTTGGGGCGCCACGCTCGGCATGGCGTACGCGCAGGCGCACCCGCGGCGGGTCACCGGGCTCGTGCTGTTCTCGGTCACCACGACCAGCCGCGCCGAAGTGGACTGGATCACCGAGGGCGTGCGGACGCACTTCCCCGAGGCGTGGGCCGCCTTCCGTGACGCGGCACGGCCCCGCGCGGGCGAGCGGGTCGTCGACGCCTACGCCAGGCTGCTCGCCGACCCCGATCCGGCGGTGCGCGAGGAGGCCGCCCGCACCTGGTGCCGCTGGGAGGACACCCATGTCCGGGCGCCCGGTACGCCGCTGGTCGAGGACTTCGGCGACGAGCGGTACGCCGACCCCGCCTTCCGGATGACCTTCGCCCGCCTGGTCACGCACTACTGGCGGCACGCGGCCTGGCTGGAGGACGGCCAACTCGTCCACGGCGTGGGTGAGTTGACCGGAATCCCCGGGGCGCTCATCACCGGCGGCCAGGATCTCAGCTCGCCACCCGACCCGGCGCGGGCGCTGGCCGCCGGGTGGCCGGGGTGCGAACTCGTGGTGATCGACGACGCCGGGCACGGCCTGGGCCACCCCGGCATGGGGGAGGCGGCCCAGGCCGCGCTCGACCGGTTCGCCCGCTACTGAGCGAGGGCCGCCTCGTAGACCGTGCGTGACAGCCGCTCGTTCTCCGGCGCCGCGCCGCCCGGGAAGGCGAACCGCCGCCGCGTGTAGCCGTAGGCGAGCCCGGTGCGCGGGTCGCCGAAGGCGAGGGAGCCCGCCGCGCCGCTGTGTCCGAAGGTGTCCGCGCCCAGCGACGGGTAGCTCATGCCGAGCGCCTGGAAGCCGAGGCCGAAGTCGCTCGGGTTGCCGAGGACGAGGTCGGGCCCGGTGGAGTGGAGCCGGGCGAACTCGGCGACCGTCTCCCGCTTCAGGAGCGGGCCCTGGCCGTGGAAGTCGCCCAGCGTGGCCGCGTACATCCCGGCGATGCCGCGCGCGTTGCCCGCGCCGCCCACCGAGGCGGGGCCCTTGGCGAGCGAAGCGGCCGAGTTGGCGAAGGCCACCAGGTCGAAGGACGGGTCGGCGCTGGTGTTGAACGCGATCGCCAGGCGGTTGTAGCGGCCGCTCGGGTTCGCCGTCAGTTCGGTCGCCTGCTCGGGCGTCGGCAGCATCGGCAGCACATCGCGATAGCGGGCCCGCTCGGCCTCGGGCAGGCCGAGGAAGAAGTCCAGGCCGTACGGGGCGCGCACGCGTTCCTCGAAGATCTCCTGGAGCAGGCGGCCGGTCGCCCGTCGCACCACCTCGCCGGTGAGCGCCCCGATCGCCAGCGCGTGGTAGCCGTGCCCCACGCCCGGCTGCCAGAACGGCCGCTGGCCCGCGAGCCGTTCGGCGATGACGCGGTCGTCGGCCAGCTCGTCGGAGGTGAAGCCGTCGTCCGCGCCGATGACGCCCGCGCGGTGCGACAGGAGCTGGCGCAGCGTCACCGAGCCCTTGCCCTCGGCCGCGAACTCCGGCCAGTAATGGGCGACTTCGCGGTCCAGATCGAGTACGCCGTCCTGGACGAGCAGGGCCACCACGAGGTGGGCCGCGCCCTTGGTGGTCGAGAAGACGCCGGTCAGCGAGTCCCCGGTGACGTCACCCGCCCACAGGTCGACCACGAGACGGCCGTCCTTGTACGCGGCGAGCTGGGCCGCCGGGTCGTGCTCCTCGCCGGCCACGAACGCGGCGAACTCCTCGCGCACGGCCTCGTAGCCCTCGGCGACGGTGCCGTGGACGCCGGTGCCGCTCGTGGTGCCTGCCGTGCCTGCCGTGCCCGTCGTGCCCGTCGTACCTGTCGTGGCGTCCGTGCCGGTCGCGTCGGTGCTGGTCGCGGTGACGCTGGTTTCCGTCGACATCTCACATACCCCCGGGATCGTTGCTGGTGAAGCACACAACCCCGGGGTTAGCGCTGTCATTCCCGCAGTCCTGGGCACTTTTCGGGACGGCTGGATTCCGCTTCCGGGGGGCCGGATAGGGTCGGTGCCATGCGTGATCTAGGGGCAGGCTTCGGATATCTGGTCAAGGGGCAGCGCTGGGCCGCCGGGCACGGCAGGTCGCTCGGCGTCGGCCTGCTGCCCGGCCTCATCACCCTCGTGATGTACGCGGGCGCCCTGATCGGACTCGCCTACGGCGCCGACGACTTCGTCGGCTGGGCCACGCCCTTCGCCGACGGCTGGGGCTCGCCCTGGCTCGGCCTCTTCCGCGGCTTCCTGACCGCTCTGGTCTTCGCGCTCGGCCTGTTCCTCGCGGTGATCTCCTTCACCGCGGTGACCCTGCTCGTCGGCCAGCCCTTCTACGAGAAGCTCTCCGCCGACGTGGACCGGGCCGAAAGCGGCGGCGAGGCACCCGAGTCGGGCCTCTCGCTCGCCCGTGAGCTGTGGATATCGGCCCGCGACTCCCTGCGCATCCTGGTCCGGGTCGCGTTCTACGGCCTGCTGCTCTTCGGCCTCGGCTTCGTCCCGGTGATCGGCCAGAGCGTGATCCCGGCGATCGGGTTCTGCGTCACCGGCTTCTTCCTCGCCGAGGAGCTGACCGCGGTCGCCCTCCAGCGCCGGGGCATGGAACTGCGCCCCCGCCTCACCCTGCTGCGCTCGCGCCGGCTGCTGGTCCTCGGCTTCGGCGTGCCCCTCGCACTCGCCTTCGTCGTCCCGCTGGTCGCCGTGTTCCTGATGCCGGGGGCGGTAGCGGGCGCGACCCTGATGGTGCGGGACCTGCTCGGCGAATCGGCGGCCACCGATGAGGACGAGGCGAACGACGCCGACGATGACGCCCCGGGTCACCCCGTCATCCGGCAGTAGATCCCGTCAACTCCGACTTTTCTCAAGGCAGTTGGGCCAGCGATGCGGCCCGGCGCCGGAGCGGAAGCGAACCCGTGTGAGGCCGCCGCCCGGCGGAGCGCGTCACCCCGACGGCCGGGCCCGGGCGGGCCAATGGCATGATCTGGCCGTCATGACGAATGCCCGGTCGCCGCTGCGCACCCTGCGGGCCGCGATGTTCGCGGCGCTGTGCGTGGCATTGGCCGCGGTGGGCCACGCGGCCATGTCCGGCCACGACATCCCCCTTCCCGTCCTGCTCGCCGCGTTCGCGGTGACGGGAACCGTCGCTTGGTGCGCGGCCGGACGGCGGCGGGGCCTCGCCGCCATCGCGGGCGGCCAGGTCGGGGCCCAGGGCGCCCTGCACCTCCTCTTCGCCCGGACCCAGCCGATGTCGATGGCCGGGATGCCGGGCCCGGCGCGGGCGCCGGAGCCGATGTCGATGCCCATGCCCATGCCCATGCCGACGATGACGTGCGGGGCGCGGTACGCCCACCTCATGCCGGACGCCCCCGACGGCCAGGCCATGCGGGACATGCCGGGCATGGCGGCGGAGCCCATGACGGCGGCCACGGGCCAGGCGCACGCCCTGGCCATGGACGCCGCCGCACACTCCATGTCCGGCGGGATGCTCGCCGCACACCTGGTGGCCGCGCTGATCTGCGGGATCTGGCTGTGGCGCGGCGAGGCCGCGGCCTTCCGGCTCGCGCGGACCGTCGGCGCCCTCGGGGCGCTCGCCGCCCGTCCGCTGCGCCGGGCCCTGCATCTCGTACGCGTCCACGTGCCCGCGCCGCCGCCGCCCGTACGCGCGCCGCGCCCGCACCACCGCCCGCGCCCGGGGCTGCGCGGCGCGGTGCACGGCCATGCCGTCATCCGGCGGGGGCCACCGGCCCGGGGAGCCACCCGAGCCACGGCCCCCGGCCGCTTCGCCCTCGCCTGATCCCGCGCGAGGCGTGGCCAGGGGTCCTTCACCCATGCCCACGCCGAACGTCAGGATCCTCATGTCCGTCGACTCCCCTTCGCGGGAATCCGCACCACCCACCACCCCACGGCCCTCCCCGTGGGCGGCACTTCGCCCCCTCGCCCTGCGGCTGCACTTCTACGCCGGCGTCCTCGTCGCCCCGCTGCTGTTCCTGGCCGCCTTCACCGGGCTGCTGTACGCGCTGTCCTTCCAGGCCGAGAACGTCCTGTACCGGCACGAACTGCGGGTCCCCGCAGGCGAGTCCGTC
Source organism: Streptomyces sp. NPDC001828 (assembly GCF_042892175.1). Classification (NCBI taxonomy): domain Bacteria; kingdom Bacillati; phylum Actinomycetota; class Actinomycetes; order Kitasatosporales; family Streptomycetaceae; genus Streptomyces; species Streptomyces sp. NPDC001828. The sequence goes on from NZ_JBIATV010000002.1 coordinate 613,801, forward strand.
CAGCCGCTCACCGCGCAGGTCGCCGCCGCGCGGGCCGCACACCCCGAGGGCGAGGTGACCGCCGTGTGGCCGTCGCCCGAGCCGGGCGCCACCACCCGGGTCCTGATGAAGGCCCCGGGCCTCGCCGACGACGAGTCGCTCGCGGTCTTCGTGAACCCGTACACCAGCGACGTACGCGGCGCCCTCACCAGCACCGGCAGCTCCGGCGCGCTGCCCCTGCGCAGCTGGCTCTCCTCCTTCCACGCCGATCTCCAGCTCGGCGAACCGGGCCGCTACTACAGTGAGATGGCAGCCAGTTGGCTCTGGGTCGTGGCGCTCGGCGGCCTTCTGCTGTGGATCGGGCGGCGCCGCCGGATCCGGCTGTCGCTGCCCGAACGCGGCGTCACCGGCCGCCGCCGCACCCTGTCCTGGCACGGCTCGGTCGGCCTGTGGGCGGTGACCGGTCTGGTGCTGCTCTCGGCCACCGGCCTCACCTGGTCGCGGTACGCGGGCGAGAACATCGCCGAGCTGAAGGACCGGCTCGGCGGCGCCACTCCCACGGTCGCCGCGGCGACCGCCGGCGGCATGGGCGGGGGCGGCCACGAACACCACGAAGGCATGGCGATGCCGGCCGCCGCGCCCTCCGCGCTCACCCTCGACCAGGTCGCCGGGGCCGCCCGCGCCGAGGGCGTGCGGGCGAGCATCCAGATCAGCCTGCCCAGTGCGGGCAAGGGATTCGTGGTGCGCGAGCGCGACACCGAGTTCCCCGTGCACCTCGACGCGGTGGCCGTCGACCCCGCCGACGGCCGGATCATGGACGTGCTGCGCTTCGCCGACCATCCCTTGCTGGCCCAGCTGACCCGGTTCGGCATCGACGCGCACATGGGCGTCTTCCTCGGCCTGCCCAACCAACTCGCGCTGGCCGCACTCGCGTTGGCGCTGATGGCGCTCATCGTCTGGGGCTACCGGATGTGGTGGCAGCGCGGCCCGGTCAAGGGGCGCGCCCCGGGCCGCCCGCAGCCCAGGGGTGCCTGGCGCAGAGTGCCGCTGCCGGCCCTGTGCGCGCTGGTGGCGGTCACGCTGGTGGTCGGCTGGTTCGTCCCGCTGCTCGGGATCAGCCTGGTGGCCTTCCTCGCCGTCGACGTGCTGCTGGGTCTGCGCGCCCGGAGGAAGGTCGCGTCCGGGGCCTGAACCCTTTTGGTCCCGCGCGCTGTTGAGGCGCGCGGGACCGGCGGGGCCGCATGGACTACTCGGCCGCGACCCGTACGATCGCCCGCAGCTGCGCCACGATGTCGAGCCGGTTGCGCACGAACTGAGGGTCCGTCACCGAACCCGTCGCCGGATCGGTGTTGCCGGGACCGAACTCCAGGACCGGGGTGTGCACATGGCCACCGGGGATGCTCAGACCCAGGCGGTCGCGGAGCAGGGTGGCCCGGTAGGCGATCTCGTTGGAGAGGTAGTCGCCGCCGCCCCCGGCCCGCGCGGCCGAGCCGGGCGTCGGCCCGTCGGGCCGGTCCACCGGGGCCGTCGCGCCGGCCGGGATCTCGGTGACGTCGGTGTGGTCGTACACCGGGAAGCGCCCGGTCTCCGCGGCCACGATGTCCTGGTACGGCAGCGTTGTACGGGTCCACTGGGGCTGTGTCGCCGGGTCGTCCACCGGGACCTGACCGGTGCTCGACGCGTCGATGTTGTCCGGGAAGCCGCCCCGCCAGGCCCCGTTGAACCGCTCGACGTCGATCCGCCCGGCCCGGCCCTGGCTCACCGTCGTGAAGAGGTCCACCTTCGGCAGCACCGGTGTGAGCGCCCGCTCGACCACGCCGTCCGCGAAGTCCTGCCAGCGCACCGGGAACGTCACGGTCTCGATGCGGGCGCGCTGCCCGTCGGCGGTACGGATCCAGGTCCCGTCCAGGGCGAGCGCGGTCGCCCCCGACGGATTGCTGATCCGGATGTCCCTGTCCAGCGTGAACGGGTCGAAGCCGGTCAGCAGGATCCGCTTGTAGCCCTTGCCTGCGGGGTAGTCGACGCCGCTCTGTCCGCGCGAGGTCTGCTCAAGGCGGTCGAGCAGGGCCGTCCGCCGCTTCTCGGAGAGCCCGAACCCGGGCTGCCAGAGCCGGAGTTCACGGGTCAGGCCGAGCCGGGCCCAGTACAGCGGGCGGTCGTCGTCGCGGCTCAGGTCGCCGCCCGCCGGGCCCCGGCCCTGCACCCGGTCCACCGCCCGCCGCCACAGCCGCGTCCCCTCGCGCTCGACGAGCCGCTCGGCCGCGCCGTAGGAACGGGTGGCCCCGAGCGCGCGGGTGAACTCCGGTGCCACATCGGCGAATCCGCTGCGCGCCAGGATCTCCCTGGGCGCCGCCTGGTCGAGGCGCTGCTCCTCGATCGTGGCCTGCCGGGGCCCGGTCGCGGCCCCGGCGGGGGCCGGGCCGAGCAGCGCGCAGAACGTCATCGCCGCCACCGCACAGCCCAGCCGTGCCACCCGTACACGTCGTCGCACCACAGATCCTTCCGTCGAAGTCCGGTGGCGCCCAGTATTCGCAAGGAAGTCCCGTGTGAACAGGGGGACTTATGAGCCGTCCGAGCCGTGCAGCAGCGTCACGAAGTCCTGGAAGGAGGCCGCCATGTCCACCGAGTCCGGGTCGAGCAGCCACTGGAACTGGAGGCCGTCCATCACCGCCGTGAGCAGCGGGGCCGCCCGCTCCGGGGTGAGCCCGCCGGGCAGCCGGTCGCCGAACTCGGCGCGCAGCACCCCCGTCATCTCCTCGCGCACCTGGGTGTAGCGGCGGGTGAAGAAGGGGCGGGCCGGATGCCCGTCGGTCACGGACTCGCCGAGCAGCGCCGAGAAGGTCTGGACGATGCCGGGCCGCATCGCGTTGTACTCGACGAGGGCCGCGAGCAGTTCCAGGCGCCAGCCGTCGGGGGAGGCCCGCCGCCCGCCGGTGTCCCACTGGTCCCGCTCCTCCAGGACGGCCACGAGCAGGGCCTCTTTGGTGGGGAAGTAGTGCAGCAGGCCCTGCTGGGTGAGGCCGACCCGTTCGGCGACCGCGCCGAGGGAGGCGCCCCGGTAGCCGCGTTCCGCGATCACTTCGAGGGCGGCCCGCAGGATCTCCGCGCGCCGCTCCTCGCTTCTGGCGCTCCTGGTCCTCGCCATGTCCGCCCCCGTTTCGTGCCGTTCCGCCGGTGTTCCGGCGGTGTGTCGCCGTTGTCCGGTCGTGTTCCGTCGGTGTTCCTTCGCTGTTCCGAGAGGACCGTACGGCATTCGATTGTCACGGAAGCATAACTAACCCTACCGTTCTACAGGTAAACCGGTCACCATGGTCCCCTCAGCGGACTTCTACGAGGAGGTACGGCCGTGGCTGGCGCATCCGTTTCCACCCCCGACTACAGCGAGGCCGTCGAGGCGGCCCTCGGCAAGCTCGACCTGGAGGCCAAGGCCCGGCTGCTCGCCGGGCAGGACATGTGGTCACTGCCGGCGCTGCCCGAGATCGGGCTCGCCTCCCTGGTGATGTCCGACGGCCCGATCGGAGTGCGCGGGGTCCGCTGGACCGCCGATGACCCCTCGGTCGCACTGCCCTCGCCGACCGCGCTCGCCGCCACCTGGGACCCGGAGCTCGCCCGCCGGGCCGGCACCCTGCTCGCCCAGGAGGCCCGGCGCAAGGGCGTCCACGTCCTGCTCGCGCCGACCGTCAACCTGCACCGCTCCCCGCTCGGCGGGCGGCACTTCGAGTGCTACTCCGAGGACCCCTACCTCACCGGTGAGATCGCCTCCGGCTATGTCGACGGCGTCCAGGGCGGTGGCGTCGGCACCACCGTCAAGCACTTCGTCGCCAACGACGCCGAGACCGACCGCTTCACCGTCGACAACGTGGTGGCCCCGCGCCCGCTGCGCGAGCTCTACCTCGCCCCCTTCGAGGCCATCGTCGAGAACGCCCACCCCTGGGGCATCATGTCGGCCTACAACCGGGTCAACGGCACCACGATGACCGAGCACCGCTACCTCCAGAACGAGGTGCTGCGCGGCGAGTGGGGCTTCGACGGGTTCATCGTCTCCGACTGGATGGCCGCCCGCTCGACCGTCGGCGACATCCTCGGCGGACTCGACGTCGCGATGCCCGGGCCCAGGACCGTGTACGGGGACGCGCTCGCCGCCGCCGTCCGCAAGGGCGACGTGGACGAGTCGGTCGTCGACGACGCCGTGCGCAACGTGCTGCGCCTCGCCGCCCGCGTCGGCCTCCTCGACGGCGTCCCGGGCGCCGTCACCGAGCCGCCCGCCGCCCTCGACGGCCAGGCGCTCGCCCGCGAGGTCGCCCGCCGCGCCTTCGTCCTCGTGCGCAACGAAGGCGGCACCCTCCCCGCCGACCCGGCCCGCGTCCGCAAGGTCGCGCTCAGCGGCGCCGCGGCCCGCGACGCCCGGGTCCTGGGCGGCGGCTCGGCGACCGTCTTCCCCGAGCGCGTGGTCTCCCCGCTCGACGGCCTGACCGCCGCGCTGCCCGAGGGCGCCGTGACCTATACGGTCGGCGCCGACCCGAGCGATGAACTCGCCCCCGCCGACCAGGGGTTCGAGCTCCGGGCCGTCTGCCGCGACGCCGACGGCACCGTGCTCGGCACCGGCTCGCTGCCCAGCGGCCAGGTCCAGTGGATCGGCGACGACCTGCCCGCCGGGGTCACCCACGAGGCGCTGCACTCCATCGAGGTCACCGGCACCTTCACCCCGCGCGAGAGCGGCGAGCACACCTTCGGCACCCGGGGCATCGGCGCCTTCGCGCTGTCCGTCGGGGGACGCGCCCTGTGGGAGGGCACCCAGTCGATGAGCGACGCCGCCGACCCGTTCGAGGCCTTCTTCGGCGCCCCCACCGAGCGCGGCCGCGCCCACCTCACCGAGGGCGAGCCGGTCGAGGTGTCCCTGCTGCACACCGTGCACAAGATGCCCGACGCCCCGCTCACCGCGCTGATGTTCTCGCTCACCCACCTCGGCCCGCAGCGCGACGCGGACGAACTGATCGCCGAGGCGGTCGAGGCCGCGCGGGACGCCGAGCTCGCCGTGGTGGTGGTCGCCACCACCGACCGCGTCGAGTCCGAGGGCTTCGACCGCCGCGATCTGCGGCTGCCCGGGCGCCAGGACGACCTGGTGCGCGCGGTCGCCGCCGTGAACCCGCGCACCGTGGTGATCGTCAACTCCGGTTCCCCGGTGGAGCTTCCGTGGCGCGAGGACGTCGCCTCGGTGCTCCTGAGCTGGTTCCCCGGCCAGGAGGGCGGGGCCGCCCTCGCCGACGTGCTGCTCGGCCACGCGGAGCCCGGCGGCCGCCTGCCCACCACGTGGCCGGCCGTCCTCGCCGACGCGCCGGTCACCGAGGTGCGGCCCTCGGACGGTCAACTCCCTTACGAGGAGGGCCTGTTCATCGGATACCGTGCCTACGACCGGGCCGGGGTCGCCCCCGCCTACCCCTTCGGGCACGGGCTCGGCTATACCACCTGGGAGTACGAGTCTCTGGAGGTGACCCCCGCCCTCGCGAAGGTCCGCGTCCGCAACACGGGTACGCGCCAGGGGCGCGAGACCGTCCAGATCTATCTGGCCCCGGTCGCCGACACGGTCGAGCGCCCGGGCCGCTGGCTCGCCGGGTTCGCCTCCGTCGAGGCCGCGGCCGGGGACTCGACGGAGGTCGAAATCCCGCTGCGCGGGCGGGCGTTCGAGATCTGGGACGAGTCGGCGGGCTGGACGTTCGTGCCGGGCCAGTACGAGGTGCGGGCGTGCGCGTCCCTGACGGACGTCCGGCTCTCGGCGACGCTGGAGGTCTAGCGGGGTTCTGGGGCGGGGTTCTGGTGCGGGGTTCTGGAGCGAGCGGAGGGGGCTGGGGGCGCGAGGGGTTTCGACTGCGGGCCGTCGGGGGCGATCGCGCAGTTCCCCGCGCCCCTAAACCCCGTTCTCGTCTGCGGACCGTGGCCGCTTCTCGCGCAGTTCCCCGCGCCCCCAGGGGGTGTTCAGCGCTCCGCCGTCACCTTGCGGTACGCGATCTCCGCCAGATGCGTCTGGCCGTCCTTGCTGGGGTGGAACCAGTCCCAGGGGCTGAGCTGGGTGCCATTGAAGTCGTAGTCGAAGACCGCGCCGCCGTCGTAACGGCAGGCGCGGTCCGCCGCGCACACGTCCCGCAGGACCTCGTTGTACGCCACGACCCGCGCGTACACCTCGCCGCGCCGCGCACTCGCGGCCGCACCCAGGTCGTCGGCGTCGGCCAGCATCGACTGGCAGATGCCCAGCTTCCAGATCTGCTTGCCCAGCGGGCTGCCCCGGCCGGTCGACCAGAGCCGCTTCAGGTCCGGCACGCTCGACACGTACACCTGGGACTTGGGGGAGACCGCGCGCAGGTTCTTGAGTGCCGTCCGGAACTCCGCGCGGAAGGCCGTCACCGGCGTCATGGCCGCCACATCGTCGCGGCACGCGTCGTTCGCGCCGGCCATCACCGTGACCAGGCCCGGGTGCTGGGCCGCGGCACGGTCCATCTGAGCCGGCAGGTCGGCCATCCGCGCGCCGGTCTTCGCGTAGTTCCAGCTGTTGGCGGGGGCCGCCGCGCCCAGGAGGCGTACCGCGAGCGAGTCGACCTGGGCGTCGCTGCCGGTCGCCCAGGAGACCTCGGGGCAGTCGGCCAGGACCGTACAGGCGTCGAAGCCGCGGGTGATCGAGTCACCGACCGCGGCTATGGACTTCGGGCTGCGGTTCCAGGCGGGCGAGGGGCTCGGTGAGGGCTTCTTCGACGTGGACGGGCTCGCCTTGGAGCGGCCGTCACCGGACTCGCAGCCCGCCGTCAGGGCGAGCGCCGCCGCCGCGAGAACGGCGGCCGCGGTGCGGACGCGACGGCTCCGGTGGCGCTGCTGCATCCCGGGTCCCCCTCCGTGCGGCGGTCGTCGGCCATTCGCGGCGTCCTCGCGGGTGAAACCTTGGCGTTCGAAGGCGCTCCGACCGACATTACGACACCCTGGGCACAGCTCCGCGCGATAGCTTTGGCCCGTCCAGCCAGAGGAACCACGCCAGACGGCTCCGGTAAATTACATCACGTCACATACTGTCCCATTTCAGGAGATTAGCTCCCGATGCTGTTTACTGTTGAACCCAGGGGCAGAATGTCAGGTGCTGTCCTGACCGGGAACGGCAGGGGCGCGAGGCCGCTGGGGAAGGCGAACCTCGAACCGCACTGGAGGTCCCGGTGACGACACGTGGAGTTCTCTACGTCCACTCCGCCCCACGCGCGCTGTGCCCGCACGTCGAATGGGCGGTGGGCGCGGTCCTGGGGGTGCGCGTCCAGCTCGACTGGATCCGCCAGCCCGCCTCGCCCGGCACCTGGAGAGCGGAGTTCTCCTGGCGGGGCGAACCCGGCACCGCCTCCAAGCTCGCCTCCGCACTGCGCGGCTGGCACCTCATGCGCTTCGAGGTCACGGCAGAGCCCTGTGCCACCGCGGAGGGCGAGCGCTACAGCGCCACGCCCGACCTCGGCATCTTCCACGCCGTGACCGGCATCCACGGCGACATCCTGATCCCGGAGGACCGGCTGCGGGCCGCCCTCGCCCGTTCCGTACAGGGCGAGACCGACCTGGAGGCCGAGATCGCCAAGCTGCTCGGCAAGCCCTGGGACGACGAACTGGAGCCCTTCCGCTACGCGGGAGAGGGCGCCCCGGTGCGCTGGCTGCACCAGGTCGTCTGACCCACACCGACACACCCCGCGTACGCGAAAGGGCCCCACCGAGGCGGTGGGGCCCTTTCAGCGGCGTACGGAGGCCGCTCGGAGCGGGACCGCTCAGACCGAGCGGAAGGCGAGCACCACGTTGTGGCCGCCGAAGCCGAACGAGTTGTTGATCGCGGAGATCGAACCCTCGGGCAGCTCGCGGGGCTCGCTGCTCACCAGGGCCGGGTCGACCTCGTCGTCGAGCTCGTCGATGTTGATCGTCGGCGGGGCCGTGCGGTGGTACAGGGCGAGGACCGTGGCGACGGTCTCGATGCCGCCGGCGCCGCCCAGGAGGTGGCCGGTCATCGACTTCGTCGCGGAGATCGCCACGTGGTCCAGATCGTCGCCGAGGACCTTGCGCAGCGCCTTGATCTCGGCGATGTCGCCCTGCGGCGTCGAGGTGGCGTGCGCATTGAGGTGGACCACCTCGGACGGCTTCAGGTCGGTGGCGTCGAGCAGGTTCTGCACCGCGGCGGCGACGCCCCGGCCGGTCGGCTCGGGCTGCGCGATGTGGTGGCTGTCGGCGGAGAGGCCCTGGCCCAGCACCTCGCAGTAGACCCGGGCCCCGCGCTTGGCGGCGTGCTCGGCGGACTCCAGGACCACCACGCCGGCGCCCTCGCCCAGGACGAAGCCGTCACGGGCCTTGTCGTAGGGGCGCGAGGCCTGCTCGGGGTGGTCGTTGTTCTTGGACATCGCCATCATGTTGGCGAACGCCGCGATGGGCAGCGGGTGGATGGCCGCCTCGGTGCCGCCGGCGACCACGACATCGGCGCGGCCGGTGCGGATCATCTCGACGGCGTACCCGATGGCCTCGGCACCCGAGGCGCACGCGGAGACGGGGGTGTGGACGCCCGCACGGGCGTTGACCTCGAGGCCGACGTTGGCCGAGGGGCCGTTCGGCATGAGCATGGGCACGGTGTGCGGGGAGACGCGGCGTACGCCCTTCTCCTTCAGCACGTCGTACTGGTCGAGCAGGGTGGTGACGCCGCCGATGCCCGACGCGATGACCGTGCCGAGGCGCTCCGGCGCGATGCCGGCCTCGTCGCCCGCCGGGGCGGTGAAGCCCGCGTCGGCCCAGGCCTCCTTGGCCGCGATCAGCGCGAACTGGGCCGAGCGGTCCAGCTTGCGGGCCAGCGGCCGGGGCAGCACCTCACCGGGGTCGACCGCGGCCGGGGCCGCGATCCTGACCGGCAGTTCGGCGAAGCGCTCACCCTCGAGGGGGCGGACACCGGAGCGTCCCGCCAGCAGACCTTCCCAGGTCGAGGCGGAGTCGCCACCCAGCGGTGTGGTTGCGCCGATACCGGTGACGACCACGGTGCGATTGGTCGAGCTCACAGGAAGTTTCTCCACGTGTGTAAGGGACGTGAATCAGCGGCGCCACCGCTGGGTGGCAGCCCGAATTCAGGTCCTGAATCAGGCCTGGTGGTTCAGGATGTAGCTGGCGGCGTCGCCAACGGTCTTGAGGTTCTTGACGTCCTCGTCCGGGATCTTGACGTCGAAGCGCTCTTCGGCGGCGACGACGACCTCGACCATGGACAGCGAGTCGACGTCCAGGTCGTCGGTGAAGGACTTGTCCAGCTGGACGTCCTCGACCGGGATACCAGCGATCTCGTTGACGATCTCGGCGAGACCCTCGACGATCTCTTCCTGCGTGGCGGCCATGTTGGCGCTCCTTCGGTGTTAATGCTTCGAATTACGGGCTTCCGGAATTATCCGGAGTGCCTAGGGGAGGGTAACGACCGTCGCGGCGTACACGAGACCCGCCCCGAAGCCGATGACGAGCGCGGTGTCGCCGCTCTTCGCCTGTCCGGTCGCCAGGAGCCGCTCCATTGCGAGCGGGATCGAGGCGGCCGAGGTGTTGCCGGTGGTCTCCACGTCACGGGCGACCGTGACGTGGTCCGGCAGCTTGAGAGTCTTCACCATCGAGTCGATGATCCGCATGTTGGCCTGGTGCGGAATGAAGACGTCCAGGTCGTCCGGGCTGATTCCGGCCGCGTCCAGCGCCTGCTGGGCGACCTTCGCCATCTCGAACACGGCCCAGCGGAACACCGCCTGGCCCTCCTGCGTGATCGCGGGGAACTTGCCCGAGCTGTCGTACTCGTTCCACGGCACGGTCTGCTTGATGGTCTCCGACTTGTCGCCCTCGGAACCCCAGATCGTGGGACCGATGGCCGGCTCGTCCGAGGGACCCACGACGACAGCGCCCGCGCCGTCGCCGAACAGGAACGCCGTCGCACGGTCCTCGAGGTCGGTCAGATCGCTGAGCCGCTCCACGCCGATGACCAGGACGTACTCGGCCGAACCCTCGACGATCATGCCCTTGGCCAGGGTCAGACCGTAGCCGAAGCCCGCACAGCCGGCCGAGATGTCGAAGGCGGCCGCCTTGCCGGTGCCCAGCTTGTCGGCGATCTCGGTCGCCACCGCCGGGGTCTGCTTGAAGTGCGAGACCGTGGAGACGATCACGCCACCGATCTGGTCGGCGGCGATCCCGGCGTCGGCGATCGCCTTGCCGGAGGCCTCGATCGACATCGCGGCCACGGTCTCCTCGGCGGAGGCCCAGTGGCGGGTGGCGATGCCGGAGCGCGAGCGGATCCACTCGTCGGAGGAGTCGATCGTCTCCAGGATCACCTCGTTGGGCACCACCCGCACGGGCCGGTAGCCGCCCACGCCCATGATGCGGGCGTACGGGGCGCCCTTGCTGGGGCGGATCTTCGACATGGCTCTCGGCTCCTTAGGCGGATGCATGCTCGGCGATGAGCGCACGAGCCGCGTCGAGGTCGGCGGGGGTCTTCAGGGCGACGGTCTTGACACCCGGCATGGCGCGCTTGGCGAGGCCGGTCAGGGTGCCGCCCGGGCACAGCTCGACCAGCGCCGTCGCGCCCAGCTCGTTGAAGGTCTCCATGCACAGGTCCCAACGGACCGGATTGGAGACCTGGTTGACCAGGCGGGCCACGATCTCCTGGCCGCTCGCCACGGCCTTGCCGTCCGCGTTCGAGACGTAGGTGAAGCGCGGGTCGGCGATCTCCAGGGAGGTCGCCGCCTCTTCGAGCGCCGCGACGGCCGGGGCCATGTGGTGCGTGTGGAAGGCGCCGGCCACCTTGAGGGCCACCACGCGGCGTACGCCCTCGGGCTTGTCGGCCTCCAGCGCGGCCAGCTGCTCGGCGGTGCCGGCGGCCACGATCTGGCCCGCGCCGTTCACGTTCGCCGGCGTCAGGCCGAGCTTCTCCAGGTGCGGCAGCACGTGCTCGGGCTCGCCGCCGAGCAGGGCGGCCATGCCGGTCGGCGTCACGGCCGCGGCCTCGGCCATGCCCAGGCCCCGCTTGCGGACGAAGCCGAGCGCGGCCTCCTCCGACAGGACGCCCGCGAACGCGGTGGCGGTGATCTCGCCGACGCTGTGCCCGGCGACGGCCCCCGGGGCGATGTCACCCAGGGCCGAGGCGGACAGCAGACCGGCGGCGACCAGCAGGGGCTGGGCCACGGCGGTGTCGCGGATCGCGTCGGCGTCCGCCTGCGTGCCGTAGTGGACGAGGTCAAGACCGATGGCGTCCGACCATGCGGCGAGCCGGTCGGCAGCGCCGGGGAGGTCGAGCCAGGGGGTCAGGAAGCCGGGCGTCTGAGCGCCTTGGCCGGGAGCGACGAGTACGAGCACTCTCACACTCTCTCTTGTGGACGGCTCCGCACGCCCGTGGGGACAGGGACGAAGAACCGTCGGGGGAATTGTGGGTGTCCGACAAAAGTCTAGGACTGTGAATCTCCGTCGGCCAGACGCCCCAGGATCAGCGCGATCCTCAGCGTGAACGCGGAGCGCACGTCGGACGGCGACCACCCGGTGACGTCCGTCACACGTCGGAGCCGGTAGCGAACGGTATTGGGGTGGACGAACAGCATCCGGGCGGCGCCCTCCAGGCTGCTCGCCTGCTCCAGATAAACGCTCAAGGTTTCCAGGAGCGCCGAGCCCGCCTCCTCCAGCGGTCTGTAGATCTCCTCCACCAGCTGCTCGCGCGCGGCAGGATCCGACGCGATCGCCCGCTCCGGCAGCAGATCGTCCGCGAGAACCGGCCGGGGAGCGTCCTGCCAGGCCGAGCACGCCTTGAGGCCGGCCGCCGCCGCCTGCGCGGACCGGGTCGCGGCCAGCAGGTCCGGCACGATGGGCCCGGCCACCACGGGCCCCGCCGCATACGGCCCGATCAGGCCCTTGGCGACCTGGAGCGGGTTGTCGCTGCCGCCCGCGATGACGACCAGGCGGTTGCCGAGCACCCCGGTCAGGACCTGGAGCTTGGCGTGCCGGGCGGCCCGCCGGATCGCCTCCACGGTGAGCTCGCTGTCGCCGTCCGGGGCCGTACCGAGCACCACGCACACGTGCTCGGGGGAGTTCCAGCCGAGCGCCGCGGCCCGCGACACCGCGCCCTCGTCGGCCTCGCCGGACAGCACCGCGTTGACCACCAGGGATTCGAGGCGGGCGTCCCAGGCGCCGCGGGCCTCGGCGGCCTGCGCGTACACCTGGGCCGTCGCGAAGGCGATCTCGCGGGCGTACACGAGCAGTGCCTCGCGCAGGATGGACTCGTCACCCGGGGCCGCGACCTCCTCGATCGCGGTCTCCATGACCTCGATGGTGGTGCGCACCATCTCGACGGTCTGGCGCAGCGTGATCGCGCGGGTCAGTTCGCGCGGGGCCGTGCCGAAGACGTCGGTCGAGATCGCCTGGGGCGTCTCGGGATGCCGGAACCACTCGGTGAAGGCGGCGATGCCGGCCTGGGCGACCAGACCGATCCACGACCGGTTCTCCGGCGGCATCGCCCGGTACCACGGCAGTGTCGCGTCCATGCGGGCGATCGCGTTCGCGGCGAGCCGCCCCGAGGACTGCTCAAGACGCTTCAGGGTCGCGGCATGCGGATGGGCATTCTTCGCGGGGTGTACGGGATCGGGTGCTGGCACGGGGACAAGACTGCCTTATCGGGAACCCTCCCTGCCGGGCCGGGGTGAGACCGGCGGCCGATCGGGGCGTGCGGAAGGAGCGACCCGCGTCCGCGTCCGGGTCTACCGTGGTGGACGTGATTTCAGTCAGGCGCGCTGACGAGCGCTATCGGGGCGGGGAACCGGACGCCGGTATCGAATCCCTGCACGCCTTCTCCTTCGGCCGGTTCTACGATCCGGACAACCTCCGGTTCGGGCCGGTCCTGGCCTGCAACGAGGAGCGGCTCGCGCCCGGCGCGGGCTTCGACGAGCATCCGCACAGCCACACCGAGATCCTCACGTGGGTGATCGAGGGCGAGCTCACCCACCGCGACTCGGCGGGCCGCACCACCGTGGTGCGCCCCGGCGACGTGCAGTGCCTGAGCTCCGCCGGCGGCGTCCGGCACGAGGAGCGCAACGAGGGCACGGACCCGCTGGTCTTCCTCCAGATGTGGCTCGCCCCGAGGAAGCCCGGCGGCGAGCCCTCGTACGACATCGTGCACGGCATCGCCGACTCCACGCCCTACGCGGTGCTCCCGGCGGGCGCGATGCTGTACGTGCGCCGCCTCGCCCCCGGCGAGCGCACCGCAGTGCCGGACGCGCCGGGGGTGTACGTCCACGTCGTACGCGGCCGGGTGGGCCTCGCCCAGGAGGCGCTCGGGCCCGGCGACTCGGCAAGGATCACCGGAGCGCTGGGCCTGGAGCTGACGGCGGACGAGGACGCCGAGGTGCTGTTCTGGGAGTTCGCCGCGGTGTGAAGCGGGGGCGCTGCTTCCGGGAGCCCGGCTAGGTGTGAAGCGGGGGCGCTGCTTCCGGGAGCCCGGCTCCGCGTGCATTCGGCCGGCTGCCGGTCCGGGGCGGCTCAGCTCCGGGTGAACTCGGCCAGTACCGAGTCGGTGAGGACGGGCCACACCTCGACCGCCCAGGGCCCGAACGCGCGGTCCGTCAGGGCCACACAGGCCAGGCCCGCGTCCGGGTCGACCCACAGGAACGTGCCGGACTGGCCGAAGTGGCCGAAGGTGCGCGGCGAGGACGAACTCCCGGTCCAGTGCGGGGACTTGGCGCCCCGGATCTCGAAGCCGAGGCCCCAGTCGTTGGGGTTCTGGTGGCCGTAGCCGGGCAGCACGCCCTTGAGGCCCGGGTACTGCACGTGCATCGCCTCGGCGACCGTGGCCGGGTGGAGCAGCTGCGGCGCCTGCACTTCGGCGGCGAACTTCGCGAGGTCCCCGACGGTCGAGACGCCGTCCTTGGCGGGCGAGCCGTCCAGGGTGCTGGCGCTCATGCCGAGCGGCTCGAAGACGGCCTGGCGCACGTACTCGGCGAAGGGGATGCCGGACTGCTTGGCGATGTGGTCGCCGAGGACTTCGAACCCGGCGTTGGAGTACAGCCGCCGGTCGCCGGGCGGCGCCATCACCCGGTGCTCGTCGAAGGCGAGCCCCGAGGTGTGCGCGAGCAGGTGCCGGACGGTGGACCCGGCCGGCCCGGCCGGCTCGTCGAGCTCGACCGCCCCCTCCTCGTACGCGACGAGGGCCGCGTACGCGGCGAGCGGCTTGGTGACGGAGGCCAGTGGGAACCGGTGGGACAGCGGCCCGTGCGTGCCGGCAAGCGTTCCGTCGGCGCGCACCACGGCCGCCGCGGCGGTCGGTACGGGCCAGGTCTCGATGATCCGCAGGCTCTCCATGCGCACGAGCCTAGTAGGCGCGGCGCGGGCGTCGCAGGGCGGGACGGGGGCCGTGCGCGGGGCCTCCCGGGGCGCCCCGGGAGGCGGCGGGCGACACGACACGAGAACGTCACGCAATTCGCTTGCTTCGAGTGCACTCCAAGGTTCTAGCGTGGAGGACATGACGGTGATCGACAGCACAACGGTGACGGTGGAGCGGGCTCGGCAGGACCTCTGTGCGACCGATCCGCGCCATCCGCGTCCCGACGGCCAGGACCGCTACACGATCAGCGAGGTCGTGGCGAGCACCGGCCTCACCGCGCACACCCTCCGCTGGTACGAGCGGATCGGCCTCATGCCGCACGTGGACCGCTCGCACACCGGCCAGCGCCGGTTCACCAACAGGGACCTGGACTGGCTGGCCTTCGTCGGCAAGCTCCGGCTCACCGGGATGCCAGTCGCCGACATGGTCCGCTACGCCGAACTCGTCCGGGAGGGCGAGCACACCTTCGAGGCGCGCCAGGAGCTCCTGGAGCAGACCCGGCGCGACGTCATGGCGCGCGTGGCGGAGCTCCACGACACGCTCGCCGTACTCGACTACAAGATCGACTTTTACGCCGGTGCCCGCAAGGCGTCGGAATCGGAAAGGGCCTGAACACTCATGAGCAACAGCCCCATCGAGAAGATCAGCACCGTCCGTCTCGGTGCCGAAGGCCCGCGGATCGGCGTCCAGGGCTTCGGTGCCATGGGCATCAGCGAGTTCTACGGCGACACCGACGAGGCCGCCGCCCGCGACACCCTGGAGGCGACCGTCGAGGCGGGCGTCACCCTCATCGACACCGCCGACATCTACGGATCCGGCGCCAACGAGGAGTTCCTCGCCCCGTTCCTCGCCGCCCACCGCGACGAGGTGACCCTGGCCACCAAGTTCGCCATCGAGCGCCGCGCCGACGACCCCGCCTACCGGGGCATCAACAACAGCCCCGCCTACATCAAGAAGGCCGTCGAGGCGAGCCTGCGCCGCCTGGACGTCGACGTCATCGACCTGTACTACATGCACCGCCGCGACCCCGAGGTG
The DNA here is from genome assembly GCF_042892175.1 of Streptomyces sp. NPDC001828. Lineage (NCBI taxonomy): Bacteria > Bacillati > Actinomycetota > Actinomycetes > Kitasatosporales > Streptomycetaceae > Streptomyces > Streptomyces sp. NPDC001828. The sequence continues at coordinate 629,180 of NZ_JBIATV010000002.1, forward strand.
CCGCTCGCCGAGTCCGTCGGCGCGCTGGCCGAGCTGGTCGCCGAGGGCAAGATCAAGTACGTCGGTCTGAGCGAGGTCACCGGCGCCGAGCTGCGCGAGGCGCACGCCGTGCACCCGATCACCGCCCTCCAGTCGGAGTGGTCGGTCTTCAGCCGCGACGTCGAGCGCAGCGCGGTGCCGGCCGCCGCCGAACTCGGCGTCACCTTCGTGCCGTACTCGCCGCTCGGCCGGGGCTTCCTCACCGGGGCTTTCGCCGACGCGGGCAAGGACCTGAGCGCGAGCGACTTCCGCAAGTTCCAGCCGCGCTTCACCGGCGAGAACGCCGTGACCAACGCGGCCCTGCTCGAACCCCTCCACAAGATCGCGGCGGCGCACGGCGCGACGACCGCGCAGATCGCGCTCGCCTGGGTGCAGCAGCGGGCCCGGGTGCACGGCCTGACCGTCGTCCCGATCCCGGGCACCCGCAAGCGCTCCCGCCTCCTGGAGAACACCGGGGCGACCCGCATCACCCTGAGCGCGGACGAGCTGGCCCTCCTCGAGCCCATCGCCGGGCAGGTCGCGGGCGACCGCTACCCCGACATGTCCTCCACGTCGGCGGCCCGCGAGAAGTAGGCCGCACGAGGGGGCGTACGAGGGGCCGCGCGAAGGGTCGTACGAGACGTCGTACGAGAGGTCGTGCGAGGGCCCGGGGCTCACGCGAGCCCGAGCGCGAACACCGCGAAGCCCGCCGCGAGCAGCCCGGCCGCTGCCCGGCGGGCCTTCGTCGTCTTCGTCCAGGGTGCCTCGAAGCCGCGGGCGTAACGGGCGATCAGCACGAGCAGCACCGCGAACACCGGCATCCAGGCGAGCCGTTCACCGATCCAGGCCAGGGTGTCCGGCGCGGTGGTCAGGCCCGGCACCCGCCCGGCGAAGGAAGCCGGAACGGCGGCGGCCAGCAGCGCCGTCTGGTGCCAGCACAGAACGGTCATGGCGGACAGGTTGACGACCACCACGGGCGCCCAAAGGGCGGGCCGCTCGAGCCAGTTGGCGATCCGGTCGCGCGACAGGATCGCGGCGCCCGACTGGGCCGCGGCCAGCGCGAGCACCAGCAGCGACGGCGGATGCGAGTTGGTGCGCGCCGCACCGGGCACGCCGACCATCGACGCCGGGTAGTGGAAGAGGACGAGCAGCGCGGCGAAGAGCAGCGCCCCGCCGCCGAACAGGAGCCACGCACCCCGGCGCCCGATCCTCTTCTCCCCCCAGCAGACGCCGAGTTGGTAGGCGAACATCCAGCCCGGCAGGACGTTGACGAGGGACAGCCAGGACGGCATGGAGTCGGCGAAGGGCCCGTAGCGCAGGAAGTCCACGAGCGCGACGACCCCGAGCAGCGGCGCCGCCGCCCAGCCTCCCATCCTGCGCGCGGCCCCCACGCAGTACGGCGTGAGCGCGGTGACGACGACGTACACGCCGACGAACCACAGGGGCTGGATGACGAGCGTCGACCCGGTGCGCAGGGTGTCATGGGGGACGCCGAGGGCGTAGAGCGCGGGGATCAGCGCGGCCCAGACGGCGGTTACCCCGAGCACGGGCCGGCCGAGTCGGGCGACCCGCCCCCGGAGCCACTCGGCGGTGGACCCCTTGCGCCGATGGAAGGACAGGACGGAGGCGTAGCCGCCGACCAGGAAGAAGATGCCCAGCATCTGAAGCACCCAGCTGGCCGGCGCGAACCCGGCGAAGCTGGAGAGCGGACTGGCGTTGTGCAGCGCGCCCTCGCCGTCGCGGGTGAACCCGCCGAGCAGCCAGTGCCCGGTCGGTACGGCGAGCAGCGCGAGGGCCCGCAGCCCGTCGATGGCGCGGTCGCGGTGGGCCGGGGTCTTCCGCTCGATGTCCGAAATGGCCCTGGCAAGCGCGGAGTTGGTCATCGGACGTCTCCCGTGGCGATGGCGGCGAAGGCGGCGAGGGACTCGGTGCCGGGGGCGAAGTAGCCGGTGTGGCCCTGGGCGTCGGCGGCCGGTACGCGGCGGGCGCCGAAGGCCGGGTCGGTGGGGTCGGTGCCGTGGCCGAGCCCCGCGAACTCGATGTGCGGTACGTCGTCGATCCAGTCCGACGGGTCCTTCGCGGCCCACACCCGGGCGTGGGTGCCCAGGCCCGCGACGCTGTCGGCGCGCATGCCGGGGGAGCCGAGCGCCACGATGTCCGAGGCGTCGGTGTGCTTCGCGGCGAGCCCGCACACCACGGATCCGTAGCTGTGGCAGAACAGCGCGGGGTCGGGCGCGCCGACGGCGTCGAGCCCCTCGGTGAACCGTTCGAGCCGCCCGGCCCCCGCCTCGGCGAGCCGCCCCGAAGCGGCGTCGACCCCGACCCCGACGGGCGTGGTGTACCCGGCCCACGCGATCACGGCGACTCTCTGGTGGGTGGCGCCCCGCAGCGATGCCGCCATGCCGGCGGGGGTGCCGTAGGGGTCGTTCGCACGGTCGAAGGTACGGGCGTCGATGTCCGAGCCGGGCACGACGACGGCCACGTGGGCGGCGTGCGCCAACTCCCCGTAGACCTCGGCCACTTGACCCCGGCCGCGCGGATCGAAGGCGAGGATCTGCCGGTCGGGGGCGGCGAGGCGGGCGTAACGGGGGTCGTGCGTGGCGGTGACGGCGAGCCGGTTGGCCTCGTACCGGAGGGGTACGGGGGCGCCGTCGAGGTTCCCCACGACCTGGGGGTGGCGGTGAGTGAGGGCGGCTCGCTCGGCGGGACTCAACTCGGCGAAGAAGTCCGCTATTTGACGGGGCGTCGACGTCACGGGGTCCGGCAGCGGCCGTCCGCCCGCGCTGTCCGCCCGCCAGGCGGCGGTGCCGGGCGGCGGCCCGGTGACGGCCACCTGCGCGTCGGCCGTGGCCCACCCCGTCGTCCCCACGACCCCCGCGACGACGACCGCCCCCGCGACCAGCGCCCTGCGAATCCGCCCCATGCCCCGACTCCCTCTCCTCGTCCGTTCCTTGACGAGGGGGAAGGTAAGGAGGGGGTGGGCGGCTGGGCGTCACACCGGGGTGCCGTGTGCGGTGTGCTACCGGGGTAGGGGGTGGGTGGGGTGCGCTGGGGCTCTGCCCCAGACCCCGGGTTTCGCCCCTCCCCGCCCCTTCCCTAGACCCTCCGGGGGTGGAAGTGGGGTGGGTGGGCTTCCGGGGGCTGCGGCCCCTAACCCCTTTCCGTCTGCGGGCCGTGGGTGGCTGGTCGCGCAGTTCCCCGCGCCCCTAGCAGGATCGGTGCGGGCCCGCATCGGGGCATTTCAGCCCGTCCGGCGTTTGAGGACGAGCGCCGTTCAGGCGCGAACGGGGTCCGGGGCGGAGCCCCGAAGGGGGTGCAGGGGGCGGAGCCCCCGCAGGGGGTCTGGGGCGCAGCCCCAGTGGCCGAACCATCCCACCCCGGGTAACGGGCGGGCGGGTGGGCAAACCCCCCGGGGTCGGGGCGCAGCCCCAGGGGCTAGCCCGGGTCGCCGGGGCGTACCACTCCCGCCTCGTAGGCGAAGATCACCGCCTGGGCCCGGTCCCGGAGGTCGAGCTTCGCCAGCACCCGCCCGACATGCGTCTTCACCGTCTGCTCCGCCAGCACCAGCCGCCCCGCGATCTCCTGGTTCGACAGCCCCCGGGCGATCAGTTCGAGCACCTCCGTCTCCCGTGGCGTCAGCCCGTTGAGACGCAGCCCCACCGCCGACCGCCGCGGCGCCGGCCGCGCCGCGAAGTCCGCGATGAGGCGCCGCGTCACGGACGGCGCGAGCAGCGCCTCGCCCGCCGCCACGACCCGTACCGCCCCGATGAGATCCGCCGGCGGCGCGTCCTTGAGCAGGAAGCCCGACGCCCCCGCGCGCAGCGCCTCGTACACGTAGTCGTCGACGTCGAAGGTGGTCAGCATGAGCACCTTCGGGCGGTGCACGACCCCCGGCGGCGGGTTCAGGATCTCGCGGGCCGCGGCGAGCCCGTCCATCTCGGGCATGCGGACGTCCATGAGGACCACGTCGGGGTGGGTGGAGCGCGCCACGGCCACCCCCTGGCGGCCGTCCGGCGCCTCGCCCACCACGTCGATGTCGGCCTGCGCCGAGAGCAGCGCGGCGAACCCCGCGCGCACCATGGCCTGGTCGTCGACGATGATCACGCGGATGGGGCTCAACTGGCTTCCTTCGGGAGGGAGTTCACGGTCAGGGTGCCGGAGGCCGGCGCGGCGTCAAGCGGCAGGCGCGCCGCGACCCGGAAGCCGCCGTCCGGCAGCGGCCCGGTGTCCAGCGAACCACCGGTCAACCGTACGCGTTCCCGCATGCCGACGAGCCCGTGCCCCGTTCCGGTGGTCTCCAGGGGCGAAGTGCGGCCCGCCGTCGGGCCGTTGACGACGAGCACGGTCAGATGCCGCCCGTCGCCGGTGACGGAGACGCGGGTGGTGGCGCCCGGCGCGTGCCGTACGACATTGGCGAGCGCCTCCTGCACGATCCGGTACGCCGACAGGTCGACCGCGGGCGGCAGCGCGGGCAGGTCCGACGCGAGCGAGAGCGTGGCGGGCTGGCCGGCCCGTACGGTCGCCTCCACGAGCTGCTGGATGCGGTCCACGCCGGGCTGGGGCGCCCGCTCGCCCCCGTCCTCGCCGCTCCCGTCGCTGCGCAGCACCGTGAGCAGCCGCCGCATCTCGCTCAGCGACTCCCGGGCGCTGGAGGCGATGGACGCGAACTCCCCGCGGGCCGCCTCGTCGAGTCCGGCCAGCCGGTACGGCGCCGAGTCGGCCTGCACGGTGATCACCGACATGTGGTGGGCCACCACGTCGTGCAGCTCGCGGGCGATCCGGGCGCGCTCCTCCAGGAGGGTGCGCTGGGCCCGCTCGGCCCCGCTGATGGTCTCCTGCTCCGCGAGCGCCCGCTCGGCCTCCTCGCGCCGGTGCACGGCGCCGGTGAAGGCCAGCATCACGCCCGCCAGGACGATCAGCAGGACGTACGTACTGGTGGAGCCCCCGGGCGGGAAGACGCCCAGCCCCAGACTGGCCGCGCCCGTCACCAGCCACACCGTGACGAGCGTGCGGGTCCGCTCGCGAAGGCCGAGGCAGGCCATGAGCACGAGGTAGCCGACGATCACCGTCGGCGTCCACGGCCAGGCGCGCGAGGTCGTGTCTGCGCCGTACAGCAGGAGCGCGCCGAGCACGTCGAAGGCGAGGACGATCATCCAGGCCTGGAGCGGCCGGGTCACCGCGAGCAGCAGCGGGACCGTCTGGGCCACCCCGAGCGCCCCGGCCCAGCCGCCGCCCAGCCGGTAGTCGTTGGCGAGCACGGTGATGGTGACCGGGAGCAGCGCCGCCACGAACGCGCCGGCGACGACGTACGGGCTCCACCGCTGCCAGCGCTTGGGCGCCCGCGAGAACAGGGGGCGGGTGGCTTCGGCCGGGGGGCGCAGCAGACCGAGTGCGCGGCGGGAGACGACGGGTGTGATCTTCATGGCCCGGCCAGCCTAGGCAGGGCCGGGCCCGCCGCGCGTCATACCGGGGTGCCACCCGCACCCCGGACCCGGGTATCGGTCCCCGTGGATCTCCGCCGGTCGCCCCTACAGCTCGGCAAGCAGCTCCGCCTTCTTCGCGGTGAACTCGTCGTCGGTGACCAGGCCCGCCCGGTGCAGGTCACCGAGGTGACGGATCCTTTCCGCGATGTCGGCGGGGTCGCGCCGCCCCGCCGCGACCGGCACCGCCTGCAGCGGGATCGAGGCCCCGCCGCCACCCCGTACGGCGGCGAGGACGGCGGCCGCGAACGGCAGCGACTCGTGCACCGGGCCGTAGCCGAGGCCGAAGACGACGGACGCCGGGTCCCGGTCGGCCTGCGCGGAGCCGTCGTCGGCGTCCCGGCGCAGCAGCCGCAGATGGCCGTCGAAGACTTCGGGGGAGCGCCACTCGACGCCGCTCAGGGCGGCGACCGGGAAGGTCTGGTCGCCCGCCTTCCACTTCTCGGAGGAGGCGCCCGTCCAGAACCAGCGGAAGGTGACCTGCCGCCCGTCGAAGGCGGCCCGCCCGTCGTACGCCTTGAAGTTCAGCGGCGTCCCGGGCGCGTCCACCAGGTGGCGGTCGGCGGGTTTCGAGGCGTACGGCACCAGAGCGGTGCGCAGCTCGTCCGCGTAGTACTCGGCGAGCGTCTCGCGTTCGGCGGGCAGGACCAGACGGTAGGGGTCGCAGGACTCCTTCAACTGGCCCGCCGCGGCGTCCATCAGCGGGTCGGCGCCCGGTCTCGGCACCGCGTGCAGCACCACAGTGCCGCGTTTGCCCTGGGACAGTGACACCGACTCCAACGCCTCGTGGGGGATGCGTCGTTCGCGCAGCGCCTGGAACAGCTTCGGCGCGCGGATCCCCCGTTCGAAGCGGATGAGCACGGAGTCGGACTCGAACTCCCAGGTGGCATGAATTCCGGCCAGCACATCACCCATGCGCCTCATCGTAGGCGGCGCGCGCCCGCGCGTCCCCCCTCGGAGGAAACCCCGCTGTCGCGGGGGTGGCCGGGCGATCGGGCGGTGTCTACGCGTGTCCGCCCGTCGGTGTGCCCGTCAGGCCGCCGAACGGGAGGAGATTCCGCTGCCGCAGTCGGTGTCGTAGGCGGCACAGCCGACCGTCTGGTACGCGCCAACTCCGATGGCGGCGAAGTTGGCGAGGCTCTGCGTGCCGGGCTCGAAGTACCCGGTGTGGCCGATGGCTCCGGAGGCCGACAGGATCCGGGCGCCGAAGGCCGACGAGACCGGGTCGGCGCCGTGGCCGAGGCCCGCGACGTCCAGGTAGGGCACGTCCTGGATCCAGTCGTCCTTGTCCCGCATCGCCCACACCTGGGCCTTGGTGCCCAGCTGGGCGGCGTTGCGCACCCGCATGCCGGGGCTGCCGGCCACCGCGATGTCGCTCACGCGGGGCGGCAGTTGACGCGAGGAGACCCCGCACACCACCGAGCCGTAACTGTGGCAGAACAGCTCGACCGAGGACTTTCCGGGCAGCGCGCCCACCATCGCGGAGAGCCGCACGGCGCCGTCCTCGGCCAGCCGGCCGATGGCCGCGTCCACGCCGAGGCCGGCCGGCGCGGTGTAGTCGGCCCAGGCGATCACCGCGGTCCGGGTGTTCGGCGCGGCGGCGTGCTCGGCCGCGTACAGCGACTCGGCCATGCCGACCGGGGCGGTGTTGCTGCGGCTGCTCTTCTCGAAGGTCAGGATGTTGGTGTCGACGCCGGGAACGATCACCGAGACCCGCTGGGCGTGGTCCAGGTCGCCGAAGACCTCCGCGACCCGGCCGGTGTCGGCGGGGTCGAAGGCGAGGATCTGGCGGCCGTCGTCGAGCAGCGAGTCGAACCGGTGCATCCGGCGGCCCGCGTCCTGGCGGCCGTCGGCGGTGAGCCGGGAGTCGACCATGCGTTTCTTCTCGACCGCGCGCGCCTCGGTGAGCGCGACCCGGTTGGCCCGGTAGCGCAGGGGTACCGGAGCACCGTTGAGGTTGCCCACGACCAGCGGATAGCGGTCGGCGAGCCGGTTGCGCTCGGCGGCGGTGAGCGAGGCGAAGAACCGTGTCAGCTCGGTGGCCTTGGCGTCCGCCTTCGGCAGCTTGTGGCCGTCTATCGTGTCGCGGGCCCAGGCGGCGAGGGCCTTGGCGCGGGGCTCGGAGTCGCCGGAGTGGCCGCGGATCGCCGTCCAGCCGGAGGTCGCGAGCATGACGAACACGACGGCGAGCGCGAGCAGCGCGCGCCAGGCGTTCAGCGTGGGGGAGGAGTCGAAGGAAGTCACTGCTGACCACAGTAGGAGACCCTGAAGGTCCACTGGGCTGACAGTGACTCAGATCACGTTTGAGCGGGGAGTGGTCTCACCAAGAGCGCGCGCGGGCGCACGCTCCGTACGGCGGGAAGCCGGTTCGGGCCCGTTCGGCGATCGATCCCGGCCCGCTCGGGGAGCGAACCGGACGTGTTCCTTCCGCCGGGAGGCCCGCCGCGATCTTCGTTCGGCTCACGCCCGCCAGTCGTCGGCGAGGGCCGGGCCGAGGTGGTCCAGGTAGCCGGCGGTGAGCTCCCGGATGGCCGCCACGCTGGGGTCCCCGCCCTGGCCCCACAGGCCGCCCGCGACCCGCATCACGCCGGTGAAGGCGGCCACCGCCACCCGGGGCCGCGGGTCGGCGTCGATGTCGAGGCCCTCGCGCTCGGCGATGAGCCGCGCGATGTGCTCCTCCAGCTCCGCCGAGCGGCGCAGATGGACGGCGAGCAGCGCCGGGGTCGACTCGATCACCTGGTACGTCCGCATGTAGAGCGTGACCGGCACCACGGGCGAGAGCCGCTCCTCGATGGTGTCCCAGGCCGAGAGCACCGCCCGGCGCATCGCGGTGAACGGGCCCTCGGCGGGCGGCCGTTCGCGCAGCGCGTCGACGAAGTGCCACTCCACCGTGTCCTGGGCCGCGAAGACCACGGCCTCCTTGTTGGCGAAGTAGCGGAAGAAGGTGCGCTGCGAGACGTCGACGGCGTCCGCGATCTCGTCGACCGTCGTCTGCTCGTACCCCTTGGTGGTGAAGAGCTCCAGGGCCACCCGCAGCAGGGCGTCGCGGGTGCGCTGCTTCTTCAGCTCGCGCAGGCCGCCCGCGGATGCAATCGGCCGCTGCTCCACCGTCACTTCGTGGTCCTCTTTCAGTCATTTTGGCGTGTTCAGTTTAGCTGTGAGCTACGTGACAGTTACCGACTTGTGAAATGGTTTGTCAACTGTCAGTAGCTGACACTAGCCTCGATCGCATGACTAGTCAGACCACCGTCGAAAAGGCGCCACAGGACGAGATACCGGTGCCGGCCAAGGGGCTGCGCGGCCACCCCTGGCTGACGCTCTTCGCCGTGGCCATCGGCGTGATGATGGTCGCGCTCGACGGCACCATCGTGGCGATCGCGAACCCGGCCATCCAGAAGAACCTCGGAGCCTCGCTCCAGGACGTCCAATGGATCACCAACGGCTACATGCTGGCCCTGGCCGTCTCCCTGATCACCGCGGGCAAGCTCGGTGACCGGTTCGGGCACCGCCAGACCTTCCTCATCGGCGTCGTCGGCTTCGGCGCCGCCTCAGGGGCCATCGGCCTCTCCCACAGCGTCACCTACGTGATCGCCTTCCGCGTCCTGCAGGGCCTGTTCGGCGCGCTCCTGATGCCGGCCGCGCTCGGCCTGCTGCGCGCCACCTTCCCGGCCGAGAAGCTGAACATGGCGATCGGCATCTGGGGCATGGTCATCGGCGCCTCCACCGCGGGCGGCCCGATCCTCGGCGGTGTGCTCGTCGAGCACGTCAACTGGCAGTCGGTCTTCTTCATCAACGTGCCGGTGGGTCTGATCGCCCTGGTCCTCGGCCTGCTGATCCTGCTCGACCACCGGGCGAAGAACGCCCCGAAGTCCTTCGACATCCTCGGCATCGTGCTGCTGTCGGTCGCGATGTTCTGCATGATCTGGGCGCTCATCAAGGGCTCGGAGTACGGCTGGGGCAGTGACAAGACGCTCGCGTTCATCGCGGCCGCCGTGGTCAGCTTCGTGCTCTTCGCCCTGTGGGAGACCAAGGTCAAGGAGCCGCTGATCCCGCTCGGCCTGTTCCGGTCCGTGCCGCTGTCCGCGGGCACGATCCTGATGATCCTGATGGCGTTCGCCTTCATGGGCGGGCTCTTCTTCGTCACCTTCTATCTGCAGAACGTGCACGGCATGTCGGCCGTCGACAGTGGACTCCACCTGCTGCCGCTCACCGGCATGATGATCGTCGCCTCGCCGATCGCGGGTGTGCTGATCACCAAGCTCGGCCCGCGCATCCCGCTGGTCGGCGGCATGGTCTGCACCGCCGTCGCCATGTTCGGCATGTCCCGCCTCACCATCGACACGGGCACCGTCACCATGTCGATCTGGTTCGCGCTGCTCGGCATGGGTCTGGCCCCGGTCATGGTCGGCGCCACCGAGGTCATCGTCGGCAACGCGCCCCTGGAGTTGTCCGGTGTGGCCGGCGGTCTCCAGCAGGCGGGCATGCAGGTCGGCGGCTCGCTCGGCACCGCGGTGCTCGGCGCCGTGATGTCCTCCGAGGTCACCTCCAAGCTCCCGGACAACTGGGCCGCCGCCAAGCTGCCGCCCATGACGCCCGAGCAGACCTCTGGCCTGTCCAAGGCGGTCGAGGTCGGTATGGGCCCGGTCCCGCCGAACACTCCGCCGGAGATCGCGGCCAAGATCGCGGGCGTCGCGCACGACACGTTCGTGTCGGGCATGAGCACCGCGTTCACCGTCGCCGGGATCGTCGCGGTCCTGGCCGCCGCGGTCGCCATGTTCACCAAGCGCGGTGTGAACGCCGAGGCGGGCGCGGGCGTGGGTCACATCTGATCCCGTCAACTCCCGTACCCGAAAGCCCCGTCGGATGTGATCCGGCGGGGCTTTCACCTATTCGGATGGTTGTCCGCGACACGCCCCGAGACACGGAACCGCCCGCGTGTGCCGGCCGTTTTCCGATTCCGACCGATCGAATTCCGCGATCGGAGTCCAGTCGATCGAAGTCCAACTGATCGCAACACCACGGGGGTTGACCGCTCATGCGCACAACGACGACCACACTGGCCCTGCTCGCCGCGACCGCCTTCCTGCTGCCCGCCGCCGCCCCGGCCGCCGCGACCCCGCGCATGGGCGACTGCGCGCCGGGCGAGCTCTGCCTGTGGGCGAAGGCCGCCTTCAAGGGCCCGCGCCAGGTGTACGACCTGACGCGGATCGACATCGAGAGCTGCACCCCGCTGCCGCCGGGCACCGACGTCCAGTCCCTCGCCAACCGCACGGGCAGGCCCGTCACCGCCTACCAGTCCGACGAGTGCCAGGAGACGGCCGAGTTCGACACGTACCCGGGCGGAGGCACCTGGGTGCCCCAAGTTCCCTACCGGGTGCGGGCGTTCAAGGTGTGGGAGAGCTGAGACGTGGTACCCGAGGCAGTGAGGCCGAGCCGACCAACCTCAGGGAGTGGTGATGGCGGGCTTCGGACACAGCACCCATACGCGCAGGACCCCCCGGTCACGGAACCGCATGTGGCCCCGGACCGGGCCGGACCGCGCGACGCCCGGCATCGACACCCTGTCGGCCGTCATCTGCCCGGCGGGAGCGCCAACTCCGGGCAACGGCATCTCCTGACCGTGCCGTAAACCGGCGAAGGGTGGCAGGCCCCCAAGGGACCTGCCACCCTTCCCATACCGATGCCGGGTCACTTACAGGGTCGCGGGCAACGACACGATGCCGGCCCACCTACAGGGGCGCGGGGAACTGCGCGACCAGCCACAACTCACCCGCACGGACCCGACAACACGCGGAAGCGATGGGCCCCGGGCAAAAACCCGCAGCACCCACCACACCCCGCACTACGCATCCCCACCCGCCGCACCGGGGTCGGCCGCGGTCACATCGAGCAGCCGGTACCGGTCGACCGCCTGCTTCAGCGCCGACCGGTCGACCTTCCCCTCCCGGGCCAGCTCCGTGAGGACACCCAGCACGATGGACTGCGCGTCGATGTGGAAGAAGCGCCGCGCGGCACCCCGCGTGTCCGCGAAGCCGAACCCGTCCGCGCCGAGCGACTGGTACGTGCCCGGCACCCAGCGCGCGATCTGGTCCGGAACCGCCCGCATCCAGTCGGAGACGGCCACGAACGGGCCCTCCGCGCCCTGGAGCTTCCGCGTGACGTAGGGGACGCGCTGCTCCTCCTCCGGGTGCAGGAGGTTGTGCTCCTCCACCTCGACGGCCTCGCGACGCAGCTCGTTCCAGGAGGTCGCGGACCAGACGTCGGCCCGTACGTTCCACTCCTCGGCGAGGATCCGCTGGGCCTCGACCGCCCACGGCACGGCCACGCCGGACGCCATGATCTGCGCCGGGATGGAGCCCGAAGTGCCCGCGCTGTAGCGGTGGATGCCCTTGAGGATGCCATCCACGTCGACGTCCGCCGGCTCGGCCGGGTGCTGGATCGGCTCGTTGTAGACGGTGAGGTAGTAGAAGACGTCCTCGCTGTCCGGGCCGTACATCCGGCGCAGACCGTCCTTGACGATGTGCGCGATCTCGTAGCCGAACGCCGGGTCGTAGGCGACACAGGCCGGGTTGGTCGAGGCGAGCAACTGCGAGTGCCCGTCCGCGTGTTGGAGACCTTCACCGGTCAGCGTCGTGCGTCCGGCGGTCGCGCCGAGGACGAATCCGCGCGCCAGCTGGTCGGCCATCTGCCAGAACTGGTCGCCGGTGCGCTGGAAACCGAACATCGAGTAGAAGACGTACACCGGGATGAGCGGCTCGCCGTGCGTGGCGTACGCCGAACCCGCGGCGATCAGCGACGCGGTGCAGCCGGCCTCGGAGATGCCGTCGTGCAGCATCTGCCCGGTCGGCGACTCCTTGTAGGCGAGCAGCAGTTCGCGGTCGACCGCCTCGTACTGCTGGCCCAGCGGGTTGTAGATCTTGGCGCTCGGGAAGAACGCGTCCATGCCGAAGGTGCGGTACTCGTCGGGGGCGATCAGCACGAACCGCTTGCCGATCTCCTTGTCCCGCATCAGGTCCTTCAGGATGCGCACGAACGCCATCGTCGTGGCGATCGACTGGTGGCCCGAGCCCTTCTTGGCCACCGCGTACGTCTTGTCCTCGGGCAGGGCCAGCGGCTTCGAGCGCACCACACGGGTCGGCACGTAGCCGCCGAGTCCGAGCCTGCGGTCGTGCATGTACTGGATCTCCTCGGACTTGCGTCCGGGGTGGTAGTACGGCGGTGCGCCGGACTCCAGCTCCTGGTCCGTGATCGGGATGTGCAGCCGGTCCCGGAAGCCCTTGAGGTCGTCGACCGTCAGCTTCTTCATCTGGTGGGTCGCGTTGCGGCCCTCGAAGTTCGGGCCGAGCGTCCAGCCCTTGACGGTGTGCGCCAGGATGACGGTCGGCTGGCCCTTGTGCGCCTTGGCCGCCGCGAACGCCGCGAAGATCTTCTTGTGGTCGTGGCCGCCGCGCCCCAGGTGCAGGATCTGCTGGTCGGTCATGCCCTCGACCATGGCGCGCAGCCGCTGGTCGTCGCCGAAGAAGTGGTCCCGGATGTACGAGCCGGTCTCGGTGGCGTACGTCTGGAACTGGCCGTCCGGCGTGGTGTTCATCTTGTTGACCAGGATGCCGTCCCGGTCCTGGGCGAGCAGCGGGTCCCAACTGCGGTCCCAGATCAGCTTGATGACGTTCCATCCGGCGCCGCGGAACTGCGACTCCAGCTCCTGGATGATCTTGCCGTTGCCGCGCACCGGGCCGTCGAGGCGCTGGAGGTTGCAGTTGACGACGAAGGTCAGGTTGTCCAGGTTCTCGCGCGCGGCGATGGACAGCTGGCCGAGCGACTCGGGCTCGTCCATCTCGCCGTCGCCGAGGAACGCCCACACGTGCGACTTTGAGGTGTCGGCGATGTCGCGCGCCTGCATGTAGCGGTTCATCCGCGCCTGGTAGATCGCACCGAGCGGGCCGAGGCCCATCGAGACGGTGGGGAACTCCCAGAAGTCCGGCATCAGGCGCGGGTGCGGGTAGGACGAAAGGCCGTACGGGGCCTTCGACTTCTCCTGGCGGAACGCGTCGAGCTGCTGCTCGCTGAGCCGGTCGAGGAGGAAGGCGCGGGCGTAGATGCCGGGCGAGGCGTGGCCCTGGAAGAAGATCTGGTCGCCGCCGTCGCCCTCGTCCTTGCCGCGGAAGAAGTGGTTGAAGCCCACGTCGTACAGCGAGGCGGAGGAGGCGAACGTGGCGATGTGGCCGCCGACTCCGATGCCCGGGCGCTGGGCCCTCGACACCATCACGGCCGCGTTCCAGCGGGTCGCGTTGAGGACCTTGCGCTCGATCTCCTCGTTGCCGGGGAAGAACGGCTCGTCCTTGGTGGCGATCGTGTTGACGTAGTCCGAGCTGCGCATCTCGGGCACGGCCACGCGCTTCTCGCGGGCCCGCTCGATCAGCCGGAGCATCAGATAACGGGCTCGTTCCCGGCCGCGCTCGTCGACGGCGGCGTCCAGGGAGTCGAGCCACTCCTGGGTCTCTTCGGGATCGAAGTCCGGGACCTGGCTCGGCAGGCCGCCAATGATGATCGGGTTGCGATCGGATCCGGAAGCCACGCTGTTCCTTCACTGTCGGGGGATGCGGAAGACAGCCAATTCTGCGCCGCATCCCATCGTGTACCGCTGGGGCGCAAACGTCATCTCTACTGAGAGGTAACCGAGAGGTAACCGTCACCGGAGCAGGAAGTAGGCTCAGGGCCTGGACGGGTCGGGCCAAATCGCAACCTTACGCTCAACCCGGCCACCAGTTCCCGAAGGGTGTTCGGCCCCGATTGGAGTACCCAAAGGAACACAACGGTGCAAACAGTCACCAATGGTGTGGGATGAATCACCGACGGGGATGCGGATGTCCCTGAACACGGCCACACTGGCCCCCAAAGGGCGGGTTCGGGGGCCGGGTACTTGCGAGATTCGTCCCGCCCGTGTGGACTACGCCCAATGCCACGCGTATGCGCGCGGCTGCAGAACTTACCGAATCAAGATCAGGAGGCAAGCCGTGAGCGCGACCGCGGACCACGCGGAGGAGCGGACCAACCCGGCCGGAAGGCTGGGGTTCGAGCCCGGACAGGTGGTCCAGGAGATCGGTTACGACGAAGACGTCGACCAGGATCTCCGCGAGGGCATCGAGTCCCTGATTGGCCAGGATCTCGTCGATGAGGACTACGACGACGTCGCCGACGTCGTGCTGCTGTGGTTCCGCGACGAGGACGGCGACCTTACGGACGCCCTGGTGGACGCCATCGGCCTCTTGGAGGACGCCGGCACGATCTGGCTGCTGAGCCCCAAGACCGGCCGGGACGGATACATCGAGCCCAGCGACATCCAAGACGCCGCGCAGACCGCCGGCCTGTCGCCGGCCAAGAGCGTCAGCGTCGCCAAGGACTGGTCGGGCACCCGCCTGAAGTCCGGCAAGCGCTGATCCGCCCCTCACGCCCCACAGGGCCCCCTCAGGCACCAGCCTGAGGGGGCCCTGTGCATAGGGGGGTGCGTAGGGTGGGCGTCACCAGATCGGCCCATTGAAGGGAAGGCGTTTCCATGGCTATCGAGGTCGGCACCAAGGCCCCGGAGTTCGAGCTCAAGGACAACCACGGCCGGACCGTGAAGCTCAGCGACTTCCGCGGCGAGAAGAACGTGGTGCTGCTCTTCTACCCGTTCGCCTTCACCGGTGTGTGCACGGGCGAGCTGTGCGAACTGCGCGACAACCTGCCGAAGTTCGTCAACGACGACACCCAGCTGCTCGCCGTCTCCAACGACTCCATCCACACCCTGCGCGTCTTCGCCGAGCAGGAGGGCCTGGAGTACCCGCTGGTCTCCGACTTCTGGCCGCACGGCGAGGTCAGCCGTGCCTACGGTGTCTTCGACGAGGACAAGGGGTGCGCGGTGCGCGGCACCTTCATCATCGACAAGGAGGGCGTGGTCCGCTGGACCGTCGTGAACGCCCTGCCCGACGCCCGCGACCTGAGCGAGTACGTCAAGGCGCTCGACGCCATCTGAGCGAACCGCACCGACCGGCCCCGGTGACCGGCCGACACCGTGTGATCATTCGGCCGAATCGTCTGTTTGACCCGGGAACCGGTTACTAGGATCCATTCGTTGATCCGATGCCAACGCACGACGGGGACGCTGACCAAGCCGGCCCCCTCACACCATTGGGAGGACTCGTGGGAGTCAGCCTCAGCAAGGGCGGCAACGTCTCGCTGACCAAGGCCGCCCCCAACCTGACCGCGGTCATCGTCGGTCTGGGCTGGGACGCACGCACCACCACCGGGGGTGACTTCGACCTGGACGCCAGCGCCCTGCTGACCAACGACCAGGGCAAGGTCACCAACGACTCGAACTTCGTGTTCTTCAACAACCTCAAGAGCCCCGACGGCTCCGTCGAGCACCAGGGGGACAACCTCACCGGTGAGGGCGAGGGCGACGACGAGGTCATCAAGGTGAACCTGGCCGGCGTCCCGGCCGACGTCGCCAAGGTCGTCTTCCCGGTCTCGATCTACGAGGCCGAGAGCCGCCAGCAGTCCTTCGGCCAGGTCCGCAACGCGTACATCCGCGTGGTGAACCAGGCGGACAACAGCGAGCTGGCCCGCTACGACCTGAGCGAGGACGCCTCGACGGAGACCGCGATGGTCTTCGGCGAGCTGTACCGCAACGGCGCGGAGTGGAAGTTCCGCGCCATCGGCCAGGGCTACGCCTCGGGTCTGCGCGGCATCGCGCAGGACTTCGGCGTCAACGTCTGAGCCGACCCGCTCCTCCGTCCGGCGCCGCACCCCTGTGGTGCGGCGCCGGACGCGCTCACCACCTGTTCCACTTCTCGGGGAGGACACGATCATGGGCGTCACGCTCGCCAAGGGAGGCAATGTCTCCCTCTCCAAGGCCGCACCGAACCTCACCCAGGTGCTCGTCGGTCTCGGCTGGGACGCGCGCTCCACCACCGGAGCCGACTTCGACCTCGACGCCAGCGCCCTGCTGTGCGCGAACGGGCGGGTGCTCGGCGACGAGTACTTCGTCTTCTACAACAACCTCAAGAGCCCCGAGGGCTCGGTCGAGCACACCGGTGACAACCTGACCGGCGAGGGTGAGGGCGACGACGAGTCGCTCATCGTCGACCTGACGAAGGTGCCCGCCGCCTGCGACAAGATCGTCTTCCCGGTCTCCATCCACGACGCGGACAACCGGGGCCAGACCTTCGGACAGGTGGCCAACGCCTTCATCCGCGTCGTCAACCAGGCCGACGGCCAGGAGCTGGCCCGCTACGACCTGAGCGAGGACGCCTCGACGGAGACCGCGATGATCTTCGGCGAGCTGTATCGGTACGGCGGCGAGTGGAAGTTCCGTGCGGTTGGCCAGGGGTACGCATCGGGTCTGCGGGGCATCGCTCTAGACTTCGGGGTCAACGTCTCCTAAAGAGATCGCCCGGTTGCGTTCAAGTCGAGTGCCGTCGGGGCGGTCCCTTCCGGGGGCCTGGGGGTCATCCCCCGGGAGACAGCAGCGTGAAGCCGTGCGCGGTGCGGGGGGACACCCGCTCTACGTGGGGTCGGCCCGCTCAACACGATGCTCTACACGATGGGGAAGTCAGTGCTTCTGAAAACCTTCGGCTGGTCATTCGTGATCACCGCGATCGGCCTGGCCCTGGCCGTCCTCTACGACGGGTGGACGGCCCTCGGGGTCGTCGCCATCCTGGCCGTGCTCGAAATTTCGCTGTCCTTCGACAACGCGGTGGTCAACGCCGGAATCCTGAAGAAGATGAATGCCTTCTGGCAGAAGATCTTCCTCACCGTGGGCGTCCTCATCGCCGTCTTCGGCATGCGACTGCTCTTCCCCGTCGTCATCGTCGCGATCAGTGCCAAGGTCGGCCCGATCGACGCGGTCGACCTGGCGCTGAACGACGCCGACCGCTACCAGCAGCTGGTGACCGACGCGCACCCGTCGATCGCCGCCTTCGGTGGCATGTTCCTGCTGATGATCTTCCTCGACTTCATCTTCGAGGACCGGGACATCAAGTGGCTGGCCTGGCTGGAGCGCCCGCTGGCCAAGCTCGGCAAGATCGACATGCTGTCGGTCTGCATCGCGATGATCGTCCTGCTCGTCGCCGCCATGACGTTCGCGACCCACGCCCACCAGCACGGCGGAGCACACGTCGACAAGGCACAGACGGTGCTGATCTCCGGCATCGCCGGCCTCATCACGTACCTGGTCGTCGGCGGCCTCTCCGGCTTCTTCGAGAACCGTCTGGAAGAGGACGAGGAGCGCGAGCACGAGGCCGAGGAAGAGGCCAGGCGCACCGGCAGCAAGGTTTCTGCCGTGGCCATGGCCGGCAAGGCCGCGTTCTTCATGTTCCTCTACCTGGAGGTCCTGGACGCGTCGTTCTCCTTCGACGGCGTCATCGGCGCCTTCGCCATCACCAACGACATCGTCCTGATGGCGCTCGGCCTCGGCATCGGCGCGATGTACGTACGGTCGCTCACGGTCTACCTGGTCCGCCAGGGCACCCTGGACGACTACGTCTACCTGGAGCACGGGGCGCACTACGCGATCGGTGCGCTGGCCGTGATTCTGCTCGTCACCATCCAGTACGAGATCAACGAGGTCATCACCGGCCTGGTCGGCGTCGTCCTCATCGCCTGGTCCTTCTTCTCCTCCGTGCGCCGCAACCGGCGCCTGGCGGCGGCCGGCGGCGACGGCGCGGGCGAACCGGCGGAAGTCGGCTCCGGGGTGTGACCCCCGTGCTTCCGGAGCGCACGCCCTGGCGCGTGTGATCCGGCTTCGATTGAGGAACGCTCTCTGCGGGGCGGTCACGAGGCTCCGGCCTCGCCGGCCGCCCCGCAGGGCATTGTGTGCGGGGACGGTTCACGGACCTATGGGGTGGGGGCAATGGCGTTCTGGGACGGCCTGTGGCGAGGCAGGGCCTCACAGTTCGACTCGGGCAGCGCGGCGACCAACACGATCGAGCTGACCCGACGGCACAACACGGTTTCCCTCGGCAAGCAGGGCGCCAACACGGGCAGCCTGCGCGTCAACCTGTCCTGGCGGATGCGGACCTCGGACTTCGGGGGCAAGCCCGACCAGAGCGGACGGCTGCTGCGCCACCCGCTCCAGTTCTTCAAGCCGGAGATGGTCCAGGGCCACACCCAGTCCATGGTCAACGTCGACCTGGACCTCGGCTGTCTCTACGAGCTCCAGGACGGCACCAAGGGCGTGGTCCAGCCGCTCGGCAACTTCTTCGGCGCGACCAACAAGCCGCCCTATGTGGAGTGCAGCGGCGACGACCGGTTCGGCTCGGCCTCGGGCGAGACGGTCTTCGTCAACCTCGATCACCGCGACGAGATAAAGCGGCTGCTCGTCTTCGTCTACATCTACGACCAGACCCCGGCCTTCGACCGCACCCACGCCAAGGTGACGCTCTACCCGAGCAACGGCCCGCGCATCGAGATCGAGCTCGACGAGCGCGCCCCCGAGGCCCGCTCCTGCGCCGTGGTCTCCATCGAGAACGTCAAGGGCGACATGGTGGTGCGGCGCGAGGTGAAGTTCGTCTACGGCTTCCAGGCCGAGCTGGACCGCCTGTACGGCTGGGGGCTCCAGTGGGGCCGGGGCTACAAGACCAAGGCCTGAGCCGGGGCGGCCCGCAGCCCCGCGCCGGGCGTCCTACTGGCGGATGAACTGCGGCCCCATCGGCGGCAGCACGAACGCCGGGTCGGGCTGCGGGTAGCCGTAGGCGGGCTGCGGCGAGGTGGGCTGCGGATAGCCGTACGACGGCTGCGCGGCCGGCGGCCGCGCCGGGGGAGCGGGATGCGGATAGCCGTACGCGGGCTGGGCCATGTGCTGCGGCAGCGGCTGGGGCACGGAGGGCGCGCTCGGCGCGCTGTCGGCGCGGTCGGGACCTTCGCCGTCGTCCACCGAGATGCCGTACTCGGTGGCGAGGCCCACCAGGCCGGTCGGATAGCCCTGGCCCACCGCGCGGAACTTCCAGCCGTCGCCGCGGCGGTACAGCTCGCCGCAGATGATCGCCGTCTCCTCGCCGGTCTCCGGCTTCACATCGAAGAGGGCGACCGGCTCGCCCCCCGACCCCGCCGCGTCGAAGAGCAGGATCCGCAGGTCGCGGACGGCACGGAAGGTCGCGCCGTCGGACGAGGCGGTGATCAGCACCCGGTCGACGGAACGGTCGAGCGCGGCCAGGTCGGCCTCGACGGTGTCGGTGAGCCCCTCCGCGACGCGCTTCTTGGGCAGCCTGCGCACCAGGCCCGAGGGGTGGCGGGGCTGGTTGTAGAAGACGAAGTCCTCGTCCGAACGCACCCGGCCGTCGGCGGCGAGCAGCAGCGCCGAGGCGTCCACGTCCGGGACGTCGGCGCCGGGCGACCAGCGGAGCACGGCCCGTACGGCCGGGGCCTCCAGCGGGACGTTCGATCCCTTCAGCATCGCGTGCGTCATGCCCGTCATCCTGCCTTCCCGCGACCCCCGCGGACAACGCGGGGCCCGGCCGGGTACGCCTCGCGGCGTACTCGCCGACCACGTACGGGACGGATGATGCAGACGAGTTACCTGAATTTCACGCACTTGGGGAACTCTTGACACGTGTTCCTACGTACTATTACCGGCCACCCAAATTCTCGGCCGTCCTGGCAGTACGGGGGATGTATATGCGACATTTCGGGCACCTCCCGCCGGCCGCGCGGAAGAGCCTCTTCCATCAGGAGCCCTGCGAGTTCACCGCGGGCTCCCCGGCACGCGTCCTCGCGGCTGCCCTCGGCGCCACGCTCTACAGTCCGGCGACCCGCCCCGCCCTCGCCGACGACGTCCTGAAGCAGGCCCGCCGCGGCGTCGTGTCCATGGTGCTCTGCCTGGAGGACTCGATAGACGACGCCGAGGTGGTGGCCGCCGAGGCCAACCTGGTGCGCCAGTTCGCCGACCTCGACGCCCGTGGCGAGGAGGTCCCGCTGCTGTTCGTGCGGGTCCGCGAGCCCCTCCAGATACCCGACCTGGTCCACCGCCTCGGCGCCTCGGCACGGCTCCTGTGCGGCTTCGTCCTGCCGAAGTTCACCGAGGACCGGGGCATCGGCTTCCTGGAGGCGCTGACCGCCGCCGAGTCCGCGAGCGGACGCCGGCTCTTCGCGATGCCCGTCCTGGAATCGCCCGAGCTGCTCCATCTGGAGACCCGGGCCGAGACCCTGGCCGGAATCGCTCGCGCGGTGGAGAAGTACCGCGAGCGCGTCCTCGCCCTGCGCCTCGGCGTCACCGACTTCTGCTCCGGCTACGGGCTGCGCCGCTCGCCCGACATGACCGCCTACGACGTCCAGATCGTGGCCGGAGTCATCGCGGACGTGGTGAACGTGCTGGGCCGGGCCGACGGCAGCGGCTTCACCATCACGGGCCCGGTGTGGGAGTACTTCCGGCTCCAGGAGCGGATGTTCAAGCCCCAGCTGCGCCGCAGCCCCTTCCTCGAAGGCCGCGCCGAGGAACTGCGCACCGCTCTGATCGAGCACGACCTCGACGGACTGCTCCGCGAGATCGAGCTCGACCGCGCCAACGGGCTGCTCGGCAAGACCTGCATCCACCCCTCGCACGTGGTGCCCGTGCACGCCCTGTCGGTGGTCAGCCACGAGGAGTTCAGCGACGCCCAGGACATCCTGCGGCCCGAACGGGGCGGCGGCGGTGTGCTGCGCTCGGCGTACACGAACAAGATGAACGAGGTGAAGCCGCACCGGGCCTGGGCCGAGCGCACCCTGCTGCGGGCCGAGGTGTTCGGCGTCGCCGCCGAGGACGTCGGCTTCGTGGACCTGCTGACGGCCGGCCTGGCCGTCGGAAACGCCTGAACGGCCGGCCCGGACGAGTGGCGCGGGCGACGAGCACGGACGAGTACGAACGAACAGAGGGACACAGCAACGTGGTTGAGTGGTCGGGAACGTGGGTGGCCGAGCGGCTCGGAGTCGAGCTCGTCGGGGACGAGCGCCTGAGCGCGCTGCTCGGCCTCGCCCTGCGCCGCAACCCGAAGCGCGCCCATCTGCTCGTCTCCAACGTCCTGGGCAAGCACGTGCCGCAGCGCCCCTCGGTGGTGTGGGGCGCCGGATACGAACTGGGCGTACGGGTACGGGAGTTGCTCGGCGACGAGGCGGCCGCGCGGGCCGTGGTGCTCGGGTACGCCGAGACCGCGACGGGGCTCGGCCACTCGGTGGCCGACGGCCTGGCCCTCGCCCCGTACCTGCACTCCACCCGCCGCCCGGTGCCCGGTGTGGCCACGGCGGGCGGCTTCGAGGAGTCCCACTCCCACGCCACCTCCCACCTCCTGCTGCCACAAGACCCCCGACTCCTCGCGGGGCAGGGCCCGTTGGTCCTGGTCGACGACGAGTTCTCCACCGGCAACACGGTCCTCAACACCATTCGCGACCTGCACGCCCGCTACCCCCGCGACCACTACGTGATCGTCGCCCTCGTCGACATGCGCTCCCCGCGGGACCGCGACCGCCTCACCGCCTTCGCCGCCGAGACCGGCGCCCGCGTCGACCTGATCGCCTCGGCGTCGGGCACGGTCCGGCTGCCTGAGGGGGTCCTTGAGAAGGGGCGCAAGCTGGTGGAGGAGCACGAGACGGCCAACCGGGGACAACTGCTTCGTAAGAGCGGCGCTCAACTCCTGAGCTGCGCGCACCGCGTGGACCTCGGCTGGCCGGCCGGCCTGCCCGACGGCGGCCGGCACGGGTTCACCCCGGCCCACCGGGCCGCCCTTGAGGCGGCGCTGCCCGGTATGGCGGGCAGGCTCGCCGAGGCGCTCGGTGCCGCCGCCGGGACCCCGCGCCGGGTCCTCGTCCTCGGCTTCGAGGAGCTGATGTACGCGCCGCTGCGCCTGGCCGTCGCCCTCGGAGAGCTGGGCGGCGCCGAGGTGCGCTACTCCACCACCACCCGCTCGCCCGTGCTCGCCCTCGACGACCCCGGGTACGCCATCCGCACCAGGCTCGCCTTCCCCGCCCACGACGACCCGGCCGACGGGCCCGGCGAACGGTACGCGTACAACGTCGTGGGCGGCGGCTTCGACGCGGTCGTCGCCGTCGTCGACTCGGCCGCCGACACCCCCCAACTGCACGCCCCCGAGGGCCTGTTGGCCCAGCTCGCCGCCCACATCCCGCACGTCGTGCTCGCCGTGCTGCCCTCGTACGTACCCGAAGGTGCCCCCATGCCCGAGCCGCTTCGCGGTCCCGCCTTCTCCTCCTACGCCCCCGACGAGGTGGGCTGGCTGCTCAAGGACCTGTCGGGGGTCGAGCTCGAAGCCCCCACCGAGGAGCGCGAGGAGGCCATCCAGAGCGGCGGCGCCCACTACGCGGAGTCGCTGCCGGTCGAGTACCAGCCGAGCCCCGAGTACCAGGAGCTGTTCCGCGCCGCGCTCGACGCCTCGGCCGACCGGATCGCGCGGGCCGTCGGCGTGGTCACCGAGACGGTCCTGGCCGAGCGGTCGCCCCGCCCGGTCCTCGTCTCGCTGGCCCGCGCGGGCACGCCCGTCGGTGTGCTGATGCGCCGCTGGGCCCAGTACCGGCACGGCCTGGACCTGCCGCACTACGCGGTGTCCATCGTGCGCGGCCGGGGCATCGACCCCAACGCGCTGCGCTGGCTCGCCGCCCACCACGACCCCGCCGACGTCGTCTTCGTCGACGGCTGGACCGGCAAGGGCGCCATCACCCGCGAACTGGCGGCGGCGATAGGGGAGTTCCCCGAGTTCGCGGGGTTCGACCCGGAGATCGCCGTGCTCGCGGACCCCGGCTCCTGTGTGCGGACGTACGGCACCCGTGAGGACTTCCTGATCCCGTCGGCCTGCCTCAACTCGACGGTGTCCGGGCTGATTTCACGTACCGTGCTGCGTCAGGACCTCATCGGCCCCGGCGACTTCCACGGCGGCAAGTTCTACCGCGAGCTGGCCGACGCCGATGTGTCGGGCGACTTCCTCGACGCCGTCGCCGCCCGCTTCGACGCGGTCGCGGCGGACGTCGACCGCGAAGCCAAGGCGCTGCGGGACACGGACCGCACCCCGAGCTGGGAGGGCTGGGCCGCCGTCGAGCGGATCAGCGAGGAGTACGGCATCCACGACGTCAACCTGGTCAAGCCCGGCGTCGGCGAGACCACCCGGGTGCTGCTGCGCCGGGTCCCCTGGAAGATCCTCGCCGGGCGCGGCGCCGGGGCCGACCTCGACCACGTCAGGCTGCTCGCCGCGCAGCGCGGGGTGCCGGTCGAGGAGGTGGACGGGCTGCCCTACAGCTGCGTCGGCCTGATTCACCCCCAGTTCACCCGGGGCGCCACCGGCGCCGACGGCAAGGCGGTGGGCGCCAAGTGAGCACCCCGCCCGTCCTGGTCGCCAGCGACCTCGACCGCACCCTGATCTACTCGGCCGCCGCCCTCGCCCTCACCATGCCCGACCACCGGGCGCCGCGGCTCCTGTGTGTCGAGGTCCACGAGCACAAGCCGCTCTCGTACGTGACCGAGGAAGCGGCCCGGCTGCTCGCCGAGCTGAAGTCGGCCACCGTGTTCGTGCCCACCACGACGCGCACCCGCAAGCAGTACCAGCGCATCCAACTCCCGGGCCCCGCATCGCGGTTCGCGATCTGCGCCAACGGCGGGCACCTGCTCGTGAACGGTGTGGCCGACCAGGACTGGGCGCGCGCGGTGACCGACCGCATCGCCGCCGAGTGCGCCCCCCTCGACGAGGTGCGGGCCCATCTGCGGGCCACCGCCGACCCGTCCTGGCTGCGCAAGGAGCGGATCGCCGAGGACCTCTTCGCCTACCTCGTGGTCGAGCGGGAGCTGCTGCCCGAGGGGTGGGTCAAGGAGCTCGCGCTCTGGGCCGAGCCGCGCGGCTGGACCGTCTCGCTCCAGGGCCGCAAGATCTACGCCGTGCCCAAGCCGCTCACCAAGAGCGCGGCGGTACGCGAGGTCGCCCGCCGCACCGGCGCCGAACTCACCCTCGCCGCAGGGGATTCGCTCCTCGACGCCGACCTGCTGCTCGCCGCCGACCAGGGCTGGCGCCCCGGCCACGGCGAGCTCGCCGAGGCGGGCTGGCAGGCGCCGGGCACCGAGGCGCTGGCCGAGTGCGGGGTGCTCGCGGGGGAGGAGATCCTGCGCCGCTTCCTGGCCCGCGCGGCATCCTGAGGAAGGGTCTCGGAGCGGGTCGGCAGCGGGTACGGTCGCCGCATGACCAAGGGAAACAGCACCAAAATCACCGATGAGCTGTACGCCTACATGCTGGCCCACAACCCGCCGCTGGACGCGGTGCAGCGGGGTCTGGTGGAGACCACGTACGCACAGCTACCGGACCACGCGGGCATGCAGTCGGCGGAGGAGCAGGCCCCGATCCTCGCCTTCCTGGTCCGCCTGGTGAATGCCCGTCACGTCGTCGAGGTCGGCACCTTCACCGGGTTCTCGGCCCTGGCCATGGCGCAGGCGCTGCCCACGGACGGGAAGCTGATCGCCTGCGACGTCTCCGAGGAGTGGACGGCGTACGGCAGGGAGGCGTGGGCTAAGGCGGGGGTCGCGGACCGCATCGAGCTGCGGATCGCGCCCGCGCTCGACACACTGCGGGCGATGCCGGCCGAGCCGCACATCGACTTCGCCTACCTCGACGCCGACAAGGACAACTACATCGCGTACTGGGAGGAGTTGGTGCCCCGGCTGCGGCCCGGTGGGCTCATCGCCACGGACAACGTGCTCTTCCACGGCCGGGTCCTCGACCCCGGGGCCACGGGGGCGCCGGCGGCGATTCGCGCGTTCAACGAGCATGTCGTGGCGGACGAGCGGATGGACAGCGTCCTGCTGACCGTCGCGGACGGCCTGACGCTGTCCCGGCGCCGGTAGTTCCACGGCCCCGCACCCGCGCGGCGGAACGGGCTAGCCGCAGCAGCCGCCCCCGCAGCAGCCGCCGCCACCCCCGGAGGGAGCCGCCGGGCCCTGCTTGGCGGAGCCGCCCACGGCCACCGTGGACAGGAGCTTCACCGTGTCGTCGTGGCCCACCGGGCACATCGCGGGGGCGGCGGACTCGGCCATCGGGCGGCTGAGTTCGAACGTGTCTCCGCAGGAGCGGCAGCGGTATTCGTAGCGAGGCATGGGCCCAGACTAGGGGGTACCTGGGGCCGGGGGTCCGTCCACCTCCGGCCCCAGGGGCGGGCCTCCGGGCCGGGTCACCGCCGCGGCCCGGCCCGGAGGGGTTCGAGGGGTGTGTCTCAGCCCGTCGTCCGGGCCAGCTCGGCGCGGGTCGGGGCGCCCTCCCAGTCGCCGGGCCCGGCGGAGGCGAAGGCATCGGCGGCCGTCGCGCGTTCCAGGCGGGCGGCGGTGGGGACGCCGTCGAGCAGCCCCGAGAGGTAGCCCGCCACGAAGGCGTCGCCCGTGCGGGCCGCGTCGAGGGTCCGTACGGCGCGGGCGGGGCGGTGGAGCCTGCCGGACGCCGCGTACACGGTCGCCCCGGCGGCGCCCCGCTTCACCACGATCTCGCCGACGCCAAGGGCGAGCAGCTCCTTGGCCCGCCGCTCGGTGTCGGCGGGGGCGTCCTCGGGCAGGCAGAGCGCCAGCTCGTCGTCGGTGGCGACGAGCACGTCGGCCTTCGGCGCCCACTCCCGCAGCACCTCTGCCGCCTCCGCCGAACTCCACAGCTCGGGGCGGTAGTTGATGTCCAGGCAGACCAAAGCCGAGTGTTCCGAGGCGAGTTGGAGCGCCAGGCAGGCCGCCGACTGGGGAGCGCGGCCGAGCGCCGGGGTGACTCCGGTCAGGTGCAGCAGGGTGGGCGGGGCGGCCGCGAAGGCCTCGGCCACCGCGCAGGCCCGGATGCGGGACGCGGCCGACCCGGACCGGTAGGGGTGGGCCCGGGTCGGGCCCGGCGGCCGGGGCTCGAACAGGACCAGACCGGTCGGCGCCCCCTCGTCACGGGAGGCCCCCGACACGTCGACGCCCTCGGCCCTCAGCGTGCGCAGCACGAGCTCGCCGGCCTCGTCCGCGCCGACCGCGCCCGCCCAGCGCACCTCGTGCCCGAGCCGGGCGAGACCCGTGGCCACGTTGGACTCGGCGCCCGTGACCGTGACGTCCATGGCGCCGCCGAGCCCGAGCGGCCCGCTGCCGCGCAGCGCGAGCACCGTCTCGCCGAAGGTGAACACGCTCATGCGCCGGCTCCCTGCTCGCGCGCGGGGAGGCCGAGCAGTTCGAGGACGGCCATGCGGGCGCCGTCCCCGTCGCCCTCCCGCACGGACCGGACGACTTCGGCGTGGGCCGGTACCGGGCCCGCGCGGCCACCGGAGCGGTCGTGTCCGCCCCGCGCCACGAGCGCGGGCACGATCACCCGGCGCAGCTGGACGAAGAAGCGGTTGTGGGAGGCGGTGAGCAGGGCGCTGTGGAACGAGATGTCCGCCCGCACCGCGAGCACGGGGTCGCCGCCCGTGCCGCGCAGGGCGGCGAGCGAGCCGTCCAGGGCGGACAGGTCCTCCTCCGTGCGGTGTGCGGCGGCGAGCGAGGCGGCGGCCGGCTCGATGGCGCGGCGCAGCTCCAGGGCGTCGGCGAAGAAGTCCGGCGGCGCACCGGCCGCGAGTTTCCAGCGCAGTACGTCGCTGTCCAGCAGGTTCCAGTCGGCACGCGGCCGGACGAAGGTGCCCCGCTTCTGGCGGGCGTCGAGCAGTCCCTTCGCGGTGAGCACCTTGACGGCCTCGCGCAGCACGGTCTGGCTCACGCCCAACTCGGCCATCAGTGCGGGCAGTTCGAGGGTGTCACCCTCGTCGTAGGTACCGTCGAAGATCCGCAGGGCGAGGCCCTCGACGGCGGTCCGGTGGACCCCGCGCCCGATGTAGGCGGCCTCGCTCACGTGGTCACTCCTCTTCGCTCGCCCCGGACGAAAGGGTCAACGTTTGCCCTGGGTGAGGTAAAGAGTTGCACAAGTACTAGTTAATTAGCAATTAACCGGACATCTGGGTACGCGGCTGTGCCCGGGAGCCTGTGCCCGGGAGCCTCAGGCATCCCGGGCCGGGCCGCCCACGCGGCGAGTGGGGTCGATCAGAGCCGTTCCTCGTCGGCCGGCTCGTGGCGGGCCCTCCAGTACGGGTTGTCGTGCGGCAGGAAGCCGGTGACGCGGCCGTACATCCCGAACACCATCAGGAGCAGCCCGACCACGAAGCTGAACAGCACGTTCTGCATCCGGAACGCCAGGATGTTGTGCGAGGTGTCGAGCAGCGCGAGGTTCACGAACCCGCTGATCAGGAACAGCACGCCGAGCACGATGTTGAGCGTGGAGGCGAAGTTGCCGCCGCGGAACGCCCCGTACAGGAGCAGCAGGCCGACGACGATGGAGATGACGCTCAGTGCGCCGTTGGTGTTGAGCCCGGCGACGGTGTCCCCGCCGGTGGAGAAGAAGCCGATCTGGTGGACCAGACCGAGGATGCCGAAGACCAGCAGGATGACCCCCATGGCTCCGGCGCCGTAACGGTAGACGCGGTTGAGGCGGTGGTCGACCGGCAGGTGCTCGTTGAGCGAGACCCGGCTGTGGTTGAAGCGCTGCGAGATCGTGTGGGTGGCCATAGTGGGGGCCCTCCTCGTCCCTAGGCACGCGGGGCGTACGTACTCAAGGATCCGCCCGGGCGGGGTCCGCAACAACTCAGCGGCGGCTCCCGCCGTGCCACAGGTCAGGCGCCGTGGCCGAGTTCCTCGCGGATGCCGGCCACGACGTGGGCCACGGCCTGGCGGACCGCCTCGGTCTCGGTGAGGAAGTGCCAGTAGTCGGGGTGGCGTCCTTCGAGCGTGGCGATCGCCCGCTCCAGGCGGGCCACCGACTCGTCCAGGGGACGGGCGTGCCGGGGATCGGGGGTGTTGCGGCCCGACATCGCGAGGCGCTGCGCGTCGCGGATCGCGAACCGGGTGCGCTGGATCTCCTGCTGCGGGTCCTTCGCGACGGCGTTGAGCCGCTGGAGCCGGTCGCCCGCGGCGGAGACCGCCTCGTCCGTGGTGTTGAGCAGCGCCCGCACCGTGCTGAGCAGCGAGGTGGCGTCCGGCCAGCGCTGCTCGTCGCGCGCCTTGGCCGCCTCCTTGAGCTTGTCCTCCGCCTGCCGCACGGAGACGGCGGCCTGCTCGGGCACCTGCTGGAGGTCCTGCCAGCAGGCGGCCGCGAAGCGGCGGCGCAGCTCGCTGAGCACCGGGTCGACCCCGCCGGCCCGGGTGGTGAGCGCCTGCGCGCGGGTGCGCAGCGAGACCAGCCTGCGGTCGATCTCGGCGGCCTTGGCGGGCAGCTGCTCGGCCTCGGACCGCAGCGCCTCGGCGTCGCGCAGCACCCGGTCGGCGCGCTGGAGCGTCTCGGGCACGCCGTGCCGGCCGGCGCCCTGGTTCAGCTTGGTCAGCTCCGGCCCGAGCGCGGCGAGCCGGGCCGCGAGGTCGTCGGCGCGCAGCCCCGAGGCGCGCACCTCGTCCAGGGCGGTGCTGGCGCCGAGCAGCGCCTGCCGGGCCCGCTCGACGGCGGGGGCGAGCCGGGCGAGCTGGGTCTCGGCGGTGTCGAGCAGCGGCCGCAGGTTCTGCTCGTAGCGGTCCAGCTCGCCCTTGACGCGGACGAGTTCGTCCTTGGCGGCGGTCAGTTCGGTCCGGGCGCGGGCGGCGACGGCGGCGTCCAGATCGTCCCGGTCCAGGTCGTGGGCGTCGACCGCGTTGATGTACTGGTTGGAGACCTCGTCGATGCGGCGGCCGAGCGCGGCGAAGTCGTCGACGGCCCGCTGGGCGCCGGGCGAACTGTCCACGGCCGTGATCGTCTCGATGGAGATCCGCAGATCGCGCTGGGCGGTGTCCAGTTCGTAGAAGGCCGCGGCCGCCGCGTCCTTGGCGGCCTGCGCGTCCGCGCGCACGCTCTCGCCGCGCCCGCCGAACCAGCGGCGCGTACCGCCGCCGGCGAAGGCGCCCGGCAGCACGGCGGCGCCGAGCACCAGGGGAAACGCGATGAGCGCCAGCACGTCCCGGACGGTGGCACCCGCTCTGCTGTACGGCCGCGCGTGTGTCGCCGTCACATCCCTCTCCCGTGCTGTGTCGCCCTGCCCGGTCCATTCTCCCACCAGGTAAGGACGAACACACGGCCCGGTCAGTTCACGCTTCTTCCCCGGTTCTCCCGCCCGCTGTTCCCCCGATATCGGGTTTGCGGCGGCACCCCTGGGGCCATGTACGCTGTTCCCTCATCCACGGGTGTGTAGCTCAGGGGTAGAGCGCTGCTCTTACAAAGCAGATGTCGGCGGTTCGAAACCGTCCACGCCCACCAGCACGAAGGCCCCTCGCCGATCATGGCGGGGGGCCTTCGACATCTATTTTTGACATCAACGCGGACGGTCGCTCACGGCTGGTCGCTGCCTGAGCAGGCGGTCCAAGTGACCCACAGCCTCGCGCTGTGTGTCCTGGACGACGTGGGCGTAGACGTTCATCGTCACGGCGATCTGACTGTGACCGAGGATCTCCATGACGACGCGGGGCGGGACGCCGGCTGCGGTGAGCAGGGTCGCCGTACCGTGCCGGGCGTCGTGAAGCCGAATCACCCGGAGACCGGCGTTCTTCGCGACACGGGTGAACGAGCGGTACAGATTGCGCGGCTCGATGGGCTGACCTGTACGGGTGGTGAAGACGTAGCCGGTCGTCTCCCAAATATCTCCTAAACGATCACGGGCAGCGGCCTGCCGCATTCGCTGCCACCGCAGAGGAGCCACGCAGATGTCGGGCAGGGGAAGAGTCTGCTTCCGCCTACGGCCTTTGGGATCGTCGTCGTACGCCTCCCCAGCCACCCTCTGCCGCTGTGTCCTGACCCTGATCTCCCGCTTGTCGAGGTCGACGTGTTCCCAGCGAAGACCGACGATCTCACCCCGGCGAAGGCCAAGTGCGATGGCGAGTACGAATGCGGCGTAGAGGGGGTCTTTCCGGGCGGCGGCGAGGAAGTCGAGCGTCTCGTTCAACGACCAGGGCGAGAGATCTCGGGCATTGACCGTCGGGGGCTCGACGAGTGTTGCGACGTTCCTAGTCACCAGCTCTTCGCGGCAGGCCGCAGTGAGAGCGGTACGAAGGACCCGATGCGCCTCCCTGGCGGTGGCCGCGGTCGTCTTCTTCTCCAACTGGACGAGGAAGCGGCGGACGTCGGCCACGCTGAGCGATTCCAGCCGCTTGGAGCCCACCATCGGAACGAGGTAGAGCCGCACGTGCACTTCGTATTTGGCGGCGGTGGTCCTCTTGCGGCGAGGCTTGATGATGTTGTCCAGCCAGTACAGCAGCCACTCGGACAGCTTCATCGATCGGGTCGGTACGGGGACGCCGTTGTCGACCTTGTCGAGTAGTGCGCGACGCTTGATGTCGCACTCGGCCCAGGTCTTGCCGTAGGCGAACTTGCGGGCACGTGTGCCGTCGGGCTGGAGGACGTAGACGGCAGCCTGGAATCGGCCGTCCTTCCGCTGGGTGATGGTGCCTGCACCGTTGGGGTTTCGCTTGCGCTGGGTTGTCATCAGGCAGCTTCCTCGATCTGCTTCACGATGAAGTCCCGAACGGCGTCCGCGGGGATGCGTCGGGACCGACCGATTGCGATCGAGGTCAGGCGCCGTGAACGGATCAGGTCGTAGACGGTGGAGCGGCCGAGCTTGAGCCGAGCCATGACTTCGGGCACGGTCAGCAGTTCCGTGGTGGCGGTGGTCATGCTGCGGCTCCTTCCAGGGCCAGTTGGTCTTGCAGGGCTTCGCGGGAGGTCTCTCGGTTGGTCTGAAGGTTGCGGGCGATGGTGGCGGCGAGGGCGGATTCGCCTGGGGTGTGGCCGTGGCCGGCGTACTGCCAGTCGGCCAGGACGAGGACCGTGTCCGGCTCGCGGTCGAGGCCGAGGGCTTCGCGTTCTTGGGCGGCGCGGAAGTCGGCGCGGGCCTGGCGGAGTTCGCCCAGGGTGGTGGAGTAGCGGCGGGACTTCGAGGAGAAGTGGCCCCGGAAGCCGAGCATGTGCGCCCAGGCCCACAGCCGCCGGTCCGGGTACGCGTCGTCGAGGTCACGGCATGCGGTGATCAGGCGGCGGGCGTGGTCGGGGACTCCGTGGCGGTCGAGTTCGGCGAGTTCGCCGACGCGGCGGTCGAGCGTGCCGGTGTTCTCGGCTGCCTTGGTGGCGTACTTGGCGACGTAGGCGGCGACCGCCAGTTCGGTGAGGTCCGAGCCGTCTCCGAAGGACGTGACCGGGCGCACGTCGAGCTGTCGGCCCCAGCGGAAGGTGCGGGCCGGATGGTCGCCCGAGGCCGGGACGCTCACGGTCGTGTACGCGTGGTGAGCGGCGGCGTTGATCGCGTCCGTGAGCAGCGATACCGAGGTCCAGGATGGCGGCGCGGTGTTCGGGCCTTTGGGTCCGTCGAGGCGGATCACGGCGTGGAAGTGGATGGCGCCGCGGTGCTGGAATTCGGCGACCTTGCCGTAGGAGATTCGGGCGGCTTCGGCGAGTTCGCGTTGGGTGAGCCCAGCCCGCCTGGCGATCTCGCGACGGAGCCGGTTGGTGAAACGCATCCACAGGTCACCGGCATGGTTGTTGAAGAGGACCGTGCCCGCGTAGTCGTACGTCGTCGGGTCCAGTGCGGTGCCAAGGGCTGCGTCACCATCGGCGTGGCGGGTGCCGCAGCGGCAGGCGCCGCGGTCGGGCCGGTTGTGGACCGGGCCGAAGGAGGGGGCGGTGAAGGTCGCGAAGACGCGGGGGTGGTCGCGGACCGTGGTGGAGATGTCGCGGCGGTCGTCGCCGGCCAGTCCGGCGCGGATGAGTTGGTAGGTGTCGCCCGCGTACGTCCAGGCGCAGGAGGGGCAGCGGGAGGCGCGCCGGTTGCCGCAGGCGAGGCGCAGGCGTCCGCCGGGCTCGCTCTCCGTCGAGTAGTGGTGGAGGGTCTCGCCGGTGGTCTTGTCCTTGGTGAGGGTCCAGCCGGTGAGGTGGATCGGGTCGGCGCAGCCGCCGGTGCGGCGGATCTGATCCTGCCAGCGGTCGTAGTCGTCGGCCGATGCCACCCTGAGCAGGTCGCCCAGGGTGGTCGGGTCGGTCAGGAACGCCGGGGGCGCAGTGGCAGTCACAGCACCTCCAGGAGGCGGGAGGCGATCCACTGGGCGACGTTGCCGGGCACCGCGTTCCCGGCCTGCTTGGTCTGCTCGCCGCCGTGGCCAAGCACGGTGTAGTCGTCGGTGAAGCGCTGGGCACGCAGGTGCTCGCGCGGGGACAGCATCCGGAAGTAGCAGTCCTCCACGGCGATGTCCGGCACGTCGGTGTCGGCGCCCAGGACCACGCCCGCCGATTCCTTCGTGGCCACGGTGTGGAGCGGGTTGCCGGTCGTGGTCGGGCCGCCCTTGCGGTACGGGATGACGAGACCGTGATGGTTGCCCCCGGCGGTGATCGAGCCGAGGGGATCGCCGATGGAACGGGTGGTGGAGCCGCCCCCGCGGTGCTCGGTGATGAACGGGGCGGGCAGCAGCAGTGCTTCGGCGTCGCGGGTGGTGCGGGTTCGCATGGGGACGGTGACGGCGGACGCGTCGGTGTTCCAGGTGCCGCCTGCCGGAACGAGCAGGGGCGGTACGGCGATGCCGTCGCCGATCCGGACTGTGCGGGTCGGCAGTGGTGCTGCGGTCGCGGGGAAGGCTCGGCCGTCGCCCTGGTCGGCGTGGTTGACCGTGACGACGGACGGCACCCGGTGCTTGGTCAGCCCGAGTCGGATCTTTCGGAGGGTGGCGGCGGCCAAGGGTCCCCGGCCGTGCTGGGCGCGATCGCCGATGCGGATACCGAGGTCGGACCAGTTGATGGCACTGGCGGCGGGCCGTACGTATGGCTCCACGATCTGGAAGCGGCAGCGGGCGCTGGGGCACCGGAAGTCGTACTGCTGCCGGTACTTGCCGACCTTCCGGTTGTTGCGCCACGACTGCACGGCCAGTACGTCCTGCTCGCAGCCCGAGCACCAGGCGGGTGGGCGGACGTCGAGGTTCGGCGCGGGCATGTCGATGCGCGTGAAGACGATGAAGATGCGGTCACGCCATTGCGGGGCGTGCTCGTTGTCGTCGCCGCCGACGTGGGCGGCTGTCACCGAGACGATCTGGTACCGGTAGTTGAGGATCTCCCATGCGTGCAGCCACCAGGTGAACAGCGGCCAGGCGGTGGCGAAGCGGGGCACGTTCTCGCACACGACGGCGTCGAAGTTGCCGACTTCGGCGGCACGCAGGATGTCGTACGCGGTCAGACGGGTGCGCTCCCAAGCGGCGTCGTGCATGGGGCCCTGTTCCAGGAGGTCCAGTTGGCCCGGGGTGGGTGGAGCCTTGGGGCGGCTGACCCCGTCGGCGGGACTGCCCTCGGTGCAGATCGGGGAGCCGACCAGGACGCGGGCCTTGGGCAGGCGCCGCATGTCGTAGTGGTCGAGGTCGACGCAGAGGTGTTCGGCGTCGGGGAAGTTCGCGGCGTGGGTCTCGACCGCGCGGGTCCAGTGGTTGGCGCCGAGTACGACGTCGAAGCCGGCGCGGCGGAATCCGTCGGAGTCGCCCCCGGCACCGCAGAACAGGTGGATGGAGGTGGCCCGGGAGGTCGCTGCCCGGCGCAGAGCAC
Organism: Streptomyces sp. NPDC001828; assembly: GCF_042892175.1. NCBI lineage: Bacteria > Bacillati > Actinomycetota > Actinomycetes > Kitasatosporales > Streptomycetaceae > Streptomyces > Streptomyces sp. NPDC001828. The sequence continues at coordinate 663,234 of NZ_JBIATV010000002.1, forward strand.
CACGAGTGTGCCGAGGGAGCGTTGAGCGGCCCATCACCGACCACCCCCGACGGAGCCGGAGGGGACGAGGCGGCGCGGAGCGCGTCCGGTGCCGTGGCAGGACGGGCAGTGGGCGGTGATGGTGCGGCGGTGGCCGTGCCGGTCGCGTCCGCCCAGGGTGACGGCGGCTGCGGCGAAGCCGTCGCAGTTCGGGCATACCTGTCCCGGGGCAGGGGCGTGGTCGGTCATGATGGAGCTTCCTTCCGGATCGTTGGTTCGGGCAGGAGGCACGGCTCCGGAGCGGACGAGACTTGGCGGTTGAGGCCGCTCCGGGGCCGGTCAGCGCTGGTTGCGCGAGCTGTTGAGCAGGGAACGCAGAACGACGGCGCACACCGTGACGGAGACTCCGGTGATGGCGACCGCGAGAAGCATGGAGACCAGAACCGCGCCGACGACCAGGACGACCGCCGTTCCACCGGCGACAGCGCAGGCGAGGCCCGTGCCGGTCAGCCGGATCGAGGAACTGGGTGCGCGGCTCGGAAGCGGGGCCACGGGGCCGACGTGCGTGCAGGTGCACGACGACGAGAGCTGGTCATGGGCCGGGGTGATGGCGGTCGGCTCCACCAGGCGCGGGACCAGGTGGGCGGGCGACGGGTTGACCGGGATGCGAGGACGGAACACGGTGTTCTCCCTTCCGGAGATCAGCGGTTGAGGGCGGTGTTGATCGTGGGCGACAGGAAGCTGTCGGCGAGGAGGTAGCCGCCCAGCAGCAGCACGACGACCAGCCACAGGGGCGGGCGGGCGAGCTTGAGACCGAGCCAGCCGACGACGAGCAGGGCGAACCAGAGCGGGACGTTCATGTCCATGGCGGGTCTCCCTTCCAGGTGGGTCAGCGGACGCGGCAGCGGTGTCCTTCGGCGGCGATCGAGGCGGCGGCGTAGCTGTCGAACGTGCCGGACCAGCCGCAGTCGTCAGCGCCACAGGCCGCGACGTAGGACATCTGGCCGTTGCGGTTCTGGCCGGTGCCGATGGTGATCGGGCCGCACTGGCGGAGCTTGCGGAAGATCAGGTGCAGGGGCATGACGGTTCTCCTTGTCGGTCAGGCGAGTTGGGCGGCGATGGCGTCGGCCAGTGGGGCCGGAACACCGAGGCGGGTCCGCAGGGTGTCGTTGTCGATCGCGGTCCCCGTGCGGGCGTGATGGTCGGCGGCGACCTTGCGGGCGTGGTCGACCAAGGCGGACGGCACGTCCGGAAGCGCGGCGGGAGGCAGAGCGGGGGCGGGAGCCGGAAGCGGTTCGGCCGGCGTGGGTGCCGTCGAGACCGGGGCAGGGGGATCTTCTGCCCGGGGCGCGGCCTCAGGTCGAGCGCCCGGGGTGTGGACCAGGAGCGTGCCGCCGAGGAAGGCGAGGGCGGGCCATCCGGCGACCAGAATGCGCAGCCAGGCGGGAACGGCCGACAGATCCAGGAGTCCGGCGGTGGCGACGTTGGCACCGAGCGAGGCAGCCAGGGCGACGGCGAACCAGGTCCAGGCCGCGCGGGTCGGTCCCTGGGTGGTGCGCAGCGAACGGAGTCGGTGCCAGGACGCGACCAGGAGCAGGTCAACGCTGACCGGGTAGGCCCAGGCCTTCCAGCCGTGTTGCCCGGCGGCTTCGGCGATGTCGTGCAGGTGGGCGAAGGACAGCGCACCGGCGATCACGGCCTGGATCAGTACGGCGTCGGGGCGGATCGGTCGGGTCACGGTCATTCACCTCCTTCGGGTGGTGGCCAGGGCCGGGCGGGGATGGGTGCTCCTGCCGCCCGGTCCCGGCGGGCTTCAGTCGGTCGGGGCTTCACCAGTGCCGAGGCAGGTGAGGCACAGCGCTTCCTGCCGGTCGGCGCTGATGTGCTTCTTGCGTCCGCCGACCTGGAAGGACTCCTGCACCTGTCCGGTCTGACAGTCCGGGCACGGGGTCGGCTTCTTCGCGGTACGACGGGTGGCGGGCTTCTTCGCGGCGGGCACGGTCACGCCTGGCCGGGGTAGTCGGGTCCGTCCTCGAAGCCGGCCGGAGGCACATCGGGCAGGGAGGCGGCGAGCGATCCGCCGACCACCTCGATGAACATCGGGTCGGCGCCGGGCGTGTGGGCGTACAGAGCCATGTCGCCGAGCATCAAGACCGTGCGGTTGAGGTCCTTGCAGCCCTCGCACATAGGGATCTCTCCTTCGGGTTTCGGGCATGGAGCGGGTAGGGACCTGGCGCGAGGCAGTAACGCCGACCGTGGTGCGGGGGAGTTAGGTGCCCGCAGGAACCGGCTTGCGGAGCACGACGCCGGACAGAGCCGGGACGGGAAGCACGGGCCGGAAGGCGGCCAGGGCGGGGATGTCCGGGGTGAGGTGCGCGTGCCGGTTGCAGGCGTTCACGGCCTGGCGCAGCGTGGTGTGCGGGGTGCGGGCGCGTACCCATCCGCCGGTCGAGTCGCCGACGATGACCGTGCCGGGTCGGGCGTTGGAGATCTGCGTGGTGGCGAACACGGCGTGGGCTGAGATGTCGCCGAAGACCATCTTCGCGGACGACTCGTCATTGACCCGGTGCGCGGTGCGGCCGGTGAGCTGGGCTCGGAGCATGGTGATCCCGGAGCCGAGTTCGGACCCGAAGCGCTGTCCGTAGATGTCGAGGTAGATCCCGGCGGCCCGGCCGAGCTGTGCCAGACGGACCAGAGCGGTCACGATCCGATCGCGCCGCTTCTCCTCCAACTTGCTTGCGAACAAGGCCAGTTCGGCGACCTCATCCACGGTGACGACGACCGGTACGGGCCGCAGGTGCTCGGGAAGGCCCCAGATGTCGGCGGTGATCTCCGCATCCGGCACGTCCGCACTGATCCGCTGTTCGGCACGGATGACCTGGTAGACGTCCTCCATGTAGTCGATCAGCGCGCACAGCAGATCGGCCGCCATGTCCGGGTCGGTGGCGAGAGCCGTGAAACGGCGGGCCATCGGAGCAAGCTCGACACCCTGCTTACAGTCGATGCCGACCAGCGCGACGCGTTGCGGGGCGAGTTCCTTGACCAACTGCCTTTGGTAGACGGACTTCCCGGACTTCGTGGCACCGACGTTGACCGAGTGCGGCACCTCTCGGTAGTTGCGGTGGTACACGGTGCCGTCTTCCCGGATGGCCACCGGCACGCGCAGCAATCCGCGTTCTGCCTTGATCGGGAGTTGGACGTGCCGCAGGACGTCATAGCCGGTCAGGACCACTTCGACGATTCCCGCTTTGATCTCGCGAGTGGTGACCTGGTGGGCGGTGAAGGAGTGTCGCAGCCGGTCGGCGGCGGCGGAGTACTCGAAGGCGTCCTGCCCCGGAAGCATCCTGATCCGCAGGGCCAGCCCGGTCCGGGTCGGCTTGATCCGCACGATCCGGGGGACGCGCTGACGCGGCATGGGTTGCTTGCACCAGCGCGCCAGGGCGATCCGGAACCGGGACGGGGCGGTGGTGAGCTGACACGCCTCCATCACGGACCCGAACCGAGCCAGCACCCGTACCAGGGCGAGGACGACACCGAACGTCAGCCAGTACCAGGCCGGACGCCGCCACCGCAGTACCAGCGCGATACCGACAAGCAGGACCAGGGCGACCGCGAGCCCGGTCACCGTCAAGCCGCCTTCGGCTTCACCGCACCGGCCACCAGAGACGTCACCGCGACGGCGCGGAAGGCGATGCCGTGGCGCTTCTGGCCGTTGAACTCGTTCTCCCACGGGCGCCCGACCAGACCGGTCAGCCCAACCGGGGTGCCCATCGTCAGCTCACCGGAGATGCTCGGCTGCGGAACGGTGATCGAGAGGATCTCGACCTCATCGTTCACCGCGAACATCACGTCCACGGTCATCAGCGTCGCACCGGTCTCGGTGTCCGTGGCGATCTCGCCGGAGCGGCGGTCCTTGACCTTGGGCTGCGGGGGCTTGGCCACCATCACGATGGCGGCGGAGGTGTCGATGGGAATCTGACGCATCGTCTTGTCTCCTGGTTTCGAGGGGAGTTGCATCCGACGTTTCGTCGGTGAGACCAGGAAACTGCCGGAAGGGGTGGACCTATCACGGGCCCTATGGACGTTTGGGGACGTCTCCGCTACGTTCGAAAGGTCCCCAAGTCCCGCCATCCGCAGGAGCGATGACATGGCGAACGAACGCTTACGCGCGACGATCTCCGCAAAGGGACAGACACTCCAGACGCTGGCCGATCACGTCGGCATCGACCCCAAGAGCGTTGAGCGCTGGATCTCCAAAGACCGTACGCCGCACCGCAGTCACCGCTGGAAGGCCGCAAGTTTCCTCGGCGTAGACGAGGTCTACCTATGGCCTGCCGTCGCGAAGCAGGCCGAGACGGCAAGCACGTCAGAGCTGATCACGTACTACCCGCACCGGGGTGCCGTCCCCGCGTCCTTGTGGACGTCCTTGATCGAGCAGGCCACGAGTCAGGTGGAGATCCTGGTCTACGCCGGCCTGTTCCTGTTCGACAGCAATCCGGACCTGCCCGACCAGTTGGCCGACAAGGCCAAGGCGGGAGCCCAGGTCCGCATCCTGCTCGGTGACCCCGACTCCGCGATGATTCACCAGCGGGGCGAGGAAGAAGGCATCGGGGACGACCTGGCGGCACGAGCACGGATCACCAGGCGCTACCTCGAACCGGCAGCCGTGACGCCGGGCGTGGAGATCCGCCTCCACGACACGATCCTCTACAACTCGATCTACCGGTTCGACGATGACGTCTTGGTGAACCCGCACGTCCTGGGGGCGCCGGCCGGACAGAATCCGGTGCTGCACTTCCGCTACATCCCCGGCGCCCGGACCTTCCGGCACTACATGCGCAGCTTCGACTATGCCTGGGACCGAGGCACGCCCTCATAGTCCGCTGAACTCCGAGTCGTGCGACGCTGGAGGCATGGCCCGCATCGACTACGTGAACGATCCGAACGCCCCGAAGGCGAACAGCATCGTCCCTTCCGTGACAGCGGTTGCGGTCAACGACGCCGGGGATGTCCTGCTCATCCACAAGACGGACAACCGCCTGTGGGCGCTACCAGGCGGCGGCGTCGATGTCGGCGAATCGGTGGCCCATGCGGCGGTCCGCGAGACGAAGGAAGAGACCGGCTTCGATGTCGAGGTGACCGGGCTGGTCGGGCTGTACACGGACCCGGGCCACGTCATGGCGTACGACGACGGAGAGGTGCGCCAGCAGTTCTCGATCTGCTTCACGGCCCGGATCGTCGGCGGCGAGCTGCGAACCAGCAGCGAGAGCAAGGAAGTCGCGTTCGTCGCTCCCGCCAGGCTGAGCGAACTGAACATTCACCCGTCCATGCGGATGCGGATCGAGCATGGCCTGGCCAACCGATCGGAGCCTTACATCGGTTGATCGTCGAGGCGGGAGAGGGTCCGCGCGACGGCGGCGCCGAGGTACGGACGCGCCTTACTGATCGCGGTGTGCACCTCACTGCCGGGCTCGTACCGGACCAGGATCTCCTCGATGCGCCGATCGAAGTCGAAGGGCTGGCCGGCGGGGCCGGTCGTCATGTCGGCGCAGATCAGCGCGTCCAGGACGGGAGAGTCCTCACGCTCGTACGCCGCCAACTCCTCTGATAGTCCACGCTGTTCAGCCTCGTACACGGCGCCGGAGTGATGGGCGACCAGGCGGACGAGCCGGGAGGGTGCCCCGAGGGTCTCCAGGTAGCGAGCACCGTCGAGGGGGTGGAAGCCCGTTTCCCGCAACTCCGGCGCATAGCCGAGATCATGCAGCCAGGCAGCGGCGACGAGGAGATCCCGTTCGTCTTCGGGTACCGCGGCTGATACCTCGCGGGCCCGTGCGGCCACGGCCTGGGTGTGCAACCAGCGGTTACCGAGCGGCGGCAGCAGGGACTCGGCGAGCTCGGCAGCTTCCTGGGGCGTGTCCAGTGCAGAAGGCATGAATTGCACCGTAGCTGAACGAGGCACCTGGCCGACAGCCTTCCGTCCCGCACTCTGGATCATGGCGCGGTAGAACTTTCCCTACTTCATCAAGGCTCGCTGCGCTCGCGGCTGCCTGCTCCAGCCGCGAGCCAACAGGGCCCCGGCGTACGGGACATCTGCCCGCGGGGACGCTGGTGATCTGACACCGCACCGCCGCCGCGATCCGACCTCTGGAAGGGGAACAGGGACAGCGGACCTTGTTGTCCTTGACCACCAAGAGGCCGACCCCAACAGCCTCACTACACCCGCACTGCCTGACGGGGTCAGGTCGATCTCGGGGATCGAGGGCCGCGCACAGCGCGGCGGCGCCGGTCGGCCGGCGCCCCGCTGCCTCCATGTCTGCGCCACCGGCTGCGCGTCACCGTCCGCCCGTCGCCGCACGCAGCGGCCAAATACAGCACTGGGCACGGTGGGCTTGAGGGATTGCCGCAGGTACGGGTCACAGACGCTTTGTGTTACCGAAAGAGGCCGGATCGCGGCGGCGGTGCGGTGTCGCCTCACCCGCTTCCGTGGACGTTGCCCGGTGGCTGGGGCGGTCGGCTCCACGGCTTTAGGCAGCCACCATGGGGCGAGCCTCGAAGATCATGGCCCCAACGTCGTGCTTTACGGGCAGGTCCACTGACTGCCCGACTCGCGATCAGCTTACGGGGCCATGATCACTCGCCCCATGGCAGCTCCCGCCCAAAGCCGCTCCGCCGACCTCACTCGCACCTGCTAGGAGAGGCGCCACCTAGAAAGCTGCACGCCTACGCAGCTGAATCACATTACTACCACTCTCAGAAATTGACCGAACAGGCGCATGCGGGAGATCTTCTACACCAGCATGCTGCTCGATCACGTTCATCACCAGCTCTTCAGACCAACCAGCCGAGCGCGCGGCAGCCATCACACTCAAACCCTCGCCGTAGTGAATCTCCATCATTTTCCTAAAAGCCCGAGGCTTTTCTTGCGGTACGTGACCAGGCTCTTTCTTATTCCATCCGCGAGCGCTGATCTGCTTGTAAAGACTGATTGCGCGATCTTGGCTGACAATATCCAGATCGCGGGCGCGCCGAACCAGGCTTTTAATGGAAACACCCCACTGCGTCTTGAGCATAGCCAAAGAGCTGAGTGTTGGGTTGCGCGGAAAAACCATTTCCATGGCTGAAATGGGAGTCAGTAGTTCTGCCGCAAAAATGTCGGCCTCGGCCTCGACAACCGCCCCTACCTGCCCCGGAGTGTGGAGTACTAGGTGGCCTAGCTCATGAGCTACCGTAAACCGAAGCCTGTCGCCCGGAACCTCAGAGAGAAGCGCAATGACGGGCTCATCACCTTGCCAGGCTGAGAAACCATCCAGATTTTCTGCCTTGAAGGGAACCCCCAGGACGGTTACCCCTAGTCGCTCAACAGCAAGGACGAGATATGGAAGGGGTTCTTGCGGAGTAAATCCCAGAACTTCGCGTGTCTTCTGTGCAGCTTCCCTGGGGTCCACCCCCTTCATCGCCGGAAGACGACAGGGGATTGAGCGAGCACTCTGACCTAGCCGGTGATATTCTTCATAGACCACGTTAGCCCATTGCATGGCAGCGTTCTTTGAGCGCTGAGTTAGCCTATTTCGCGCCCTCAATTGCGGAGAAAGGGCGTTCAAGGCTACGTCGATGGGCCGATGAAAGAAGTCGACGGAAACCCCGAAGGTTGCAGCCAGAAGAGCTACAGTCTCATCATCTGGCTGCGCACCAGTCTTCTCGATACGCGACAGCTGATGCTGGGAAAGCCCTGGGAATCCATCGGCGAGTTCACTCTGCGTCATCTGGTGCATCTCGCGCACCTGCTTGACGCGCTCGCCGTGGATCATCTCGCCTATTCCCCTAGCTGCTTGTACTGCTGGTCTGGTTCGAGTTCGTCAAGGTCGGCTGCTCGCAGACTAGCCATGCTCCGCGAGAGCTTGCCAACCCAGTCCACCCTCAGGCTGTTGCGCCGGTGGCCACCGCCGAGCGGCCGGACCAACGTCATCGGTTCAGCGAGGCTGCCAGCATCGTCCTGCCACAGGAGCAGCAGGTTATCTGTGTTGAGGCCTGGGATAGCGGACCCCGCCTGCTGGCTCCAAAACGCCTTCCGCGCCCTGGAGCGACCAGGCAGAGGGATCGAGCTGCCCGTACCACGGCCGGTATCGCTCGGCCGCAGGATCCGAACCGCCATGTCGCGGTAGAAGAGGAGCAATCCCGACATCGCATACAGGGGGCGGCCCTCGTCAGTTTCCGCCTGGAGCCCCTCGTCCCTGAGCCGGTCAATGGTGATGCGACGGACCACGTGGGCATAGTGCCACGGGTCATCCGAGCGCTTGAGCCGGTTCGATGTGTGGTGGTCATTGGCCACCGTCAAGCCAGCGTCAAGCGCGCTGAAGATTAGCGGAATGGCAGGCTGGAGCTGCCGCACCGACTCTGCGTACGTTGCCATGCGCATAATATGCCACGCAAGTTCACACCCTGTCCGGCGGTTCACACGATTGATCGGCAGAGGGGGCACAGGGCCCGGTGGGCGGGGGCGCCGACCCGCTTGGCTGACATCCACGAGTGACATCAACGCTGGCGGCCCTGAGCGGCTCCCGGCGGTTTGCTGCGGGGGCCACGGTCGAGGCGAGCGCGGCCGGGGCGGGGCGCCGGGCGAACTTACAAAGCAGATGTCGGCGGTTCGAAACCGTCCACGCCCACCGTGCCCGACCAGGCACGCATCAGTCGAAAGGCCCTCCGGACCCGGTCCGGAGGGCCTTTTTCGTGCCGTTCGCGTGGCGCCGGGTCGCGAGGGCCGTGGGAGCGGCGGGTCCGCGGTCGCGGGGTCGGGAGGGAGGCGGACAATGGGTACTGCGCCGACTCGACACCCTCGCGGCGCACCCGCTTCGAGCTGGAGTGTCCTAGGAGCAGACATGCGTCGGCAGAAGGTCAAGTCAGCAGTCCTCATCGGTGCGGTGGCGGCCTTGGCCGTGGCCGTCGGGCCGGCCGGGCCGGCCGTCGCGACGGGCGGACAGGTGCAGTCCCATCCCGTCGTGGTCGACTGTTCCGGGCACCCCCAGGTCCGGCCGGGCAGCTATCTGATCGCCTGCGGCGACGGGAACAACGGGCTCGTCTCGCTGCACTGGACGCAGTGGGGAGCGTCATCGGCCCAGGCCCAGGGCTCCAACATGGTCAACGACTGCGTCCCCTACTGTGCCGCGGGCCGCTTCCACTCCTACCCCGTGACGGTCCGCCTCGACACCGTCCGCCCGGGTGAGCGGGACCAGCCGCACTTCACCGTCATGCACCTGCACTACACGGCCGACACCCCGCCCCGGACGCCGCGCGACGTGACGTACTCGCAGCTCGGCCTGTAAGGCCGCGGGCCGGTCCCGGCGCACTCAGCGGGAAGCCCCGTCAGGGTGCGGACGGGGCTTCTCGGCCGGCACCGCAGCGCGCTCGGGGTTCAACGCCCGGCGCCGGAACCCGGCGGGTCAGGAGCGGGGAGGACGCCGCCGGATGGCTGAGATTACGCCCGTACTTGGCTGAAACGTAACCCCTGTGCATGATGAGGCCCCGACGGATCCACGGGGTGCCGGGGGCTTGGTGGTTCCGGTGCGTTCGCGTGGGGTTTCCACCCGGAGACCGGGGGATGGGGGGCGGTTGTGATGACGGTCGTCAGGGGCCTGCGAGCGGCCTACGCCCGGGCCTGTGCGGCGGAGCCCGGTTACCCGGAGGTCGGCGCCACCGGTGAGCCCGTGCTGCCCGGCGGCGAGGCCGGATACCGCGTGTTCCGGCGCCGGGTCCGCATCGGGTACGGGCAGGACGTCTTCGAGCGGGCCGGGGACTACGTGATGGGGTGGGGCGTTCAGCGCGGCGCCGGGTTCGGGGTGCACCCCGAGGTGGCCGCCGTGCCCGGGGCGACCGCGCTGATCGTCCTGCGGCTGCCCCGGCTGCCGTTCCCGCGCCTGGTCATCCCGTGCCGCGTGGTGTGGACCGTACGCGCCGCCGAACGCGTCGGATTCGCCTACGGCACCCTGCCCGGCCACCCCGAGTGCGGCGAGGAGTCGTTCGTCGTGGGGCGCGAGGCCGACGGGCTCGTGTGGTTCGAGGTCGCCGCGTTCTCCCGGCCCGCGAGCTGGTACGCCCGGCTCGGCGGGCCCCTCACGCGGCTGCTCCAGGACCTGGCCACCCGGCGCTACCTCCGGGCCGTGTCCGACGCCGCCCGCCGGGGAACGCCCGGGGGGTGAGGCGCGTCTCCCAGGGGGTGCGTGGACGTACAGGGGGCGGTGGCACACTGGCCGCTCATTCGGTGAAGGGAAGCTGGTCGTGGCGATGATGCGGAACCTGCGGAGGGCGGTGCGCCGTGCCTATCGGCGGACCGTCGACCTCAGCCATCCGGCGCGCTCGCCCCTGGGGAGCGCCGTCGTCAACTGCGCGGTATACGTCGACGGGGTGCGGCAGAAGGGCGACTGCCCGGTCGAGGAGGCGCTGCGCCGGGTGCGCGGTCTTGGCGACGGCGCCTTCGTCTGGATCGGGCTCCACGAGCCGACTGAGGAGGAATTCGCGGGCCTGGCCCAGCTGTTCGGGCTGCACCGGCTGGCCGTGGAGGACGCCGTCACCGCGCATCAGCGGCCCAAGGTCGTGCCGTACGACGACATCCTGTTCTCCGTCTTCAAGACGTGCCGGTACGTCGAGCACGAGGAACTCACCGCCAGCAGCGAGGTGGTGGACACCGGTGAGCTGATGGTGTTCACCGGAGCCGACTTCGTCATCACCGTGCGGCACGGCATGCACGGCTCGCTCGGGCCGCTGCGCGAAGAGCTGGAGGAGGCGCCGGAACAGCTCGCCAAGGGGCCTTCGGCGGTGCTGCACGCCATCGCCGACCACGTCGTCGACGAATACCTGGCGGTCGTCGACGCCATGCAGAGCGACATGGACGCGGTCGAGACCGCGGTCTTCGCGGAGAACGCGGGGCGCGGCGACGCGGGCCGGATCTACCAGCTCAAGCGCGAACTCCTCGAACTGAAGCGGGCGGTGGCGCCCCTGGACCGGCCGTTGCAGCGGCTCGCCGGTGAGGGGGCGCCCTCCATCGACCCGGAGGTCCGGCCGTACTTCCGGGACGTGGCCGACCACCTGCTGCGCACCACCGAACAGATCGCCGCCTTCGACGGGCTGCTCGACTCCATCCTCCAGGCCCACCTCGCCCAGGTCACGGTGGCCCAGAACGAGGACATGCGGAAGATCACGGCATGGGCGGCGATCGTCGCCGTGCCGACCATGGTCTGCGGCATCTACGGCATGAACTTCGAGAACATGCCCGAACTGCACTGGCGCTACGGCTACTTCATGGCCCTCGGCCTGATGGCGGCCGCCTGTTTCGTCATCCACCGGGGCTTCCGGCGCAACGGCTGGCTGTAACCGGGCCCGGCCAGGACCCGGCGGCGGCCGGCCGGCCGCACCGCCCTCAGCCCGCGCCGCCCTCAGCCCGCGCTGCGCCGGCTCTCCGCGAGGCCGCGCAGACGCTCCATCTCGCGCCGGTCGCGCTTGGTGGGGCGGCCGAGGCCGCGGTCCCGTACGCCCGCCGCGAGGGCGTCGGCGCGGGCGGGCGGCGGCGGGCTCTTGTCGATGTACGCCTCGACGGCGACCGGGGCGCCGACCCGCTTGCGCAGCAGCGTGACGACCTTGACGATCCGCTCCCGGCCGTCCGCGCGCAGCCGCACCTCGTCGCCGACCTTCACCTGGTGGGCGGCCTTGACCCGCTCGCCGTTGACCTGGACGTGTCCGGCCCGGCAGGCCGTGCCCGCCTGGGAGCGCGTCTTGGTGAGCCGGACCGACCAGATCCAGCTGTCGACGCGTACGGGGCCGGTGCTGGTGCCGTTCGCTGCTTCCGCCATGCCCTCGACTTTAATCGGCGGGCGCCGATGGGCCTCGCGTTTTTCGGACGCGGAGGAGGGCCGGGGACGGGCGGAGACGGCGGCCCGGGGCCGTTGTCAGTGGTGTCGGTCACACTGGGGGCATGTGCAGAAGCATCAAGACGCTGAGGCCCCCGGCCATGCCGGAGGAGGCCACCGAGGACGACATCAGGGCCGCGGCCCTGCAGTACGTGCGCAAGGTGTCCGGTTTCCGGGCGCCCGCCGAGCACAACCGAGAGGTGTTCGAGCGCGCGGTGGACGAGATAGCGGAGGCCACCCGCGAGCTGCTCGACGGCCTGGAGGTGCGCGGGGCCGCCGCGCGGAAGCCCGCGTAGCCGGACGGGCCGGGGGCCGGCACGAAGGGCCGGGCAGACCGGCCGGGAGTGCCGGGTGCCGGGTGGGCCGGGACGGGCAGGGTTGGCCGGTCAGGCGGCCGGGGCCGCAGCGGGGCCGGGGCGCTTCACGACGTACGCCGCGAGGCCGCCCGCCGCGAACAGGGCGAGCAGGGACACCCCGGTGCCGAGCCAGGTCGCGCCCAGCCACTGCCCGCCGAAGTAGCCGAGCCCCACGCTGTACGTCGCCCAGGCCACGCCCGCGAGCGCCGACCAGGGCAGGAACTCGCGGACCTTGCGGTGCGCCGCGCCCGCGCCGAGGGACACGACGGAACGCCCGGCGGGCGCGAAGCGCGCGATGACGACGAGGCTGCCGCCGCCCCGGCTGAGCGCCATGCCGAGTCGTTCCTGCGCCCGGGTCAGCCGGCGGGAGCGGGCGATCGCGCGCTCCAGGCGGGCGCCGCCGCGCAGGGCGAGGCGGTAGGCGACCAGATCGCCGAGGACGGAGGCGGTGGCGGCGCAGGCGGCCAGCGCCAGCAGGTCGGCGTGGCCGGCCTGGGTCGCGGCCCCGGCACCGGCCGCGGTGGCGGAGCCGGCGGCGGTGGTCGCGGCGGTGATCACGAGGACCCCGCTGGGCAGCACGGGAAGGAAGACGTCGAGGAGGACGGAGAGGGTCACGACGGCGTAGATCCAGGGGCTGGACGTCAGCGCCCCCACACTCTCCAGCACGTTCGCTCCTCTGCGGCTTGTCGGTTCCCCGGGACTGAATACCGCGGTGTCGCGGGGAAGCGGCAGGGGCGGCGGTACAGCCGTACAGCGTACGCCCGGGCCTGGAGAAGATTTCTGCCAGGGGTGGGTGGTGTCCCGGTAAAGGGGAAGTCGAGCGGGCCGTGGGAGGAGGGCCCCGGCGCAGGTCGGGGGCGTGGGGCGCGGCGGCCCGGACGATCGCGGGGGCCGCCCGGGGCGCCGCCGGGCCGGGTCGTCCGGCGCGTCACGGCATGCCGCTGCCCGGAGTTCGGGGACTGAACTCCGGGCAGCGGAAGGGTCGTTGGAGGCATGAGCCTCATGCGTCCGGTCAGGCGGCGACGGTCTCGCGCTGGGTGTCGGAGGCCGGCCGGGCGGTGCGGCGGGCGCCGATGAGCTGGTCGAGGGCGAGCGCGCCGGGGCCGGTGAAGACCAGGAGCAGGAACGCCCAGCAGTAGATCGCGGAGGCCTCGCCGCCGTTCTGCAGGGGCAGCAGCGCGTTCGACTGGTGGACGCTGAAGTAGGCGTACGCCATCGAGCCGGAGGAGACCAGGGCGGCGACGCGGGTGAAGAGGCCGGTCAGGACCAGGATGCCGCCGACGAGCTGTATCACGGCCGCGTACCAGCCGGGCCAGGTGCCCGCGGGGATCGAGCCGCCGCCCATCGCGCCGCCGAAGACGCCGAACAGGGAGGCCGCGCCGTGGCAGGCGAAGAGGAGGCCGATGACTATGCGGAAGAGAGCGAGCGCATAGGGGCGCGCGCGCTCGGCGTCGAGCGAGGGGGAGGCCATTGAGGGCTCCTTCGGTTGGGGACGGGACCGATGGGGTCCACAGGTTAGGCAGCCCTCACTATTGCTTGCAAGTTCAACATTCTTAATGTCTTGTTTCGGCTGGGTGAATTGAGCCAGGTGTGCCGTCGGGCGCGATCGGCCGGTCCATGACGGTCTTGAGTTGGACTGGACCACTGCCCAACCAGCGGGTGCGGCGGGCCCGATCGAGCCGCAGCCGGGCGGAACGGCCGTGCAGCGTAAGGGTCATGAGCTGGTTGCCGAACCACGGCCCGCCGGTCCTGCGCCAGTCGAACACCGGCCGAACCACCCGCGCGTGCCGCGCCAGCGCGTGGCCGAGACCGCGCGCGATCCGGCTCCAGCCGAAGCGGAATCCGGCCTGTACCGGGGCCGGAACCGAGTTGTGAACCGGCGAACACGTGAACTGGCAGACACGGGCGGTGGGTTGGGGCGCGGAATTTGGCCAGAAGGGCTCCGCCACGTATGCGTGGTGTACATCACCCGACAGGACGCTGATGGTGGCGGGAGCGCCCCGCCCGGAGCCCGTGCGGGCGATCAGGTCGGTGAGGCGCTCGAACGAGGCCGGGAACGCGGCCCAGTGCTCCAGGTCGGCCCGGCGCCTCAGCCGCTCGCCGATCCGCGCCCAGCGCGGGCCGCGCGAGCCCGCGCACAGGGCCGCGTCCCACTGCTCCGCGTCATGGACGAGCGGCGGCAGCAGCCACGGCAGGGACGTGCCGATCAAGAGGTGGTCGCAGTCCCCGGGGCCCGGCATCTGGGCCGCGAGCCACCGCGCCTCGCCCTCGTCGAGCATCGCCCGCCGCCCCTCCTCCAGGACGCGGGCGGCGCGGCTGTCCACCATCACGAGCCGGGTGCGGCCGAAGTCACGCCGATAGCTCCAGCGCACCGTCGCCGGATCCCGGTCGGCGCGGGCCGCGAACGCGCGCAGCGCCTCGGTGCCGTCCGGCGCCTCCCGCACCGCCGCGTACAGCGGATCACCTGCGAGCTCGGCGGGGGAGAGGTTGCCGAGGTGCTGGTGGACCCAGTACGACATCAGGCCGCTGAGCACCCGCTCCTGCCACCAGGGGGTGGCGCGCATCTCGGCGAGCCAGGCGGCGCTGGTGTTCCAGTCGTCGATCACGTCGTGGTCGTCGAAGATGTGGCAGCTCGGCACGGTCGAGAGGAACCAGCGCACCTCGGGGTCGAGCCAGGTCTCGTAGTACAGCCGGGTGTACTCCTCGTAGTCCGCCACCTGGGCGCCCGGGGCGTCGCGCAGGCCCCGGCGCGCGGCCAGCCAGCGCCGGGTGTCCGGCGAGACGTTGTCCGCGTACACCTGGTCGCCGAGGAGCAGCAGGAGATCGGGCCGCTCGGCCCGGGGATCGGCGGCGATGCGCGTGGCGAGCGCGTCGAGCGCGTCCGTGGCCGTCGGGTCGGGCGCGCGCCGGCAGGAGCCGAAGGTGACGCGGAGCGGGGCGTCGGCCGCGGGGACGGCGATGGTGCTCGGCGGGAAGCGGGAGTCGGGCGGCGGCCAGACGGGCCGCCCGTCCAGGAGCACCTCGTACGCCGTGGCGGTGCCCGGCGTCAGGCCGTCGAGCGCGACCAGGGCGTAGTGGTGCCCCGCGATCTGGAACGTGCGGGCCTCGCCCGCCGTGCCGTCGGCGCAGCGCACCCGGGCCGTGCAGGGCCGGTCGGCCTCGACCCACACCGTGGCGGCCCCGTGCGGATCCAGATAACGCAGCAGCGGCCCCAGGCGAAGCCCGGCCATGTGATGCCCCCTCCGTCGCCGGTCCGTTCGTACGGTACGGAACGACGGAGGGGCGCGACAGGTTTCAACAGCCTTGTGGGCAAAGCTTGTTGTTCACCTGACTCGGTGTCAGCAGCCGTTGAGGATGCCCTGGAGGGCCGACTTCTCGGCGGTGTCGACGGTGAGGCCGTAGTAGTGCTTCACGTCGACCCACATCCGGGCGTACGTGCAGCGGTAGGAGGTCAGCGACGGCAGCCACTTGGCGGGGTCCTTGTCGCCCTTGGCCTGGTTGACGTTGTCGGTGACCGCGATCAGCTGGGGGCGGGTCAGGTCGTTGGCGAAGCCCTGGCGCTGGGGGGTGGTCCAGGTGTTCGCCCCGGAGCGCCAGGCCTCGGCGAGCGGCACGATGTGGTCGATGTCCACGTCGGAGGCGGCGGACCAGGTGGCGCCGTCGTACTCGGAGTACCAACTGCCGCTGGTGGGCGCACAGCTGGAGTCGGTCGAGACGTTGGTGCCGTCGCGCTTGAGCACCACTTCGCGGGTGTTGCAGGTGCCGGACTGGGTGATCCAGTGCGGGAACTTGTCGCGGCTGTAGCCCGTGAGCGAGCCCTCGGCCTGCACGGTGAGCTGGCCCAGGTAGGTGCGGGCGGTGGCGGCGCTCACCGGGGTGGGCGGCGAGGCCTCGGCGGCCGGGGCGGTGATCAGCGCGGCGCCCGCGGCGAGTGCGGCAGCGGCGGCGAGGACGGCTGAGCGACGCGCGTAGATGCGGGGCGTGCGCGTTCCTATGGCGGCTGACATCTGAACTCCCTTGACGTGGGGGGAACTTGACCGGCCACGGGATGGGCGGCCCGGCCAGCGTGACGGCGCCGGGTTGCCTGGGGATGGGCGCCAGGTAACAGCCTGGCGACATGGGCACGTCAGATCAAGAGTCCGGACGCCACCGAACGGCAAGGGAATTGACGCACCGTCGGGCGCACCCCGTACAAGGCGGAGCGCGCGCCGGTCCGACGGCACCGGCTCACGACGGGAGCGAGGGGGCCGTCCGGCACCGGCTCCCCACGGGAGTGAGGGGGCCGTCCGACACCGGCCCGCGAAGGGAGCGGCCTCCCCTCGCCGGGAGTCGCACGTCGTACGGTGGGCGCGTGCTGCTGCCCGTGAACATCACGCTCGGGGCCGTCCTGGTCGCCCTGCTCCTGGCCGCCGCGGGCGTCGCCGCCGCCGCGCACCTGGGGCGGCACCGCGAGATCCTCATCGCCGGGGTGCGGGCGGCGCTTCAGCTCGCCGTGGTCGCCCTCGCGATCCACTGGGTGGTCGGCTCGGTGCCGCTGCTGCTCGGGTTCCTGGCGCTGATGTTCGCCGTCGCGGTCCGCACCGCGGGCCGCCGGATGACCGCCAACGCCACCTGGTGGTGGGCGGCCGCCCCCATCGCGGCCGGGGTCGCCCCCGTGGTCGCGACGCTGCTCCTCACCGGGCTCGTCCCGGTCAAGGGCATCGCGCTGATCCCGGTCACCGGCATCCTCATCGGCGGTGCGCTCACCGCGACGGTGCTGGGCGGGCGCCGCGCGCTGGACGAGCTGACCGCGCGGCGCGGCGAGGTGGAGGCCGGGATGGCGCTCGGGCTGCTCGACCGGGACGCCCGCCTGGAGATCGCCCGGCCCGCCGCGTCCGACGCGCTGCTCCCCGGCCTCGACCAGACCAGGACGGTGGGCCTGGTCACCCTGCCCGGCGCGTTCGTCGGCATGCTGCTCGGCGGGGCGTCCCCGGTGCAGGCGGGCGCGGTCCAGCTCTTCGTGCTGGTCGCACTCATGTGCGTCCAGGCGGTCGCGGTGTCGGTGGTGCTCGAACTCGTGGCGCGCGGCAAGGTGCACCGCGAGGTCCGGGACCTTGGTCCCTGATGGGGCGCTCGCGGCATGCCGTACCCTTGAGGGCGCAGAAGGGGAGTAGCTCTTCGCCGGAACGTCGACATACTGCCGAGTCCCTCACGGGTTCTTGGCCGGCGCCCGGAGGCGAGTGCCCGCGAGGGACCCGCCAGCGAGACCTTCGGCCGCAGTGACATGACCATTCATGGCGCTGTCGTGCCGAAGCGACCCCGAATCCAGCTCGGAACTGCTCTCGGTGCGGCCCGCCCGACCGATTGAGGAACCCCTTCCGTGCTCAGCCTTACGATCATGGCGATCACCTTCGGTGTGATCTTCCTCGCCGAACTCCCCGACAAGACCGCGCTCGCGGGACTGATGCTCGGCACCCGTTACAAGGCCTCCTACGTGTTCGTCGGCGTCGCCGCCGCCTTCGCCGTCCATGTCGTCCTCGCCATCGCGGCGGGCAGCGTGCTGACCCTGCTGCCGCAACGGCTGCTCCAGGCGATCGTCGGCGTCCTGTTCCTGGCGGGCGCGGCGATGCTGCTCTTCAAGAAGGGCGACGACGACGAGGACGTGAAGCCGCCCGCCGACCAGTCGTTCTGGAAGGTGTCGGGGGCCGGGTTCATGCTGATCCTGGTCGCCGAGTTCGGTGACCTCACGCAGATCATGACGGCCAACCTGGCCGCCCGTTACGACAACCCGCTGTCCGTCGGCATCGGCGCGGTGCTCGGCCTGTGGGCCGTCGCGGGCCTCGGCATCCTGGGCGGGCGCACCCTGATGAAGCGCGTGCCGCTGCGCCTGATCACCAAGGTCGCGGCCTGCCTGATGCTGGCCCTGGCCGGCTTCAGCCTCTTCGAGGCGATCGCGGGCTGAGCCCCGGCGGCGTACGCGTACGGGCTCGCACGCGCCCGGCCCGTACGCGCACGGCAAACGGGCCGCGCCCAGCCCGTACGCGCGGCGAGCCGCCCGCGCACGACGAAAACGGCCCCCGTGGTAGGACGGGGGCCGTTCGTTTTCGGGGTGGGCGCCTTCGGGGCGGCCCGCTCAGCCGGTGATCTCCAGGCGCAGGGTCCCGTCCGCCTCGGCGGTGACGGTGAGGTGCGTGAGGTCGGGGACGTACGCGGTGGGCTCGTGGGCGTTCGCCCGGGGGCCCACGCCGATGACCCGCATCCCGGCGGCCCGGCCGGCCGCGATACCGGCCTCGGAGTCCTCGAAGACGACACAGTCCGCCGGGTCGAAGCCGAGCTCGGCGGCGCCCTTGAGGAAGCCCTCCGGGTCCGGCTTGCTCGCGCCGACGCTCTCGGCGGTGACCCGCACCTCGGGCATCGGCAGCCCGGCGGCCGTCATACGGGCCCGGGCGAGCGCCGCGTCGGCCGAGGTGACCAGGGCGTGCGGCAGCTCGGCGATGGCGGCCATGAAGGCGGGGGCGCCCGCGACCGGGACGACGCCGTCGGTGTCGGCGGTCTCCTCGGCGAGCATCACCTTGTTGTCCGCGTAGTTCTGCTCCATCGGCCGCTCCGGGAGCAGCACGGCCATGGTGGCGTAGCCCTGGCGGCCGTGCACGACCTTGAGGGCGGCCTCCGGGTCGAGGCCGTTGCGCTCGGCCCAGCGGCGCCAGCAGCGCTCCACGACGGCGTCGGAGTTCACGATCGTCCCGTCCATGTCCAGGAGGAGGGCGCGGGCGGTCAGGACGGTGGTGGTCGTGGGGCTGGCCGGCATCGGCGGACTCCAGGGCACGGGAGTGGGTGGCACAGAAACACAAAGGTGACCCCCGCCCGCCGGTCAGGGAGTACAGGCAGGGATCACTTTGTTCCTCCACGATACAAAACGCGAGGGGGGTTGTGCCACCCGGCCCCCTCGTGCCGGGCGGCAGGGTGCGCCGTGGCGGGCCGGAACGCCCCGCCTCACGGTCGCTGGGTGACCGACTCCAGGGCTTGCCGGGTCGGCGGCCCGTAGACCCCCGCCGGGTCGCCCTCGACGCCCAGGTACGACTGGAAGTCCCGCACCGCGCGCTCGGTCCGGGAACCGAAGCCGCCGTCGGCGCTGCCGTTGTAGAGCCCCAACTGGGCCAGCCGCTGCTGGAGTTCGAGCACCCCGGGCCCGCTGTCGCCGCGCCGCAGCGTGCTGCTCGGCGCCGGTGCGAGCGGCTTGCCGGCGGGGGAGTGCGAGGGCCGGGCCGAGGTGGACGCGGAGGGCGAAGGGGCCGGCTTCGACGGGGTCGGCGAGGCCGGCCGTGACGCGGACGGCGACGGCGAGGGCCGTGCGGAGGCGGAACGGCCCGGGGCCGCCTTCTTCGTACGGGACGCGGCGGCCGAGGGCGCCACGGCGGACGCCGGGCCGCCGCCGCTGTACGGAACGCCGGTCCCGGCCACGTCGGGCAGCGCCTGCTTCGGGGTGGCGTCGTCGGCGAACAGGGTGCTCGCGAACGCGGCCGTGGCGACCACCACCGCCGCGACCGCGCCGACGGTCAGCGCGGCGATGCGCCGCCTGCGCGGAGCCCGCCCGGCGTTCGGGGGCGACGGATGCTCCGCCTCGGCGGGCGCGGGCTCCGCCGCCGGGACCACCGCCCCGAGCCGCATCGTCCGCTCGGCAGGGGCCTCCGGGGCGGCCGGAGCCCCCTCGTCCGGCCCGTCCGGCCCTACGGAGGCGTTCGGCAGCATCGCTTCCGGCCTCGCGGAGGCGTTCGGCAGCATCACGTACGGCCGGATCCGCAGCGGGTCGAAGTCCTCCGCGGCGGCGGCCTCGGCCGAGCGCTCGGCGTGCAGCGTCTCGGCGGCGCGCTCGGCGCAGGCGCAGCCGGGTCTTCCGTCCACCCCGCGTCCCGCACCGCATGCGGGACAGCCCTGTCCGGTCATCGTCCGGTCCCCTCCCCAAGAAACTGCGTGCGATTATGCCGCGCGGTCGGTGGGCGGCCGGGCCGTACGGGCGGTCCCGGCAGGCCATATCCGTACATTCCGATCAAGATGGGGGGAGCGAGTCGGAGCACACACACGGATGGGACGTGGCCATGGCTCAGGGAACCGCTCCCGCCACCGTCGCCCCCGGTGCGGGGCAGGAACGGCGGACCGTAATGGTCGCCATCGGCGCGCTGCTGCTCGGCATGCTGATCGCCGCGCTCGACCAGACCATCGTCTCGACCGCCCTGCCGACCATCGTCAGCGACCTCGGCGGGATGGAACACCTGTCGTGGGTCGTGACGGCGTACATGCTGGCCTCGACCGCCGCGACGCCGCTGTGGGGCAAGCTCGGCGACCAGTACGGACGCAAGAAGCTGTTCCAGGTCGCGATCGTCATCTTCCTCATCGGCTCGGCGCTGTGCGGCATCGCGCAGAACATGGGCCAGCTGATCGGCTTCCGCGCGCTCCAGGGCCTGGGCGGCGGCGGCCTGATGGTGCTGTCCATGGCGATCGTCGGCGACCTCGTCTCGCCCCGCGAACGCGGCAAGTACCAGGGCCTGTTCGGTGCGGTCTTCGGCGCCACCAGCGTGCTCGGGCCGCTGCTCGGCGGGTTCTTCACCGAACAGCTCAGCTGGCGCTGGGTGTTCTACATCAACCTGCCCATCGGCGTGATCGCGCTCCTCGTCATCGCCGCCGTACTGCACATCCCGGTGCGCGGCACCCGGCACACCATCGACTACCTGGGCACCTTCCTCATCGCCTCCGTGGCGACCTGCCTGGTCCTGGTCGCGTCCCTCGGCGGTACGACGTGGCCCTGGGCCTCGGCGCAGATCATCGGGCTCGCGGTGCTCGGCCTGGTGCTGCTCGTGGTGTTCGTCGCGGTGGAGCGCAGGGCCGTCGAGCCGGTGCTTCCGCTGAAGCTGTTCCGCATCCGCACGTTCACCCTCGTCGCCGTCATCAGCTTCATCGTGGGCTTCGCGATGTTCGGCGCGATGACGTACCTGCCCACGTTCCTCCAGGTCGTCCAGGGCATCTCGCCGACGATGTCCGGCGTGCACATGCTGCCGATGGTCCTCGGCATGCTGCTGACCTCGACGGCGTCCGGCCAGATCGTGTCCCGCACCGGGCGCTGGAAGGTCTTCCCCATCGCCGGCACGGCGGTCACCACGCTCGGCCTGCTGTTCCTGCACCGGCTCACCGAGACGAGCTCCACCTGGGACATGAGCCTCTGCTTCTTCGTCTTCGGCGCCGGTCTCGGCCTGGTCATGCAGGTCCTCGTCCTGGTCGTGCAGAACGCGGTCGACTACGCCGACCTGGGCGTGGCGACCTCGGGAGCCACCTTCTTCCGCTCCATCGGCGCCTCGTTCGGCGTCGCCATCTTCGGCACGATCTTCACCAACCGGCTCACCGGAAAGCTCTCCGACGCCCTGGCCGGACAGCCGCTTCCGCCCGGCGTCGGCCCCTCCACCATCTCCGCCGACCCGCACGCCATCGCCCAACTCCCGCCCGCGGCGCGCCCACCGGTGCTGCACGCCTACGCCTCGTCCATCACCGACGTCTTCCTGTACGCGGCCCCGGTCGTGTTCCTCGCCTTCGTGACGGCGTGGTTCCTCAAGGAGGACAAGCTGCGCGGCGCGGTCACCGCGCCCGACACCAGCCAGACCCTCGCCTCCAACCCCGTCGAGCGCTCCTCGTACGACGAGTGCGCACGGGCCCTTTCGGTGCTGGGGACGCGCGAGGGGCGCCGGGAGATCTACCGGACGATCACCGAGAAGGCGGACCTGGACCTGCTCCCAGCGGCGAGCTGGCTGCTCCTGCGCATCAAGAAGTACGGGTCCACCGACCCCGCGATGCTCTCCGAACGCGCTCCCGTGCCGCTGCACGTCATCACCGAGGCGGCCCGCCAGATCGAGGAGCGCGGGCTCGCCCGGCGCGACGGCCTGCCGATGGTGCTGACCGAGCGGGGCGGCGAGGTCGCGGTGCGCCTGTACGCGGCCCGCGAGGAGTCCCTGGCCGAGCTGCTCGGCGACTGGTGGGGGCCCGACCGGCCCCGCGACCTGGTGAAGCTGATCGCGGAACTGACCTCGGAGCTGTCCGGCTCCGACCCGGAACGGCCCTCGGGCCCGGCGACCCGCCGCGACCACGCGGCCTGAACCCCGGACCCGGGCGGACTGAGCCCCGTCCCCGGGCGGGCGTCCCCGGGCGGCCTGAATCCCGGCCCCGGGCGGGCGGCCCCGCTCACAGCTCCTTGGCGAACCAGCGTTCGCTGTAAGGGCCTTGGCTGTACGGCGCCACTTCGCGATAGCCGTGCTTCGTGTAGAGGCCGCGCGCCTCGACCAGATCGTGCCGGGTGTCCAGGGCGAGCCGCCGGGCGCCCAGGCGCCGGGCCGCGTCCTCAAGGGCCATGAGCAGCGCCCCGCCGCCGCCGGTCCCGCGCGCGAAGGGGCGGACGTAGACGCGGGTGAGCTCGGCCGTCGCGGGAGCCGTGCCGTCGATCACCGGTGCCTCGGCGCACAGCAGCACCCCGCCGCACGCGGCCGGCCGCCCCTCGTGCCGGCCGACCACGAAGTCCCCCGTGGGGGGCCGCAGTTGATCCGCGCCGTCGTCCGTCAGCCCCCGCTCGATCTCCGTCTCGGTGGCGGGTCTGCCGTGCCAGCGGCTCGCCACCTCGTCGTAGTAGTCGCGCCGCAGCAGGGCCGCGTCGGGGGTGTCGGGCCGCTCGGTCGCCATGATCCAACTCATGGGGCCTGCCTATCCCGCTGGGTGCGGTCTTGGCCACCCAATTATTCGGCCCGGCTCGGGTGGGGCGGAGCCCCAGGAGGGGCGGCACCTGAACCCTGCGGCGGGGTGCGGCCACGGCGGATCGCGAAGGCGGCGGCGGTCGCCAGTACCGCCGTCAGGGACGCCGTGAGCAGCCACGCCGGGACCCCGCCCAGCGTCATCAACTCGTCGGTGTACCAGGCCCGTTGGAAGGGCGCGTCATCGGCGGACGCCTTCAGTTCGTGGTCGCCGGTGATGCGGGAGGGCTGCGGGAAGGTCTGGGTCAGGGCGGTCAGATACACCGGCGCGGCCCGGCCCGTCAGGTCGGCGAGCGCGCCCGAGGGGTGGTCGATCCGGCCCGCGAACAGGGTCTGGGGCGGGGCGCCCCCGATCGTGGACGCCGTCTCCATGCGGTGGCCCGACAGGACGTACAGGTTCAGGGTCTGGGGCGTCTTCGCCAGGCGGGACAGGCGCATCGGGTAGACCGGGCGGTCGCTCGCGAAGCTCAGGCTCAGCGGGTCGAGCGGGCCGCCCAACGTCTGGCCCGCCCGGTCGGGGGCCAGCCGGATCGCCACGTACTCCCACTTCCGCTCGACGTAGGGCCGCAGTTCGGTGGCGAGCGCGGGAGGGAGCTGGAAGCCGTTGCGGGCCAGCCAGTCGCGCAGCGCCGTCGGGTCGGAGGCGGTGAGGCGGGCCACGTCGAAGGGGCCGAGCCGCTCGCGGCCGACCACCTCCACCGGAGGCTTCGCCCCGGCCCTGGGTGCGCCGTCACCCACGGCGCGGTTCTTGGCGAACGGCCAGTCGCCGTCCCGGGGCCAGAAGTACGAGCGGGTGCGGTGCACCGGCTCGGAGAGCTCGGCCACCTGGTCGAACAGGGCGCGGTCGCCGAGCTTCACGGTGGCCCGGCTCGGCACCGGCATGATCCACGCGGCCCGTGGCGCGTTCCCGTCGACGGTGAGCCGCATCACGATCTGCTCGCCGTGGCCGTCCCAGCGCACCACGGACGTCTCCTGGCGCACGCTCAACTGCCGCCCGCTCTGCGGCACCATCGCCCCGCAGCCGCACGCGTACGCCGGGGCCACCAGCGAGCCCAGTTGCAGCGCCACCAGTGCGAGCGCCACGAGCAGCGCCCGCCGCCACCGCCTTTGACCGACCCGCATGTCCGCGTACCCCCGTGTGATCGATTGCCGGGAGCTACGACGAAGCGCCGGGACCGGTGGTTCCGCAGGGCCGCCGCATCGCCGCCACGTGACCGGGCACCGGGATGCCGGCCGGCAGCGCCGGGTCGGCTTCGGGCGCGCCGAAGCAGGTGTGCAGCGGCACCACCCCGGCCCACAGGCCGAGTTCGCCGTCGGGCCCGTCCGCGTCCTCGGGCGGGCCCGAAGCCGTCTTCACGGACGCCTCGTCGAGGGAGAGCGCGAGCAGTGAAGTGGCCGCCAGTTCCTTGGAGTTGGGGCGCCGGGCGTAGTCCCACTGCCCGGGCGCGCAGTGCTCGGTCAGGACCCTGAGCCCGTGCAGGAGCTCGTCCCCGTCGGTGATGAGCCGGGGCACCGCGTAGACCATCGCACTGCGGTAGTTGACGCCGTGCTCGAAGACGGACCGGGCGAGGACGAGCCCGTCGATGTGCGTGACGGTCACACAGACCTCCGCCTCCGGCGCCCGCACGATGCTGCGGCTGGCGACCGAACCGTGCACGAACAGCGTCCGCGTCGCGAAGTCCACGCCGTACACGGTCGGCACCACCATCGGGGTGCCGTCGACGACCACCCCGAGATGGCACACGAACGTGCCCCGCAGGATCGCGTCGAGATCGGCGACCCGCGTACTGCCCTGCTCGCGCAGCCGCCGGTGCCGGGTCCGCTCGGTGACGTCCAGCTCCGTCGATATCCGCCGGGCGTGCTGATCCGGTCGCTGTGCGTCCATTTTCCTACCGATTCAGTCGCGAGAGATGGGTGGGGCAACTGTTTCAGCAGAAAGGGGTGGGTATCAAGGGCTGTCGGTCCCTGGGGGCGGACGGGATCAGGGGGCGAGGCCGAGTACGGCCTGGAGGTGGTCCTCCGCCGGGTCGCGTCCCGGAGCGGGCCCGTATCCGTCCCGTCAGCCGTGGGGCGAGGGGCAACGAGCGCCGGGGAGGAGACAGGGGTGGGGCGTAGGGGGATGGCCCCTGCCTCCCGGTTCCGGTGGGTCAGCCGTGTGTCACCTGGAGGCCCTTGATGCCGTTCAGCCAGGCCGAGCGCAGGCGGCGGGGATCGCCCGCCAGACGGAGGTCGGGCAGGACGTCGGCGATCGCGTTGAAGATCAGGTTGATTTCGAGCACGGCCAGCGACTTGCCGAGGCAGAAGTGCGGGCCGCCGCCGCCGAAGCCGAGGTGGGGGTTGGGGTCGCGGGTGATGTCGAACCGGTCCGGCTGCTCGAAGACCTCGGGGTCGTTGTTGGCCGAGGAGTAGAAGATGCCGACGCGGTCGCCCGCCTTGATCTTCTGGCCGCCCAGTTCGGTGTCCTGGGTCGCCGTGCGCTGGAAGGCCACGACCGGGGTCGCCCAGCGCACGATCTCCTCGGCGGCGGTGGCGGGGCGCTCGCGTTTGTAGAGTTCCCACTGGTCGGGGTGGGTCAGGAAGGCGTGCATGCCGTGGCTGATCGCGTTGCGGGTCGTCTCGTTCCCGGCCACGGCGAGCAGGATGACGAAGAAGCCGAATTCGTCCGAGAGCAGATTGCCCTCGCCCTCCGCCGCCACCAGCTGCGACACGATGTCCTTGGCCGGGCACTCCTTGCGCGCCGCCGCGAGGTTCATCGCGTACGACACCAGCTCCATCGCGGCCTCGGCGCCGATCTCCTCGGTGATCGCGTACTCCGGGTCGTCGTACGCCGCCATCTTGTTGGACCAGTCGAAGATCTTGGTCCGGTCCTCCTGGGGGACGCCGATCAGTTCGGCGATGGCCTGGAGGGGGAGTTCGACGGCGATGTTGGTGACGAAGTCGAAGGCGCCGTTGTTCTTGTTGGCTTCCGACAGTGCCGCGTCCACGATGGAGCGGGCACGGTCGCGCAGGGCGCCCTCCAGGGAGCGGATCGCGCGCGGGGTGAAGCCGCGCTGGACGATCTGGCGGACCCGGGTGTGCTCGGGCGGGTCCATGTTCAGCATGATCAGCTTCTGTACGTCGATCTGCTCGCGGCTGATCGACTCGTTGAAGCGGATCACCGCGGTGTTGGTGTTGGAGGAGAACAACTCCGGGTGTGTGGACACGTACTTGACGTCCGCGTGCCGCGTCACCGCCCAGTAGCCGTCGTCCTGGAAGCCGGAGATGCCGGTCGGCTGGGCGCACCACCACACCGGGGCGGTGCCCCGCAGCTCGGCGAACTCCGGGTGCGGCACGCGGGATTGGAGCAGGTCGGGGTCGGTGAAGTCGAACCCGTCGGGCAGGTGGGGGCAACGCATTGGCCACTCCATGTCTGACGGTCCATCAGAAGTTGTCCGAAAGGTAGTAACGGGTTCTACAACAAGCAAGGCTCGCGGCAGCATCTGTTGCCCACTGAACTCCCCACGCGAGGCGTGCACAACCCTTGCGTACCCGGGGTAGCTCTCATAAGACTGCACTCAGAACTAGAACGCGTATCAGTTCGTGGCCGTGCGGTGCCGGGACACCCAGCGGCTGTGTCAGGAGAGGACGAGCTCATGGCCGCGGAACCCGTCATCGTCGAAGCCGTACGCACGCCCATCGGCAAGCGCGGAGGGGCGCTCGCCAATCTGCACCCCGCCTATCTGCTCGGCGAGACCTACCGCGAACTCCTCGGCCGTACCGGCATCCACGCCGACTGCGTCGAGCAGATCGTCGGCGGTACGGTCACGCACGCCGGCGAACAGTCCATGAACCCGGCACGCAACGCCTGGCTCGCGGTGGGGCTGCCGTACGAGACCGCCGCGACCACCGTCGACTGCCAGTGCGGATCGTCGCAGCAGGCCAGCCACATGGTCGCGAACATGATCGCGGCCGGGGTCATCGACGTGGGCATCAGCTGCGGGGTCGAGGCGATGTCCCGGGTGCCGCTCGGCTCCGGCTCCAAGCACGGCCCGGGCAAGCCGTGGCCCGACGAGTGGAATGTGGACCTGCCGAACCAGTTCGAGGCGGCCGAGCGGATCGCCCGCAACCGGGGCCTGACCCGGGAGCGCGTCGACTCCCTCGGCCTCCTGTCGCAGGAGCGGGCCGCCACCGCCTGGAGCGAGGAGCGCTTCAAACGGGAGACGTTCGCCGTGCAGGTGCCCACCACGGAGGAGGAGCAGGCCGCCGGGCAGGGCATGTGGCGGCTCGTCGACCGGGACGAGGGGCTGCGCGACACCTCCATGGAGGCGCTCGGGCGGCTCAAGCCGGTCATGCCGACGGCGGTGCACACGGCGGGCAACTCCTCGCAGATTTCGGACGGTTCGGCGGCCATCATGTGGGCCTCCAAGCGGATGGCCCGCGCCCTGAAGCTCAAGCCCCGGGCGCGGATCGTGGCGCAGGCGCTGGTCGGATCCGATCCGCACTTCCACCTCGACGGGCCGATCGACGCGACGCGGGCGGTGCTCGGGAAGGCCGGGATGTCCCTGCGGGACATCGACCTCGTCGAGATCAACGAGGCGTTCGCCTCGGTGGTGCTGAGCTGGGCGCAGGTCTTCGAGCAGGACCTGGAGAAGGTGAACGTGAACGGGGGTGCGATCGCGCTCGGGCATCCCGTGGGGGCGACCGGGGCCCGTCTGATCGCGACGGCGTTGCACGAGCTGGAGCGGCGGGACAAGGAGTTCGCGCTGGTCACGATGTGTGCGGGTGGGGCGTTGGCCACGGCCACGATCCTGCAGCGCCTGTAGCTCTCCCCGCCCCGCCCCTCCCCGAGACCCTCCGGGGGTTGAAGAGACCCTGGGGGCTCCGCCCCCAGACCCCCGTTCGCGCCTGAACGGCGCTCGTCCTCAAACGCCGGACAGGCTGAGGATGCCCGATGCGGGCCAGCACAGTACTGCCAGGGGCGCGGGGAACTGCGCGACCGGCCACGCACGGTCCGCAGGTGAACGGGCACGAGCCCCCCCCCGGGGGGGAAGGCCGCGCGCGAAGAAGGCCCCGGTGCCCGACCAGGGAGTGGTCGGGCACCGGGGCCTTCGAGGCGTCGGTGCCGCGGATCGTGCGGCCCGTTGCCGGTACGGCTCAGTACCAGCTGTTCTGCTGCCAGAAGTTCCAGGCGCCACACGGGCTGCCGTAGCGGTCGTTCATGTAGTTCAGGCCCCACTTGATCTGGGTGGCCGGGTTGGACTTCCAGTCGGCGCCGGCGGAGGCCATCTTCGAGCCGGGCAGGGCCTGGACCAGGCCGTAGGCGCCGGAGGAGGAGTTGGTTGCGGACGGGTTCCAGCCGGACTCGTGAGTCACGATCTTGCTGAAGCACTGGAACTGGTCGGACGGCATCATCTGCTGCGCGATCGTCTTGGCGCTCGTCGGTGCGGCGTGAGCCGGGACGGCGGCCATGGCGATGCCGGAGGCGGCCAGCAGCGTGGCGCCGGCGGCGGCGATGGACTTCTTACGAGCGGAGATGCGAGCGGCGAAAGACAACACGGAACCTAACTTCGGGGACATGGGGTGTCGCACTCCGCCGGAGGTTCGAAGACCTCCTCGGCGAGGGAACCCGATGTGTGTGGCCCGTGTGTGGACCGTGCGGTTCCGGCGACTGGAACAGTTGTAGCCCGGTCGCCGGGGGGTCCGCAATCACCCCATTTACTAGTGGGAGTCGCATGGGGGGTGAAACGTCCTCGGGCGTGTAAGGGGCAGATAAGTCCAGGTCAGCCCGGTCGCGGGAGGGCCTCTGGATCATGGTTCCGGGCCCCTATTCCACCTCGTAGAGGACGAAGGTCCTGTGGGCCGCCTCACCCCGGAGGGACCCTTTTCAGCCCTCGAATGTGACCTGGGCCTCGAAGGCGGCGCGCCTCGTCGCCCGCCGCAGCGCCTTGAGCACGGTCGCGCCGAGCGTCAGGGTCAGCACCACCGTGAGCGCCGCCCGGCCCAGGTCCCAGCCCAGCGAGGTGGCCGCGCAGTACGCGAGGAAGCGGACCAGGTTGTCGGGCAGCGCGGCGCCCGGATGGAAGGAGATGCCCGAGGACATGCCGCCGATGAAGGTCCAGCCCTGCAGGTTCATGACCGTGCCGTACGCGAACGAGGCCAGCGCGCCGTACAGCGCGAGCAGGGCCACCTCGGCCCGGCCGCGCAGGCGGTGCGGGCCGGGCAGCAGGCCCGCGCCCATCGTGAACCAGCCCATCGCGAGCATCTGGAACGGCATCCACGGTCCGACCCCGCCGGTCAGCAGGGCGGAGGCGAACATCGTCACCGAGCCGAGCACGAAGCCGAAGCCGGGTCCGAGCACACGGCCGCTCAACACCATGAGGAAGAACATCGGCTCCAGGCCCGCCGTGCCGGCGCCCAGCGGGCGCAGCGCGGCCCCCACCGCGGCCAGCACGCCGAGCATCGCCACGGCCTTGGCGTCCATGCCGTCGTCGGCGATCGTGGCGACCACCACACCCACCAGGAGCGGGAGCAGCGCGGCGAAGAGCCAGGGCGCGTCCTGGGCGTGGGCGAGGCCCGAGTCCGCGTCGGCGAGCAGCGGCCACCCGAAGGCCGCGACGCCGATGAGCGTGATCAGCAGCAGCGCGACCACGGCCCGTGGGCCCAGGCGGACGGCGCGGGCCGCCCTCGTGGCGTCATGGCTCATGACAGGGCCTCGCGTACCTGCGCGACGGTGAGCCAGTGCTGGGGGGCGAGGACCTTGGCGATCTGGGGGGCGAAGGCGGGCGAGGAGACGACGACCTCGGCGGTCGGGCCGTCCGCGACCACCTCGCCGCCCGCGAGGATCACCACCCGGTGCGCGAGTTCGGCCGCCAGCTCCACGTCGTGGGTGGCGAGCACGATGGCGTGCCCCTCGGCGGCGAGCGTCCGCAGCACGGTGACCAGGCGGGCCTTCGCCGCGTAGTCCAGGCCGCGGGTCGGCTCGTCCAGGAGGAGCAGGGGAGGGCGGCCGGTCAGGACGATGGCCAGCGCCAGGGCGAGGCGCTGCCCCTCGGACAGGTCGCGGGGGTGGGTGTCGTCGCGTACGCCCGGGAGCAGCGTGGAGACCAGCTCGCGGCAGCTTCCGGGGGTGGCCCCGGCGTCCTGGTCCGCTGCGGCGCACTCCGCGCCGACGGTGTCCGCGTACAGCAGATCGCGCGGCTCCTGCGGTACGAGGCCGACCTCGCGGATCAGTTCGCGCGGCGGGGTGCGGTGGGGGGTGCGGCCGCCCACGGTCACCGAACCCGAGGTGGGCTCGATCATGCCGACCAGGGTGGCGAGGAGGGTGGACTTGCCGGCGCCGTTGCGGCCCATCAGGGCGATGGTCTCGCCCGGGGTGACCGTGAGGTCCACCCGGCGCAGCGCCTCGACGCGGCCGCGTCGCACGCCGAGGCCGGTCGCGGTGGCCGCCGTCGCCGTCGCGGCGCGGGTCTCGGGGGTGCCCGGGGGGCGGCGGAAGAGGGAGGTGAGGGTGCGCTTCGCGGCCACGGGCCGGTGGGCGTGCGCCGGGCCGTCCGTCTCACCCGCGCCGCCCGTGCGGGCCGCCCGAGGCGTCAGGGGCGTGCGGGCCGACAGCTGCTCGCGCAGGGGGCCCGCCATGCGGCGGGCGTCCCGTACCGAGAGGGGGAGGGGGGTCCAGTTCGCCAGGTGGCCGAGGGCGACCACCGGGGGATGGACGGGGGAGACGCGCATGATGTCCGCGGGCGTGCCCAGCACCGGGGGTTCGCCGGGGGCGGCCAGGAGGATCACCTGGTCCGCGTACTGGACCACCCGCTCCAGGCGGTGCTCGGCCAGCAGGACCGTCGTGCCCAGGTCGTGGACGAGGCGCTGGAGGACCGACAGGACGTCCTCCGCCGCGGCCGGGTCGAGCGCCGACGTCGGCTCGTCCAGGACCAGCACCTTGGGATGCGGGGTGAGCACCGAGCCGATCGCGACCCGCTGCTGCTGCCCGCCGGAGAGGCCGGCGATCGGGCGGTCGCGCAGCTCCGCGAGGCCCAGCAGGTCCAGGGTCTCCTCGACCCGGCGGCGCATCACGGCGGGCGCGAGCCCCAACGACTCCATTCCGTAGGCGAGTTCGTCCTCGACGGTGTCGGTGACGAAGTGCGCGAGGGGGTCCTGGCCCACCGTGCCGACCAGGTCGGCGAGTTCGCGCGGCTTGTGCGTGCGGGTGTCGCGGCCGCCCACGGTGACGCGGCCGCGCAGGGTGCCGCCGGTGAAGTGCGGGACGAGCCCGGACACCGTGCCGAGCAGCGTCGACTTGCCGACCCCGGACGGGCCGACGAGCAGCACCAACTCGCCCTCGGGGACGGTCAGTTCGACGTTCCGTACGGTCGGCTCGGGGGCGGAGTCGTAAGTGACCGAGACGTTCTCGAACCGGATCACTGGGGCTCCTTCGGCGGTACGGGTGCGACGAACGCCGGAAGCAGACCGGCGAGCAGCGAGAGCGCGGGCCACAGCGGCAGGGCCGGCGCGGTCAGGGGGACGACCCCGAGGGTCAGGGCGTCGGGGGCGTACGTACCCGCCCAGAGCATCAGCGCCGCGACCGCCGCGCCGGAACCGGCCACGAGCCAGGACCGGGCGCCCCAGCGGTCGGGCCGGTAGCGGGTGCGGATCTGGCGGCGGCCGCCGAGGCGGAGCCCGGCGAGGGAGGCGAGCAGTCCGGCCGCGAGGACGGGGATGCCGTAACCGGCGCCTTCGGAGGCGAGCAGCCCGTACGTCCCCGCGCACACCCCGAGCAGTCCGCCGAGGGTGAGGGCGGTGGTCAAGTGCCGTACCGGGGCCGGTACTTGGGCGGTGCGGCCGTAGCCACGGGCGTCCATCGAGGCGGCCACCGCGACCGAGCGCTCCAGGGCGCCTTCGAGTACCGGCAGGCCGATCTGGGCGATCGCCCTGATGCCCCCGGTGGGGCGGCCGCGCAGCCGTCGCGCGGTGCGCAGCCGTACGACGTCGGCGACCATGTTCGGTGCGAAGGTCATCGCGACGACCACGGCGACGCCGGCCTCGTACAGGGCGCCGGGCAGTGACTTGAGGAGGCGGGCGGGGTTGGCGAGCGCGTTCGCCGCGCCCACGCAGATCAGCAGGGTGGCCAGACGGGCGCCGTCGTACAGGGCGAAGAGCATGCCCTCGGCGGTGACCCGGCCGCCGACGCGGATGCCCTTCGCCCAGTCGGGCAGGGGGAGTTCGGGCAGCGTGAACAGGGTGTGGCTGCCGGGGATCGGCGAGCCGAGGACCAGGTTGAAGGCGAGGCGGATGCCGACGACGAACAGGCCGATCTTGATGAACGCGGTGTAGGAGCGGGCCCAGGGGGCGTCGGTCTTGCGGGCGGCCACGACGTATCCGGCGACACCGACGAGAAGGCCGAGCAGGAGGGGGTTGTTGGTGCGCGACGCGGCCGTGGCGAGGCCCAGCGCCCAGAGCCACCAGGCGCCGGGGTGCACGGCGTTGCTCCGGCTCGCGGAGGGCGGGGCGAGCCTCCGGCGGGGAGCGCGGGGTGTGGCCTCGGGCCGGTGGGGGTGCACCCGGCCGTCGGCCGCGTCGCGCTTGCCGCCCGCACCACCCGTGCGCGGCTCCCCGCCCGGGGCGCCCACCGCCCGTGGTCGCGGGGCGTCTTCGTTCCGGGGTGGCATCGCCCTGTCAGTTTCCCCGGCGGCGGCGGGACTGCCAGATCGCTGCCGCGCCCAGGGCGAGGACCGCGGCCACTCCGGCCAGGAGGCCGACCGAAGGGCCGGAGCCCGGGGTGTCCTTCGCCGCGGGCTTCGAGCTCGCGGCCGGGCCGTCGACCTGCTCGCCGCAGCCCGTGTGCGGATAGCCGCCGATCGCGCACAGCAGTGCCGCGCTGTTGTAACGGAGAGGCTTGGCCACGGCGGCCAAGGCGTCGGCGGTGGTGGCGTCCGGGGCCACCTGGGCGCAGGCGGTGCGCGGGGCGGGCGGGGTTTCGCCCGCGTTCGCGTCCTGGGGCGTACCGAAGTCGATGACGAGCGCGACCCGCTTCGTGTGGTCCTTGGTCGGCGTCGTACCGCACACCGCCTCGAAGGACGGTGCCGT
Organism: Streptomyces sp. NPDC001828; assembly: GCF_042892175.1. NCBI lineage: Bacteria > Bacillati > Actinomycetota > Actinomycetes > Kitasatosporales > Streptomycetaceae > Streptomyces > Streptomyces sp. NPDC001828. The sequence goes on from NZ_JBIATV010000002.1 coordinate 696,288, forward strand.
GCGCGGCTGGGTCGCGTCCTGGGAGTCCGCGCTCACCGCGAAGCGGAAGCCCTCCACCGAGCCGTCGCCGGGGTGCGCGGACGCCGGGCCCTGGGTGGCGTACGTCCAGGCGACGCCCGTCAGGTCCCAGAACGACCAGTACCGGTAGCCCGCCGCCTGCGCGGGACCGGCGCCGGTGGCGAGGACCAGCACGGCGAGGAGCGGCACGGCGAACGAGGCGAGTCGCGTCCGCATCACAGCTGCTGGTTCTTCTTGCGGCCGCTGATCAGGAAGCCGACACCGATGCCGGCGACCAGGCCGACGCCGACGATCCACCAGACGGAGATGCCGTCGTTCTTCTCGTCCGACTTCTTGTCGGACTTCTCGGACGAGGGGGCCGGCGAGGCCACCGACTCCGGGGCCGGGCCCGTCGCGTTCAGGGACTTGACCAGGTTCACGCCGCCGAAGTCCGTCGGGTCGGCGCCGGTCGCGTCGGCGGCGAAGACGAGCTGGGCGTAAGCGGCGGGGCCGTTCTCCTTGGCCCAGGCGGTGGCGTTCTTGGCGAGCCAGCCGGCGGAGGCCTTCGCCTGCTGCGGCATGCCGGCGGCGGCGAGGGCGACGACCGCGTCCGCGGTGTTGCCGAAGTCGGGCTGATCGGCGGCGCCCGGCATCGCGGACTTCAGGAACCCGGTCGGCGCCAGCGTCTTGGCGAGGTAGGCGGCGCCGTTGTGCGCGGCCTGCTCGGGCGTGGTGGCCTTCTCGCAGGCGGTGCCCTTGGCGTCGGCGGGGCCCGCGGTGGCGGTGAGGCCCTTGCCGAGCGAGCCGGTCACGGCGGCGGCGGTGGCGTCCGCGTTGGCGTACAGCTTCCCGGTCTTCAGGTCGCCCTGGTAGGCGAAGGCGCCGCCGCCGCTGGGGGAAGGGTCGTCGCAGGGCAGCGCGAAGGTGAGCAGACCGTCGAACGGGGACTTGCCGCCCTTGGCCGACTTGACCTCGGCCGGCTTCTCACCGGCGGCGGCGAGCGCGCCGATGACGATGGCGGTGGAGTTGGCGTCGCTCTTCGAGCCGGGGTTGTAGGCCCAGCCGCCGTCGTCGTTCTGTACGGACTTCAGCCAGCCGATCCCCTTCTTCACGACGTCGTCGTGGCCGCCGAGGGAGACCAGGGCCTGGACGGCGGCGGAGGTGGCGTTGGTGTCCAGCATCGCCTTGGGGTCGCACGGCTTGGCGGCATCCGCGCGGAACGCGGTGAACGCGCCGCTCTCGCACTGCTGGCCGGTGAGCCAGGTGACGGCCTGGGCGGCGGGCTTCACGCCCGCCTTCTCCTGGGCGAGGAAGGCGAGGGACTGCCGGAAGACGCCGTCGTACTGGGGGTCCTTCGTGCCGTACAGGCCCGGCGGGACCGCCGCGGGGGACGGCGCGCCGTCGGCGAATGCGGCCGGGGCGGCACCGCCCAGGACGGCGGTGGCGGCGGCGAGCGCTGCGGCGCAGCGGCGTGCGGTCATGGCGGGCGGTGCCTCTCCTGCGGGGGCGCGGGCACGGGCGCGCGCTGGCACCCGGCTCGGGCTCCGTATACCTCGACGGTGCGGGTCACCTGCGGTGTGCGGGTGACGGGTGAGCCGGTCATGCGGTGACGGGGTGTTCCGGCTTGCCACCCCGGGGTGGCTTCACGGCTGCGGGTCAGCGCCGGGTTCGCACCGGCTTTCCCCCGTACGGGCATGACGACCCGCCCACCCTACCCGGCGAGTGAAGGCCCCTGGGGCTCCGCCCCAGACCCCGGGATCGCCCCCACCCCGCCCCTTCCCGCAACCCTCCGGGGGTGAGGAGACGTCGGGTGCGAGTTCGGCTGCGGGTCGTGCACGGCTGGTCGCGCAGTTCCCCGCGCCCCTGTAGGTGGCCCCGAATGCCTCGGTGCCGGCCCGCACAGGCATACCCAGCCCGTCCGGCGTTTGAGGACGAGCGCCGTTCAGGCGCGAACGGGGGTCTGGGGGCGGAGCACCCAGGGGTACTTCAACCCCCGGAGGGTTGAGGGAAGGGGCGGGGAGGGGCAAAGAACCGGGGTCCGGGGCGGAGCCCCGGGTGCCTCAGCCGGGCTCGACCGACCGGAACCGGACCACCCCACCCCCCGGCACCCGCTCGACCCTCCCCAGCTTCTCGAGCCGCCGCACATGCGCCTCCGCCTCCGACACCGCGATCGTGCGCGACCCGTACGGGATCCGGTCCCACGGCCGGTTCCACTCCATCCGCTCCGCCAGCTCCCACGGCGTGAGGGGGACGGACAGCAGGGACAGCAGGCCCGTGAGCCGGTCCTCGTGGTGGGACAGGAGCTCCCGCACCCGCGCCCCCGCCGTGGTGAACGCGTGCTGGTGCGCGGGCAGCACCTCGGCCACCGAGAGGCGCCCGACTCGTTCGAGGGAGTCGAGGTAGTCGCCGAGGGGGTCGGTCTCCACCGCGTCGTCGGGGTCCTCGTACAGGCCGATGTGCGGAGTGATCCCGGGCAGCAGGTGGTCGCCGCTGAACAGGCGCCCGTTGCCGGGCAGCCCGCGGGGGTGCTCCTCCTCCAGGTGGAGGCAGACGTGGCCCGGGGTGTGGCCCGGGGTCCAGATCGCGCGGAGCCGGCGCCCGGCCAGCGGCAGCAGGTCGCCCGGCACGATCTCGCGGTCCGGCAGGGCGGCCCGCAGCCCCGGCAGGGTCCGCATGCGCCCGGACGTACGGGCCTCCCGCAGCGGGGCGAGATGCTCGTCGGGCGCGCCGACCGCGGCGAGCTTGGCGCACAGGTAGTCCAGCCAGACGCCCGGTCGGGCCTCGCGCGTGCGGCGCACCACGGCGGTGTCCGCCGCGTGCATCGCGATCCACGCGCCGGACGCCTCCCTGACCTGGCCGGAGAGGCCGTGGTGGTCGGGGTGGTGGTGGGTGATGACCACCCCGTGCACGGCGGAGACGTCCGTACCGAGGGCCCGCAGGCCGGCCGCCAGGGTGTCCCAGGAGTCCGGGTCGTCCCACCCGGTGTCGACGAGCACCGGGCCCCGGTCGGTGTCGACGAGGTGGACCAGCGTGTGCCCGAGCGGGTTGTCCGGGATCGGCACCTTGATGGAGTGGACTCCGCCCCCGTGGTCGGTCACCTGAGGCGCGGCCGCCTCCGGCGTCGGCCCCTGTCCCCGCGCCCGCTCCTGTCCCCGCTCCCGCGCCCGCTCCTGTGCCCGCTCCCGCGCCGGCTCCTGCGACATGGAGTCCTCGTCTCTCTGGGTCTCTCTGGGCCGTAACTCGCCGGCTACGTAACTCGCCTGCTCCGGCGCTCACTTGGGTCGCGACGCGGCAGACCTTCCCGGTCACTATAACTAGAACTGGTTGCAGTGAGCGCTCGGGACAGCCAACTCCACCGCGATCAACAGCGCGCAGGACGGCACCCCGAGGCCCGCTCCAGCCGTGGACTCCTACAACTAGAACTGGTATCAGTTCTGAAACAACGTCAGGCCATCGGCAACTACCGCACGTACAGGCCACAGCGAAGCCCGCGCCGCAGGAGGCACCAGGCATGACCGAGCTCGTGGAACACGGACAGCTTTTCATCGGCGGGGAGTTGACCGACCCGCTCGGCTCCGACGTCATCGAGGTGATCTCGCCCCATACCGAGCAGGTCATCGGCCGCGTGCCGCACGCCTCCCGGGCGGATGTGGACCGGGCCGTGGCCGCCGCGCGCCGGGCCTTCGACACGGGACCCTGGGCGCGGGCCACGCCCGACGAGCGCATCGAGGTGGTGTCCCGGATCAAGGACGCGATCCTCGCGCGGCACGAGGAGATCGCCCGGTCCATCAGCTCGCAGAACGGCTCCCCGTACTCCTGGAGCGTGCTCGCCCAGGCGCTCGGCGCGATGATGGTGTGGGACTCGGCGATCACCGTCGCACGCCAATTCCCTTACGAGGAACGGCGGTCCGGCGCGCTCGGCCCGCTCCTCGTGCGGCGCGAGCCGGTCGGTGTGGTGGCGGCCGTGGTCCCGTGGAACGTCCCGCAGTTCGTGGCCGCCGCCAAGCTCGGGCCCGCCCTGCTCACCGGCTGCTCCGTGATCCTCAAGCCGTCCCCCGAGTCGCCGCTCGACTCCTACATCCTCGGCGAGATCGCCGCCGAGGCGGGCCTGCCGGAGGGCGTGCTCTCCATCCTGCCCGCCGACCGCGAGGTCAGCGAGTACCTCGTCGGGCACCCCGGCATCGACAAGGTGTCCTTCACCGGGTCCGTCGCGGCCGGCAAGCGCGTGATGGAGGTCGCCGCGCGCAACCTCACCCGCGTCACCCTGGAACTCGGCGGCAAGTCGGCTGCGGTGATCCTGCCGGACGCCGACCTCGCGGCCACCGTCGCGGGCGTCGTGCCGGCCGCCTGGATGAACAACGGCCAGGCGTGCGTGGCGCAGACCCGCATCCTGGCCCCGCGCAGCCGCTACGAGGAGATCGCCGAGGCGTTCGCGGCCGCCGCGGGCGCCCTCGTCGTCGGGGATCCGCTGGACGCCGCCACCCAGGTCGGCCCGCTGGTCGCCAAGCGGCAGCAGCAGCGCTCGCTCGACTACATCCGGATCGGGCAGGAGGAAGGCGCCAAGATCCTCACCGGGGGCGGGCGTCCGGCCGGGCTCGACCGGGGCTGGTACGTCGAGCCGACCCTCTTCGGCGGCGTCGACAACACGATGCGCATCGCGCGCGAGGAGATCTTCGGGCCGGTCATCTGTCTGCTGCCGTACGGGGACGAGGCCGAGGCGCTCAGGATCGCCAACGACTCCGAGTACGGGCTCAGCGGCAGTGTGTGGACCGGGGACGTCGAGCACGGCATCGACTTCGGGCGCCGGGTGCGCACCGGCACCTTCAACGTCAACACCTTCAGCCTGGACATGCTGGGTCCGTTCGGCGGCTACAAGTCGTCCGGTCTGGGGCGGGAGTTCGGGCCCGAGGGCTTCGGCGAGTACCTGGAGCACAAGATGATCCACCTGCCCGCAGGACACGGAGGCGAGTGATGGGCGATCGCTGGCACGTCGAGGTGGACCGGAGCGTGTGCATCGGATCCGGCATGTGTGTCAACCACGCCCCGGCCGGGTTCGAGCTCGACTCCGCACGTCAGTCCCACTCCCGCACCCCCGACACCGACGCCAACGAGCAGATCCTGGCCGCTGCCGAGGGCTGCCCGGTCGAGGCCATCCTGATCACCCTGCTCGACTCCCGGGAGCCCGTGTTCCCGCCCGAGGAATAGCTCCACCGCGCGGGCTCCAACTCCCTTATGGCTCGCGTCTGTTCGAACCCTGCGAACACAGGTTGATCCATGCGTAGCGCACGGTGACCTGATGACACGCGTGACTGTCCCGGCCCGTCGGCGGGTGGAAAAGTCAGGGCCACGCCGTCGAGGGGGAGCACCACTCGAGGTCATGACGTCGAGTGGTCGAGGGGGAGGCACGATGGACAAGCGGTACGAGGTCTTCTGTCTGGCGGACAGGAATTTCTACGAGACCCCGGACCGCTTGTCCTCCTCGCGCACCGGTGCCCGGGTGCCGCTCTTCGAGATCGCGGAGCGCCCCGCACCCGAGGGCTGGACGTCCCAGCTCGCCGGTGACTGGCTGCACTTCAGCCCGGAGGGCATACCCGGGCGCAGGGTGCGGCCCCAGCAGGGCTGGAAGATCCACGTCTCCGCCTGTCTGGACAACGCCGAGAAGGTCGCCGAGCACGTGTGGGACTACTGCGTCCCGCGCGCCATCCCGTTCAAGTTCGTGCCCGGACGCCGGCCGCTGCACCTGCGCAACTCCAAGTACGCGGGCCGCGGCTCCAGCGGGAAGTTCGTCACGGTCTACCCGGCCGACGAGGCCGAATTCCACCTGATACTCACGGAGTTGGGCGACCTGCTCGCGGGGGAGCCGGGACCGTACGTCCTGAGCGATCTGCGCTGGGGCGAGGGACCGCTCTACGTCCGCTACGGCGGCTTCACCAAGCGGCACTGCGTCGACGAGAACGGCACGCTGGTCACCGCGATCGAGAACGCGGACGGCGTCCTCGTGCCCGACCGCCGCGACCCCGTCTTCCACCTGCCCGACTGGGTGCCCCTGCCGGAGTTCCTCGCGCCGCACCTCGCGGCCCGCAACGCGACCGGCACCGGTGACCTGCCCTATCGCATCGAACGCGCCCTGCACTTCTCCAACGGCGGCGGCGTCTACGCCGGGACCGACACCCGTACCGGGGAGAAGGTCGTCCTCAAGGAGGCCAGGCCGTACGCCGGGCTCGCCGCCGACGGCGCCGACGCCGTGGCCCGCCTGGAACGCGAGAGGGCCGCCCTGGAACAGGTCGCGGGGACCGGCGTCGCGCCGGGCGTACGCGACTGGTTCACCCTCGGCGAGCACCGCTTCCTGGTGATGGACTTCCTCGAAGGGCGCAGCCTCAACTCCTTCTTCGCCCACCGCCATCCGCTCATCGGCGTCGAACCCGACCCCGAGGCGGTCGCCGAGTACACCCGGTGGGCGCTGCGCATCCTGAAGGCGACCGAGGACGCGGTGGCCGCCGTCCACGAGCGGGGCGTCGTCTTCAACGACCTGCACCTGTTCAACATCATGGTCGACCCCGACGAACAGGGCGTACACCTCCTGGACTTCGAGGCCGCGCTGCCCGTCGACGACCACATCGGCCAGTCCATGGCCCACCCCGGCTTCATCGCGCCCCTTGACCGCAAGGGCTTCGACGTGGACCGCTACGCGCTGGCCTGCCTGCGGATCGCGCTGTTCGTGCCGATGACGAGCCTGCTCGTGATCGACCGCGCCAAGGCCGCGCACCTCGCCGAGATCGCCACGTCCCAGTTCCCCAGCCTGCCCGCCGGCTACCTCGACGAGGCGGTCCGGGTGATCGAGGGCGAGGGCGTACGAGACGGCGGGTGCCTGCCGGTGGAGCCGGGCGACTGGCCCGCGAGCCGGGACTCCATGGTCCGCGCCATCCTCGCCTCGGCCACCCCCGACCGCGACGACCGCCTCTTCCCCGGCGACATAGCCCAGTTCACCGAGGGTGGCGGCCTCGGCCTCGCGCACGGCGCCGCCGGAGTGCTCCACGCGCTCGCAGAGACCGGCGCCGAGCGATGTCCCGAGGGCGAACAGTGGCTGCTCGCCCACACCGACCCGCCGCCGAACGGCACCCCGCTCGGCCTCTACGACGGGCTCGCCGGAGTCGCGTACGTACTCGACCGGCTCGGCCACACCGACCGCGCCCACGCGCTGATCGACACCGTCCTGACCGAGAACTGGCAGCGCCTCGCCCCCGAACTGCACGGCGGCATAGCGGGACTCGGCCTCGTGCTCGACCGACTCGGCTACAAGGAACAGGCGTTGGAAGCGGCCCAGCTGCTGGCGACGCGCACCGGCGAGGGCCGCAGGGCCGGGCTGCTGCACGGCGCCACCGGGCCCGCGCTGTTCTTCATCCGCCTCTACGAGTCCACCGGCGACCCCGCGCTGCTCGACCGGGCCGCCGAGGAACTGCGCCGCGACCTCGGCCGCTGCCTCACCAACCCGGCCGGCACCCTCGTCGTCAACGACACCACGCGCACCCTCCCCTACCTCGGCGGGGGCAGCGTCGGCATCGCCGCCGTCCTCGACGACTACCTCGCGCACCGGCCCGACGAGGCGTTCCGCGAGGCGCGGGACAAGATCCTGCCCGCCGCGCGCTCCCGGTACTACGCGCAGTCCGGCCTCTTCAACGGGCGCGCCGGAATGGTGCTCCACCTGGCGAGGACCGGGGCGCCGCGCGCCTGGACGGACGAGCAGGTCCGCCACCTCGGCTGGTACGCACTGCCCTACGAAGGCCAACTCGCCTTCCCCGGCGACCAGATGATGCGCCTGTCCATGGACCTCGCGACCGGCACGGCGGGCTGCCTCCTGGCGCTCGGCGCGGCCCTCGCCGACCGGCCCGTCGGACTGCCCTTCCTGGCGCCCGCCCCCGCCGCCCCACCGGGCGGCCCCACAGACGGCCCCATCCGGGGCTGAACAAACCCCGTCCCCCACGGACGGCTCGCACATCGCCGACAAAGGAGAAAGCAATGTCCCTTCTGGACCTGCAGAACCTCGAAGTTGAGCTCGACATCGACGAGGGCGACGGCGGCGGCCACGGCGGTCACGGTGGCGGCGGAAGCTCGCTGAGCCTCCTGCTCTGTGACAGCGTCGCCAGCCTGACGCTCTGCCTGTAATCACCGCCTGTCATCACCGCGCAGTTCCGGTGACGCAGTGAACGACGCGGCCCCGCCCGGCACCGCTCGCCGGCCGGGGCCGCCGCACGCGGGAGGCCGCTTTGCTGTTGCGTGAGACCGTCCGGCAGAGCGCCGGCCCCGGCACCCTGATCCTTCTGCTCAGCTGCGCCTCGGCCGGTGCCGCCCTCGCCCTGCCCGCCGCCCTCGGCCGCGCCCTCGACCTGCTCCTCGCCGGACGGCAGACCCAGGCCGGGCCCTGGGTCGCCCTGTGCGTCGCACTCACCGTCCTCGCCGTCCTCATCGGCGCTCTCGAATCCGCCGTCACGGCCACCGCCACCGCCCGCAGCGCCGCCTGGATCCGGCGCCGGGTCCTCGGCCACGTCCTGGACGCGGGCACCCGACAGGCCTGCTCCGAGGGCGAGTTGGTGGCCCGGCTCACCGGGAACGCGGTCCAGGGGGCGACCGTGCCCGTCTCGGTCGCGGGCATCCTCGCGGCCGTCGTCACACCGGTCGGCGGCCTGGTCGCGCTCGCCCTCACCGACTGGTGGACCGCCCTTGTGGTGCTGGCCGGGATGCCGCTGTTCGCCGTGCTCCTGAAGGTGTTCGTACGTGGCTCCGGCGCCAGCAGCGCCGGATATCTGCACACCCAGGGCGAGATCGCGGGCCGGATGCTCGAAGCGGTGCGCGGCGCCCGCACGATCGCCGCCGCCGGACACCCCGAACGCGACGCCGAGCGCATCCTGGCGCCGCTGCCCGAACTCTCCCGCCAGGGCCACCGCATGTGGGAGGTCCTCGGCCGCTCCACCGCCCAGGCCGCGATCCTCCTGCCGCTGCTCCAGCTCGCGGTCCTCGCGGTCGCCGGTCTGCGCGTCGCCCACGGCGACCTCAGCGTCGGCGGCCTGCTCGCCGCCTGGCGCTACGCGGCGCTCGCCACCGGTACCGGCGCCCTGGTCGGCATGGTCAACACCCTGACCCGCGGGCGCACCGCGGTGGCCCGCCTCCAGGACGTCCTGGCCGCCCCGGTCACGACCTACGGAAGTCGTGAACTGGCGCCAGGAGAAGGCGAGTTGACCCTGCGGAGAGTCACCCACGGCCCGCTGCGCGGCCTGGACCTGACGGTGCCGGGCGGAGCCGTCGTCGCCGTGGTCGGACGCTCCGGCAGCGGCAAGTCCGCCCTCGCGGCCGTCGCGGGGCGCCTGGCCGACCCGGAGTCCGGCACGGTGGCCCTCGACGGGGTGCCGCTGCCCTCGCTCGCCCGGCACGAGCTGCGGCGCGCGGTCGGCTACGCCTTCGCCCGGCCCGTCCTGCTCGGCGCGACGGTGGGCGGCACGATCGCGTACGGGGCCGAGGACCCCGGGGGCGCGGCGGTGCGGGCCGCCGCCCGGGACGCCTGCGCCGACGCCTTCATCGCCACGATGCCGGACGGCTACGCCACTCCCTGCGCGAGCGCCCCGCTCTCCGGCGGGGAGGCCCAACGCCTGGGCCTGGCACGGGCGTTCGCCCACCCCGGCCGCCTGCTGATCCTCGACGACGCCACCTCCAGCCTCGACTCGGCCACCGAACTCAAGGTCTCCCAGGCCCTGCTGCACGGCAGCGGCACCCACCTCATCATCGCCCTGCGGGCCTCGACGGCGGCCCGCGCGGACCTCGTGGTGTGGCTGGAGGACGGCCGCCTGCGCGCCTTCGCCCCCCACCGCGAACTCCGTCAACACCCCGACTACCGCGCGGTGTTCGGGGAGGTCGACGCCTCGTGCTGATGGCTCTGCTGAGGCGGCGCAGGCGGGTGCTCCTGCGCCTGGCCGGATGGTCGCTGCTCGAATCGGCCCAGACGTTCCTGCTCGGCTTCGCCCTCGCCCGCGCCCTGGACGACGGCTTCCTCGCGGGCCGCGCCGCCACCGGCATCGGCTGGCTCGCGGCCGCCGCGGCCGCCGTCTTCGCCGGCGCCCTGGGCACCCGCCGGGTGTACGGGGCCGTCGCCGCCTTCGTCGAGCCCGTACGGGACGAACTCGTGCGGGCGGTGGTGACGCGCGGGCTGCGCGAGGCGGACGACGCCGCCCTGTCCCGCCTCACCCAGCAGGTGGAACTGGCCCGCGACACCCTCGCGGGGCTCGTCCTGGTCGCCCGGACCTTCGTCTTCACCGCCGCCGGCGCCCTCTTCGGCCTCTTCGCCCTCGCCCCGGTCCTGCTCGCGGTGGTCGGCGGCCCCCTCCTCGCGGGCCTCGCGCTCTTCGCCGTGACGCTCGGCCCGCTCGCCCGCCGCCAGGAGCGCTTCCTCGCCGCCGACGAACGGCTGGCCGCCGAACTCGGCCTGACCGCGAGCGGGTTGAGGGACATCGCGGCGTCGGGGGCCCAGGAGCGCGCCGCCGCGAGCGCCGGGGCCCGTATCGACGAGGAGTACCGCGCGGCGCGCTCACTGGCGTACTGGGGCATGGCCCGGACCTTCGCCGTGGGCATCGGCGGCCGGCTGCCCCTGGTGCTGCTCCTGGTCGCCGCGCCCTGGCTGCTGCGGCACGGGGTCACCGCGGGCGGCCTGGCCGGTGCGCTCGCCTACCTCACCCAGTCGCTGCTGCCCGCCCTCCAGGCCCTGGTGCAGGGCCTCGGCACCTCGGGCGCCCGCCTCACCGTCGTCCTGCGCAGGCTGACGGCGGGGGAGCCGGCGCGTCCGGCGAAGCCGGTCCCCGGCAACGGGGCGTGGCCGGTGCGGCTCAGCGGCGTCGTCTTCGCGTACGGGCCCGGCGCGGCCCCCGTCCTCGACCGGCTCGACCTCGCGGTGCCGGCCGGTGAGCGGCTCGCCGTCGCCGGGCCCAGCGGCATCGGCAAGTCCACCCTGCTCGCGCTGATCGCCGGGGTGCTGCGACCGGACGCCGGGGCGGTGGCGACGGGCTGTGAGCGGGTCCTCGTACCGCAGGAGGCGTACGTCTTCACCGCCACCCTGCGGGAGAACCTCGGCTACTTCTGCCCTCGACTTCCCTCGGATGACGTGCTGTTGGCGTCGGCGGAGGCGGTAGGCGCGGGTGCGCTCCTCGCGCGCCTCGGCGGGCTTGACGCCGTACTCGAACCCGCCGGGCTCTCCAACGCCGAGCGCCAGCTCCTCGCGCTCGCGCGGGCCCATGCCGCGCCCGCGCCGCTCGTCCTGCTCGACGAGGCGACCTGTCATCTGGACCCGGCCGCCGAGGCGCGCGCGGAGCGGGCGTTCACCGGGCGCACCCTCGTCGTGGTCGCCCATCGCACCGGCTCCGCCCGGCGCGCGGACCGGGTGCTCCTGATGGACGGGGCGCACGCCGAACTGGGCACCCACGAGGAACTCCTGGCCCGCTCCGCGTTCTACCGGGACCTCACCGGAGCCGGTTCCGGTCCCTCACACCCATCCCTCCCCCTGGGAGATCCTTATCGCGTCGACCCGGTTGCGGGCCCCGGTCTTGCGGGTGATGGCGGCCATGTAATTGCGTACGGTGCCGTTGGAAAGATGGAGCCGGTGCGCGATGTCGGAGACCGAGGCTCCTTCGGCGGCGAGTGAGAGAACGCTCAACTCGCGGCGGGTGAGGGGCATTTCGGCGGCCCTGAGGAAACTGAAGCCGAGCGAGTCGTCGACGAACCGTTTCCCCTCGGCCACCTGTCTGATGGCGAATATCAAGTGCTCCGGCGTGCCCCCCTTGTCCACATAGCCCCGGGCATTGGCGTCGGCCGCCCGCTTCAGCGGTCCCGGACGATGGGCGTCGGCCAGCACCAGGAGTCGGCTCTTGCCGGTGCCGGGACGGCAGCCGGCCAGTTCGCCGAGCGGTGCGATTCCATAGGACTCCGAACAGTCCAGGTCGGCCGCGCAGACGTCCGGGCTCAGTAATCGCGCCAGCGCCGGGGCGCCGCGCCATGGTGCGTGGTGAACCTCGAGGTCGGGTTCGCGTGCGAGACGGTCGGCCAGGGCCGACCTCAACAGGCACGAGTCGTGCACGAGAAGTAACCGGATCACGTTTACAGCTCCTTCTGGCCCCACCGCTACCGGCGCCTTGGTTGGGCGCGCAACGATTCTGGGCGCCGGTTACCCCTGACATGGTCCGGCCGAACAGATCGATGGGGGGCACCGGGGGCGCGTACCCGCGCACGGGGGGCGCGGCACGCGCCACCGGGCGCATGCGGCGAGTGCCGGTCGCCCCTCAGTCCCCCCTGGCCCCGGGGGCGCCGCGCCCTTGGGGCCGCCTCCGCCCCAGCTCCCTGGGGGTGCACCCTTGGGCTGAGTTTCCCTGAGGGCGCGACCCGGGCTCGCTGTCGCCCCCTGGGGGCGCGGGGAACTGCGCGAACGGGCCCCACCGGTCCGCAGGTGAGGGACTACTGGGGTGCCCAGTGCGTGGGGTGGGCGACTTTTCGGCTGCGGACCGTGCGTGGCCGGCCGCGCAGTTCCCCGCGCCCCTGGCGGGGTTGGCCCGGCAGCGGTTGCGGGCTCCGGCGGGGCTTGCGGGCAGGGGGGTGAGCCCCTGGCGGGGTTGGCCAACAGGGGGTTGTAGGCCCGGCGGGGCTACGGGCGGTGGGGCTTCGCCGGGGTTGTCAGGTCGATCAGTTTGCAGACCGTTTCGATGTCGATCTTGACCTGCGCGATGGACGCCCGGCCCGAGAGCCAGGTGATCAGGGCCGAGTGCCAGGTGTGCTCGATGACCCGGACCGCCGAGAGCTGCTCGGGGGTGGGGTGTTCGAGCCCCATCGCGTCCAGGATGATCGCCGTGGTCTGCCGCGAGACCGTGTCGACCTCGGGGCTCACCGAGCGGTCCGCGAAGGTGAGGGCGCGCACCATCGCGTCCGCCAGGTGCGGCTCGCGCTGGAGCGCGCGGAAGGCCCGCATGAGGGTTTCGGCCACCCGCTCGGCCGACCCCGCGCCGGACGGCGGATGCTTGCGCAGGGTGCCGTGCAGGTGCTGGAGCTGGTCCTGCATCGTGGCGACCAGGAGATGGATCTTGGAAGGGAAGTAGCGGTACAGGGTGCCGAGCGCTACCCCCGCGGCCTCGGCCACCTCGCGCATCTGCACCGCGTCGAAGCCGCCGCGGCTGGCCAGCTGGGCGCTCGCGTGCAGGATGCGACGGCGCCGGGCCTCCTGGCGTTCCGTCAGGGGAGGGGTGGCCGGGGTGGCCGCCTTGGCTTCCGCTGTCATGTGTCCCGTTCCGTTTGTCCGGTTCTCTGCCACGGTGTTCGGCGGCCCAGCATGGCAGGGGCCCCGCCGTGGCGCGAATCACCTGATCCGGCTCTTACAGTCGCGCTACCTGCCGGTAGATTCGATGCTCCTTGAGTGATCGAAGTACGCTCAAGAAGGACCAAGTCTGGAACTTGTTCTAGATTAGCGCGAGCGGTTACGCTCCGGCGAAACGCAGTGATGAAGGGGGCCGCGTGTGACCGCTGAGGCCATAGAGGCAAGCCCCCGCGCCGGGGGCGCCGACCGTGCGGCCGAGCGCCCGCTACGGATCGCGCTCCTCACCTACAAGGGGAACCCGTTCTGCGGCGGCCAGGGCGTCTACGTGCGCCACCTCTCGCGCGAACTCGCCCGGCTCGGGCACCGCGTGGAGGTCATCGGCGCGCAGCCGTACCCCGTGCTCGACGAGGGCGTACCCCTGACCGAGCTCGCGAGCCTCGACCTCTACCGCTCGCCCGATCCCTTCCGCACGCCCGCCAAGGACGAGTACCGGGACTGGATCGACCGCCTGGAGGTCGCCGCCATGCGCACCGGCGGCTTCCCCGAGCCGCTCACCTTCTCACTGCGCGCCCGGCGCCATCTGGCCGCCCGGCGTGGCGAGTTCGACGTCGTCCACGACAACCAGACGCTCGGCTACGGCCTGCTCGGCGATGTCGGCGCGCCCCTGGTCACCACGATCCACCACCCCATCACCGTCGACCGCAGGCTCGAACTGGACGCGGCACCCGACTGGAAGCGCCGCGCCTCGGTGCGCCGCTGGTACGGCTTCACGCGGATGCAGAAGCGGGTCGCCCGCCGGCTGCCGTCGGTGCTCACCGTCTCCGGCACCTCCAAGGGCGAGATCGTCGACCACCTCGGGGTGCGCGAGGACCGCATCAAGGTGGTGCACATCGGCGCCGACACCACCCTGTGGTCGCCGGACCCGGCCGTCGCCGAGGTGCCCGGCCGGATCGTGACCACCTCCAGCGCGGACGTGCCCCTCAAGGGCCTGGTCTTCCTCGTCGAGGCCCTCGCCAAGCTGCGCACCGAGCACCCGGGGGCCCACCTCGTCGTCGTCGGCAAGCGCGCCGAGGACGGCCCGGTGGCCCACGCCATCGAGAAGTACGGGCTCGGCGACGCCGTCCAGTTCGTCAAGGGCATCACCGACGCCGAACTCGTCGACCTCGTACGCTCCGCGCAGATCAGCTGTGTGCCCTCGCTGTACGAGGGCTTCTCGCTGCCCGCCGCCGAGGCCATGGCGACCGGCACCCCGCTGCTCGCCACGACCGGCGGGGCGATCCCCGAGGTCGCCGGCGCCGACGGCGAGACCTGCCTCGCGGTGCCGCCCGGCGACGCGGGGGCGCTGGCGGCCGGGCTCGCCCGCCTCCTCGGGGACCCGGACCTGCGGGCCAGGCTCGGCGCGGCCGGCCGCGAGCGGGTCCTGGAACGCTTCACCTGGGCCCGCGCCGCCCGGGGCACCGCCGAGCTCTACCGCGAGGCGATCGAGGCGCAGGGCCGTTCGGCCCGGAAGCCCGCCAGGTGACCGGGCGCCCCGCGCCCACGACGACCGGCCGTACCGCGGCCACAGGTGATCTCCATCGGAAAGGGCAGACCCCGTGCTGACCGTCGACTTCTCCCGCTTCCCGCTCGCCCCGGGCGACCGCGTGCTCGACCTGGGCTGCGGCGCGGGCCGGCACGCCTTCGAGTGCTACCGGCGCGGCGCCCAGGTCGTGGCGCTCGACCAGAACGCCGAGGAGATCCGCGAGGTCGCCAAGTGGTTCGCCGCCATGAAGGAGGCGGGCGAGGCGCCCGAGGGGGCCACCGCCACCGCGATGGAGGGTGACGCGCTCAACCTCCCCTTCCCCGACGAGTCCTTCGACGTCGTGATCATCTCCGAGGTCATGGAGCACATCCCCGACGACAAGGGCGTGCTCGCCGAGATGGTCCGCGTCCTGCGGCCCGGCGGCCGCATCGCGGTGACCGTGCCGCGCTACGGGCCCGAGAAGGTGTGCTGGGCGCTGTCCGACGCGTACCACGAGGTCGAGGGCGGCCACATCCGCATCTACAAGGCGGACGAGCTCATCGGCAAGATGCGGCAGGCCGGCCTCAAGCCGTACGGCACCCACCACGCGCACGCGCTGCACTCGCCCTACTGGTGGCTCAAGTGCGCCTTCGGCGTCGACAACGACAAGGCGCTGCCGGTGAAGGCGTACCACCAGCTCCTGGTCTGGGACATCATGAAGACGCCCGGCATCAGCACGGTCACCCGGCTCGCCGAGCGGGCGCTCAACCCGGTCGTCGGCAAGAGCTTCGTGGCGTACGCGACCAAGCCGCACCTGCCCGTGAGCGCCGCCAAATGACCTCTCCGGAGCGCACCGAACACCTCGTCCTGCCCGGGGTGCTCACCGCGGGCCAGGCCGGGCAGACGGTCGCGGCGCTGCTCGCCGCGCAGCGGCCCGACGGCGCCATCCCCTGGTTCCGCGGCCACCACCTGGACCCCTGGGACCACACCGAGGCCGCGATGGCGCTCGACGCGGCGGGCGAGCACGCCGCCGCCGAGCGCGCCTACGACTGGCTGGCCCGGCACCAGAACGACGACGGCTCCTGGTACGCCGCCTACCACGACGGCGAGCACGACCGGGTCACCGACCGCTGCCGCGAGTCCAACTTCGTCGCCTACATGGCGGTCGGGGTGTGGCACCACTACCTCGCCACCGGCGACGACACCTTCCTCGACCGCATGTGGCCCAAGGTCTTCGCGGCCGTCGAGTGGGTCCTCGCGCTCCAGCAGAGCGGCGGGCAGATCGGCTGGAAGCGCGAGGAGGACGGCACCGCCGTCACCGACGCGCTGCTCACCGGCAGCTCCTCGGTCCACCACGCCCTACGCTGCGCGCTCGCCATCGCCGAACAGCGCGAAGAGCCGCAGCCCGACTGGGAGTTGGCGGCGGGCGCGCTCGCGCACGCCATCCAGCACCACCCCGAGCGCTTCCTCGACAAGTCCCGCTACTCGATGGACTGGTACTACCCGGTCCTGGGCGGCGCCCTCACCGACGCGGAGGCCAAGGCCCGCATCGACGCGATGTGGGACGACTTCGTGGTGCCCGGCCTCGGGGTGCGCTGTGTGCTGCCCAACCCGTGGGTCACCGGCGGCGAGAGCTGCGAGCTGGCCCTCGCGCTGTGGGCGACCGGCGAGTCCGACCGGGCCCTTGAGGTCCTCCAGTCGATCCAGCACCTGCGCGACCCCGCGACGGGCATGTATTGGACGGGCTACGTCTTCGAGGGCAACCGCGCGGTGTGGCCCGAGGAGCTGACCACGTGGACGGCGGGCTCGCTGCTGCTCGCGGTGGCGGCCCTCGGCGGCGACGAGGCGACCGGTGCGGTGTTCGGCGGCGAGCGCCTCCCCAGGGGCCTCGCGCCCTACTGCTGCGGGTAGCGCCCCGTACGCCCACGTCCGCGCGGCCGGCCCCGAACCCGTACGCGGACGCGCGGCCACGGCCGGGGCGACCCGTACGGAGTCGCCCGGGTGGCGCAGTGGGGTGGGGCGGGTGAGGCTGCCGGGGAGGCCGAAACATCCCCCGGAGGTCATCGTGCCCAGTACGTTCCCCATCCGCCGCATAATCGTGGCGGTCGTCCTGTCCTGCGCCGTCCTGGTGCCGACGACCGCCTGCGGAGGAGCGACCAGCTCCACCCAGAGCGCCGCCCTCACGGCGGCCGAGAGCACCCCCTCGCCGAGCGCGTCGGCGGAGCGGCAGAAGCTCGCCAAGACGCGCTTCGTCGCCAACGCCGGACTCGCGGCGGGCGCCGCCTACCAGTGGATCATCAAGCCGTACAAGGCGGGCAAGTTCAAGAAGGGCGCGAAGGGCCGTACGTTCGCCCTCGTCAAGGCCGGTCTGGCCGGTGCGTTCACGTACAACCGCCTGAAGGCGGCGACGGAGAACGCCAAGGGCGACCCGCTGCTCTCCAAGGCCGTGGCGCCCCTCACCTCGGGCATCGACTCGCTCAAGAACCTGGGCGGCAAGCTGCGCAAGGGCGACGCGAACGACAGCGACGTCGGCATGTTCGAGAACATGATCAACGGCGTCAAGGACGCGGGCCAGAAGGCAGGCGCACCGGTCAAGGACCAGGTGCCCTCCGCCGGTCAGCTCGCCGGCGGCTGATGCGGCGCTAGGAGTTGAGCTCCGCCATCGTGCGCAGCGTCAAGGGGTCCGGTGAGGTGACCAACAGGTCCGTCACCGGGCCCTTGCGCCACAACTCCAGCCGTTCCGCGATGCGTTGACGCGGGCCCACCAGGGAGATCTCGTCGGCGAACGCGTCCGGCACGGCGAGCACCGCCTCCTCCCGGCGGCCCGCGAGGAACAGCTCCTGGATGCGGCGGGCGGCGTCCCCGTAGCCCATGCGCGCCATCAGGTCGGCGTGGAAGTTGCGGGCCGCGTGGCCCATGCCGCCGATGTAGAAGCCCAGCATCGCCTTCACCGGGAGCAGCCCCTCGGCTATGTCGTCGCAGACGTGGGCCCGCACCATGGGGGCCACCAGGAAGCCCTCGCGCAGCCCCGCGAGCGAGGCCTCGTAGACGGCCGTGCGGGTCGGCGACCAGTACAGCGGGAGCCAGCCGTCCGCGATGCGGGTGGTCTGGGCGATGTTCTTGGGGCCCTCGGCGCCCAGGAGTACGGGGATGTCGGGGCGCAGGGGATGGGTGATGGCCTTGAGGGGCTTGCCGAGGCCCGTGCCGTCCGCGCCCGTGTAGGGATGCGAGTGGAAGCGTCCGTCGAGCTCCACCGGGCCTTCGCGGCGCAGCACTTGGCGGATCACCTCGACGTACTCGCGGGTCGCGGTGAGCGGGCTCGACGGGAACGGCCTGCCGTACCAGCCCTCCACCACCTGCGGTCCCGAGAGCCCGAGGCCCAGCATCATCCGGCCGCCCGAGAGGTGGTCGAGGGTGAGGGCGTGCATGGCGGTGGCGGTGGGGGTGCGCGCCGCCATCTGCGCGACGGCGGTGCCGAGCCGGATGCGCGAGGTGTGCGCGGCGATCCAGGTCAGCGGGGTGAAGGCGTCCGAGCCCCAGGCCTCCGCGGTCCACACCGAGTGGTAGCCGAACTCCTCGGCCGCGCGGGCGAGTTCGAGGTGGGCGGGGTTCGGTCCGCGCCCCCAGTAGCCGAGTGCGAGTCCCAGGCGCATGTGCCGTCCCCTCCCAGCGATCTGACGATCCGTCAGGGGACTGTAGGGCAACGGCCCCCCGCCCGGAAGGGGCGGGGGGCCGTCGGAGCGCTACGGGGTGATCAGCCGCGCTGGATGCCGGTGGTGTCCTGGAGGACACCGCGGCGGCCGTCCTGCGTCTGGGCGACCAGGCCGGGACCGCGCTGGTCCACGGCCAAGTACCAGGTGCCGGGGGCCAGTTCGGCGATCGGGGTGGGCGAGCCGTCCTCCGCGTACAGCGGGCGGGCGACGGGGACCGCGAACCAGAACGGGGCGAAGTCGCCGGCCGGAGCGGCGGCGGGCTGCGCCTGGCCGTCCGTGTGCGGCTCGGCGGCGGCCGGAGCCTGCGCGCCGAACGGCTGGGCCTGGGCGGGTGCCTGGGCGTGCGGGTGGCCGCCGAGGCTCGGGTCGCCGGGCTGTGCGCCGTAGGGCTGCTGGGCGGCGCCGGGGTAGCCGTAGCCACTGGCCGGCTGGGGCGCGCCCGGGTAGCCGTAGCCCTGCGGGGCGACGGCCGGGCTCGGGGCGCCCATGAGCGGTGCCTTCAGCGCGGCGACGAGCGGCGAGGCCACGGCGGCCGCGGCCAGGACCAGGGCGGCGATCAGGCCGAGGATCATGCCGGCGCCGGAGTTGTGGGCGTCGATGATCGTCCAGAACGCGGTCCACGCGGCGAAGATCGTGAACGCCACACCGAACTGCGTGAGGTCGAGACCCGCGACCTTCTTCGGCTCCGGCAGCGAACGGCCGACGACGACGAGCACCGCACCGATGATGCCGGCCAGGAACATGCTCATCAGGAGCGAGAGCGAGTCCCAGGCGTTCGGAGCGTCCTGGTTCGGGGGGCAGAACTGGCCCGAGCAGCTCGGAGCGGACGTGAGATTCAGGAACGAGGCGATGAACAGCACCACCGCTGCACCGATCACCACGCCGTCGCCTCGTGTGAGGGAGCGGATGTTCACGTAAAAGTCCTCTTTTGTGTCGTCTCGTCGGGGCGGTCATCGCTGCCGCCGGTGTACGTGCACACGGCGTGAAGCTCTAGGTGGTTCCCCCTGTGCGGATGAATCTATCGTCTGGAACTGTGGGCCGTACGGCGGGTCGGGAGCCTACCCGCCCAGGAAGGCCGTAATGCCGTCGGCGATGCCCTGAGCCGCCTTCTGGTGCCAGTCCGCACTCTTGAGGAGCGCCGAATCCCGGGAATCGCGCATGTTCCCGCACTCGATGAACACCTTGGGGACGGTCGACAGGTTGAGGCCGCCGAGGTCGCTGCGGGTGTCGAGGGCGGTGCCGTCGCCCACGTAGTTGGAGGCGTTCATGCCCGTGTCCAGGACGAACTTCCCCGCGATCCGCACACCGAGTTCACGCGAAGGCCCCACGATCGGGGCGGTGTCGGCGCCGCCGCCCTTCACCTTGGCGGGCAGGATGACGTGGAAGCCGCGCTGACCCTGGGCCGCGCCGTCCGCGTGCACCGATACGACGGCATCCGCCTTCGCCCGATTCCCGATCCGGGCCCGCTCGTCCACGCACGGGCCGAATGTCCGGTCGCCGTCGTGCGTGAAGACCACCTTCGCGCCCTGCTTTTCGAGGATCGCCCTGATCCGGTGCGACACATCGAGGGTGAACTCGGCTTCCGTATAACCGTCGTTGGTCTCGGTGCCGGTGGTGTCGCATTCCTTCTCGTTCGTTCCGATGTCCACCGGCTCATTGATCTCTTTTGTATGCCGGAAATTATTCGGATTGTGACCCGGGTCGATGACGACGGTCTTTCCGGCCAGCGTTCCGGTACCGGTTCCGCCGCCCGCCGGGGCCGAGGGGGAGGGGGCGCCGGTGGCGCCCGTCGCGGTCGGGCCGCCGGTCCCGGGGCGCGCGGACTGCTGGGTGGGGCTGGGCAGGGGCAGGACCTGTGGCGGCTTGTCGTCATGGCCGCCGGTCCCGCTCATCGCCTGCCAGACGAGCCAGCCCGCGAGGGCGGTCGGCGCCAGCGCGGCGAGGGCGACGAGGGCCCGGCCGCGCACGCGGCGCGACCGGCTGTCCTGATTCGATGACTCGCTGTCGTACGACACGAGCCGATGCTAGCCGCGCGCTTCTCCCGGGCCCCGGCACCCGGCGCCGCGACGTGTCACAGCGCGGCGGACGTGCGGCGCAGGACGCGCAGGGAGTCGGTCGCCGAGACCTCGGTGAACGCGCCGGACTCCAGGGCCCGCAGATACACGCGGTACGGGGCCTGGCCGGTGAACTCGTCCAGCGGGTCCGGGAAGACGTCGTGGATGACGAGCGTGCCGCCCTCGGCGAGCTTGGGCGCCCAGCCCTCGTAGTCGGCGTTCGCGTGCTCGTCGGTGTGCCCGCCGTCGATGAAGACGAAGCCGAGCCGGCCGCCCCACACCCGCGCCACCTGCGGGGAGTGCCCGACCACCGCGATCACGTGGTCCTCCAGGCCCGCCGCGTGCAGGGTCCGCCGGAAGGTGGGCAGCGTGTCCATCCGGCCCACCTCCGGGTCGACCACCGTCGGGTCGTGGAAGTCCCAGCCCGGCTGCTGCTCCTCGCTGCCGCGGTGGTGGTCGACGGTGACCGCGACGGTGCCGCTCTCGCGGGCGGCCTCGGCGAGCAGGACCGTGGAGCGCCCGCAGTACGTGCCGACCTCCAGGAGCGGCAGCCCGAGCGCCCCGGCCGCGGCGGCCGCCTCGTACAGGGCGAGCCCTTCGCGTACCGGCATGAAGCCCTTGGCCGCCTCGAAGGCGGCCAGGATCTGGGGCTTGGGAGTGGCCACGGCCCTGCTCCTTTGGGTCGTAGGTGTGTGGGCGGTCCATGGTGCCGTACGCCGTCGGGGGCGCCCCAGGTGGGCGGGGTGGTGGGCCGGTCCCGCAAGCTCACGGTCATCTGACCTTCCGTCAGATTGAAACGTGTTCTAGTCTTGCGCCGTTCTTCCGGACCGGCGACGGGTGAGGGCGTCCATGGGCATCGCGATCACGCAGGAACAGCGGGAACTGGCCGAGGCGGCGCGCGGCTGGCTCGCACGGGCCGTGCCGGTCGAGAAGGTGCGCGGGCTCCTGGACGCGCCCGGGGCCGCACAGGCCCGCCCGCAGTTCTGGGACGGCCTCGCCGAACAGGGGCTACTCGGCATCCACCTCGGCGAGGCGTTCGGCGGGGGCGGCCTCGTGGAGCTCGCCGTCGTCCTGGAGGAGGCGGGGCGCGGACTGCTGCCGGGCCCCTATCTGCCCTCGGTGCTCGCGGCCGAGCTGCTGCGCCGCGACGGGCGGCAGGACGCCCTCGTCGCGGACATCGCCGAGGGGCGCCAGGCGGCGGCCGTGGCGCTCGGCGCGGGCACGCTCCACGCCGTCGAGGGCGCGGGCGGCTGGCTCCTCGACGGCACCGCGCCGCCCGTACTGGGCGCCGGGCAGGCCGAGTTGGTGATCCTCGCGGCCGAGGCGCACCACCGCACGCTGTGGCTCGCGGTGGACGCCGGGGCGCTGCGCGTCCGCACCCACCACGGCACCGACCCGACCCGGCCCACCGCCGAGGTGCGGGCCGAGGGCGTCCTGGTCCCCGTGGACCGGGTCCTGGACCTGGAACCGACCCTGGTCCGCGATCTCGCAGCCGTCCTCTTCGCCGCCGAGTCCTGCGGCACGGCGGCCCGCACCCTGGAGATCGCGACCGAACACGCCAAGGTGCGCGAGCAGTTCGGCCGGCCCATCGGCCGGTTCCAGGCGGTCAAGCACCTGTGCGCGGACATGCTCGTACGCCTGGAGCAGGCCCGCGCGCTGGTCTGGGACGCGGCCCGGGCCATGGGCGAGCCCGCCGAGGTGCGGGGCCTGGCCGCGTCCCTCGCCGCCGCCACCGCCGTGGACGCGGCCTGCTCCGGCGCCAAGGACTGCATCCAGATCCTCGGCGGCATCGGCTTCACCTGGGAACACGACGCCCACCTGTATCTGCGCCGGGCCGTCGTCGCCCGCCAGCTCCTGGGCGCCGGCGACACCCACCGGCTGCGGGCGGTACGCCTCGCCGGTGACGGCGCCCGGCGCGAGCTGCGGATGGAGCTGCCGCCCGAGGCCGAGACCTTCCGGGCCCCCGCCCGCGCGGTGATCGACACCGCCCGGGGCCTGGACCCGGGCGCGGCCCGCCGGTCCCTCGCCCCGACCGGTTACGCGGCCCCGCACCTGCCGGCTCCTTTCGGCCTGGGCGCGGGACCGGTCCAACAGCTCGTCATCCAGGACGAGTTGAGGCGGGCCGGGGTCAAGGTGGCCGGCCTGGGGATAGCCACCTGGGTGGTGCCCTCGCTCCTCGCCCACGGCAGCGGGCCCCAGCAGGACCGCTTCCTCGCGCCCACCCTGCGCGGCGAGCTGCTGTGGTGCCAGCTGTTCTCGGAACCCGGCGCGGGCTCCGACCTCGCCTCGCTGCGCACCCGGGCCGAGCGCACCGAGGAGGGCTGGCGCGTCACCGGGCAGAAGGTGTGGACGAGCGCCGCGCAGTGGGCGGACTACGGCATCCTGCTGGCCCGCACCGACCCGGCGGCCCCCAAGCACCAGGGGCTCACCTACTTCCTCGTCGACATGAAGCGGACCGAGGGCATCGACATCCGCCCGCTGAAGGAGATCACCGGCGACTCCCTCTTCAACGAGGTGTACTTCGACGGGGCGCTGCTGCCCGCCGACGCCGTGGTCGGCGAGGTGAACGGCGGCTGGCGGGTCGCCCGCACCACCCTGGGCAACGAACGCGTCCACATGGCCGACCAGGTGGCCTTCGACACCGGCCTCGAAGCGCTGATCGCCCGCGCCGATCAGCTCGACGGGGCGTACCGGGCGCGGATCGGCGCGCTCGCCGCCGAGGCGCACGCGCTGGCCTGCCTCGGTCTGCGCACCACCATGCGTCAGGTGTCCGGCCTGGAACCGGGCGCGGGGGCTAGCGTCCGCAAGCTCGTCCAGACCCCGCACCAGCAGAGGGTCGCCGAGCTCACCCTCGAACTCCTGGGCCCCGAGGGCGCGGTGGCCGAGGGCGCGGGCGAGCGGGCCGTGCACGGCTTCCTCATGTCGCGCTGCCTGACCATCGCGGGCGGCACCACCCAGGTCCAGCTCAATGTCGTGGCCGAGCGCATCCTCGGCCTGCCCCGAGACTGAAGGGTCCCGTTGTCGTGAAGAGTGCGATGAAGAGTTACGTCGTCGGTGTCGGCATGACGAAGTTCGAGAAGCCGGAATCCCGGGACTGGCAGTACTGGGACATGGCGAAGGAGGCGGGCGGCGCGGCGCTCGCGGACGCGGGTGTCTCGTACGGGGAGGTCGAGCAGGTCCCCGTCGGCTACTGCTTCCAGGCGTCGACCGCCGGTCAACGGGCCGTCTACGAGCTGGGGTTGACGGGCGTACCCGTCTACAACGTCAACAACAACTGCGCGACCGGGGCCAGCGCGCTGATGCTGGCCCGGCAGTTCGTGGAGGGCGGGGTCAGCGACTGCGTGCTCGCGCTGGGCTTCGAGAAGATGAAGCGGGGCGCGCTCGGCGGGGGCTCCGACGGCGGCGACTTCGCGACGTCCCCGGTCGCCCGCCACTACGGGATCATGGCCGCCGGCCACGGCTTCGAGATGACGCCGCCCACCGCGCAGATCTTCGGCAACGCGGCGCGCGAGCACATGGAGCGGTACGGGACGACCGCGGCCCAGCTCGCCGCGGTCGGCGCCAAGAACCACCGGCACTCGGTGAACAACCCCAACGCCCAGTTCCAGGAGGCCTTTTCGGTGGAGGAGGTCCTCGCGGCGAGGACCATCCACCGGCCGCTGACCAAGCTCCAGTGCTCGCCGACCTCGGACGGGGCGGCGGCGGCGGTCGTCGTCTCGGAGCGGTTCGTGGAGCGGCACGGGCTTGCCGACCGCGCGGTCGAGATCGCCGGCCAGGCGATGACGACGGACACGGAGGAGTCCTTCGCGTCGGGCAGCTGCATCGACGCGGTGGGGGCGCCGATGTCCCGGTCGGCCGGCCGCCTGGCGTTCGAGCGGGCGGGCCTGGGCATCGAGGACGTCGATGTGATCGAGCTGCACGACTGCTTCTCGATCAACGAGCTGCTCACGTACGAGGCGTTGGGGATGTGCGGGGTAGGGGAGTCGGGGAAGCTGATCGAATCCGGCGCGACGACCTACGGCGGCCGGTGGGTGGTCAACCCCTCCGGGGGGCTGATCTCGAAGGGGCATCCGCTGGGCGCGACGGGGCTCGCGCAGGCGGCGGAGCTGGTGTGGCAGCTGCGGGGGGTCGCGGGGGCGCGCCAGGTACCGGGAGCGCGGGTGGGGCTCGCGCACAACATCGGGTTGGGCGGCGCGGCTGTCGTCACCGTGCTGCGCCGCTGAGTCTTCCCCACCCCGCCCCTTCCCGAGACCCTCCGGGGGAGAGTGCACCGGGTGCGGACCGTGGATGGCTGGTCGCGCAGTTCCCCGCGCCCCTGACAGCACAGGGTGCAGCGGCATCTTCAGCCTGTCATGGGGGTCCCCCCTGGCCCTTGAGGCCTTGGGGGAGTTTGAGGACGAGCGCCGTTCAGGCGCGTACGGGGGTCTGGGGGCGGAGCCCCCAGGGTCCTTTCATCCCCCGGAGGGTTCAGGGAAGGGGCGGGGTGGGGGCTCAACCGGGGTCAGGGGCGCAGCCCCTGGGCCCCTCAGCCGGAAGGGGCTGTAACGGGCGCCCACCCCATGCGACCATGACCCGCATGGCTCACGCGTCCGCAGACACCCATATATCCACCCCCACCCGAAACCCCCGCACCTGGCCCGTCGTACTCGCGGCCTGCGCGGGCCAGTTCCTCGTCGTGCTCGACGTCTCCGTCGTCAACGTGGCCCTGCCCTCCATGCGCACCGGCCTCGGCATGAGCGCGGGCGGACTGCAGTGGGTGGTCAACGCGTACGCCATCGCCTTCGCCGGGTTCATGCTGCTCGGCGGCCGCGCCGGCGACCTCTACGGACGCAAGCGGATGTTCCTCGTGGGGCTCGGTCTGTTCACCGCGGCCAGCCTCGGCGGCGGCCTCGCCCAGGAGGGCTGGCAGCTGCTGCTCGCCCGCGCCGCGCAGGGGCTCGGGGCGGCGGTCCTCGCCCCGGCCACCCTCACCATCCTGACCGCCGCCGTCCCGGAGGGCGCCGCCCGCACCCGGGCGATCGGCACCTGGGCCGCGGTCGGCGCGGGCGGCGGGGCCGCGGGCGGGCTCGTGGGCGGGGTGCTCACCGACGTCCTGTCGTGGCGCTGGGTGCTGCTGATCAACGTGCCCGTGGGCGCGCTCGTCCTGGTCGGCGCGGCGCTCTGGATCACCGAGTCCCGGGCCGGCCTGCGCCACCGCCTCGACCTGCCCGGCGCCGTCCTCGTCACGGCGGGGCTCGCGACCCTCGCGTACGGCATCGTGCGGACGGAGCAGGGTGGCTGGGGCGCGGCCGGGACGCTGGTCCCGCTCGTCGGCGGGATCGTGCTGCTGCTCCTGTTCCTCGTCGTGGAGGCGCGCACCGCCGCGCCGCTCATGCCACTGCGGCTGTTCCGGCTGCGGGCCGTCTCCGCCGCGAACGCCGTGATGTTCGTGTGCGGCTCCGCGATGTTCAGCACCTGGTTCTTCATGACCCTGTACGCGCAGAACGTGCTCGGCTACACCCCGCTGGGCGCCGGCCTCGCGCTCATCCCCAGCTCGCTCAGCGTCGTCATCGGCTCGAAGCTGGCGCCGCGCCTCATGCCGAGGACCGGGGCGCGGAACCTGGCCGTGCTCGGCGTGCTCGTGACCGCCGCCGGGTTCGGCTGGCAGTCCACGATGCGGGCGGACGACCCGTACTGGATGGCGGTCCTGGTGCCCGGCATCCTCATGATGACCGGCGCGGGACTCGCCACGACTCCCCTTGCCGCGCTGGCCACTTCGGGGGCCGCGGCGGGCGAGGCGGGGCTCGTGTCGGGCCTGATCAACACGTCCCGCACGATGGGCGGGGCGCTGGGCCTCGCCGTGCTGTCCACGGTCGCGGCCTCCCGCACCGGTGCGGTGCAGAGCGCCGAGAACCTCACCGCCGGATACGCGCTGGCCTTCCGCATCGGCGGGTTCGTCCTGCTCGCCAGCGTGCCGCTCGCGCTGGTGTGGCTGCCCCGGGCGACGGGCCCCGCCCGGCGCGCCTGACCTGCTGCGGCCGGCCCTACAGCCAGCCCTGCTGACGGGCCGAGCGCACCGCCTCCATGCGGTTGCGGGTGCCCGTCTTGCCGATCGCGGACGAGAGGTAGTTGCGGACCGTCGACTCCGACAGGTGCAGCCTGCCCGCGATGTCGGAGACGGTCGCGCCGTCCACGGACGCGTTCAGGACATCGCGTTCGCGGGCGGTCAGGGGGCTCGGTCCCGCGCTGAGGGCGGCCGCCGCGAGCGCCGGGTCGATGACCGTCTCGCCGCGCAGCACCCGGCGGATCGCCTCCGCGAGGTCCTCCACCGGCCCGTCCTTGACCAGGAATCCGGCGGCCCCCGCCTCCATCGCGCGGCGCAGATAGCCGGGCCGGCCGAAGGTGGTGAGGATCAGGACCCGGCAGTCCGGGACCTCCGTGCGCAGGTCCGCCGCCGCGTCGAGGCCGCTGCGGCCCGGCAGTTCGATGTCGAGCAGGGCCACGTCCGGCCGCGAGACGAGCGCCTCGGGGACGATCCTGTCGCCCGCCGACACCTGCGCGACGACCTCCATGTCCTCCTCGAGGCCGAGCAGCAGCGCGAGCGCGCCGCGCATCATGCCCTGGTCCTCGGCGAGCAGCACTCGTACGGATTTGGCAGGTCGGTGATCCTGGGGCATCTCGTCCACGGGCAAAGGGTATGCGGCCCCGGGGTCAGTGGCCGCCGGGGGCGGTGGTGAGTTCGGCGTCGAGGGCCGTGTCCTCGGGGTCCACCGGGAGTTCGGCGCTCACCTGGAAGCCGGCGCGGGGTGCGGGGCCCGCGCTCAGGGAGCCGCCCGCCGCGGCGAGGCGTTCGGTCAGGCCCTTGAGGCCGTTGCCACCGGTCCGGGGGGTGGGGGCGGGCGCGGCGGGCGCGCCCCTGCCGTTGTCCGTGACGGTCAGGGTGACCCGTTCCGCGGTGCCGTCGACCACGATCTCGCAGCGGCTCGCGGCGCTGTGGCGCACGACGTTGGTGACCGCCTCGCGGACCACCCAGCCGAGCAGCGCCTCGGTCTGCGCGGGCAGCGGCGGCCCCGACTGGCGTACCACCGGGTCGACTTCGGCGGCGCTCAGGGCCGAGCGGGCCCGGTCGAGTTCGGTGGCGAGGCTGCCCTCGCGGTAGCCGGTCACCGCCTCGCGGATCTCGGTCAGGGCCTGGCGGCCGACCGACTCGATGTCGGCGACCTGGCCGAGCGCCGCGTCCAGGTCGCGCGGCGCGATCCGGCGGGCCGCCTCCGACTTCACCACGATCACGGACAGCGTGTGGCCGAGCAGGTCGTGCAGGTCGCGGGAGAAGCGCAGGCGCTCCTTCTCGACCGCCGTACGGGCCAACTCCTGCCGGGTGTCGCGCAGTTCGCGGACCGTCTCGGACAGCGAGAGCAGGGCTGCGATGACCATGCCGGACAGGAACGTCCCGTAGGCGATGGTCATGTTGGCCCAGGGGTCGCCCGTCTTGATCCCCGAGATCACGCCCACCGAACCCGCGAGGATGATGATCACGTAACCGAGGCGCCGGTCCCGCAGGGCCGCTCCGCAGGTCAGCGAGAGCAGCGGGAAGAACAGCAGCCAGACCCCGCCGTAGCCCAGTCCGAGGGCGTAGGTGACGGCGGTGAGCGCGCCGAGGAGCACCAGGGTCGTGCGCTCCGGGCGCCGGTGCTTGTCCAGGGCGCGGAAGGCGACCAGGGCGTACAGGACGGCGAAGGCGACGATGCCGAGGCCGCCGAGCAGGGGGTGGGACACCTTGCCCTTGGCCACCTCGACGGCGGCCCCCGTGCCCATGAGCAGCCACGGCAGAAAGGTGTAGCCGTTCGCGGGCGGGCCGGGGAGATCGGTGGCCTCCTCGCCCCGCGAGGGCAGCTTCGGCAGCAGTGATGGCATCTGGTTCTCCCCGTACTGAAGGCTCATGCGCGCGCCCGGTCCCGGCCCGGCGCTCACGCGGTCCGCGCGGACCGACGGTAGGAGACCACGGCATAGCCGCCGAAGGCCACCAGCCAGGCTCCCATCAGCGCGATGGTGGCCGGGCCCGGGGCGTGGCCCTGCGAGGTGGCCCAGCCGAGGTCGGCGAAGCGGTGGGTGGGAGTGTATTCGGCGATCTTCCGCAGCCAGCCGGGGAAGGCGGAGACCGGGAACCACAGGCCGCCCAGGATCGCGAGCCCCATCAGGCAGGCCACGTTGACCACACCGGTGGCCTGCGCCGAGAGCCGGTAGCCGTTGCCCAGGCCCAGCATCGTGAAGGGCAGCGCCCCGATCCACAGCAGCAGCGTGAGGACGACCCACTGCCAGGCGTCCAGGCGCACGCCGTTGATCAGCGCCCCGGAGAGCAGCACCGCGAGGATGCCGGGCAGTACGGTCACCGAGCCGCTGATCGCGCGCCCGGTCACCACCCGGGTCGGCGCCAGCGGGGCGATCCGCATCTGGCGCAGCCAGCCGATCGCCTTGTCGGAGGCGACCCCGGTGCCGGTGCCGAGCGCCGAACCCAGCGCGCCGTAGGCGGCCATGCCGACCATCGAGGACACCTTCCACTCGGCGTCGCCGCTCTGCCCGCCGCCGATGTTGGTGAAGAGCAGATACATCAGGACCGGCATCCCGATGCCGAAGGTGACGAAGGAGGCGTCACGGAGCGTGCGCCGCATCTCCAGCTTGATGTACTCGATCATCGGACGGTCTCGCTTTCGCGTGCGGTGAGGGCCTCGTGAGAGGTGAGGGAGAGGAAGGCGTCCTCCAGGCTGGCGGGGGCCACTTCCAGGCGGCGGACGGCGCCCATCGCGGCGAGCGCGACGACGGTGGCGTCCGAGTCGTCGGTGCGCAGCCGCGCCCGGTCGCCGTGGACCTCCACACCGACGACACCGGGCAGCAGCGAGAGCCCCTCGGTCGCCGTCCCGGCGAGGTCGAAGGAGACCAGGCTGCCGCCGGCCGCCCGCTTGATGGACTCGCCCGGCCCGTCGGCGACGATGCGCCCCCGGTCGATGACGACGATGCGGTCCGCGTTGTCGTCGGCCTCTTCGAGGTAGTGGGTGGAGAACATCACCGTGTTGCCCCGGCCCGCGTAGGTGCGCATCGACTCCCAGAACGCGCGGCGCGCCTCCACGTCGAGCGCGGCCGTCGGCTCGTCGAGCAGCAGCAGTTCGGGGTTGCCGGCCAGCGCCATCGCGAACCGCACCCGCTGGATCTGGCCGCCGGAGAGCTTGTCGACCCGGCGGTCGCCGAACTCGGTGAGCCCGGCGAGGCCGAGCGCCTCGGCCACCGGCATCGGCTTCGGATACATGCTGGCGATGAAGAAGACCAGCTCCCGCACGGTCACCCGGGGGACCGGCTGCCCGTCCTGGAGCATCGCCCCGATGAGGCCTTCCCGTACCGCGCGCTCCGGGGTCCGCCCGAAGACCCGCACCTCGCCCGCGTCGGGCTCGTTCAGGCCGAGCAGCAGGCCGATGGTGGTGGACTTGCCGGCCCCGTTGCGGCCGAGCAGCGCCACGGTCTCGCCGCGCCCGACGGTCAGTTCGGCCCCGTTCACCGCCCGTACGGCCCCGTAGGACTTGACCACCCCGCTGAAGCGGACCGCGGTGGCGCTCCGTGTCGTCATCTGCGTCATGTCCGAAACGCTACGGAGCGCGCGGGCCCCGCCCCAGATGCGGTTGTACGGACCTGGGCAGGACAAATGTCCTGGGCACCCCCGCCGAAAGTGGCGGGGAGCGGCCTCCTTCAGGAGATCTGACGCAACGTCAGTAGCCTTCACAACTGCCGGGGCGTGCGCTATACCTAGGGGCCATCGGCCTAGAACGCGTTCTAGAACGACGGACGGGTCCTCGGTCCGGTCCAGTACGACCTCGGTGCGGCCGACGGTGCGGACGGCCGCACCGAGGTCTTTCCCCCGTGCCCGCACAACGCTCAAGGAGCAGCATCCACATGCCCATTGATGCCGCGAAGGCGATCGCCGCCGAGCCCCGGTCCACCGAGATCACCTGGGACCACAAGGACGTACAGCTCTACCACCTGGGTCTGGGCGCCGGCACGCCCGCCACCGACCCGGACGAGCTGCGCTACACCCTGGAGTCCCGGCTGCACGTGCTGCCCTCCTTCGCGACCGTCGCGGGCGCCGGCATGGGCGTGGTCGGCGGGCTCTCCGCGCCGGGCATCGACGTGGACCTCGCCGCGGTGCTGCACGGCGGCCAGGCCATCACCGTGCACCGGCCCGTCCCGGCGGGCGGCCGGGCCACCTCGACCTCCAGGGTCGCCGCCGTCTACGACAAGGGCAAGGCCGCCATCCTCGTGCTGCGCACCGAGGCCGCCGACGCGGACGGGCCGCTGTGGACCAGCGACGCGCAGATCTTCGTACGCGGCGAGGGCGGCTTCGGCGGCGACCGGGGTCCTTCGGCCCGCGTCGAGCAGCCCGACCGGGCCCCGGACCAGGTCGTCGAGCGCCCGGTCCGCGAGGAACAGGCGCTGCTCTACCGCCTGTCGGGGGACTGGAACCCGCTGCACGCCGACCCCGAATTCGCCAAGCTGGCCGGCTTCGACCGGCCGATCCTGCACGGGCTCTGCACCTACGGGATGACCCTGAAGGCCGTCGTGGACACGCTCCTCGACGGCGATGTCACCCGCGTCCGCTCGTACGCGACCCGCTTCACCGGGGTCGTCTTCCCGGGCGAGACCCTGCGGATCCGGATGTGGTCGGGCCCCGGCCGCGTCCAGGTGTCGGTGGCGGCCGTCGAGCGGGACGACGCGCCGGTCCTGTCCGACACGATCGTGGAGCACAACTGAGCCTTATCTCCCGGCACTTGGCTTTCTTGTTCGGCGCTTGAACCACGACTGAATCACGACTTGTCCCGGTACTTGAGGGGATCGAGGGGAGCCGCACCATGCGCGCAGCCGTACTGCACGAGATAGGCCAGGACAAGCTCGACGTGGTCGACGACATGGAGGCGACCGGCTTCGGCCCCGGGAAGGTCAAGCTCCGGGTCCGCGCCACCGGTCTGTGCCACTCCGACCTCTCGGCGATGAGCGGGGTGCTGCCCCAGCCCGCGCCGTTCGTGCCGGGACACGAGGGCGCGGGCGAGGTCATCGACGTCGGCGACGGCGTGACCGGCCTCGAACAGGGCGACCGGGTCCTGATGTGCTGGCTGCCCGCGTGCGGGGCGTGTCCGTCCTGCAAGCGCGGCCAGACCCAGCTCTGCCTGGCCGGGTTCATGAACGCCGGCACCCCCAACTTCCGCCGCTCCGGCGGCGACGTGTTCGGCTTCGCCGGCACCGGGACCTTCGCCGAGGAGGTCGTCGTGGCGGCCGGCTGCGCGGTCCCGATCCCCGACGACGTGCCGTACGAGATCGCGGCCCTGATCGGCTGCGGGGTGACCACCGGGCTCGGCGCGGCCATCAACACCGCGAAGGTGGAGGCGGGTTCGTCGGTCGCCGTCATCGGCTGCGGCGGCGTCGGCATCTCCACCGTCCAGGGCGCCCGGGTGCAGGGCGCCGCCCAGATCGTCGCCGTCGACCCGGTCGCGTCCCGGCGCGAGGCGGCGCTCAGGTTCGGAGCCACCGAGGCGGTCTCGCCCGAGGAGTTCGCCGACGCCAAGCAGCGGATCACCGCGGGCGAGGGCTTCGACTACGTCTTCGAGGTGGTCGGCCGCTCCGCGACCGCGCGCACCGCGTACGAGAACACCCGGCGCGGCGGCACCCTGTGCGTGGTCGGCGCGGGCGCCATGGACGACTTCTTCCAGGTCAACATGTTCGAGCTGTTCTTCGACGAGAAGCGCATCCTGCCCTCCATGTACGGCGGCGGCGACGTACTGCGCTCCTACGAGCGGGCCATCGCGCTGTGGCGGGCGGGCCGCATCGACCTGGAGGGCCTCATCACCCACCGGGTGCAGCTCGCCGGGATCAACGACGCGCTCGACCAGATGCGCAGCGGCGAGGCCCTGCGCACCTGCATCACGATCTGACCCGATCCACCCGACTGCGAGAGGATCCAACCGGCATGGCAGCACTGCCACTTGAAGGCCTGTCCGCGATCGTGACCGGGGCCGGCCGCGGGCTCGGCCGGGCCGAGGCGCTCGAACTCGCCCGGCTCGGCGCGGCCGTCGTCGTCAACGACTTCGGGCAGCCGGGCCGCGACGGCTCGGGCCAGGCGTCGAAGGGCCCCGCCGAGGAGGTCGCCGCCGAGATCCGGGCAGCGGGCGGGCGGGCGACCGCCCACACCGGGGACGTGGCCGACCACCAACAGGCCCGTGAACTGGTCCAGTTGGCGATCGACGCGTACGGCAGACTCGACATCCTGGTCAACAACGCGGGCATCCTGCGGGACCGGATGATCTTCTCGATGAGCGAGTCCGAGTGGGACTCGGTGATCCATGTGCACCTCAAGGGGCACTTCAACACCACCCACTTCGCGGCCGCCCACTGGCGCGAGCGCTCCAAGGCGGCGGGCGGCCCGGTCTACGGCCGGATCGTCAACACCTCATCGGAGGCCTTCCTCGCCGGGTCGGCCGGCCAGCCCAACTACGCGGCGGCCAAGGGCGGCATCGTAGGCCTCACCACCTCGACCGCGCTCGCGCTCGGCAAGTACGGGGTCACGGCCAACGCGATCTGCCCGCGCGCCCGTACCCGTATGACCGAGGACGTGTTCCAGGGCTTCCAGGAGCCGGGGGAGGGCCAACTCGACCCGCTGGCGCCCGAGCACGTCTCGCCGCTGGTGGGCTATCTGGCCTCGCCCGCCGCGGCCAAGGTCAACGGGCAGCTCCTGGTGGTGCACGGCGGGATGGTGGCGATCGTCGAACGGCCCCGGGTGGCCGCCAAGTTCGACACCGCGAAGGAGGTCTTCTCGTACCAGGAGCTGGACGAGCTGATCTCCCCCTACTACGCGGACAGGCCCGCGAACGAGACCTTCGCCGCGGCGGAGGTGCTCGGGCTCAAGCGGGGCTGACCGGCGGAGGGGAAGGAGAAGGCCCCCGGGGTGCACCACCCCGGGGGCCTTCTCCTGTACGGCGGTTCAGGCGTTCCGGCCCGCGTTCTCCTCGCGCCGGTGGCGCCCGTGGGCCGGCGTCGCCGAGTCCTCGGTGGAGGCCGCCCCGCCCCGGTGCTTACCCGCGCTGTCGGACCCCGTCTCCTGCGGACGGGTGTCGGTCTGGTTGGACATGAGCTGTGGTCACCCCGTAGTCGTCTTTGCTTGTGCGTCGTACAGCGCGCCGATTCTAACGATCGCCCGACGGCTGTCGACGGCCGGTCAAAGGCGCCTGCCCGAGCGGTACGGGCTTGGCCGCGGCGGGCCGCGCCGGCTCGGGCGGCGGCGCGGCCGGAGCCCGGGCCGGGTCCGGCGGCGCGGGCACGTCCAGCACCGCGCAAGGGCTCGCCTCCGTGACGTACGGAAGCCTCAGCACCCCCTGCGGCGTCCACAGTCCGGACCCCGCCAACCACCCGTGCGGCGCGGCCAGTTGATGCAGATGGCGGCCCGCCGGGCGCCAGATGCCGAGCCAGCTGCCGCCCGCCCCGTCGATGCGCAGCGCCACCGCGCACGACTCCGGCATCAGGACCTGGCCGGGCTGTATGGCGAACGGCGTCACCGCCGCGTCCGCCAGGCGCAGGCACTCCGGAAAGCGCACCGGGAGCGCGGAGCCGAGCACGCCCCAGCCGAGCCGGTCGTGGCCCGGGGCGTCCGAGCGGATCAGGAGCAGCCCGCTGTCGGCGTCCGCGAGCAGCAGCCGGTCGTCGCTGTCCTCGGTGATCTGGAGCAGCTCGGTGACCTCGCCGGCGCGCTCCAGGTCGACGGCGACCGCCTTGGTGCGGCCGTCCAGCTCACGGTCGAGGGCCAGCATCCGGCCGGTGCGGTCCAGCCACACCCCGCCCGAGCAGCGCCCCTTGAGCCGGGCCACCAGCTCGGGGCCGAACGCCCCGCCCGCCACCAGCCACAGCGCGGTGGAGTCGGGGCCCACCGCGAGGGCGTAGGCGCAGCTGCCGTCCGGGGACGGCGGGAGCAGCGTCAGCTCGTCCGCCCCGGCGTCGACCGCGCCGAGCGGCAGCTCGCCGGTGGCCGGTCCGGTCGGGTAGAGCAGGGCGAAGGAGTGCCGGTCGGCGACCCTGCGGTGGATGAGCACCCGGCCGTCCGCCATGGGCAGCACCCCGGCGTCGGGCTCCTCCGGCTGGTTGCCGGGGAGCGGCACCGCGTACGGCTCGGGGCCGTCGAGCGTCCAGCGCTCGGGGAACCAGGCCGCGGTGCCGCCCTCGTCGCGCACCAGCCGCGCGGCGTACGCGCCGTTGGCGGTGATCGCGAATCCCGTACTTCCGACCGCGCCGCCCTCGGCAGCGGTCTCGATGGCCAAAGCCGTCATCTGATGGCTCACCTCCGGCCACCGAAGCTAGTTTTCGCACTTCCGGACGGACAACACGAGACCACTCGCTTCACACCAAAGGGTGGCGGCCGGACGATTCGCCTGTGTGGGGGGCGGCGGATGTGCAGGAACGATTTATGTAAGGTTAGGCGAACCTAAGCCACATTGGCCGGATCCTTGCGGTCGCCCAGGTGGTGCCCGATCCCCCGTCGTACAGGAGCCTGAGATGTCCCTACGCCGCCGCGGCACCGCCGCCGTAGCCCTCGCCGTGGCCGCCGGCCTCTCGCTCGCGGCCTGCGGAAGCGGCGACGGCGGGGACAAGGCGTCCGCGTCGGCGTCCGGCAAGGCGGACCCGGGCGGCAAGAAGTCGGTCGCGCAGGGCGGCAAGGACTTCGCCGCCGCAGCCGACAAGACGGCCAAGATGGGCACCGACGCGGCGCCCGGCACGTTCCCGCGCACGATCGACCACGCCATGGGCAGCACCCGGATCGAGGCGCGGCCCAAGCGCGTCGTCGTCCTCGACGTCGGCGAGTTCGACAACGTCGTCTCGCTGGGCGTCCAGCCCGTCGGCTACGCGCCGACCGAGGGCGACGAGGGCATCCCCAGCTACCTGAGGAAGGGCGCGGGCGACCCGAAGAACGTCGGCACGATCAACAGCCTCAACCTGGAGGCCATCGCCGCGCTCAAGCCCGACCTCATCCTCGGCAGCCAGCTGCGCGCGGCCGACAAGTACAAGGAACTCTCCAAGATCGCGCCGACGGTCTTCTCGATCCGCCCCGGCTTCCCCTGGAAGCAGAACTACCTCCTGAACGCCGCCGCCCTGGACAAGGCCGCGGACGCGAAGGCCAAGCTCGCCGCGTACGAGACCAAGGCCGAGCGGCTCGGCGCCGACCTCGGCCCGGACAAGCCGACCGTCACGATGCTCCGCTACATGCCGGGCAAGGTCCGCCTGTACGCGAAGGCCTCCTTCATCGGCACGATCCTCGACGACGCCGGCATCCCGCGCCCCAAGAACCAGCAGGCCGTCGATCTCGCCACCGAGGTCGGCCCGGAGACCATCGACCAGGCCGACGCCGACTGGATCTTCACCGGCGTCTACGGCGACCCGAAGAAGTCCAAGCGGGACAGCGCCGAGTCGAACCCGCTGTGGAAGAACCTGAAGGCCGTCAAGGCCGGGCACGCCAAGGACGTCAAGGACGAGACCTGGTACCTCGGGCTCGGCGTCACCGCCGCCGACTCCGTCCTGGACGACCTGCGCGGCTTCCTCGTCAAGAAGTAGCCGCGTCCCTCGCCGAGTGCGGCCGAGGGGGTGTCCGGCGGGCCCGGGCCACGGCCCCGGCCCCTCGCACCCCGGCGGCCGACCGGTGGGGTGCGGAGCGCGGGTAACCTGTCTCCGTGCCCCGTCTGTCTGAAGTCATCGCCGCGCTCGACGCCCTCTGGCCGCCCGAGCGGGCCGAGGGGTGGGACGCCGTCGGCACCGTCTGCGGCGACCCCGACGCCGAGGTGCGCCGGGTCCTGTTCGCGGTCGACCCCGTCCAGGAGATCGCCGACGAGGCGCTGAAACTGGGCGCCGACCTCATCGTCACCCACCACCCGCTCTATCTGCGCGGCACCACCACGGTCGCCGCCGGCCACTTCAAGGGCCGCGTGGTGCACACCCTGATCAAGCACGACATCGCCCTGCACGTCGCGCACACCAACGCCGACACCGCGGACCCGGGCGTGAGCGACGCCCTCGCCGGCGCCCTCGACCTGCGCGTCGTACGGCCCCTCGTGCCCGACCCCAGCGACCCCTCGGGCCGCCGGGGCCTCGGCCGCGTCTGCGAGCTGGACCACCCGACCACGCTCCGGGAGTTCGCCGCCCGGGCCGCCGCCGCGCTGCCCGCCACCGCGCAGGGCATCCGCGTGGCCGGCGACCCGGAGGCGCCGGTGCGTACGGTCGCGGTCAGCGGCGGCTCCGGCGACAGCCTCTTCGACGCCGTACGCGCCTCGGGAGCCGACGCCTTCCTCACCGCCGACCTGCGCCACCATCCGGTGTCCGAGGTCGTACAGCACGGACCGCTCGGCCTGGTCGACGCCGCGCACTGGGCCACCGAGTGGCCCTGGTGCGAGCAGGCCGCCGCCCAGCTCGACGAGATTTCCGACCGTCACGGCTGGGACCTGCGGGTCCACGTCTCGAAGACGGTCACGGATCCGTGGTCCGCCCACCACACCTCCCCTTCTATTGATGGAGCCCCCAACTGAACGCCGCGCCCGCCGACCAGATCCGCCTCCTCGACGTACAGGCGCTGGACGTACGCCTGTCGCAGCTCGCCCACAAGCGGAAGTCGCTGCCCGAGCACGCCGAGATCGAATCGCTGACCAAGGACCTCACGCAGCTGCGTGACCTGCTCGTCGCCTCGCAGACCGAGGAGAGCGACACCGCCCGCGAGCAGACCAAGGCCGAGCAGGACGTGGACCAGGTGCGCCAGCGCGCCACCCGCGACCAGCAGCGCCTCGACTCCGGTGCCGTCTCCTCGCCCAAGGACCTGGAGAGCCTCCAGCGCGAGATCGCCTCGCTCGCCAAGCGCCAGGGCGACCTGGAGGACGTCGTCCTCGAAGTGATGGAGCGCCGCGAGGCCGCCCAGGAGCGCAACGCCGAGCTCACCGAGCGGGTCTCCTCCGTCCAGGCCAAGGCCGACGACGCGACCGCCCGCCGCGACGCCGCGCTCGCCGAGCTCGACTCCGAGGCCGCCTCCGTGACCAAGGAGCGCGAGATCGTCGCCGGTTCCGTCCCGGCCGACCTCCTCAAGCTGTACGACAAGCTCCGCGAGCAGCAGGGTGGCGTCGGCGCCGCCCGCCTCTACCAGCACCGCTGCGAGGGCTGCCGTCTGGAGCTCAACATCACCGAGGTCAACGAGGTCAAGGCGGCCGCTCCGGACGCGGTGCTCCGCTGCGAGAACTGCCGCCGCATCCTGGTGCGCACCTCGGAATCGGGTCTGTAAGTGCCTTCCGTGCCTGTTGCGGGCCGGCAGTTCGTCGTCGAGGCCGACGGCGGCTCCCGGGGCAACCCGGGTCCCGCCGGGTACGGCGCGGTCGTCCTCGACCCGGCGACCGGCGAGACGCTCGCGGAGGCCGCCGAGTTCATCGGCGTCGCCACGAACAACGTCGCCGAGTACAAGGGTCTGATCGCGGGCCTGCGCGCCGCGCGGGAACTCGACCCGGCGGCGAACGTGCGGGTCCGCATGGACTCCAAGCTGGTCGTCGAGCAGATGTCGGGCCGCTGGAAGATCAAGCACCCCGACATGCGGCCGCTCGCCGCCGAGGCGGCGCGGGTGCTGCCGCCCTCGCAGGTGTCGTACGAGTGGATCCCGCGCGAGCGGAACAAGCACGCCGACCGGCTCGCCAACGAGGCGATGGACGCGGGCAAGCGGGGTGAGCGGTGGTCGCCGTCGCGCTCCACTGCCGACTTCGCGTCCGCCGCCGACGCGAGCGCGGCCCGGGTGGTCGGGGACGCGGCGGCCGGTGCGGCGCGGGCGCGGGCGGCGCTCGCGGGCGCGGGTTCCGGTGCGGGTGCGAGCGCGCTCCCGGGCGCGGTGGCTTCGGCGGGGGTTCCTGTCGCCGCCGGGGTGTCTGGCTCAACTGCCCTGCCGGGCAAGCCCGTTGAGGCGGCGCCGACCGTCGGCTGGGGGACGTCCGCCGATCTGGGGGCGCCCGCCACGTTCGTCCTGCTGCGGCACGGCGAGACGGCGCTCACGCCCTCGAAGCGGTTCTCCGGCAGTGGCGGCACCGACCCCGAGCTCTCGGCCGTCGGGCGCGGCCAGGCCGAGCGGGCCGCCGCGGCCTTCGCCGAGCGCGGCACGATCGAGGCGATCGTCTCCTCGCCGCTGCGGCGCTGCCGCGAGACCGCGGCGGCGGTCGCGGCCCGCCTCGGGCTCGACGTCCACATCGAAGAGGGCCTGCGCGAAACGGACTTCGGGGCGTGGGAGGGGCTCACCTTCGCCGAGGTCCGCGAGCGTTACCCGGACGACCTCGACGCCTGGCTCGGCTCCGCCAAGGCCGCCCCCACGGGCGGCGGCGAGAGCTTCGCGACGGTGGCCCGGCGGGTCTCGGCCGCCCGTGACCGGCTGATCGCCGCGTACCCCCGGCGCACGGTCCTCGCGGTGACCCATGTGACCCCGATCAAGACGCTGGTCAGGCTGGCCCTGGGGGCACCCCCGGAGTCCCTGTTCCGCATGGAACTCTCGGCGGCCTCGATCTCGGCGGTCGCGTACTACGCGGATGGCAATGCGTCGGTGCGGGGGCTGAACGATACGGGGCACCTGCGGTAGGGCTTGGCGGGGGTGGGGCGCCTTCGGGTGCGGGTCGTGTGTGGTTGCTCGCGCAGTTCCCCGCGCCCCTTCACCCGCTTTCGGGCTCGTGGCTGCGGTGGCTGATCGCGCATGCTCGGTGGAGCCGCGGGGTGTCGCAGGCGCGCTCCCCTCAAGAGCGCTGGAGTGCTGCTGCCTCGCGGGCCAGGGTTTCCACGCGGGGCCAGTCGGCCGTCGCCAGGGCGTCCGGGGGGAGCATCCATGTGCCGCCCACGCAGGCCACGTTGGGCAGGGCCAGGTATGTGGGGGCCGAGGTGAGGGAGATGCCGCCGGTGGGGCAGAAGCGGGCCTGGGGGAGGGGGCCCGCGAGGGACTTCAGGTACGCCGTGCCGCCGGCCGCCTCCGCCGGGAAGAACTTCATCTCGCGCACGCCCTGTTCCAGCAGCGCCACGACCTCGGACGTCGTCGAGACGCCGGGCAGGAACGGCAGCCCCGAGCCCTTCATCGCGTCCAGCAGTCCTGGCGTCCAGCCGGGGCTCACCAGGAAGCGGGCCCCGGCGGCCGCCGCGTCCGCGACCCCGCCGGGCGATATCACCGTGCCCGCCCCGACCACCGCGTCCGGCACCTCGGCGGCGATGGCCCGGATCGCGTCCAGGGCCGCCGGGGTGCGCAGGGTCACCTCGATCGCCGGGAGCCCGCCCGCCACCAGCGCCCGTGCGAGCGGTACGGCGTCGGCGGCGTCGTCGATCACCACGACGGGGACGACGGGCGCGAGATCCAGGACGGAGACGGGGGCGGCGGAGGGCACGGCGGGGGACGTCATGCGCCCATCCTGCCGGTGCCCTGCGATGCGTGCAACGCCCGTTGCGCATGTTGCAACGGGCGTCGGGTGGACTAGTGGATTTGCGTCACGACCACGTCCAGGGACCAGGCGCGGCCCGGCTTGGCGGGGGCCTCGGCCTCGACGACGTATCCGAGGCCGCGCAGGGTCTCGACGAGTTCGGCCGGGCCGGCGGGGTCGGCGCCGGCGGTGAGCAGGTCGCGGACGATCCGGCCCTTGGTCGCCTTGTTGAAGTGGCTGACGACCGAGCGCTTCTCGACGCCGTCGACGAGCTGGGAGTGCAGCACCCGCACCGTGGCCGTACGGCCCGCGACGGCGCCCTTCGGCTTCCAGGCGGCGGCGTACGCGGAGGAGCGCAGGTCCAGGACGAGCCCGGTGCCCGCGGCCTCCGTCAGGACCGGGTCCATCACGCCGCGCCAGTACGCCCCGAGCGCGCCGAGGCCCGGCAGCTTCACGCCCATCGAGCAGCGGTAGGAGGGGATCCGGTCGCCGGTGTGCACCGCGCCCCAGAGCCCCGAGAAGACGAGCAGCGACTTCGCGGCCCGGCGCTTGGCGGCGGCGTCCAGGGAGGAGAGGTCGAGGGCGTCGTACAGGACACCGGTGTAGATCTCCCCGGCCGGGCGGGTGCCCGCGGTGCGCAGCTCGACGTTCTTGGCGACCTCGCCACGCAGGCCCTCGCTGAGCCCGAGCACCTCGCGGGCCTTCTCCTCGTCCCCGGCGCACAGCTCGACGAGCTCGTCCAGGACGGCCGCACGGGCCTCGGCGAGCCCCGGCAGGGACAGCGACTCCGCCTTCAGGGGCACCCCGCGCCCCGAAGCGGCCTTGCCTTCCGAGGGCGGCAACAGCACCAGCACGGCGATTCTCCTTCATGTACGTACGGGGGAGGGGGTGCGGCCCCTCGCGCCAGGGTACGGGGGCGCTGCGCTGTGCTGGACCAGGCCCGAGCCTGCCCGCACCGGGCGCGTACCCGGGGTCGCACGGGGCTCCGCCCCGGACCCCGCTCCTCAAACGCCGGAGGGGCTGGTTTTGCTTCCCCCGCACCGGGCGCGTACCCGGGGTCGCACGGGGCTCCGCCCCGGACCCCGCTCCTCAAACGCCGGAGGGGCTGGTTTTGCTTCCCCGCCCCGGACCCCGCTCCTCAAGCGCCGGAGGGGCTGATTTTGCTTCCCCGCCCGCTCCTTGAGCTCCGCCGGAGGGCACGACGTGCCGCACTCGCCGCCCAGCCCTACGCTCGGACACATGCCCAGCCGTCACCTCCGCGTCCAGGGCGCCGCCGCCGACGCTCCCCTCTGCGGCGCGTTCAGCGCGCTGCGCGCCTCGCTCGACGTGGCCGCGGACTTTCCGGCCGACGTCCTCGCCGAGGCGCGGCGGGCCGCCGCCGCGCCACGGCTTCCGGCCCACGACGCGACCGGCATCGAGCTGTTCACCATCGACCCGCCCACCTCGACCGACCTCGACCAGGCCATGTGTCTGGAGCGCAGGGCGGGCGGCGGGTACCGGGTGTACTACGCGATCGCCGACGTCGCCGCGTTCGTCACGCCGGGCGGCGCCCTGGACGCCGAGGCGCACCGCCGGGTGACCACGCTCTACTTCCCGGACGAGAAGACCCCGCTGCACCCCACCCTGCTCTCCGAGGGCGCCGCGAGCCTGCTGCCCGGCGGGGACCGGCCCGCGCTGCTGTGGCGGATCGACCTGGACGCGGACGGCGCGACCACCAGCACCGACGTGCGCCGCGCGCTGGTGCGCAGCCGCGCCAAACTCGACTACGAGGGCGTCCAGAAGCAGATCGACACCGGCACCGCGCCCGAGTCCCTCGCGCTCCTGCGCGACATCGGCACCCTGCGCGAACAGCAGGAGGTCGCCCGCGGCGGCATCTCGCTCAACGTCCCCGAGCAGGAGATCGTCGAGCGCGACCACCGCTACGGCCTCACCTATCGCGTCCCGCTGCCCGCCGACGGCTGGAACGCCCAGATCTCCCT
Organism: Streptomyces sp. NPDC001828; assembly: GCF_042892175.1. NCBI lineage: Bacteria > Bacillati > Actinomycetota > Actinomycetes > Kitasatosporales > Streptomycetaceae > Streptomyces > Streptomyces sp. NPDC001828. The sequence goes on from NZ_JBIATV010000002.1 coordinate 738,328, forward strand.
GCTCACCGGCATCGCCGGCGCCCAGCTGATGCTGGCGTACGGGACCGGGATCCTGCGCACCCTGCCCAGCGCCCCGGACGGCGCGGTCGCCCGGCTGCGCCGTTCGGCGCGGGCGCTGGGCATCGACTGGCCCCACCACGTCCCTTACGCGGCGGTCGTCCGCTCCCTCGACCCGCGCGAGCCCAACCACGCCGCGTTCCTCCAGGAGTGCACCTCGCTGCTGCGCGGCGCCGGGTACACCGTGTTCACCGGCGGCGGCGCGCCCGAGCTCGCCGTGCACGCCGCGGTGGCCGCCCCGTACACGCACTGCACCGCCCCGCTGCGCCGCCTGGTGGACCGGTACGCCGGTGAGCTGTGCCTGGCCGCGGTCGCCGGGCAGGACCCGCCGGACTGGGTCGCGGCCGCGCTCGACGAGCTGCCCAAGGAGATGGCGCGGGGCACGAGCCGGGCCAACACCGCGGAGCGCGAGTGCGTGGACATCGTGGAGGCCGCGCTGCTCAAGGACCGGGTGGGCGAGCTGTTTGACGCGACGGTCGTCGATGTGAAGGACCAGCAACCGACCGTCGGCACCGTCCACTTGACCGACCCCGCCGTCATCGCCCGCATCGAGGGCGGCGGCAGCCTCCCGCTCGGCGAGCGCCTGCGCGTCCGCCTCACCCAGGCCGACCCCGGTACCGCGAAGGTCCTCTTCACCCCGGCGTGAACGCGTCGTCCCCGTGCGGCGGCCGAGCCCGGGCGACGGCCGCGGTCAGCGCCTTCGCCAGCTCCCCCGACTCGTCCGCGTGGAAGCGCACGGACGTCAACTTCCTTTGTCGGCCCAGGAGTTCCACATGCGTGACGGGCTCGCTCAGCTCCACGGTGAGGGAGGTCTGGGAGCCGACGGTGAGCTCCAGGAGGCCGTCCGGCACCTCGCCACCCGCACCCTGGAACCTCAACTCCCTGCGGATACGGTCTATATGGGTGAGCGGGACGACCAGGTCGACCCGGGCGCCCGCGCGCAGCCGCAGGGCGTCCGGGGTCAGGACATGCGGCCGGGTCACGGCCGCGGCCTGCATGCCGAGCACCAGGACCACCGTGTAGAGGTCCAGGACGAGCAGCACCGCGTGCACCGCCGGCCACTGCCGTACCAGGAAGGACACCCCCACCGTCTCGACGACGCAGACGAACGCAAGCCCGTACACCGTCGCCGCCTGCGGGCTCGCGTACCCGAACGCCCGGTCGCGCGGCCCCACTTGGTGGCGCCGGCGACCGATCCACAGGCCGAAGCTGTGCAGCACCCGTCCCTCGTGCGCGACCAGCCGCCGCAACACTCCGGGTGTCGTCCCCGTCATCGGGGTTCTCCCTCCGTCGTCGCCGTCCCGCGCATCGCCCGCCGGACCGCCTCGGCCTGGGCGGGCGCGAAGTCGGCGAGGAAGGCCTTGAGGAAGCCCTGGTCGGCGGCGGCGGGCTCTTTCACGAGTTCGGGCGGCAGGCATTCGGCGAGCGCCCGGGCCGCCTCCTCCACCCGGGGGTCCGACGGGTCGGCGTCGGCCAGCTCGTCGAGCAGCGCGTACACCCGCCGCGCCCGCTCGGCGGCCCCGGGCGCCGAGGCCGCCGCGCGCACCGCGGCCAGCAGCCGGTCCCGGTCCTCGGGGGCCGCGGCGGTCTCCAGGAGGGCGAGCAGCTCGCGGTCCTTGGCGGCCATGGGGGAGTCGTCGTGCTCGGGGCCCAACTCGGCGAAGAAGTCGGCCAGTTCGGGGGAGAGCTCGTCGTCGGAGGTCAGGCGTCCGGCTCGGGCCCGGTCGAGCAGCGTGGCCAGGCGGGTGCGCCGGGCGCGGATCTCCGCCTCCTGGCGCGCGAGGTCGGCGTCCAACTCGGCCAGCACATCGGCCAGTTCATGGCCCGCGTCGTCGGCGATGACGTCCCGCACCTCGTCGAGGCCGAGGCCCAGCTCGGTCAGCCGCCGGATGCGGGCGAGCGCGACGGCGTCCCGCACCGAGTACTGCCGGTAGCCGTTGGCGAGCCGGGCCGGCTCGGGCAGCAGGCCGAGGTGGTGGTAGTGCCGCACGGCCCGCGTGGTCACCCCCACCAGCGCGGCGATCTCCGAGATCCGCATGCCCTCCATTAGAAACGTTGACGCTGCGGCAGGGTCAAGCGTGCCCGGCCGCCCCGGTCCGCGGCCGGGGCGGTGCCCGGTGCCGGGTAGCATGGTCGGCACGGCAGACGAGCCGGGCGGGCGGCCGCGTGAAGATCTTCGATCTTCCCGAGGAACGTCCGGGCTCCACAAGGCAGGGTGGTGGCTAACGGCCACCCGGGGTGACCCGCGGGACAGTGCCACAGAAAACAGACCGCCCGGGACTTCGGTCCCGGGTAAGGGTGAAACGGTGGTGTAAGAGACCACCAGCGCCTGAGGTGACTCAGGCGGCTAGGTAAACCCCACCCGGAGCAAGGTCAAGAGGGAGCACCCCGGTGCTCCTGCGCGGACGTTCGAGGGCAGCCTGCCCGAGTCCGCGGGTAGACCGCACGAGGCCGGTGGCAACGCCGGTCCTAGATGGATGGCCGTCGCCCCGACGACCGCGAGGTCCCGGGGTACAGAACCCGGCGTACAGCCCGGCTCGTCTGCCCTCCGCTCGCACGGCCCCGCCCAGGGTTTCCCCGGGCGGGGCCGTTGTGGTCCGGGGGGCCGAGTGGCGCCTGCGGCCGTTGTCGTCGAGGGGGCGAGCGCGGACGCCTGTGGCCGCTGTCGTCGAGGGGGCGAGCGGCGGCCGGGGGCCATTGTGGCGGGGGTGAGCGGCGACCCCATGAGGTCGAGGGGGGGGGCAGACGGCGGCCGTGGCCTCGCGCATACCGCCGCCCTCACCAGCCCCGATAACCCCTCGTAATCGCCCGCTCATCCTCCGTGTGGCGCAACCTCCGCCGTCGCCGTAGCGTGATTCCCGGTACCGGAAGCCCGCACTCCGACGAGGGGGCGGGGGTGCCGCACACGTCGACTCGGGGACACGAGGTGAAACGCCGTGCCTTCCCTGCACTTTCCAGTGATGCTGGCGCTCGCAGCCGGCGCCTTCTTCCTCCTCCGCAAAGGCGGCACCAAGCTGTCCCACGCGCTCATCTGCGCCGGGTTCGGCTTCTATCTCGCCGATACGGCGGTCGCCCCCTCGCTGCACACCGCGCTCAACTCCGTCACCGGCATGCTCGGACAACTTGGCTGAGCGGGCCGACGCCCGACGCCGCTCCGCCCGGTGGTTCCTTCCGGCCGTCGTGCTCGTCGCCGTACTGGCGGGCTGTGCGGACACGGAGGGGCTGCACCGTGACGGGGCGGCGGCGAGCGTCTCTCCGCCGGAACCGCTGTGGCCGCGGTCCGTTCCCGACCCGCCCGGCCCCGAGCAGCAAAGGGGCCGGCCCTTCGTCGTGCCCGGGGTCGCGCGGGTGGCCTCGGGGGACCTGCGCGACGCCGACCCGCTCGCCGTGGTCAAGGCCGACCTCGCCGCCACCGGGCGCGAGGACCAGGGCACCGGCCGCCTGGTGGACCGCCGGGCCGCCGAGCGCGTCGCGAACTGTGCGCGGGCCGTGGACTGCGGGGTGCGCGAGCCGGTCCTGCGGGACCTGACCGGGGACGGGCGTGCCGAACTGATCACCGCCGTCGACATCGACGGGCGGGCCAGTGAGATGCGGGTCTACCACGCGGTGGACGGCCGGGTGACGCGGGTGTTCTCGCGGCGGGCCGTCCTCGAGGGCGTCGAACTCGCGGCCGGGCACCTCGCGATCCGCGAACCCACCTCCAACGACCGGTTCGTGTACGTCTCGCACTACGGCTGGGACGGCACGATGATGGCCCTCACCGAGCTCAAGCTCGACACCTGCCGCGCCCTCAAGCAGACCACCGGCGTCCCCTGCGTCACGCCGTCGCCGACGCCCGGAGGCCCCTCGTGACGTCCTGGGCCGAGCGGGTGCGGCCGGGCTGGACGTACGGGCTGCGCTGGAAGATCATGCTCACCGTCGCGGGGGTGGCCTGCGCGGTGGCCGCCATCCTCGGCGTGCTCGTGCACAACGTGCTGACCCGGCAGCGGGTGGACGAGGTCCGCAAGGAGGCGCGGCAGAACCTGGACGCCGCGCTCAAGGAGTACGCGTACGGAACCGAGACCACCGACGGGCACGGCGCCCTCGTGGACCCGGCCGAACTCCCCTCCCCGCTCAGGCAGTTGGCGCTCGGCGGCGGGCGCGGTCTGATGGTCGGCCAGCAGGGCGGCAAGGCGGTCATGTGGGCGGCGGCCCCGGCCGGCGGGCGGGTGCTCGCCGTGTCCGTCCCGTACGCGAGCACCCGGGACCACCTGCGCCAGATGGACACCGCGATCCTCGGCTCGGCGCTGCTCGCGGCGGGCAGTGTGACACTGGCCGGAAGCTATTTCGCCGGGCGGATCAGCAGGAGGCTGCGCCGGACGGCGACCGTCGCGCGCAAGATCACCGACGGCGACCTCGATGTGCGCACCGGCATCCCCTCCGGCGGCAAGGCCGCCGAACACGACGCGGTGACCGCGGTCGCCGTCGCCCTGGACTCGATGGCCGCGTCCCTGCAACGCCGCCTGGAGTCCGAGAAGCGGTTCACCGCCGACGTCGCCCATGAACTGCGTACGCCGCTCACCGGGATGCTGGCCGCGGCCGGGCTGCTGCCCGACGGGCGCCCCAAGGAGATGATCAACGACCGGCTCAGGGCGCTGCACACCCTCACCGAGGACCTCCTGGAGATCTCCCGCCTGGACGCGGGCGCCGAGCGACCCGACTTCGCCGAGCACGAGCTGGGGCCGCTCGCCGAACGCGCGGTGCGGGCCACCGGCCTCGACTGCGAGGTGCGCGTCGTCCGGGACGCGGCCGTGCGCACCGACCGGCGCCGACTGGACCGGATCATCGCCAATCTCGTCGTCAACGCGCACCGGCACGGCGCTCCGCCGGTGCGCCTCACCGTGGACGGGCCCGTCGTCGAGATCCGCGACCAAGGCCCCGGCTACCCCGCCGAGCTCATCGACCGCGGACCCCAGCGCTTTCGCACCGGCGACCCGGGCCGCGGCAAGGGCCACGGGCTCGGCCTCACGATCGTCGCGGGCCAGGCGGAGGTGCTCGGCATCGGCCTGAGCTTCGCCAACGCCCCGGCCGGGGGAGCCGTGACGACGTTGCGCCTGCCGGCCGCGTGACCGTGGGCCAGGGGGAGTTCCCGGGGAGCGCCGTCCCCGCGGGCCGTCCGCGGTGCCATCCGGCAGCGCACCGGTGGCGGGCCGGGGCGACCTGAGGTGTTCTGGGGGTGAATCGTTCCGCACCGACCGGGAGAGACCGTGACCATCGCCCTCGACAAGCTGACCGATCCCGCCGTCCGCGCCTTCGTCGGCGCCCTCAACTCCGGTGACCGCGCGGCCTTCGCGGCCGCCCTGACGCCCGGGGCCACCATGTCCGACGACGGCGCGGACCGTGACATCGCCGACTGGACCGAGCGCGAGGTCTTCTCCTCCAGCGGCCACATGGACATCGAGAGCCAGGCGCACGACGGGCTCGGCCTGATCGCCAACTACCGCAACGACACGTGGGGCGAGATGCGCACCGCCTGGCGTTTCACCGTCGACGGAGGCAAGGTCAGCCGCTTCGAGACCGGCCAGGCCTGAGCCCGGCCGGCCCCGCACCGGCCGCTCACGCCGGGATGCGTGCCCCGGCGCCGCTCACCCGCACCCGCGCGTCGCCCGCGCGCAGCGTCACGGTGAGCACCCCGGGGCGGCCCAGGTCCTCACCCTGATGCAGCGTCAGCTCCGACTCGGGCGCAACCAGGCCCAGTTCGCGCGCGTACGCCCCGAACGCGGCCGCCGCCGCGCCCGTGGCGGGGTCCTCGACGACCCCGCCGACCGGGAACGGATCGCGGACGTGGAAGACCGACTCCGAGGCGCGCCACACCAGTTGGACGGTGACGAGGTCGAGCCGGTGCATCAGCGCGGTGAGCCGGTCGAAGTCGTAGGAGAGGTCCGCGAGGCGCTCGCGGGTGGCCGCGCCGAGCACGAGGTGGCGAGCGCCGCCGAACGCGATCCGGGGCGGGATCGCGGCGTCGAGGTCCTCGGCCGGCCAGCCGAGTGCGGCCAGCGCCTCGGCGAGGTCCTTCTCGCCGACGGGCTCGGAGTGCGGCTCCACGCTGGTCAGCGTCGCGCGCAGGCCGCCCGTGGCCGGGTCGTCGGCGACGGTCACCGGGACCGTGCCGGCCCGGGTCGCGAACGTCAGGTCCCCGGTGCCGATCCGCTCGCCGAGCGCGATGGCGGTCGCCACCGTGGCGTGCCCGCAGAACGGGACCTCGGCCTTCGGGCTGAAGTACCGCAGCGTGAACGCCCGCCCCGGCTCCCCGAGCCCCTCCGGCGGCGCCGTCAGGAACGCCGACTCGCTGTAGCCGAGCTCGGCGGCGATGGCCAGCATCGCGGCGTCGTCGAGCGCCGACGCGTCCAGGACCACCCCGGCCGGGTTGCCCCCGGCGGGGTCGCTGGAGAAGGCGGTGTAGCGGAGGATCTCGGGCCGGTCGTCGTTCGTCATGATCACCCCAACTCCCGCACGGGCGTGCCTATTCCGGCCGCCGTGGCCGGTGGGCGGGGCATGGGGGAGCGGCGGTGGCGGCCGGTGACGGGCGGCCCGCGGGCTCAGCCCCGGCCGATGTAGGGCATGGCGGTGGCGAGCACGGTGACGAACTGGATGTTCGCCTCCAGCGGCAGCTCCGCCATGTGCAGCACGGTGCGCGCCACGTCCTGCGCGTCCATCACCGGCTCCACCGCCAGCTCCCCGTTGGCCTGCGGGATGCCGGTCTGCATGCGCTGGGTCATCTCGGTGGCCGCGTTGCCGATGTCGATCTGCCCGACCGCGATCCGGTACGGCCGCCCGTCCAGGGACAGCGACTTGGTGAGCCCGGTCATCGCGTGCTTCGTCGCCGTGTACGCCACCGAGTTCGGCCTCGGGGCGTGCGCCGAGATCGACCCGTTGTTGATGATCCGGCCGCCCTGCGGTGTCTGCCCCTTCATCGCCCGGAACGCGGCCTGAGCGCACAGGAACGCGCCGGTCAGGTTCACCTCGACCACCGAACGCCAGGCCTCGTACGACAGGTCCTCCACCGGCACCCCGCCCGGCCCGAACGTCCCCGCGTTGTTGAACAGCAGGTCCACCCCGCCGTAAGCGCCCTTGGCCGCCGCGAACAGCGCGGCGACCTCGTCGGGCGAGGTCACGTCCGTGGGGACGCACAGCACCGCGGCGTCCGGCCCGGCCAGCGCCGCGGTCTCCTCAAGGGCCTCCGCGCGGCGGCCCGCCAGCGCCACCGACCAGCCCGCGCCGGCCAGCGCCAGCGCCACGGAACGGCCGATGCCGGACCCGGCACCGGTCACGACGGCAGACTTCTGCGAGGTGATGTCCATGGGCCCGGAGCGTACGGGAGCGGCCGCTGGGTGAGACCGCGCGTCCGCGATGTGGGAGCGTCGCGCCGGTGTGACCCGTTCCTCCCTTCCCGTGCGTCCCGAGTGGTGCCCCGCGCCGCCACCGGCTGAGAGCATGGTTATTCGATTCAACCTTCAGGAGAGAAACCGATGCCGGAGCGCGGCGGCCAGAACACCCAGGGCCCGATACCGACCACGGCCGACGCGAAGGCCCCCACGACGACCGCCACCGCTGCGCTGCGCCGCACCAGCCTGCTGGTCACGCTCGTCCTCGGCGGACTCACCGCGCTGCCGCCGCTCTCCATGGACATGTACCTGCCGGCGCTGCCCGAGGTCACCGACGCGCTGCGCTCACCGGCCGCGACCGTCCAGCTCACCCTCACCGCGTGCCTCGCCGGCATGGCGCTCGGACAGCTCGTCGTCGGGCCGATGAGTGACAAGTGGGGCCGGCGCCGCCCCCTCCTCATCGGCATGGTCGTCTACGTCCTGGCCACCGCGGTCTGCGCCTTCGCCCCCGATGTCGAACTCCTCATCGCCTTCCGCCTGTTGCAGGGTCTGGCCGGAGCCGCGGGCATCGTGATCGCGCGGGCCGTGGTGCGCGACCTCTACGACGGCGTGGAGATGGCCCGCTTCTTCTCCACCCTGATGCTGATCTCCGGCGTCGCCCCCGTGGTCGCCCCGCTGATCGGCGGCCAGGTGCTGCGGCTGACCGACTGGCGCGGCGTCTTCGTCGTGCTGACCGTGATCGGCGTGCTGCTCACCGCCGTGGTGTTCAAGTGGCTGCACGAGACGCTCCCGGTGGAACGGCGCCACTCCGGCGGCGTCGGAGAGGCCCTGCGCACCATGGGCGGCCTCCTCAAGGACCGGGTCTTCACCGGCTACATGCTCGCCGGCGGCCTCGCCTTCGCCGCGCTGTTCGCCTACATATCCGCGTCCCCCTTCGTGGTGCAGGAAATTTACGGCGCCTCCCCGCAGACCTTCTCCCTGCTGTTCGGCCTCAACTCCGTGGGCCTGGTCGTCGTCGGGCAGATCAACGGCAAGCTCCTCATCGGCCGGGTCAGCCTGGACAAGGCGCTCGGCTTCGGCCTCGCCGTCATCACCCTGGCGGCGACGGCTCTGCTCCTGATGACCTCCGGAGTCTTCGGCGAGGTGGGCCTCGCGCCGATCGCGGCCGGCCTGTTCGTGCTGATGTCGGCGATGGGCCTCGCCATGCCGAACACCAACGCCCAGGCCCTGATGCGGACCCCGAACGCCGCCGGTTCCGCCTCCGCCCTGCTCGGCACCTCCTCCTTCCTGGTCGGCGCGGTCGCCTCCCCACTGGTCGGCATCGCCGGCGAGGCGACCGCCGTGCCCATGGCCGTCGTCCAGCTCGCCTCGGCCCTCGCCGCACTGCTCTGCTTCCTGCTGCTCTGCCGCCCCTGGCAGCGGGAGCGGCACCAGGCGCCCACCGGGACGGCCGGGGACGCGGCGCCGCAAAAGTAGACTCCTGCCGGTGAACCACTCGCTCCCCGCCCCGGACGTCCTGCGCTCGGCCCTGGCCGGACTGCTCGACGGGCTGCCGCCCTCGCAGGCCGCAGGCGCCGTCGACCGGCTGATCAGCCACTACCGCGGCGTCATCCCCACCCACGCCCCGGTGCTGCGGGACCGCTCCGACGTCGCGGCCTACGCCGCGTACCGGATGCCCGCCACCTTCGAGGCGGTGCGCTCCGCGCTCGACGCGTTGCGGGAGGCGGCCGGGCCCTGGACGCCCGCCACGCACACCGACATCGGCGGCGGCACGGGCTCGGCGAGCTGGGCGGTCGCCGAGGCCTGGGAGGACGCGGAGACCCCCGTCGCCACGACCGTCCTGGACTGGGCGGAGCCCGCGCTCGCCGTCGGCCGCGAACTCGCCGAGGCCTCCGGCCTTCCCGGCCTGCGCACCGCCCGCTGGGAACGCGCCCGCATCGGCTCGGCCCTCGCCCTGGAGAGCACCGGCCTCGTCACCGTCTCCTACGTCCTGAACGAGCTCACCCCCGAGGACCGCCGCTCCCTGGTGGACGCGGCCGCCGCCGCAGCGACCGGCGCGGTCGTCATCGTGGAGCCCGGCACCCCCGACGGCTACGCCCGCGTCATCGAGGCGCGGGACCGGCTCATCGCGGCCGGCCTGCACATCGCCGCGCCCTGCCCGCACAGCGCCGCCTGCCCCATCGAGCCCGGCACCGACTGGTGCCACTTCTCGGCCCGGGTCAGCCGCTCCTCCCTGCACCGCCAGGTCAAGGGCGGCTCACTGGCGTACGAGGACGAGAAGTTCAGCTATGTCGCCGCCACCCGGTTCGGCCCCGAGCCCGCCACGGCGCGGGTCGTCCGGCGGCCCCAGATCCGCAAGGGCCAGGTGCTGCTCGACCTGTGCACGGCGCAGGAGCAGCTGCGCCGCGAGACGGTCAGCAAGCGGCACGGCGCGCTGTACCGCGCCGCCCGGGATGCCGAGTGGGGCGACCCCTGGCCGTCCCACCCCGCAGAGCCGGCCTCCTAGGGCCTGGTCGAGGGCCTGATCCGGGCCCCGGTCAGGGGCGCAGTTCCTGGGTGCAGCACTTCACGCTGCCGCCTCCCTTGAGCAGCTCGCCCAGGTCCATGCCAATCGGCTCGTAGCCCCGCGCGCGCAGCGGGTCGAAGAGGCCGATCGCACCCTGGGGGAGCAGCACGTGGTGGCCGTCGCTCACGGCGTTGAGCCCGAGGGCGGCCGCGTCCGGCTCCTCGGCGATCAAGGCGTGCGGGAACAGCCTGGACAGGACGGCCCGGCTGCCGGGCGAGAACGCCGGCGGGTAGTACATGATCTCGTCGGCCGCGTCGTCCAGGACGCACAGGGCCGTGTCCAGGTGGTAGTAACGCGGGTCGATCAGGTCGAGGCCGATGACCGGGCGGCCGAAGAACTCCTGGGCCTCGTCGTGCGAGAGCGGGCTGGAGCGGAAGCCGCGCCCGGCGAGGAGATAGGAGTCGGTGACGGCGAAGTCTCCCTCGCCCTCGTTGATGTGGGCCGGCTCGTGGACGGTGGTGAAGCCGTGCGCACGGAACCATTCCAGGTGCACCTCGGCCTCCGCCGCGCGCTCCGGATACGCGAAGCGGGCACCGAGCACCCGGCTGTCGATCACGGTGGCTCCGTTGGCGGCGAAGACCATGTCGGGCAGGTCGGGGCGCGGGTCGAGCAGCTCCACGGTGTGGCCGAGCGAGCGGTACCGGTCGCGCAGGTCCTCCCACTGGGCCAGGGCCAGCGGCAGGTCGACCGGCTTCTCGGGGTCCATCCAGGGGTTGATGGAGTACGTGACCTTGAAGTGTGCCGGTGGGCACATCAGATAGCGCCGGGGTCGGGCGGTTCTCCGGGTGACGGGGTCACGGGCTTCACGAGGCAATGAGGGCTCCTCACGGGCGACTTGGGCCGCACGGGAGCGCGGCCGCGTGCAGCCCATGGTCCGCCGTGCGGGGCCCGTGCGCAGTGCACCGTCCGGGTGTTTTTCACCTGGCCCGCCCGGGAGCGGGCGCCGCGCGGAACCGTTCCCCGCCGATCACGCGGAAGTGGGCCGTTGGTCACGGGCGGGTCATGTCACACACCCCGGATGTCCGGTGCGGTCACCCGGGGAGCAGGATGGTGGGACGATGTTCTCCAGGACGTGAGTCCTGGGGTCGACGGTGAGGTGAGGGGATATATGGGCGCTGAGTTCGGCCGTTCCCGCGGCGAGGAGAGCAAACTGTCCCGCTGGCTGCGCAGGCGGCCCAAGGACGCTCCGGGTGCGGACGAGGGCCGGCTCTCGCTGCTGCTGGCGGTGGCCGCCGCCGGTCTGCCCCTGGCGCCCGCCGCGTACCCCGTCGGCTACCGGTGTTCCTGCGAGCGCGTCGGGTGTCCCACGCCCGCCCGCCACCCCGTCTCCTTCGCCTGGCAGACCCAGTCGACCACCGACCCCGCGCAGATCGAGCGCTGGGCGCTCGGGCAGCCCGAGGCGAACTTCATCACCGCGACCGGAATGGTCCACGACGTCCTAGACGTGCCGCTCGAAGCGGGGCGCGAGGCCCTGGCCCGGCTGCTCTCCGAGGGGATCGACGTCGGGCCGGTCGCCGAGGCGGCCGGTGACGGCGATCACGGGCGGATGCTGTTCTTCACCGCGACGCGGGGTACTCCCGAGGACGAGGACGAGTGGTGGCCCTGCGAGCTGGACTGCCACCCCGAGACGATGGACGAGCATCCGGGCCTGCGGTGGCACTGCCGGGGGAGCTATGTGCTCGTACCGCCCGCGCGGCTGCCGGGGGAGCTCGGCGTGGGGTGGGTCCAGGGCCCGGAGCTCCCGCTCCCGGACCCGCTCACGCTGCTTGAGGCGCTGACCGACGCGTGTGCGCGGTATGCGGGGACGTCGGGGTCCCCGGCAGTCGCCTGGCCCCTGGGCCGCTAGCCCCCGAGGCCCCCCGGCGGGGACTTCGTCCCCCGCACCCCTCCTCGGGGCTCCGCCCCGGACCCCGTTCGCGCCTGAACGGCGCTTGTCCTCAAACTCCCCCAAGGCCTTAAGGGCCAGGGGGGACCCCCATGACGGGCTGAAGATGCCGCTGCCGCCCAGCACGCTCCCGGCAGCCGAGCTGGGGTCCTGGGTCACCTACAGGGACGCGGGGAACTGCGCGAGCAACCACGCACGGCGCGAGGCCGAAAGCGGGTTTTCCTAGGGGCGCGGGGCTGTGACATTTGCGGCTCTGCCGCGCGGGCGCGACCGGCCACGCACGACCGCAGCGAGAACGGGGTTCAGGGGCGCGAGCAACCCACGCACGGTCCGCGGCCGAAAGTCGACCCCAGGCGGGCCCGGGGACCGGGGCACCCCCGGACAGCTACTCCCCCTTCGTCGCCACCAGGCCCTGGATCCGGTTCGTCACCACGACCTGGCCCTTGGCCGGCACCAGGGCCAGCTCGTTGGAGATCCACTCCCTGGTCAGGGAGGTGTTGATCTGGCCGCTGAGCAGGGCCTTCTCGTCGGGCGAGATGTCGAGGCGGACGCCCTTCGCGGCGGTCTGGCGCTCGAAGTGGCGGGCGGAGAAGAAGACCAGGGCGCGGCCGTCGGCGGTGCGCAGGCCGAGCGGGGCGAAGTCGCCCTCGTTCAGGGGCTGGTCGATGAACTGGCTGATGCGGCCGGACCGCACCGCGTTCTTCCGGCGGGCCTCGCGCCAGGCGCTGGTGTGGTCCCCGGGCGCGAACACCGGCGGCTTGCCGTTCTGGAGGTACGCGGCGTAGTCCGCGCTCAGGTCCTTCGGGGCGACCGCGAGCGAGCTGTCGTCGGGGCTCACCGGCTCCGCCCAGCCGTCCTTGTCGGTCTTGAAGGCGGGCACCTCCTTGGCGCCCAGGATCGACAAGTAGGCCAGCTTCCACACCTGTTCGGGGCCGGAGCGTATGAAGAGCAGCAGCCAGCGGGTGTCGCCCGGACCCTTGTCGTCCTGGTCGCGGTTGGAGTCCGCGTCGGCGACGAACCAGCGCGGCCAGCCCGCCCGCTTGGGGATCGTGTACGCGGCGTCGCTCAGCGCCAGCGGCGAGTGCTGGGGGTTGCCGCCCGGACTCGTCACATGGCGGACCGTGAAGCCCGCCTGGGTCGTGGCCCCGAAGGAGCCGGTGACCCGGCCCGCGTCGAGGGCCGGGTCGTAGGCCTTGTCGGCCTTGTTGTAGGCGTCGAGGAAGTCGGTGAGCGCCTTCGCGGCCTCAGCCTTCGTCGCCGACGGTACGACTTCCCGTTCCCCGTGCACCGTCACGCAGCCGCTCGCGGTCACCGTCAGTACGGTCACCGTCGCGAGCCCCGCCGTCAGCCGACTCACCCTGCTCATGGACCGCCTTCTGCCCCTCGACCCTCGTCGTCCCCTCGGACTTCCGGAACCCTACCGGGGCGAAGAAGAACACGAGCGTGGGGATCAGGTACAGGGCCCACACGACGACCTGGACGACGGTCGGGTCGGGCTGGAAGTTGAAGACGCCCTTGAGGAGGGTGCCGTACCAGCTGTCCGGCGCGATCGTCGAACTGATGTCGAAGGCGCGGGAGTTGATGCCCGGCAGGAAGTCGGCCTCCTGGAGGTCGTGCACCCCGTACGCGAGGACGCCCGCCGCGACGACCACCAGCATGCCGCCGGTCCACGTGAAGAACTTCGCCAGGTTGATCCGCAGGGCGCCGCGGTAGAACAGCCAGCCGAGGAACACCGCGGTGGCGAGGCCGAGCAGGGCGCCGATCATCGGCTGGAAGGTGCCGTTCTCGGAGCCGGCCGCGTGCACCGACGTCCACACGAACAGGGCCGTCTCCAGGCCCTCGCGGCCCACCGCGAGGAACGCGGTCGCCACCAGGGCGCCGGTGCCCATCCGCAGGGCCGAGTCGAGCTTGCCGTGGAGCTCGGTCTTCAGGTGCCGCGCGGTGCGCCGCATCCAGAACACCATCCAGGTGACCAGGCCGACGGCGATGATCGACAGCGAACCGCCGAGCGCCTCCTGGGCCTTGAAGGTCATTTCCTGCGAGCCGAATTCGAGCCCGGCGCCGAACGCGAACGCGACGACCACGGCCACCGCGACGCCGGTCCACACGGGCTTGAGCGCGTCACGCCGCCCGGTCTTCACCAGGTAGGCGACCAGGATGCAGACGACCAGGCTCGCTTCGAGACCCTCGCGCAGGCCGATCAGATAGTTGGCGAACATGTCTCCCTCTCAGCCGAAGAGTCCCCGGCCCCACCAGTCGCCCTTGTCACGGACGCCCGGCGGGACCGCGAAAATCGCCGAACCCACGTGCTGGATGTATTCGTTGAGCGCGTCATGGCGGGCCAGGGCCCGCTGGACGGGCAGGAAGCCCTTGCGCACGTCGCGCTGGTAGGCCAGGAAGAAGAGGCCCGCGTCCAGGCGGCCGAGGCCGTCCGTGCCGTCCGTGAAGGAGTAGCCGCGGCGCAGGATCCGTGCCCCGTCGTTGGAGTCGGGGTGCGCGAGGCGGACGTGCGCGGTCGGCTTCATCGCCTTCAGGAACGGCTCGTCGCGCTCCTTGGCCTTGCCGACCGGAGCGCCCTCGCCCTTGTCGCGGCCGAAGACGTCCTCCTGCTCCTGGAGCGAGGTGCGGTCCCAGGTCTCGATGTGCATCCGGATGCGGCGGGCCACCAGGTAGGAGCCGCCGGTCATCCAGTCGGAGCCGTCCTTGGCGCCGACCCAGACGTGGTCGTCGAGCGCCTTGGTGTCGGTGCCCGAGACGTTCCGAGTGCCGTCCTTGAAGCCCATCATGTTGCGCGGGGTCTGCGCGTCCGGCGTCGTCGAGGACGTCTTGCCGAAGCCGAGCTGCGACCAGCGGATGGCGACCTTGCCCATGCCGATGCGGGCCAGGTTGCGGATCGCGTGCACCGCCACCTGCGGGTCGTCCGCGCAGGCCTGGACGCACAAGTCGCCGCCGCTGCGCGCCGGTTCGAGGTTGTCGCCGGGGAACTGCTCGATGTCGACCAGCGCCTCGGGCCGCCTGCCCTCCAGGCCGAAGCGGTCCTTGGCGAAGAGCGAGGGGCCGACGCCGAAGGTCAGGGTCAGCCGGCACGGCTTGAGGCCGAGCGCCTCGCCGGTGTCGTCCGGCGGCGCCTCGGCGAGCCCGCCGTAGGCGCCCTCGCCGACCGTCTTGCCCTCGGTCATCGCGGCCGCGGCCACCGTCCAGTCCTTGAGCAGCTGGACCAGTTCGGCACGGTCCTTCGTCGTCACGTCGAACGAGGCGAAGTGGAGGCGGTCCTGGACCGCCGTGGCTATGCCGGCCTGGTGGTCGCCGTGGAACGGCACCGCGGCGCCCGTGTCGGCGGCCGGCACCGCGTCGCTCCCGCCGCCGTTGACGACGGCCACCGTGCCGCCGGCCGCGGCCGCGCCGAGCGCGAGGCCCGCTCCGCCCCACCCGAGCAGCGCCCGGCGGGAGGGGGACCTGCCCGGCCCGGTGACCTCGCTCGTGTCGCTCATGACGGACTCCTCCTGGCTCCTGGAATTACTTCGCGACGGCGGCGGCGAGCTTCGACAGCGGCTCGGCCAGCGCGTTCACCGTGTCCGAGAGCTGCTTGCGGTCACCCTCGCCGACCTTGTCGTACGAGGTGAAATCGTAGGAGGTCTTGTCCGTGCGGTACTTGTCGAGCAGCGTGTTCAGGGCGCCGAACTGCTTGTCCAGCTCGGTGGTGAGCGCCGCGTCGTTCTTCGAGGCGACCGGCTTGAGCAGCTCGTACGCCTTCTGCGCGCCCTCGACGTTGCCCTTGAAGTCGGACAGGTCGGTGTGGCTGTAGCGGTCCTCCTCGCCGGTGATCTTCCCGGTGGCGACCTCGTCGAGGAGCTCCTTGGCGCCGTTGGCCATCGAGGTCGGGGTGATCTCGGCGGTGCCGACCCGCTTCTGCCAGTCGGTCAGGTCCTTGTCCAGCTCGGTGGCGAGGTCCTTCTCGTCCTGGCCGATCTTGCCGTCGGCCCAGAGGGACTTCTCCAGACGGTGCCAGCCGGTCCACTTCTGGCCCTTCTCCAGGCCGTCCTCGCGGGTGTCGGTCTTCGGGTCGATGTCACCGAAGGACTCCGCGACCGGCTCGGTGCGCTCCCAGCCGAGGCGCGAGGGCGCGAACGCCTTCTTGGCGGCCTCCACGTCGCCGGCCCGCACCGCGTCGGTGAAGACCTTCACCTTGGGCAGCGTCTCGTCGGCCTGCTCCTGCGCGTACTTGCGGTACTCGGCCACGGCCGTGTCCAGCTGCGGGTCGCGCTTGGCGGCGGTGCCGCCGGTGACGGTGACCTTCTGGCGGATGCCGTCGCCCTTCATGCCGGGCTTGCAGGCGACCTCGTACGAGCCGGCCTTGACCTCGGCGGTGAGCTGCTGCTTGAGGCCGGGGCCTATGTTCTCGCGCTCGGCGACGATGCGGTCGTCCGGGAAGAGCAGGTAGACCTCGGTGACCTTGGAGCCCTTGTTCTCGATGTCGAACTTGACGTGTCCGGCCGGGAAGTCGGTCTTCGACAGCTTGCAGGAGCTGTCGGTGGCGGTCACCTGGACCGAACCGTCGCCGCCGTCGGCCTTGGCGTCGCTCTTGTTGGCGCAGCCCGTGACGGCGGTCAGGGCCGCGACGGCCACGGCGGCGGTGACGACGGAGGTACGGACGGGTCGCATGCGGGCTCCACGCTGGGTTCAGGGTCGACAGGTCGACTGAGGCGGACCTAACTTAACCGAGCCTTACCTGACCGATACCCACTGGGTGCGTGATTCAGCTCTCACCGGTCACGGCTCGGTCACGGATCACGGCTCACCGGTCACGGCCGGGTCAAGAACCGCGTCCCGAAGGTCAAGCCCGGGTCAAGGATCACGTCGCGGCACCACCACCGGAGCGCCCGTGCGCGGGTGCCTGAGCACGTCCACGGGCTGCCGGTAGACACGGCCGATCAGCTCCTCGGTCAGCACCTCGCGGGGCGGCCCCTCGGCCGCGAGCCGTCCTTCGTGCAGCACGGCGACCCGGTCCGCGTACGCGGCCGCCAGCGCGAGGTCGTGCAGCACCACCACGACGGCGTCCCCGGCGCGGGCGCGCTCGCGGCAGATCCGCAGGACCAGTTCCTGGTGGCGCAGGTCGAGCGCGGCGGTCGGCTCGTCGAGCAGCAGCACCGGGGCGCGCTGGGCGAGCACCCGGGCCAGGGCCACCCGGGCCCGCTCGCCGCCGGACAGCGAGCCGAAGGGCCGCCCCGCGAAGCCGGCGACCTCGGTGGCGGCCATCGCGTCGGCGACCACCGCCTCGTCCTCGTCCTCGCGCACGGTCCCGGCCCAGGGCGCCCGGCCCATCCGCACGACCTCCTCGACCGGGAAGGGGAAGGAGAGCGCGGCCTGCTGCGGCAGTACGGCCCGGCGCAGCGCGAGTTCGGGCGCGGGCCACTCGGCGGGCGTCCGCCCGTCGATCCGTACCGTCCCGGAGGCGGCGGCCACATCGCCCGCGAGCGCGGCGAGCAGCGTGGACTTGCCCGCCCCGTTGGGCCCGACGAGTGCCACGACCTCACCGGTGCGCACCCGGAGCCCGACCCCGTCCAGAACGGGACGGCCACCGAGCGACACCCTCAACTCATCCGCTGCCAGGGCCACTTCACCGATCGTGAGTGGTACGGGGAGCTCGCGCGGGCCGCGTACGGAGAAGAGGGACTTCAGGGCGTTCATGCCCAACCACCTTGCTTGCGCCGGGTCCTGCGCAGGAGCCAGAAGAAGAACGGGCTGCCGAACAGGGCGGTCAGGACGCCCAGCGGCAGTTCGGCGGGGGCGGCCACGGTGCGGGCCGCGAGATCGCCCGCCATCAGGACGACGGCGCCGCCGAGCGCGCTGCCGGGGACCAGGAAGCGGTGCCCGGGGCCGGCCGCCATGCGCAGCAGGTGCGGCACCAGGAGCCCGACGAAGGTGATGATCCCGGCCACCGCCACGGCGGCCGCGGTGAGCAGGGCGACGACGAGCACGAGCGTGACGCGCAGCCGCTCGACGTCGACGCCCAGGTGCCGGGCGGGCCGTTCGCCGAGCGCGAGGAGGTCGAGCCTGCGCGCGTACAGCGGGGCGGCGATCAGGCCCGCCAGCGCGCACGGCAGCACGGCGAGGACCTTGGGCCAGGTCGCCTGGGCGAGGGAGCCCAGCTGCCAGAAGGTGATCTGGGAGATCTGGGCGTTGTCCGCGAAGAAGATGAACAGGCCGATCAGGGCGCCCGCGAAGGCGTTCACCGCGATGCCGGTGAGGATGAGGGTGACGACCTCGGTGCGGCCGCCCGAGCGGGACATGGCGTACACGAGCAGGACCGTGACCAGGCCGGCGGTGAACGCGCAGAACGTGATGGTCCAGTTGCCGAAGAAGCTCAGCCCGAGGGCGATGGAGCCGACCGCGCCGGCCGCGGCGCCCGCCGAGATCCCGATCACGCCGGGCTCGGCGAGCGGATTGCCGAATACGCCCTGCATGAGCGCGCCCGCGCAGCCGAGCGAGGCGCCGACGAGCAGCGCGAGCACGACCCGGGGGAGCCGCACGTTCCACAGCACGCTCTCGCCGACCCGGTCGAGCGCCTGGCCGCCGAGCCCCGCGCGGTGGCGCACCGAGCCGAGCACGTGGCCGAGCGGCAGGTGGTACGCCCCGAGCCCGGCGGACAGGAGGGCGAGCAGGAGCAGCGCGGCGAGCAGAACGGCCGTGAGGACGAAGGGAGTTGAGCGTCGCGGCTTCGACGGTGCCGGTCCGGCCGGGGCCGTCACCTCGGGGGCCTCGGTCGTCGTGGTCACTTCTTCGGCTCCGCGTACAGCTGGTCCACGAGGGACTTGAGGACCTGGTCGGTGCGCGGGCCGTAGTTGAGCAGCACGCCGTCGTCGATGGAGACGACCCTGCGGTCCAGGCCCGCCGGGGTCTCGGCGACGCCCGGCACCTTCAGGAGGCCGTCGACGCCGCCCACGGACGCGAGCCCCTTGCTCATCACCAGGATGGCGTCCGGGGCGGCCTTCGCGAGGGCCTCGCTGGTGATGGCGGTGAAGTCCTTCGACAGGCCGGACTCCTTGCCCGCGTCCACGGCGCCCGCCGCCTCGATGAGGGAGGAGGCGCCGGAGCCGGCCCCGCCGAGCAGATAGACGGACGCCGAGCCGCGCAGATAGAGGAAGGCGACCCGGGGCCGCGTCCCGTTCCTCGCCGCGGTGGTCCGTGCCGCCGCGATGCGCTTGTCGGTACGGGACTTGAGCTCGCCGCCGGCGCCGGGCACGCCGAGGGCGGCGGCCACCGCGTCGATCCTGCGGTCCACGTCGGCGAGGCTCTTCGCGGGCTCGACCACGACCAGGGGTATCCCGGCGGCCCTGATCTGTTCGACCGCCTCGGCCGGTCCCGTCGTGGTGTCGGCGAGTACGAGCGTCGGCTTCAGCGAGAGCACGCTCTCGGCCGAGACGTCATGGGCCCGGGTCACCACCGGGAGCCGCGCGGCCTGTTCGAAGGTGGCCGTGATGTCCCGGGCCACCACCTGCCGGCCGCGCCCGAGCGTGAACACGATCTCGCTGAGGGAGCCGGTGAGCGGCACGATCCGCTCGCCGGACCGCACTTCGACGCTTCTGCCGTCCGCGGACCGCACGGTGACGGGCAGGCGGGGCGCGGGAGCCGAGGCGAGCGGCTCGACCCGGTCGGCGGCGGGGGCCGCCCCGGCGGGCTCGCTCGTGCGCGTACCGCTGCCGCAGCCGGTGAGGGTGAGGGCGAGCGCGGAGAGCAGCGCGCCCGCGAGAAGTCCTGGTCTGCGCACCGGGTGCACCGTCCTTGGCTCGGTCGGGGTCGGCGGCGCACGGGACTTCCGGCGCCGTCCTGTCGGTCGGGGTCGGCGGTGCAGGGGACTTCCGCACCGCCAGGTCGTAGCTTAGGTTAGCCTTACCTAAGTCGCCAGGCCGCGATCGTGAGCCTGCCGTACGGCCCGTCTCCGGGCTGCCCCCTGCCCGCTCCTGGGTCACCCAGGGCCGGGCCCCGCGCCCCCTACCGGAGGGATCCCCATGTCGTCGTCCAGACCCGCCCGGACGCCCGTCCTCGCGCTGCTCGCGGCGGTGCTGGGGGCCGTGCTGGGGGCGCTGCTCCCGGCGGCGTCCGCGCACGCCGGAGGCCCGGCGGACCGGGCGGTGCGGGGCGGCCGGCTCGACTGGGGGATCAAGTCGTCCTTCCAGAGCTACGTCACCGGCCCGGTGGCGCACGGCAGTTGGGCCCTGACGGGCGGCGCCGCCACCGTCGGCGGCAGCCAGTTCCGCTTCCACTCGGCGACCGGCTCCTACGGCCCGGACAGCGGTGACTTCCGGGCCGCGTTCTCCGGCGGCGTCCACTTCACGGGCCATCCGAAACCGGACGGCACCCATGAACTCGACCTCACGGTCGCGCGCCCGTCGGTGCGGATCGAGAACGGCAGGGGCACCCTCTACGCCGACATGACCAGCAAGGCGAAGGGCAGCGGGAAGGTCACCACCAAGTCCCAGGTGCCGCTCGCCGCGCTGGCGCTCGCCGGGATCGGCCTGAAGGGCGGTTCCACCCCCATCGCCCTCCAGAACGTCCCGGCGACGCTGACCTCCCAGGGCGCCGAGGCCTTCGCCGGGTACTACACGGCGGGCACGGCACTCGACCCGGTGAGCCTGTCGGTGGACACCGAGGCGCCGAAGGCCGTCAACTCGCCTTCCCCGAGCGCCAGTTCGGCGACACCCGCCGAGGCGTCGGCCGGCCCGTCCGCCGGCTTCGCCGACGCGGCCGTCGACTGGGGAGTGCGCCGCACGTTCCGCGAGTACGTCGGCGGACCCGTCGCCCAGGGCAGGTGGACGGTGTCGGCCGGGGCCCGGGACGGCGGCGCGCTGTTCCGCTTCCCCGGCGGCAAAGGCACGTACGACGGGCGGGCGGCCACCCTGGACGCGACGTTCGCCGGGGCCGTCCGCTTCACGGGCAAGCAGCTCGACCTCACCCTCGACCGGGTCGCGGTGAAGGTCGCCGACCGCACCGGCACGCTCTCGGCGCAGGGCCGCCCGATCATCACCTTCCCGGCCCGACTCGCCCTGAAGGACGGCCTGGTGAGCATCGCCGAGTCGCCCGCCAAGCTGACCGCCGAGGGGGCCGCGCTGTTCGGCGGCATGTATCCGGCGGGCACCGACATGGACCCGGTCTCGCTCGCCGTCGCCGTCGACCCGAAGGCGAGCCTGCCCGCCCTGCCCGACCTCGGCACCGGCGCGAACACCACACCCTCGGCGGTTCCCTCGCCCGGCCCGTCCGCGCTGGGGGCGGAGCCGACCGCCGAGGCCTCGTCCGGCTCGGGCCCGGGCGCGCTCGTCCCCGTGGCGATCGGCGCGGCCCTGATGGCCGTGGCGGGCGGCGCGTTCGTCCTGGCGCGCAGGCGCCGGACCGCGTCGGCGACCCACGAACCCCCCACCGAAGACTGACCCGCCCCCTTTTCCTTCCCCTCCCCGTGACCGACCAAGGAGACCCGGCCCATGCCCGCAACCCCCTCCTCCCCTTCCCGCACCCACCGTCGTCGACGGTCCTTCGCGCTGGCGGCCGCCGCCACCGCCGCCTCGCTGGGCGCGACCGCCCCGGCCTTCGCGGCGCCCGCGCCCGAAGGGGCCGCTCCCAAGCTGGAGTTGAAGGACGGCACCCTCGACTGGGGCTTCCGCGAGAGCTTCCGCAAGTACATCGCGGCGGCCGGCCGCATCACCGTCGCGGACGGGGCGAAGCAGGCGGCCGCCAACGGGGTGTTCACCTTCACCGGCGGTACGGGCACCTACGACACGGCGACGCACGCGACCGCCAACGCGTTCAAGGGCAGCGTCCGCTTCGAGGCGCACGGCGGCGTTCTGGACATCAGGCTGTCCGACCTGAAGGTCGCCACCGCCGGGACCAAGGGGGCGATCACCGCCGACATCACGACCAAGGACCAGGCGGGCAAGGACCAGGTCAAGGACGACGTCCCGCTCGCCGGCCTCGACCTGTCGAAGGTACGGCCGGGCTCCGGCGCGGGCGGCGCGATGGTGTTCAAGGACATACCGGCCGCCCTCACCAAGGCCGGGGCCGCGGCCTTCAACGGCCAGTACAAGGAGGGCGACCCGCTGGACCCGGCGACCTTGACGGTCACTCCCGTGACCACACCGCCCAAGCCCAAGCCGTCGGACAGGCCGAAGCCCCCGGACAAGCCCGCGCCCTCCGGCAACCCGAAGCCCTCCGGCAACCCCGAGCCGGCCGGCCATCCCAAGCCGCCGACCGCTCCCGCCCCCGAGCAGGCCGGCCAGGGCAGGGTCTCCGACGGGAGGCTCACCTGGGGCCTGAAGGAGTCCTTCCGCCGGTACGTCAACAGCGGCGGCGGCACCAAGGCGGCCGACGGGGCGAAGAAGCAGGGCGACCTCTTCGACTTCTCCCTCGGCAAGGCCGACCTCGACGCCAAGGCCCGCACGCTGGACGCGGCCTTCAAAGGCAGCGTCAACTTCAGTTATGCGGCACACCAGTTGGACATGACGTTCAGCGACCTCAAGGTCAAGGCCACCGGGGACAAGGGCACGCTGACCCTCGACGTCACCACCCCCAAGGGCAAGAGGGACGACATCGCCTTCGCGACGCTCGACCTCTCCCGGGCCGACTACACGGTGAAGAACGACGTGGTGCGCCTCGCCGCCGTACCGGCCGCCTTCACCGCCGAGGGCGCGGCCGCCTTCGCCAACGACACCACGGGCTCGATGTACAAGGCGGGCGAGGCCATCGACCCGCTCGACCTCGCCTTCACGGTGCGGGACGGCGCCGCGCTGCCGCAGGGCTCCGGCACGGTCCCGGTGTCCGACACCACCACGCCGTCCGGCACGGTCGGCTCCTCCGTGGGCGGAACCGCCGCGCTCGCCGCCACCGGCACCGGCGCCCCGGTGGGCGCGCTGCTCGGCGCGGCGGGCGCGGTCGCCGCCGCGGGTGCGGCCCTGCTGTTCGCCGTCCGCCGCCGCAGGGCCTGAGCCCGTAGGCCCCGGGGCCGCACCCCCGAACCGGGGGTGCGGCCCCGGCTGCTGCTTCAATGCGTACGTGAGTGAACAGGACGTACTGATCGACGTGCTCAGGGTCTTCTGCGGCCCCGACGGCGGCCACGGCAACGCGCTCGGAGTGGTGCGCGAGGGCGCGGACGTGCCGGGCGAGGCGGCCCGGCAGGAGCTGGCGCGTCAACTCGGCTTCAGCGAGACCGTGTTCGTGGACGACCCCGAGCGCGGCACCGTCGACATCTACACCCCGGGGCTGC
Organism: Streptomyces sp. NPDC001828; assembly: GCF_042892175.1. NCBI lineage: Bacteria > Bacillati > Actinomycetota > Actinomycetes > Kitasatosporales > Streptomycetaceae > Streptomyces > Streptomyces sp. NPDC001828. Next base: position 761,451 of record NZ_JBIATV010000002.1, read on the forward strand.
GCCTTCCGTTCGCCGGCCACCCGCTGGTCGGCGCCGCCTGGCTGCTCGACCTGGACGTCCTGGAACTGCCGGTGGGAGACGTACTGGCCCGCCAGGACGGCGAGTTCACCTGGATCACGGCCCGCGCCGAGTGGGCCCCGCCGCGCACCCTGCGCCAGTACGCCTCGGCCGCCGAGGTCGACGCGCTCGCGGTGCCGGAGCCGGGGGAGTGGGTGTACGCCTGGGGGTGGCAGGACGAGGCGGCCGGCCGCGTCCGCGCGAGGGCCTTCCCCGGCCGTGGCGACGGCATCGAGGAGGACGAGGCGACGGGAGCGGCCGCGCTCCTCCTCACCCAGAGCCTGGGCCGAGCCCTGAACATCACCCAGGGAGCCGGCTCCCAACTCCTGACAGCCCCCGGCCCGAACGGCGAGATCGAACTGGGCGGCCGAGTAACCCTGACCCCACCCCAACCCCGCTGAGGGGAGCAACAGCTCTGGTCCACCGCAGCGTGCGCGAGCAACGGACCCCGGGTCACATAGAGGGGCGCGGGGAACTGCGCGAGCAACCACACATGGCCCGCACCCGAAAGCCGAGCGGATCAAGGGGCGCGGGGAACTGCGCAAAAAACCCACGGCGGACCCGCACCAAAACAGCCGCCCCCTCGCGGAGCGCTACGCGCTGAGCGGGAACTCCTCACCCAGCTCCTTGAACACGGCCGTGTTCAAGGCAAACGCCCGCTTGCACTCGTCGACGACCCGCCGCTTCTCCAGGTCATCCACCCCCAGCCCGTCCAACCGCTCGCGGTACCCCCGCTTGAACGCGGCCGGATTGCCGATCCCGTCGAAGACGTAGAACCGCACCCCGTCGCCCTTGCGGGCGAAGCCCCACGTGCGCTCCGCCTTGTCGCGGATGATCTGGCCGCCCGAGAGGTCGCCGAGGTAGCGCGTGTAGTGGTGGGCCACATAGCCCGCCGGCCAGGTCCGGGCGCAGAGGGCGACACGCTCCGTGTACGCGGCCGTCGCGGGCAGCGGGGACGCGGTGCGCCGCCAGTCCGCGCCGCGCAGATGCGCGAGATCCCGCTCCAGCTCGGCCGTCCGCATCAGCTCCGGCTGGATGAACGGCCCCGCGACCGGGTCGACGGCGAGCGCGGAGGCGCCCTCCTCCAGGGCCCGGTACACGAACCAGAGCTGCTCGGTGTAGCGGGCGTAGGCGTCGACGCCCAGCCGGCCGCCGAGCAGGTCCCCCATGAACGTCGAGGTCTCCGCCTCCGTGTGCTGCTCGTGCGAGGCAGTGCGGATGAGCGTGGAGAACGGCGTGGTCGCGCTGGTGGTCAAGGCGGGCCTCCGGGGACCGTGGGGAGCGGGAACCAGCTGGATCGTCTCAGGTTAGGCTTACCTAAGTCAATCGGTTCCCGACGTCCTGTCGGTAAAAATGTACCCGCTGTGCCACGACGAGACACATGATCGAAAAATCCCGGCCCCGGCGGCGGGGCCGGGCCGCGCTGGGCGGACCGGGCGGACCGGGCCCGCCCCGCCGGACGGCTACGGCAGGGTGAGGATCTCCGTGCCGGTCTCCGTGACCACCAGGGTGTGCTCGAACTGGGCGGTCCGCTTGCGGTCCTTGGTGACGACCGTCCAGCCGTCCTCCCACATGTCGTACTCGTGGGTGCCCAGGGTCAGCATCGGCTCGATCGTGAACGTCATGCCCGGCTTGATCACCGTCGTGGCGTGCGGGGCGTCGTAGTGCGGCACGATCAGGCCGGAGTGGAAGGCCGTGCTGATGCCATGGCCCGTGAAGTCCCGTACGACGCCGTAGCCGAAGCGCTTGGCGTACGACTCGATGACGCGGCCGATGATGTTGATCTGCCGGCCGGGCCTGACCGCCTTGATCGCCCGGTTCAGGGACTCACGGGTCCGCTCGACGAGCAGCCTGGACTCCTCGTCGACGTCACCGCAGAAGTACGTGGCGTTGTTGTCGCCGTGCACCCCGCCGATGTACGCGGTGACGTCCAGGTTCACGATGTCGCCGTCCTTCAGGACGGTCGAGTCGGGGATGCCGTGGCAGATGACCTCGTTCACCGAGGAGCACAGCGACTTGGGGAAGCCGCGGTAGCCCAGGGTCGACGGGTAGGCGCCGTGGTCGCACATGAACTCGTGCGCGACCCGGTCGAGCTCGTCCGTCGTCACCCCCGGCGCGATGTGCTTGGCCGCCTCCTCCATCGCCCGCGCCGCGATCCGCCCGGCGGTCCGCATCAGCTCGATGGTTTCGGGGGTCTGCACTTCGGGGCCCGTGTACGGCGTGGGCATGGGCTTCCCGACGTACTCGGGTCGCCGGATGCGACCCGGGACGGAACGGGCCGGAGAGATCTCCCCGGGCACGAGCAGGGACTGCGACTTCGGCTGGCCAGACATGCCGGCGAGTCTATCGAGCGGGTGTGGGGCAGCATGGCCTTGAGGCTCCGGGCCACCGTCACGGGGAACCACCGTCACAGGAAGAGGCACCCATGGCTCTGTTCAAGAAGCGCACCGTCGGCAAACCCGGCGAGTGGTACTACTGCCTGGTCCACCAGAAGGTCGAAGAGGGCCCCGACTGCCCGGCCAAGGACCGCTTCGGTCCCTACGCCAGCCGCGAGGAGGCCGAGCACGCGATGCAGAACGCGCAGGAGCGGAACCTGGAGTGGGAGAACGACCCGAAGTGGCACGACAAGTCCGCCCCGACGGACGGCACCGACTGAGACGCCGCGCGGGCGGACCGGCCGGAGCCCGGGGCGGCACCGGCTACACCGCCGTGGTGGTGGGCTGCTTGGCCGCCCTGCGGCGGGCCGCGTCCTCGTCGGTCGCCGAGTCGTAGGTGATCAGCTTGGGCAGCACCGCGGCGAGCAGCCCCACCGCCGCCACGCAGGCCACCCCGCCCGACCACACCGCCGCCCTGGTCCCGGTCCAGCCGGCCATCGCGCCCGCCCGGACCTGGCCGAGCTGCGGGCCGACGCTGTACGAGAGCACCTCTATGCCGGCCAGACGGCCGCGCAGCTCCTCCGGGATCGTCTGGTTCCAGATCGTCGAGCGGCCGAGCCCGCTCAGCATGTCGCCGGCGCCCGCCACCGCGAGGCAGCCGAGCACCAGCCACACATTGCCGAGCAGTCCCGCCCCGGCCATCGCCGCGCCCCACACGATCGCCCCGATCACCACGAACAGGCCGTGCCGCCGTACCCGTGAGGTCCAGCCGCTGGTGAGGCTGAGCAGCACCGAACCGGCCGAGCCCGCCGCGTACATCAGGCCCAGCGACCAGTCGGCGTGCAGGCTCTCGGCGAGGAACGGGAAGATCGCGTTCGGGAAGGCGAAGAACATCGCGGCCAGGTCGACGGCGTAGGTCCCGAGCAGCACCGGCCGCGACCAGGCGTACCGCGCGCCTTCCGCGATGCCGCGCAGCGAGGGCTTGCGGGCGTCGTGGGCGGGCGGGGCCGGGGTCAGCCGGGCGCACATCACCACCGACACGGTGAACGTGCCGATGGTCGTGGCGTACGCCGTGGCCGTGCCCGCGTACGCCACGACCAGGCCGGCGAGCGAGGGTCCCGCGATCGCGCCGAGCTGCCAGCGCAGGGCGTTGAGCGCGGCGGCCGCGGTCAGCTGGTCGTGCGGGACGATCCGGGCCATCAGGGAGTCGAGCGCCGGGCGCTGGAGGCCGGCGAGCGCCGAGACGCCCGCGGCCACCACGTACAGCGGCCAGAGCAGGGGGTTCGGGAGCAGCGCGTTGACCAGCAGGATCAGTGCGAGGATGCCGAGTCCCGCCTCGGTGGCGAGGATCACCTTGCGGCGGTCGACCGCGTCCGCGAGGGCGCCGCCGTACAGGCCGAACACGACGAGCGGGACCAGTTCCACCGCGCCCATCGCGCCCACCGCGAGCGGTGAGTCGGTCAGCTCCTTGATCTGCAACGGCAGCGCGACCATCGCCATGAAGCTGCCGAAGTTGGTGATCAGGCCCTGTACCCACAGCAGCCGGAAGTCGGCCGAGGCCCGCCAGGGGGCGAGGTCGGGCAGGATCGCGCGGAGTCGGGACACGGGAGGTTGTTCGGGCACGAGCGGCCATGCTCCGGGCCCGGGGCGCGGGACGCAAACGAATTACCGGACGGGCCCGCCGGGTGGGACGCGCGCCCCGGCGGCCCTGCCGGGGGCCGGCACCTCACTGACGGCCCGTCACCAGCGTCCCGGCGGCGGGGCCGTCAGCTGGTCGGCCAGACGGCCGAGGCGGTCGCGGAAGCGGCGCGGCCCGCGCTGCGGGGGCAGGGTGTTCTCGCCCGCCGCGGCGCTGACCAGGTGCTGCACGGTGTCCAGGTCGAGTTCGGCGTCCGGGGCCACGGTCAGCGACTCGTGCACCAGGCCCCGCACTTCACGGTCGCCGCCGTCCAGGGCGAGCACCGTCGCGCCCGCCCGGCGCGCGTCATGGACGCGTTCGAGCAGCCCCTCGGCGGGCCGCTCGGGCGCCACCACGAGCAGGGTCTCGCCGCGCCGCGCCGCCTCCAGGCGGCCGAGCCCGACCGACAGGTGCGGCGGGCCGCCCGGCTCGGTGCGGTGGCGCACCAGGGTGGGGCTCAGCTCGGGAAGCCCCGACCAGGCGGCCTCGTCGGTGAGGTGGGCGGCCAGGTGCCAGGGCTCGTACGACTCGGTGCCGACCAGGAGGAGCCCGCCGCCGTGCGGCACGACCGAGGAGCGGAGGACGCCCGCGAAGCGGCGGGTGGCCCGCAGCCACTCCGTCCCGGCGAGCACTTCCCGCAGCAGTGCGACCCGTACGGCATCCATGCCGGAAGACTGCCGCATCCGGCGCTCCCACGGGCCGGAACGCGGCTTCCTCATCCGAACGAAGCCTTCGGCTACGGCCGAGTAAGGTCGCCCTCATGACTTCCACTGACAACGCTGGGAACGCCGCGAAGCCCGCCGCGAGGGACCCCTGGGAGCTTCCGGACGTCTCGGGTCTCGTCGTCGGCGTGCTCGGCGGCACCGGCGACCAGGGCCGCGGCCTCGCCTACCGGCTCGCCCGGGCCGGCCAGAAGGTGATCATCGGCTCCCGGGCCGCCGAGCGCGCCAGGACCGCTGCCGAGGAGCTCGGGCTCGGCGTCGAGGGCGCCGACAACGCGGAGTGCGCGCGGCGCAGCGACATCGTGATCGTGGCGGTGCCGTGGGACGGCCACGCCAAGACGCTCGAATCGCTGCGCGAGGAGCTGTCGGGCAAGCTCGTCGTCGACTGCGTCAACCCGCTCGGCTTCGACAAGCAGGGCGCGTACGCCCTGAAGCCCGAGGAGGGCAGCGCCGCCCAGCAGGCCGCCGCCCTGCTGCCCGACTCCCGGGTGACCGCGGCCTTCCACCACCTGTCGGCGGTGCTGCTCCAGGACGCCTCCGTCGAGGAGATCGACACGGACGTGATGGTGCTCGGCGAGGCCCGCGCCGACACCGACCTCGTGCAGGCCCTCGCCGGACGCATCCCCGGCATGCGCGGGGTCTTCGCCGGGCGGCTTCGCAACGCCCACCAGGTCGAGTCGCTCGTCGCCAACCTGATCTCGGTCAACCGCCGCTACAAGGCTCACGCCGGGCTGCGCGTCACCGACGTCTGAGCCCGCTTTCCGCCCAGGGGGACGTTCGCTCCGGCGCACCCCCGTGCCCGATGTGCGGGCGGCCGAGGGGCATGGGGGACACTGGACGGGCGGGCGCCGAGCGCCCGTCCGTCCCTTTCGTCCCGCTGGACAGCGGTGCCGAAAAGCAGCCGAAGCGTCCGAAGTACCCGACAGGAGCCGACCTCCATGCCCCGCCTCGCTCTGTACGCCCTCGTCGTCTGTGTCCTCGCCGTCGTCGCGGCCGTGGTCTCCTTCGCCCAGGGCAGCTGGCTCGGAATCATCTGGGTGCTGCTCGTCGGGCTCTCGTCCAACATGTGCTGGTACTACCTGCGCCGGGGCCGCGCCGAGCGGGCGGCCGCTAGCCCCGCGGAGTGATCGAGAGGCTGCCGAGGTCCGGCCAGAACTGGTAGAGGCCGCGGCCGGTCGCCGCGGCCCAGTCCGGCACCCCGAGCCCGCCCAGGATCGCGTAGATCAGCCGGAAGAACTCCTGGTTGACCTCGGGGATCCACAGCAGCCCGAACACCGCGAGCAGGCCGAACGGGGCGAACGGCTCGACCTGGCGCCGGGCCGCGTGCGAGAGCCACGGCTCGATGATCCCGTACCCGTCGAGGCCCGGCACCGGCAGGAAGTTCAGGAGCGCCGCCGACACCTGGAGCAGCGCGAGGAACGCCAGCGCGTAACGGAAGTCGTCGGGCACCCCGTCCAGCGCGTGCAGCCAGAACGGGGCCGTGCACACCACGGCGAACAGCACGTTGGTGAGCGGGCCCGCCGCCGAGATCAGGCTGTGCCGCCAGCGGCCCCGGATCCGGCCGCGCTCGATGAAGACCGCGCCACCGGGCAGGCCGATGCCGCCCATGATCACGAAGACCACCGGCAGCACGATCGACAGCAGCGCGTGCGTGTACTTCAGCGGGTTGAGCGTGAGGTAGCCCTTGGCGCCGACGGTGATGTCCCCGCCGTGCAGCGCGGTGCGGGCGTGCGCGTACTCGTGCAGGCACAGCGACACCACCCATGCCGACGTCACGAACAGGAACACGGCGAGGCCGCGCGAGGCGGCGTAACTCGTCCACACCGCCCACCCGGAGACCGCCATGACGGCGACGATCCCGAGGAAGACCGGGCTGATCCGCCGGTCGTGGTGGCGGGAGGTTGCGGTGGCCATGCGGTCGGCTCCAGTGCTGGTGGGGCGGTCGGGCGGAACGCGCCTGACCGTACAGGGGGCAAGCGTCGAACGTCTCGGGAACCGGTGGGAGTTCCATGGCGGGGGGCCGGGCCGGGGCCGGGTCGATGAGAATGGGGGCGTGCGCTACCGGATTCTCGGCAATACCCAGGTCCACCACCCCGACGGCAGCCCCGTCGCCCTCGGCGGCGCCCGGCTGCGCGCGCTCCTGACGGTGCTCGCGCTGCGGCCGGGCCGGGCCGCCCCGGTGGGTGTCCTCGTCGACGAGGTGTGGGGGGACCGGCCGCCCGCCGACGCGCCGGCCGCGCTCCAGGCACTGGTCGGCCGGCTGCGCCGGGCGCTCGGCCATGGCGCGGTCTTCTCGGCGGAGAGCGGTGGCTACGGGCTCGCCGCCGAGGCCGACGACATCGATCTGCACCGCTTCGAGCGGCTCACCGCCGACGGCGCCCGCGCCCTGGAGGAGGGCGACGCGGCGAAGGCCACGACCCTGCTCGACGACGCGCTCGCGCTGTGGGCCGGACCCGCGCTCGCCGACCTGCCCGACCCCGGCCCGCTCGCCGCCCGCGCCGAGGCCCGCAGGCTGGACGCCCGCCGGCTGCGGCTCGCCGCCACCCTCGCGCTCGGCCGCGCCGACGAGACGCTGGCCGAGCTCGCCGTGCTGTGCGCGGACCATCCGCTGGACGAGCCGCTGCACGCGCTGCGCATCAAGGCACTGCGTGCCGCGGGCCGCCCGGCCGAGGCGCTCGCCGCGTACGAGAGCGTGCGCGTCACCCTCGCCGATGAACTCGGCGCCGACCCCGGGGCCGAACTACGCCTTATATATGGCGAGTTGCTCAATCCGGACGCCGAGCCTTCGCCCCCGGCCGCCCCGGTGCGCGGCAACCTGCGGGCCCGGCTCACGTCGTTCGTCGGGCGCGAGGCCGACCTCGCGGACATCCGCGGCGATCTCGAAGGCGCCCGCCTGGTCACCCTGCTCGGGCCCGGCGGGGCGGGCAAGACCCGGCTCTCGCAGGAGGCCGCCGACGGCGTCGCGGCCTGCTGGCCGGACGGGGTGTGGCTGGCCGAACTCGCCCCCGTGGACGATCCGTCGGGGGTGCCGGCCGCCGTGCTCACCGCCGTCGGCGCCCGCAAGACGGTGCTGCACGCGGCGGGCGCCGAGGAGCTCAGGGCCGCCGACCCGTACGCGGACGACCCCGTGGTCCGGCTCGCCGAGCACTGCGGGCCGCGCCGGATGCTGCTGCTCCTGGACAACTGCGAGCACGTGATCGGCGCCGCCGCCGAACTCGCCGAGTACCTCCTGGCCCGCTGCCCCCAGCTGGCCGTCCTCGCCACCAGCCGCGAACCGCTCGGTGTGCCCGGGGAGTTGGTGCGGCCGGTCGAGCCGCTGCCCGCGCCGTTCGCCCTCCGTCTGTTCGCCGAGCGGGGGGCGGCGGCCCGGCCCGGCTTCCGCGTCGAGGACGATCCGGAGGCCGCCGCCGAGATCTGCCGCCGCCTGGACGGGCTGCCGCTCGCCATCGAACTGGCCGCCGCCCGCCTCCGCATGTTGACGCCTCGTCAGATCGCGGACCGGCTCGACGACCGCTTCCGGCTGCTCACCAGCGGCAGCCGTACCGTGCTGCCGAGGCAGCAGACCCTGCGGGCCGTCGTCGACTGGTCCTGGGACCTCCTGGAGGGATCCGAACGCGCGGTGCTCGGTCGGCTCGCCGTCTTCGCGGGCGGCTGCGACCTGGCGGCGGCGGAGGCCGTGTGCGCCCAGGGCGCCGCGCCAACCGGCCCGGACGTGGCCGCCGTCCTCGGCTCGCTCGTCGACAAGTCGCTCGTGGTGGCCGCCCCCGACGCCACCGGCGAGATGCGCTACCGGCTCCTGGAGACCGTCGCCGAATACGCCGCCGGGCGCCTCGCGGACGCCGGCGACCGGGCCGCCGCCGAGCGGCGCCACCTCACCCACTACCGCGAGCTGGCCCGGCGCACCGACGTCGAACTGCGCGGCCCCGGCCAGCGGGCCGCGATCGACACCTTCGAGCGGGAGTACGAGAACCTGCGGACCGCGCTGCGCCGCGCGGTCGCGCTGCGCGACGAGCAGGAGGCGCTGTGCCTGGTGCACGCCCTGCTCTGGTACTGGCAGATGCGCGACCTGCGGGTCGATTCACGGTACTGGGGGCGGGAGGTGGCGGCCCTCGGCCCCGATCCGTTCGCGCCACCCGTGGCACCCGCGCCACCGGTCCACACCCGCTGCACGGACGCCCCGCCCCCGTACGGCGACGAGGTGCTTCAGGAGGCGCGGCGGGGTGTGCACCTGGTCCAACTGGCGTCCATGGACCACGACTTGGACCTCTGGACCACCCCGGACGCGCTGGAGCGGCTGCGCGCGATCGTGTCCGCCTACCGGCCGGGTCTTCCGCAGACCTGCCGGATGCCGGGCTCGCTCTGGTTCTTCCCCGTGGTGCTCACCGGCGACCAGGAACTCCTCCAGGAGGTCCTCGACGCGACCGTGACGGCCTGCGAGGAGCTCGGCTACGCCTGGGAGCTGGCGGCCGCCCTCCAGATGCGCGCCAACGTCCGGGCCAACCGGGCCGAATGGTCGGGCGACGCGACGGCGGACGCCGATGCGAGCCTGCGGATGTTCCGGCGCCTGGGGGACGCCTGGGGCGCGGCCGAGGCGCTGGGGGCCAGGGGCGAGGCGCGCGAGAAGCGGGGCGAGTTCGGCCCGGCGGCCGAGGACTTCGCCGCCGCGCTCGACTACGCCGAGCAGCTCGGGGCGCAGGCCCAGGTGGCCCTGCTCAGGGCCCGTCTGGCCGCCCTGCTCCTGGAGACGGGGGAGGTGGAGCGCGGCGAGGCGATGCTGCGCGAGATCCTGGCCGACGGCCACGGCGCGGGCGTCGAGGCGCGGCCCGCGGCCCGGCTCTTCCTCACCATGTGGCTGGGCCGCACCCGCAGGTTCGACGAGGCGCGCGAGCAGATCGACATCATGCTGCGGGAGTTCCGCTCCGCCAACCTCATGCTCTTCGAGGGCTTCGTGATCGGCGTGCGGGCCTGGCTGGACAACGAGGAGGGCCACTTCGCCGACGCCCTGGCCGGGGCCTTCGTCGCCCTTGGCCGGGCCCAGGAGCCGCTGGCGCGGATGGTCGCGCCGGAGATGATCGCCGTGCATCTGCTCACCGCGGCCTGGGCGGTCGCCGGGCTCGGCGGCACCGGCAACGGCCTGGACGCGGCGCGCCTGATCGGCGCCCACGACGCCCTGCTTCCGGTCGGCCACTTCTCCCCGCCCGTGGAGGCCGAGCAGCGTGCCGTGGCCGAACGCACCACGCGCGCCCTGCTCGACGACGCCGCCTACGGGGCCGCGTACGCCGAGGGCGGCGGCCTCTCCGTGGTGGAGGCCACCGCCCTGGTGCGACGCGATCGCGAGGACGTGCCGGACTGACGTACCGTCGGACTCAGGTGCGCTTGCGGAACTTGGCGACCGCCAGCGGGGCCGTCACCAGCGTGATGCCCGCCGACCAGGCGAGGGTCATCAGCGCGGAGTGGGCGACCGGGCCACCGGTGATCAGGCCGCGGGCCGCGTCCGCCAGGTTGGACAGCGGGTTGTAGTCGGTGAAGGACTGCAGCCAGCCCGGCATCGTGGTCGGCTTGGCGAAGATGGACGAGCCGAACTGCAGCGGCATCAGCACGAGCATGGCCACTCCCTGGACGGCCTGGACCGTCTTCATGGTGAGTCCGAGCAAGATGAAGATCCACATGAGGGACGCGCCGAACACCAGGGACAGACCGATGGCGGCGAGCAGGCCGAACACCGAGGTGCTGACGCTGAGGCCCAGGATGAAGCCCATGATCAGCAGGATCGTGGTGGCCACCAGCATGCGGCCGACCTCGACGACCATCTTGGCGATGAGGACGGACGACCGGGCGATGGGCATCGTCCGGAAGCGGTCCATCACCCCCTTCTTGAAGTCGTCGTTGACGCCGGTGCCGACCGCCATCGCGATGTTGAGGCCCATCATCGCCATCAGGCCGGGCACCAGGTAGTTGACGTACTGGCCCCGGTTGCCGTCGCCGAACATCGCGCCGCCGAAGACGTAGACGAAGAGCAGCACGAAGATGATCGGCATCAGCACGGCGTCGAACATCGACTCCGGGTCGGCCTTGATCTGGAGCATGTTGCGGCGCGCCAGGGCGCCGATGTGGCGCAGGTTCGCGCGCAGGCCGATCCGTACGTCGTCGGATCCGACGGCCGCCCGCGGCGGCGAAGGGGCCTGCTGGGCAGGCGCGTTGACGGTGGTGGTGGCGCTCATGCCGCGACCTCCTCGATCTCACGGTGGGCGTCCTGGGAGTCGGCGGTCTTCTGGCCGGTGATGGCCAGGAACACCTCGTCCAGGCTGGGAAGGTGGGTGCCTATGTGGGCGATGCCGTAGCCGCGCGAGCCCAACAGGCCCACCACGGCGGTCAGTTGCTCGTCGCTGAGGATCGGCACGTTGAGCACGCCCTCGTCCGGCACCACCTGGGTGCCCGCGACGCCGTCCAGGCCCGCCTCGGTCACGGCCCGCGCCATCGCGCCCAGCTGCTCCGGGTCGGTGGGCCGGATCTGCAGGGTGCGGCCGCCGACCCGGGCCTTCAGCTCGTCGACCTCGCCGTTGGCGATGACCTTGCCGCGGTCGATGACCGTCAGCTCGCTCGCGAGCTGCTCGGCCTCCTCCATGTACTGCGTGGTCAGCAGCACGGTGGCGCCCTCGGCGACCATCCGGCGCACCTCGTCCCACACCTCGTTGCGGGTGCGCGGGTCGAGGCCCGTGGTCGGCTCGTCCAGGTACAGCACGGCCGGGTGGCCGATCATGGAGGCGGCCAGGTCGAGCCGGCGCCGCATGCCGCCGGAGTAGGTCGCCGTGAGCCGTTTGCCGGCGTCCGTGAGCGAGAAGCGCTCCAGGAGCTCGTCGGCGCGGGAGCGGGCGTCCTTGCGGGACAGATCGAGCAGCCGGCCGATCATGTACAGGTTCTCGCGGCCGGACAGCTTCTCGTCGACCGAGGCGTACTGCCCGGTCAGGCCGATGGTGCGGCGCAGCTGGCGGGGCTGCGTCACCACGTCGTACCCGGCGACCACGGCCGTGCCGGCGTCCGGCACGAGCAGGGTGGACAGGCAGCGGACGAGGGTGGTCTTGCCGGCGCCGTTCGGTCCGAGGACACCGAGCACGGTGCCTTCGCGGACGTCCAGGTCGACGCCGTCCAGCGCCTTGGTGTCGCCGAAGTGCTTCACCAGCCCCCGCACGGAGACGGCGATGCCGGCCGTGCCGGCCGCGCCGTCCCCGTTGATCATGGGCTTCTTGTCGATTCGCGTCATGCCCACCAAGGTGCCAGGCCCCACCGACAAGCCACCGACAGACCGCCGACAGCCTGTGGACAACCGCCGACGGGAGCCCCCGGCAGGCGCGCGCCCGAGGAGTGCCACCGTGTGCGCCGCAACGACGGACAGCCCGCCGATGGGGGAAGTCGGCGGACTGTCGTCGTGACCGCAGTGGCTTTGAGGACGGCGGTGACCAGCGGTGATCAGGTGATGAGCGAAGAGGAAACGGGTCAGTGGAAGGTGTGCTCCTCGGCGGGGAAGGCCCCGCCGACGACCTCGCCCGCGAACGCCTTCGCCGCGTCCCCGAGGGACTCGCGCAGGTTCATGTACTGCTTGGTGAAGCGCGGGGTCTTGCCCGGCGTCAGGCCCACCATGTCGGTGTAGACGAGCACTTGGGCATCGCACTCGGCCCCCGCGCCGATGCCGACCGTCGGGATGTGCAGGGTCCGCGTGACCTCGGCCGCGAGCTCGGCCGGGACCAGTTCGAGGACGATCGCGAAGGCGCCCGCGTCCTGCACGGCCTTGGCGTCGCGCAGCAGCTGGTGCGCCGCCTCGTCGCCGCGGCCCTGCACCCGGTAGCCCAGCGTGTTCACGGACTGCGGGGTGAGCCCGATGTGCCCCATGACCGGGATGCCGGAGTCGACGAGCAGCCGGATCTGCTCGTGGCTGCGCTCGCCGCCCTCCAGCTTCACCGCCCCGACGCCCGCGTCCTTGACCAGGCGCATCGCGGTGCGCAGGGCCTGTACCGGGCCCTCCTGGTAGGAGCCGAAGGGGAGGTCGCCGACGATCAGGGCGCGCGAGGTGCCCCGCACGACGGCGGCGGACAGCATGGTGATCTCGTCAAGGGTGACCGGAACGGTCGTCTCGTAACCGAGGTGGCAGTTGCCCATCGAGTCGCCCACGAGCAGGACCGGGATCCCGGCCTCGTCGAAGACGGACGCGGTCATCGCGTCGTACGCGGTGAGCATGGGCCACTTCTCGCCGCGCGCCTTGGCGCCGGCGATGTCGTGCACGGTGATGCGCCGGGTGCCCTTGCCTCCGTACAGCGCCTTGGGATCGCTGCTGTCGGGGGTCTTCTGGGCAGCCTGAAGTTGTTGCGTCATCGCAACGGCTCCTGTTCGTCATCTCGAAGCGCCCTCACGGCGTCTCCGGACCACATCCATGGTGGCATCCCGTGCCCTCCCCCGGGAAGTGGGTGTGCCGGGAAGGTAAATGCGCCACGAAACGAACCGGTGTCCGAAAAGCAAAGAGCTTTCTATACGAGACGGTCTCGTATCGAAATGCATCTAGGCTGGACGACATGTCAACCACGCCTGCCGCGTCCGGTGCCCCGGCCGCACCTCGGATACCCGAAGCCGTCCACCGTCGACGCTGGGCGATCCTCGCCGTCCTGATGCTCAGCCTCCTGATCGTCGTCCTCGACAACTCGATCCTGAACGTCGCCGTCAAGACGATCGCGAGCCCCGCCCCCACCGGCCTCGGCGCCACCCAGAGCGAGCTGGAGTGGGCGATCAACGCCTACACCCTCGTCTTCGCCGGGCTCCTCTTCACCTCCGGCCTGCTCGGCGACCGGCTCGGCCGCAAGAAGATCCTGCTCTTCGGCATCACGGTCTTCGGCCTCGGCTCGGTGCTCGCCGCGTTCTCCAACTCCCCGGACCAGCTCATCGCCTTCCGCGCCCTGATGGGTCTGGGCGGCGCGTTCGTCATGCCCGCCACCCTCGCGGTCCTCATGAACGTCTTCGAGCGCGACGAGCAGCCCAAGGCGATCGGCATCTGGGCCGGCGGCGTCGGCCTCGCCATCGCGATCGGCCCGATCACCGGCGGCGTCCTGCTCCAGCACTTCTGGTGGGGCTCGGTCTTCCTGGTGAACGTGCCCGTCGTGATCATCGCCCTGATCGCCATGGTCGTCCTCGTACCGGACTCCAAGGACCCCAGCCCCGGCAAGCTCGACCCGGTCGGCGTGCTGCTCTCCGTGGTGGGCCTGGTCCTGCTCGTGTACGGCATCATCCACGGCGGCGAACTGGCGGACTTCACCGATCCCACCGTCCTCGCCACGATCCTCGGCGGCATCGCGGTCCTGGTGGGCTTCGTCGTGTACGAGAAGCGCTGCGACCACCCCGCCATCGACATCAACTACTTCAAGAAGCCCGCGTTCTCGGCGGCCGTCGTCGCCATCGCGCTGACCTTCTTCGCGCTGATGGGCGTGACCTTCTTCTCGGTCTTCTACATGCAGAGCGTGCGCGGCTACAGCGCCTTGCAGTCCGGGCTGCTCATCCTGCCGCTCGCCGCCGCCCAGATGATCTTCGCGCCGCGCGCCCGGCTCGTCGTCGACCGGTTCGGCGCGCGAGCGGTCTGCGCCGCGGGACTGATCCTGGTGGCCGTCGGCCTCGCCGCCTTCGGCCTGTTCGACGCGAACACCCCCATCTGGGTCATGGAGGTCGTCTTCTTCATCCAGGGCACCGGAATGGCCCACATCATGCCGCCCGTCACCGTCTCGATCATGCAGTCCCTGCCGCGTGAGAAGGCCGGCTCGGGCTCGGCGGTCAACAACACCTTCCGCCAGGTCGGCGGCGCGCTCGGCGTCGCGGTGCTCGGCTCGCTGCTCTCCACCGTCTACCGCGGCGACATCGAGGGCCACCTCGACGCGGTCCCCGAAGGGGCGCGCAAGGCGGCCGGCGAATCCATCGAGGCGACCCTCGGCGTCGCCGAGCGGATGGGCCCGGCGGGCAGGGCCCTGATCGGGCCGGCCGACGACGCGTTCATCCACGCCATGCACATCACCGCGTTCGCCTCGTCCGGCGTCGCGCTGCTCGGCGCGCTCGTCGTCGCCCTGTTCCTGCCCGGCAAGCCGCCCGCCGGCAAGGCGCCCACGGCACAGGACCGGCCCGCGGAGGCCGCCCGCAAGTAGCGGGCGGACCTTCGGGACAATCAGCGGGTCGGTCGACAGAAGCGGAGCGGGCGTGACCCTGATGGACAAGCGGCACAGCAACGGCGAACCGCGGCGCGGGCGGCCCCGCTCCGAGGCCGTGGACCGGCAGATCCTGGAAGCCGTGATCAAGCTGCTGGAGGAAGGCGTATCGCTCGCCGACCTCTCCATCGAACGCGTCGCCCGCACCGCCGGCGTCGGCAAGGCCACCATCTACCGGCGCTGGGCCGGCAAGGAGGAGCTGTTCGTCGAGGTCGTCCAGTCCATGGAGTCGCCCACCCCGCCGCTGCCCGGCGACTCGCTGCGCGGCGACCTGATCGCCATGGTGGAGAACGTGCGCCAGCGCGGAGCCGCGAAGCGGTCCTCCGCGCTGCTGCACAACGTCTTCGCGCAGATGCAGAGCTATCCCAAGCTCTGGTGCAAGTACCACAGCCTGGTCATCGACCCCCGCCGCGAGCTGTTCGACGAGGTGCTGCGGCGGGGCATCGCCAACGGCGAACTCCGCGCCGGGCTCGACCTCGACATGGCCGGCGACCTCTTCGTCGCCCCCATGCTGGTCCGCACGATGATGCGGCCCGACACCGAACTGCCCGGCCCCGAGTTCGCCGAACGCGTCGTGGACGCCGTCCTCGAAGGGCTGCGCCCGCCCCGCTGAATATGCGCATTTCGTTACAGGCCCCCCGCAGGGCCGCCGTCCTGGAACCCGGCAACGCGCCCGGTCGTCCTGCTGGCCGTAGGGAATGTCGTACGAGAGGTACGGCGGCAGGGAAACGCACTCGTTTTCGCCTAGGGTCGAACACGCGAAACGATGTGCGGAAACAGCAGTGAGGACAGCGGTATGGCGCGGGCGTACATGACGGAGACGGGCGACGGAAGCGCGGAGGGCGAGCGCACCGGGTCCCGATTCCGGCGCCAGGTCGACCGCTGGCGAAACGACCGCGGCATCTGGCGCCGCGGCCTGGTGCTCGCGGGGCTCGCCGTACTGATCGCCCTGGTGATGCTGGTGCACGGCCGGATCCCCAACTCGATCGGCAACCTCGGCTCGCTCTCCGAAACCTTCCTGCCCTGGCTCGCGGTGTTCCTGCCGGTGCTGCTCGGCCTCGCGCTGTGGCGCCGCTCGGCGAGCGCGCTGGTCGCGCTGCTTCTGCCGGTGATCGTCTGGTTCAACGTGTTCGGCGGACTGCTCACCGACAAGCAGGGCTCGGGCGGCAACCTGGTGGTGGCCACCCACAACGTGAACGCGGAGAACCCCGACCCGGTCGGCACCGCCCGCCAGGTCGCGTCCTCCGGAGCGCAGGTGCTCGCGCTGGAGGAGATCCCGAGCGACAAGGCCGACACGTACAAGAAGGCGCTCGACGACATCTACCCGTACCACTCGGTGCAGGGCACGGTCGGCCTGTGGTCCAAGTACCCGCTCAGCGACAGCCGGCCCGTCGACATCAACATGGGCTGGACGCGCGCGATGCGCTCCACGGTGAAGACCCCGACCGGCGACATCGCGGTGTACGTCGCCCACATGCCGTCGGTCCGGGTCAAGCTGAACGCGGGGTTCACCGCCAACCAGCGTGACAACAGCGCCTATTTGCTGGGCGAGGCGATCTCCGCCGAGCCGAACAAGAAGGTGGTCCTGCTCGGCGACCTCAACGGCACGATGAACGACCGCTCCCTGAACAACATCACCGCCCAGATGCGCTCCACCCAGGGCGCCGCGGGCAGCGGCTTCGGGTTCAGCTGGCCGGCCTCGTTCCCGATGGCCCGCATCGACCAGATCATGGTCAAGGGCATCCAGCCCAAGTCGTCGTGGACACTGCCGAAGACGGACAGCGACCACCTGCCGATCGCGGCCCGGCTCCAGGTGTGAGGCCGGGGCGCCCCGGCCCGGGGGCGGCCCGGGCCCGGTGTCAGAGCGACTCGCGCCAGAGGTTGGTGATCGGCAGCCGGCGGTCCTTCCCGAATCCCTTCGCGGAGATCTTCGTGCCCGGCGGGTACTGGCGCCGCTTGTACTCCGCGGTGTCCACCATCCGCAGCGTCTTCGCCACCAGCTCCCGGTCGTACCCGGCGGCCACGATCGCGTCGGCACCCTGGTCGCGGTCGACGTACATCGACAGGATCGCGTCCAGGACCGGGTAGTCGGGCAGCGAGTCGGTGTCGACCTGGCCGGGGCTGAGTTCGGCGCTCGGGGGCTTGGAGATGGAGTTCTCCGGGATCGGCGGCGTCTGGCCGCGCTCGGCCGCCGCGCGGTTGCGCCACCTGGCGAGCCGGAACACCGCCGTCTTGTACACGTCCTTGATCGGCCCGTACGCGCCCACGGAATCCCCGTACAGCGTCGAATAGCCCACCGCCAGCTCGGACTTGTTGCCCGGGGCGAGCACGAGGTGCCCCTCCTGGTTGGACAGCGCCATCAGCAGGGTGCCGCGCAGCCGCGACTGGAGGTTCTCCTCGGCGAGCCCGGTCAGGGCGAGCGAGCCCATGTACGCGTCGAACATCGGCTCGATGGACACGGTGCGGAAGTTGAGCCCGGTCCGCCGGGCGAGCTCGGCCGCGTCGCCGCGGGAGTGGTCCGAGGAGTACTTCGACGGCATGGACACGCCGTAGACGTCGGCCGCGCCCAGCGCGTCGCAGGCGATCGCGGCGACCAGCGCCGAGTCGATTCCGCCGGACAGGCCGACCAGGACCGAGCGGAAGCCGTTCTTCGCGATGTAGGCGCGCAGGCCCACGACCAGCGCCGAGTAGACCTCCTCGTCGTCGTCGAGGCGCTCGGCGTAGCCGCCGGCGAGCTCCGGCTCGTACGCCGCGAGCGGCTCCTCGGAGACCACGACGTGGTCGATGCGCAGCCCGTCGTCCACCACGCCGGAGGGGGCGGGGCCCGCGGCGGGCAGCTCCAGGTCGAGGATCACCGCGCCCTCGCTGAACTGCGGTGCCCGCGCCACGACTTCGCCGTCCGCGTCGACGACGATCGAGTCGCCGTCGAAGACCAGCTCGTCCTGGCCGCCGATGGTCGCGACGTACGCCAGCGTGCAGCCCGCCTCCTGGGCCCGCTTGCGGACCAGGTCGAGCCGCGAGTCGTCCTTGTTCTGCTCGTACGGCGAGGCGTTGACGGAGATGAGGAGACCCGCCCCGGCCGACCGGGTGGCCGGCACGCGGCCGCCGTCCTGCCACAGGTCCTCGCAGATGGCGAGGGCCACGTCGATGCCGCGCACCCGCACCACCGGCAGGGTGTCGCCCGGCACGAAGTAGCGGAACTCGTCGAAGACGCCGTAGTTGGGCAGGTGGTGCTTGGCGAAGGCCAGCACCACCCGGCCGCCGTGCAGCACCGCCGCCGCGTTCTGCGGGGCGCCCGCGGGCTGGCCGAGCCGGGGGACCGCGACCGGCGAGCGGTCCAGATAGCCGACCACCACCGGGATCTCCCCGAACCCCTCCGCCGCCAGACGCGCGGCGAGGGCGGTGAGCGCCCGGCGGGACGCCTCGACGAAGGACGACCTGAGGGCGAGGTCCTCGACGGGGTAGCCGGTCAGCATCATCTCGGGGAACGCCACGAGGTGCGCCCCCTGCTCGGCACAGTGCCGTGTCCAGTGCACGATCGCCTCGGTGTTGCCGGGGATGTCGCCGACGGCCGAGTCGATCTGATTCAGGGCGAGACGTAGTTGAGGCACGCGTCCACTCTAATCGTCAGTGCGACGCGATGGGGGGTGGAGCAAGGTGCCTGGCGCGCGGTGGCGGGGTTGCGTCGGCCCGCGACCGACCCGGACCCGACGGGATCGAACCGGATCGCGAGGTGGCGCGTTCCTTACGGAACCGGGCCCGGCCGGCACGCGGAACCCGCGCGACGCGTTATCTCGAACCGGCCGGGGCCGACGTGCGGGATCCGCGTGGCGCGTTCTCGTCGAACCGGCGGCAGCCGACATGCGGGACGCGGCCGTCGAACCGATCATGGGCGCATGACGACCACGGACGCCTCCGATGAAGAGCTCGTCGCGGACGAAGGGGGGAGCGGCCGCCAGCTGGTCTCCTGGGTGACCCTCGGCCTGATGACGACGGCATCCGTCGCGAGCCTGCGCCCCTCGCCCTCCATGGCCATCTACGGCCTGGCCGCGATCTTCCTCTACCTCCTGCCCGCCATCGTCTTCCTGCTCCCGACCGCCCTGGTCGGCGCGGAACTCGCCTCCGGCTGGACCGGCGGCATCTACCGCTGGGTGAGCGAGGCGCTCGGCAAGCCGCTCGGCTTCCTCGCCGTGTGGTGCCAGTTCGCCATGACGATCGCGTACTACCCGAGCCTGCTCGCCTACGTCGCCTCGACCTTCGCGTACGTCATCAACCCGAGGCTGGCCGAGAACGGGCTCTACGTCGCCATCGTCATCGTCGTCATCTACTGGACCGGGGTGTGGATCTCCTCGCGCGGCACCAGGACCGTCGCCGGGCTCAGCTCCCTCGGGCTCGTCATCGGCACGCTCGTCCCCGGCGTGGTCCTGGTCGTCCTCGGCTTCGTCTTCCTCGGCCAGGGCAACCCCTCGGCGGCGCCCATGAGCGCCTCGCACTGGCTGCCGCCGTGGACCGGGCTCGCCAGCCTCGTCCTGATCGTCAACAACTTCCTGTCGTACGCCGGCATGGAGATGAACGGCGTCCACGTGTCCTCGCTGCGCCACCCCAGGCGCGAGTACCCGCGGTCGATGTTCCTGGCGACCGGCCTGGTCCTGCTGATCTTCATCCTTCCGGCCCTGGCCATCTCCTGGGTGATGCCGTCCAGGGAACTGAGCCTCACGGCCGGTCTGATGCAGGCCTTCCAGGCCTTCTTCGACCACTTCCACATCGGCTGGATGACCCGGGTGGTCGGCGTGATGCTGGTGGCGGCCGCGCTCGGCGGCATGCTGACCTGGCTCGCGGGACCGGCCAAGGGCCTGGTGCTGCTCTCGCGCCAGGAGGGCTATCTGCCGCCGTTCCTCCAGCGGTTGAACAAGTACGGCACCCCGCAGAACATCATGGTCACGCAGGGCGTCATCACCACCCTGATCGGCATCCTCTACGCCTTCAGCGGCGATGTGTCGAGCGCCTACTGGATGTTCTCCGTCATCACCGTGCAGATCTACCTGATCGCCTACCTGCTGATGTTCGTCGCGGTGGTCCGGCTGCGCAGGACCCGTCCCGAGGTGGAGCGCGGCTTCCGGGTGCCCGCCGTGGCGTGGGTCGCGGGCATCGGGTTCGTGGCGTCGGTGGCCGCGCTGTGCATCGGGTTCGTGCCGCCGGACCAGTTCGGCAACCAGCCGCTGTGGCGGTATCTGCTCATCGTCGGCGGCGGACTGCTCGTACTCGGGCTGCTCGCGCCGCTCGCCTTCCTGAAGTTCCGCAAGCCGGGCTGGGTGCATCCGGACCACCAGCAGCCGCTGTCACCCCCGTAGCATTGGCCCCACTATGTCCCGCAGTGGTGTGCGAACCCGGCCCGTCGCCGTCCTGCTCGCCCTCGGCGCGCTGGCGTACACGGCGTGGGTGCTAGAGCTCCTCCTCCAGACCGGCCTCGACCCGATCCAGGCGTACGTGAGTGAACTCGCCGCCGCCGACCAGCCGCTCGGCGGCCTCTTCCGCGCGACCGACCTGACGGCGGGGCTCCTCGTGCTCGCGGCGGCCGTGTGCGCGCTGACGCGCTGCGACCGGCGCCGCTGGTCGCTCGCCGGGTGGTCGGGGCTCGCGCTGTTCGGCGCCGCCACGGCCCTCGACTCCCGGCTCCCGCTGAGCTGCGCCCCCACCGCCGACCCGGTGTGCGCGGCCCGCGAGACGGCGGGCCTGGTTCCCGCGACGCACACCGCGCACGCGGTCAGCAGCAGCCTCGCGATGGTGGGGGCGCTGGTGGGAGTCGTCGCCCTGACCGTCGCGGCCCGCCGCTACGGCTGGTGGCCGCCGCTCGGTGCCCGGCTCGGCCCGGCGCTCGTGGTCCTCGAACTGGCCGCCACCGTCTGGACGTTGACCTCGGTCGCCGCCTTCCAGGCGGGCCGGGGCACCTGGGCCCTGGGCGCGGGCCAGCGCCTCCAGGTGCTGCTCGTGGCGGTCTGGCTTGGGGTGCTCGCATGGAGCGTGGCGCGGGAGGAGCGGGCGTGCGGATGTTCCTGAACGTGGGCGGGGTCGCGCACCACGTGGTGGTGGAGGGGACGGGTCCGGTGGTGGTGCTCAGCGCGGGCCTGGGCATGAGCTGGTTCGACTGGGACCCGGTGGTGCCGTCGCTTGCCGCGCACCGCACGGTCGTACGGTTCGACCGGCCCGGGCACGGTCTGTCCGGGCCCGCGCCGGTGCCGCCGAGCGCGGCGGGGGAGGCGGGCCGGATCGCCGGGCTCCTCGACGCGCTGGGCGTCGCCGGTCCGGCCACCGTGGTCGGCCACTCCATCGCCGGGTTCCACGCGGAGGCCTTCGCGAGGCTGTACCCGGACCGTACGGCGGGGCTCGTCCTGGTCGACTCCAGCGTCGAGGAGCACGCCCGGCCCCCGGCCGCCCCGGCCCTCCGGCTCGCCCTCGCGCGGGCGGCCGCGGCCGCGCTCTGCCGCGCGGGAGTGCCGGCCGCGCTCGGCCCCGCGCTGCGCCGGGCGACCGTCCGCGCCTCCCGCACGGGGGGCGCGGATCCGGCGCCCCGGGATCTGGTGCGGTCGTGCTACCGCACGTCGCGGGTGTTGCGGGGGATGGTCCTGGAGAACGCCACGTACGGGGCGGTGGCGGCGGAACTCCGTTGCCTGCGGCGTGAGTTGGGGCTTCCAGCCGTACCGGTGACGGTGCTGGCGGGCGGTGCGGGCGGCCCCGCCTGGACGGCCCGCCAGCGGGCCCTCGCGTCCGCGCTGGGCGCGCGCTTCCAACTGGCTTCTGGGGCGGGGCACTTGGTGATGCTGGATGCGCCGGGGGTGGTGGCGGGGGCGATCTCCCCCACCCCGCCCCTTCCCTAGACCCTCCGGGGGAGGGTTCGTCGTCTGCGGACCGTAGGGGCCGTTCGCGCAGTTCCTCGCGCCCCTGTAGGTGGTCCGGCATGGGCATCTTCAGCCCGTCCGGCGTTTGAGGACGAGCGCCGTTCAGGCGCGAACGGGGTCTGGGGCGGAGCCCCCAGGGTCTTTCAGCCCCCGGAGGGTCTCGGGAAGGGGCGGGGTGGGGGAGAAGCAAACCGCCCCGCCCCCCGGCCGGTACGTGGCCGAAGGGCGGGGCGGAACCCCGGAAGGGGTCAGCGGCGGAACGGGTTGGCGTACGAGGCGACGTAGCCGGGGGCGGGCGAACCCACACCCGTCACGTCGTCGTAGCCGCGCGTCGCCGCGAGCGAGCTGTCCTTGCCGAGCGTCCGCACCGAGGTCAGAAGCCCCGCGGACGCGTCCACACTGTTGGCGAAGTCGACCCGGGCGACCGCGAGGTCACGGGACGCACCCAGCGGGTGGTCCGTCACGTCGTGGTAGAGCCGCGAGTCGAAGCGCTCGTAGATCGACGGGTTCGCGAACCCGATCGGGGAGCGCTTGGCCTGCTGGGCCAGCGCCTGGATGCCCGCGGTGACCGGCGCGGCCAGCGAGGTGCCGCCGATGCGGTACTCGTCGTAGCTCACCGACTTGTCGGGCCAGGTCTGCGTCTGGCCCACCAGGAACCCGGTGTTGGGGTCGGCCACGGCCGCGATGTCCGGAACCGTACGCATCCGGGTCGCGCCGTTCGCCTTCGCCAGCGAGTCCGGCACGACGCCGCGCTGGTAGAACGGCTGCTTCACGGTGGAGCTGGTGCCGCCGCCCGCGCCACTGGTGAAGGCGCCCGGGAAGTTCACCCAGCTCTTGCCGTCGGCGGACAGGGTCGCCTTCTCGGTGCCCCAGCCGGTCTCGAACTGGTACTTGTCGTTCTTGCCGACCGCGAGCGAGGTGCCGCCGACCGCCGTCACCCACGCCGAGTTGGCCGGGGTGTCGACCTGCTTCTTGCCGGACGCGGCGGCCTGGTCGCCGTCGTCGCCCGAGGAGAAGTAGAAGCCGATGCCCTCGATCGCGCCCAGCTTGAACGTCTGGTCGTACGCGGCCGCGGCGTCCGGCGTCTCGTTGGCCTCGATGTCGCCCCACGAGTTGGAGACGATGTCGGCCAGGTGCCGGTCGACGACCTTGTTGAGGGCGTCGAGCAGATCCGGGTCGTTGCAGGACGCGCCGCCCACGTACACGATGTTCGCGTCCGGGGCGACCGCGTGCACGGCCTCGACGTCGAGGGACTCCTCGCCGTACCAGCCGGACGCGCCACACGCCTCCGTGCTGTTGTAGTCCGCCGGAAGCACCTCGGTGTACTGGCCCGTCTTGTAGGGCTTGTCACCGTTGCGCTTGGCGTACTTCTCGGCGTCCGACGCCATGGTCGGCGAGGCGTACGCGTCGGTGATCGCCACCGTCACGCCCTTGCCGGTGTACTTGCCCGCGCCGTACGCCGCCCGCAGCTGCTGGCCGGTGTAACCGTGCACGGCGTACGGGATCTTCGTGCCGTACGCGTCCGGCAGCGTCTTGGCGACGTTCGAGCCGTAGTACGTGGAGAACGGGCCCGCGTTGCGGAAGCCGGCGCCGGGACCCGGAAGGGTGTCCTGGTGCGTCGACTGGTGCGGCGCGTTGTCCAGGCCCGTCACCGTCAGAACGGCGCCCACGAGCGCGTTCGGCGCGGAGGCGTTCTTGGACGGGGCGTGGTAAGTCCGGCCCGCCTTGCGGTAGTTGTGCAGCTGCGTGGCGAACGCCTTCTGCGCCGCGGCCGCGTCACCGGATACCGAGATGTAGTGCTGGTTGGAGCCCGTGATGGTCAGTCCGGACGACTTCAGCCACTGGGTGACCGCGTCGATCT
Source organism: Streptomyces sp. NPDC001828 (assembly GCF_042892175.1). Classification (NCBI taxonomy): domain Bacteria; kingdom Bacillati; phylum Actinomycetota; class Actinomycetes; order Kitasatosporales; family Streptomycetaceae; genus Streptomyces; species Streptomyces sp. NPDC001828. Next base: position 785,272 of record NZ_JBIATV010000002.1, read on the forward strand.
GCTCCTGGGTCGCGCCGAAGCGCTGCTGCGCCTGAGCGGCGCTGAGGTACTTGCCGTACGAGGCCGACTGCGGGTCGGACACGGCCGCGGCGTACGCGTCCAGGCCCTTCGCGTCCCGCCCGGCGAGGTACACCCGGGCGTTGACCTTCGTGGATGCGGCCGTGGCGCCCTGGTCGGCGGAGCCGGTGGCCCAGACGGGCTGGGTGCCCGCGAGGGCCGCCCGTCCGCTCGGGACCGGGTCGGCCGCCTGGGCGGACGGTATGCCGAGGGCGAGCGCGCCGGCGAGCAGTGGCAGTGTCGCTGCCATGCTCACACCGGCGCGCCGCCTGGCGCGGCTGGTTCTCATGTAACCCCCTGCGTGAGGTCTTCGCCTGCTGTACATGCACTGTCTGATGCGTGCATGTAATGCGTCACTCTTGTCAGGAACGGTTCATGCGGGGGGCATGTGATCACCAAGAAAGGCCAAAGAGCGTTTACCGGTGCTCAGTTGGCGCGCGGGGCGGCGCCCCTTTTCTTCAGCATTTGCGCCATCAGGTCGATTTCGGACTGCTGGGAGTCGACCATGCCCTGCGCCAGCTGCTTCTCCGGGCCCACCGCGCAGCGCCGCACACAGCCCTCGGCCATGTGGATGCCGCCCTTGTGGTGCTCGGTCATCAGCTGGAGGTAGAGCACCTCGGCGTCCTTGCCGCTGAGCTTTCGCAACCGGTCGAGCTCGTTGTTGGTGGCCATGCCCGGCATCAGCGCGCCGTCGGCGCCCGGCTCCATGCCCATGCCCATCCACGCCATCGGCAGCTGGGACGCCTCGTTCTTCGGCAGCCCCCACAGATCGAGCCAGCCGAGCATCATGCCGCGCTGGTTGGCCTGGGTGTTGGCGATGTCGTACGCGAGGCGGCGCACCTCCTCGTCCGAGGTGCGGTCGCGCACGATGAACGACATCTCCACCGCCTGCTGGTGATGCGTCGACATGTCGCGCGCGAACCCCGCGTCCGCCGAAGTGGCCGTCGGCGTACGGGACTTGGCCTCGGCGGTCGAGCCGTCGCCGCCGGAGGAGACGAGCACCGCGGCCGCCGCGAACACCATCAGGAGCGCGAGGGCGGCGGCCGGGCCCCAGTACCTGCGGATCACTGGGCGTCCAGCCCGCCCGTGCACGCGGCGCCGGGCTCGGGCGTCTGCGGGCCCTGGACGTACTTGGTGAAGAACTGGTTCACCCGGGGGTCGTCCGCCCCGTCCACCGTGACCTGCTTGCCCCAGGCGCTCAGCATGATGGCCCCGGCCTGGTCCTTGTACGGGCTCATCAGCGAGTACGGCGTTTTAGACACCTTGTCGGCGAGCTTCTTCACGTCGGCGGCGGACGCCTTGTCGGTGTACGTCACCCACACCGCGCCATGTTCCAGGGAGTGCACGGCGTTCATGTCCGGGACCTGCTTCGGGTAGACGTTGCCGCCGCAGTTCATCCACACCTGGTCGTGGTCGCCGCCCACCGGCGGCTTCATCGGGTAGTTCACCTTCGTCGTCACGTGGTTGCGGGTCAGCTTCTTGGCGTCCCAGTCCTTCTCGCCCGCGATCGACGCGTTGGGGTCACTGCTGCCCTGAGCCTTGGCGTCGGCCGAACTGCCGCCGCCGTCCGACTTGCCGAACTCGTACACGCCGAAGCCGACCAGGCCCGCGACCGCGAGCACGCCGGCGGTGACCGAGGCGATCACCACGAGCCGGCCGCGCCGCTGCCGGGCCTGCTCGGCGCGGCGCAGCTCCTCCATCCGGGCTCTGCGGGCGGCGGTGGGGTCTTCGTTGATGGTCATGGGTGTCTGACGTCCTTCTGCTGAGGGGGAGTTGGGGGCGGGGCGGCCGGGCTCCGGCCGCGGGTCCCCCTAAGTCCGCAGCACCTGAAGGACGTGCAGATCCGGCGCGCGCGGCCGGGCCCCCGGCCATACGGACGCGGCCCCGGCGCGCAGCGATACGGGGTGGACGTCCTGGACCGCGGCAGGGGCGGGGGCGTCCTGGGGCGGCGCGGTGAGCACGGCCGGGACGTCGTGCGGGAACAGCCCGCAGTCGCCCCGGTCGTAGGGGCAGACGTACGGGGCGGCGCCGCTCGTGGGCGGGCCGTGGGGGCGGGCCGGGTGCTCGCCGCCCGCCGCGAGGCAGATGAAGAGCGCGGCGAGCAGCGTCGCCATGGCACTGAGCAGCGCCACGGGACGCGTGATGCGTGTGAGCCGCACTCCCCCCATGGGCGCAGATCGTAGGGGAGGGAGTGCGGCTCGCGGCAGGCCGGGTCGGGTACCGGCCGAAAACAGCGGGCTCGGCCCGTGTGCGGCCGGGGCCGGCGGGGCTCGGCCCGTGCCCTGGGCTCAGCCCACGTGTACCCGGGGCCTGCGGGCCAGGTCCGGTTCGGCCCGGCGCAGCACCTCGCGGGTGACGGGCGCGACCTCGCCGTCGCCGAACACCAGGAAGCGCAGCAGATGGCTCAGCGGATGGCCCTCGGTCCAGTTGAAGTACGCGTGCGGCACCTCGCCGGTGCGGTCGCGCAGTTCCATCATCACGGCCGCGATGGTGTTGGGCACGACCGCGCCCTCGACCCGCAGCCTGCGCACCCCGTGCTTCTCGTCGCCCTGGACGGTGAGTTCGGTGGTGAAGTCGGAGGAGTTCTGGATGAAGACCTCCAGGAACAGCACCGGCCGCCCGTCCGGGATGTGGGTCTCCTCGCGCTGGCTGTACTCCTTGGCGCGGTACTCCCGCCGCGAGTGCTCCTGCGGCTCGTTGGCGATGATCCGCAGCGGGCCGCCGCGCGCGGCCTCGTCCACGAACCGGGCGGCGCACGCGTCGAACGTCACGGCCGTCGCCCGCAGTTCGAAGGCGCGGTGCACCCGCGAGGCGAACGACGACACGACGATGCCCACGATGAACAGCATCGCGATCTTGATGCCGTCCGGCCGCTCGATCACATTGGTGACCAGCGTGTACGCGAAGACGGCGGTGACCACCCCGAAGCCGGCCGCCGCGGCCCGCCGCCCGCGCCGGTGCACCGCGACCGTCGAGGCGAACGAGGCCGACAGCATCAGGACCAGGACCCCGGTGGCGTAGGCGCCGCTCTGCGCGTCCACGTTCGCGTCGAACCACCAGGTGATGAAGAAGGCGATCGCCATGAAGATCAGCACCAGCGGCCGCACCGCACGCGTCCACTCGGGAGCCATGCCGTAGCGCGGCAGATAGCGCGGTACGAGGTTGAGCAGGCCCGCGGTCGCCGAGGCCCCGGCGAACCAGAGGATGGCGATGGTCGAGATGTCGTACACCGTCCCGAAGCCCTCGCCCAGGTGCTGGTGGGCGAGATAGGCGAGGGCGCGGCCGTTGGCGCCGCCGCCGGGCTTGAACTCGGATTCCGGGATCAGAATGGTCGTCGCCAGGCTGGAGACCAGCAGGAACCCGCTCATGATGAGCGCGGCCGTGGTCAGGAGCTTGCGGGTGTCCCGGATGCGGCCGGCCGGCTTGTCGTACGTGTCCGAGGCGTCGCCCTGGATCTGCGGCATGACCGCCACGCCCGTCTCGAACCCGGACATGCCGAGCGCGAGCTTGGGGAAGACGAGCAGCGAGACGCCGATCATCGCGAGCGGCGAGGAGTGCGCGGCGGTCATCGCGTCCCACCAGTCGCCGATGACGACCGGCTCGGTGGCTATCTTCCAGACGGCGGTCGCGAGCACCACCAGGTTCAGCACCAGATAGACGCCGACGAGCGCCACCGCGATCCCGATGGCCTCCTTGAACCCCTTGAGGAAGACCGCGCCGAGCAGCGCGACGAGCGCGAGCGTGATCCAGAGGTTGGAGCCGTGCAGGAAGCCGGGGGCGAACGGGTTCTCCACGACGTGCGCGGAGGCGTCAGCGGCCGAAAGGGTGATCGTGATCATGAAGTCCGTGGCGGCGAAGCCCAGCAGCACCAGGACGAAGATCTTCCCCGCCCACCAGGGCAGCAGCCGCTCCAGCATGGCGATCGAGCCCTCGCCGTTCGGCGACTCCTTCGCGACCCGCCGGTACACCGGCAGCGCCCCGCCGAGCGTCAGGGCGATCAGGACCAGGGTGGCCAGCGGCGAGAGCAGCCCGGCGGCGAGCGCCGCGATGCCGGGCTGGTAGCCGAGCGTGGAGAAGTAGTCGACACCCGTCAGGCACATGACCCGCCACCAGCGATGGCCCTTGTGCTCGGCCGGCGGGGTGCCGTGCGGTCCGGGATGGCGGGCCGAGCGCTCGCTCAGCCCGTCGAGCAGCCAGCCGCGCCAGCGGCGCCGGCCCAGCGGTACGACGGCGGTATCCGGAGGATCCACCTGGGTGCCGGTCATGCGACGTTCTCCTGAGTCGTTCTGGCGGGGGTTCGCCGAGTGCTTGTGTACGGCCGCCCGGCGGGCAACGAGGAGCGAGTATCCACCACATCGTCATACCGGGAGCCCGCAGGGGCACCCGCGGGGAGGGGACGTGCCGCAGGTCATACCGGGTGCGTAATGTGGAGGTAATCCCGCGCCTCGATACTGAGGATTCCCCCGCCGTCCCCGGCTCCGCCGGGGGAGCGGTGCACAGGCCGTCTGAACTGCAAGGATGTGGCTATGGACAAGCAGCAGGAGTTCGTGCTCCGGACTCTCGAGGAGCGCGACATCCGGTTCGTGCGCCTGTGGTTCACCGATGTGCTGGGCTTCCTGAAGTCGGTGGCGGTCGCCCCGGCCGAGCTGGAGCAGGCCTTCGACGAGGGCATCGGCTTCGACGGCTCGGCCATCGAGGGCTTCGCCCGGGTCTACGAGTCCGACATGATCGCCCGTCCGGACCCGTCCACCTTCCAGATCCTGCCCTGGCGCGCGGAGGCCCCCGGCACCGCCCGGATGTTCTGCGACATCCGGATGCCCGACGGCTCCCCGTCCTTCGCGGACCCCCGCTTCGTCCTCAAGCGCATCCTGGCCAAGACCTCCGACCTCGGGTTCACCTTCTACACCCACCCCGAGATCGAGTTCTTCCTCCTCAAGGACAAGCCGCTGGACGGCACCCGCCCCGTCCCGGCCGACAACTCGGGCTACTTCGACCACACCCCGCAGAACGTGGGCATGGACTTCCGCCGCCAGGCGATCACGATGCTCGAATCCATGGGCATCTCCGTCGAGTTCAGCCACCACGAGGGTGCGCCGGGCCAGCAGGAGATCGACCTGCGGTACGCGGACGCGCTCTCCACCGCCGACAACATCATGACGTTCCGTCTGGTCATGAAGCAGGTCGCCCTGGAGCAGGGCGTCCAGGCCACGTTCATGCCGAAGCCGTTCTCGGAGTACCCCGGTTCGGGCATGCACACCCACCTCTCCCTCTTCGAGGGCGACCGCAACGCGTTCTACGAGTCGGGCGCCGAGTACCAGCTCTCCAAGGTGGGCCGCTCCTTCATCGCGGGCCTCCTGAAGCACGCCGCCGAGATCGCCGCGGTCACCAACCAGTGGGTCAACTCCTACAAGCGCATCTGGGGCGGCTCGGAGCGCACGGCCGGCGCGGGCGGCGAGGCCCCCTCGTACATCTGCTGGGGCCACAACAACCGCTCGGCCCTCATCCGCGTCCCCATGTACAAGCCCGGCAAGACCGGCTCCGCCCGCGTGGAGGTCCGCTCCCTCGACTCGGGCTGCAACCCCTACCTCGCCTACGCCCTCCTGCTGGCGTCCGGCCTCAAGGGCATCGAGGAGGGCTACGAACTGCCCGAAGGCGCCGACGACGACGTCTGGGCCCTCACCGACGCCGAGCGCCGCGCGATGGGCATCGAGCCCCTCCCGCAGAACCTCGGCGAGGCGATCGCCCTGATGGAACGCAGCGAACTGGTCGCGGAGACGCTGGGCGAGCACGTCTTCGACTTCTTCCTGCGCAACAAGAAGCAGGAGTGGGAGGAGTACCGCAGCGAGGTCACCGCGTTCGAACTGCGGAAGAACCTGCCGGTGCTGTAGGGCGGCCCGGGTTACGCGTCGTCAGAAACCAGGGGGCCGACGGTGGTTGACCGTCGGCCCCCTGGTGTGTGGCTGGCCCTGGGCCGTCTGAGGGCCGTGCGACGTCGGAACTGGTGCTGAGCCAAGAGCGGGCGACGGCCGTCCGGCAGTGCTGGCAGCCCCGACGCCTCCTGACTTCTGTAGGGCCTGCGGCTTCAACGCCTCTTGATCCGTAACTCTATGTAGGTCGGTCACCAGCGATCATATTGGCCGCATCAAGATCCAACGGAAGACCTACAAGTTCCTAACGGCTGCTTTGGTTGCGACTTCACTGCTGTACTGCTGCATGTGAAGTGCAGCCAATTGCAGAGGACTTCAGGGGGACGCATGCAGTGGTCGACTTTTGTAGCGACAGCTGTGGGCACGGCGCTTGGGGTACTCGCCACGCTCGTTCGGAGCGGGACCGTGACGTGCTGCGTGCTGCCTTCACGGAGTACCTCACGACCCTTTCGGCAGCCAAGGAAGCGTTCTCTCTGGCAGATCCCTCCTTTGAAGATGTCGGCAAGGGACACATCGCGATTGGTGAACATGGTGTCTACGCAGCGCGACAGCAACTGGAATTGGTGGCGCATCGGACGCTCGTCGACAAGGCCGGCCGCGCCACTCTCTCCATGGTCGACTTTCATGACGCGGTGGTTGCCGGCCACACGACGGACTCCCGTGAGTACGTCGGTGTTTGGCGAGCCGCCCGCCATACTCGGGCAGCTTTGATCGACGAGGCGCGGAAGGCTCTGCAACGAAGCTATGGCAGGAGACTCGCAGCGTGGGAAGCACCTTTGACCCACGGCAAGTTAGGAGTCTGACCTGCGGGGGAGCGTTCTAACTGGGCAGTGGTGCCGACGCTTGCTTGTCCGCGATTCCCCGTGGTTCCCAGGTCGATCCGGCACGCGACTGGGCCGGCTATCTGCCGGAGTCCGGTGAGGACTACTCAGGGCGTCGATGGTGCGCCACACGTATGGCCACCCAGTGGGCTGCCGCTTAGCCCAGCGCTTTGGCTTCCGCCGGGAGGCACCCCTAGGCGCCGGTTGTCGGGTCAGGGCGACCGTACCGCGCTGCGGTTCCGGTGGGAATCAGGTCAGAGATTGGCTCGTACTCGTCTTCTGATCGGAATAGTCGGCGAGGTCATGTACCTCTGGATCTTGCATCGCATCCCATATCTGGCACCCCGCCAACACTCCTGAGCGCGATGCAAGATGGGGAGAGGCATGCCTAAGAAGTACGCGTACGAACTGCCGGAGCACCGGGTGGAGCACGGTGTCTGCATCCCCGTCGAAGACCTCAAGATTGACGAGAAGGCGCAGCGGGTACTGAACGAGCCCCGGGCGCGAAGCATGGCCAACAACCTGGTGCCTGAGGCGCTTGGCGCCATCGTTGTCTCCCAACGCACCAACGGCGATCATTATATTGTCGACGGCATGCACCGGTGGCACGTCTGCAAGCTCACCGGTATTCCGGAGATTGTGGCTGAGGTCCACCATGGGTTGGATCAGCAGGAAGAGGCGATCCTCTTCCTGATCAAGAACCGCGAGTCGAGCAAGCCGACGCCACTTGACGAATACAAGATCGGGTTGACGGCGGGAATCCCTCTATTCGTCGACACGGAGTCCGCCTGCGAAAGCGGAACCTTGCGATGGGTTCCACGGGGACGAACATGGTTGGCGCTGTGGCCGGCGTCCTTCGGATCACCGACCTCTATGGTCCCGAGACACTCGAGCGAACGTTGAGGGTTGCCGAGGACGCCTGGGGGCGAACCAAGGAGACCTGGGACGGCATGCTGCTCGGCGGCATCGGCATGTTCATCGGCAAGCATGGGGACGACATCGACGACAGGGCGCTCTCCGAGAAGATCGGAAAGAAGGATCCCGCCTTCCGATGGAGGGCCAACATCACAGCCCTCGCGTCGGCTGGCGGAACGCGCCACAGTGGTACTGGCTCTCGGATCAGCACTTGCTACACGCTGATCGTCACTGAGTGGGACAAGGGTAGACGCAAGGAGAACCGCATCGGGGTCTGACCCTGACGCGCATCAGTCCAGTGTGTCTCACTGACCACGAACGATCTTGAGATCCGTTCCTGATCGCTGTCATGACCAAGGTCTACGTTGCGCTGTGTGGATGATCAGACGTACGACCATGCCTACCGCGGTCGGCGAGCATCGCTGACGACCCTGACGGGCGATCCCGTGCTCCTTGCACGGTGGCGGGAGCGGCCGCTCTGGGTTCGCTCACCGAGTTGGAGCTCTTCCTGAGGCGCATGGATACTGCCCCGCTCTGACAGCGCCTGTCCCCTACGGGGTGTTCGCCGCCGGTGCGCAGGCCTTTGCTATTTAGGACAGACCCTGGAGACCTAGCACCGCCTGAGGGACCTGCCAGTGGGCGAGAGTCACCACTTGGCCAACACGGTGCCGCCCGAACTTGGGGCGGGTGCTTGTGATCCGCTGGCCGCTGCTGCCCCCCCCGAAGCGCTCGCTGACGAACAGTTGTCGGCCGAGGAGATGGGCCGAACTGTGTACGGCCTCGCGTTGGATCAGCCCTGCAGGTGGCAGCAGCACCGCCGTTGAATAGTCGCCGGCGGCACATGTCCGGCGACTGGCAGCCGCGAAACCTCGCACACAGCCGCTCCCGAGGTGCCGTCCATGCGCAATCCACACCGGGCCTGACCCAACTGGTCTTTGCTGCCTGGTCAGCCCTCTCGGGGGCGGAGATGCCAGAGCGCTCAGCGGTCGTCGATATCGGGACTGGGGCGAGTGGTGTTCCCGACAGCACAGCATCAGGCACCAGGTTGCTGAGGGACGGCGGCGCGAGCGGTGAGGGTTGCACCTCACCGCCCGTACCGTCCGTTTCTGAGTTGGTCAAGGTGAAAGCCCGAACTAGGGGCCGTCTGCGGTCCGTCAAAGAGCGCCTGGCAACGACCATCAGCGCCTCTGCTTTTGCTGTTCAGCGGTCCCGCACCTGACATACGTAGAGGCCGCCGGAACGGCTCACCGTTTTCTGCGAAACGAGAAGCAGGAGTGAGAGGAGTGTCGCTCCGAGGTGACCGCCTGCGAGCTGCGGAAGAACTCTGCCGGTGCCGTAGCGGGGCGGGCGGTCTGCGTAGGTTTGGCATCGCCACATATCAAGGGAGCCACCAGGTCGTTGACTGGGTGGCCCCTCACTAATGGCTCTGTGCCCGAGCTGGCGAGTGCAGTGCTTCTAGAATCGCTCGGCTTCGTACACGATTGAACGTCCTGTGACCTCTTCGATGAGGTCGATAAGAAGGTTCAGTCGTTCCCTCAGAAATGCCTCGTAGGAGCGCTGTATCAAGCCCCCCTCCGCACTGGATTCGATGAGGTGGGACTCTACGACCTCGGCAAATTTCTTTTGCGATGCGGATTCCTGGCCCTCGACATAATCCGCCAAGTGGCGATCTCGCACTACGCGGCGAGTCTCTTTGTCTACCAGAACTCTATTCAAAATAAGATCCGGGTCCCGGAGCTCGCCGTCTTCGAGAGCAGATCCCGGAATTGTATCCTTCGGAAATGCTCGAATGTGGCCGAGATTCGTCGATCCGATACTCGAAATCGCCTGAGCGGAGGAGAAATCCTTAGCTCCTGATCGGATCAATAGTGTCATGACGCCGCGAAATAGGGCCTTGCGATTCGCGCGGGCCAACAAGAGATCGTAATCCACGAGGTTGAAGTTTCCAACTGCCTCGGGAAGACGCTTCGAGTCCTCGGAGAATAGCCAATCCTTGAGCGTGCGGTAATCTGCACCGGCTTGACTATTGGCGCCTTGATCGTAGTTCTCGGAGAAGACGGAACACCAGTAGAAGTGGCCCATTTTCTCTATGGCTTCCATTTTGGCTTTGGAGCGCAGGTCGGCGATCTCCGAGAATACGGCAGCCATGGGTACCAGGATCATGCTATAAGGCAGCCACGAACTCGATACAACGCCGCACTGGCTCTTGAGGTAGTCAAGAGTGTCAGACATTCCAGAAACCGCAGCGTCCCAGTGGGTGAGGATGTGCTGAGAGCTCAGCTTATTCAGCACGTCTGCCCGTTGCGCAGTCCCGTGTGCCCGGAGTGAGATTGTTTGGAGAAGGCTGTATGCGTCGATCCCGAACTCGCTGATCAACGGATAGCGACTCAACGCCGCCTCCCATAGGTCGCGCATATGCACGCCCTGAGGGTAGAATTTTGCCGTGAGGAGGTCAAATGGCGTGAGCTCTTTGCCGGTTCTGTTCAGAGTTTCAAAGATGTTGCAGACTGCTACTAGTGGCGTACTGGCGGGCAGGTCAACAACGGGGAAGGCGTAAGACTCGAGTGGCTGCAGGTAGCTGTCGCGGAACTGGTTGAGGAGCTCTTCCAGCTCATCCGAAGCGTCCCGATCCGATTCCACGGCTCTCGATAGTTTTTTGAACCATGGCCGAAGTCGATCGTACTCTGACACCGGGAAGGTAGCATTGCTGATTTGCCACTGCTCGTCATTCGGATTAAATCGTGAACGCGATCGGGAGTCATGCGCGAAGATCGCATCGTCCAACTCAACCTCGTCGAGTGACCGCAGAGTTCCCGCTTCTCGATCGATGAAAGGCCAGACGCGAATAAAGAATTTGTGGTCGCCGGTCCCGGTTAGTGCCTGATAGATGGAAGTGAGGCGCTGTTGGCCATCGAGCACAAGACGGTTCGGTCGATGGTCCGATTCTGCTACTCCATCAAAGTATCTATAACCGAAACTCAATTGATCATTTTGTGCCCACGTGAGCAAGGTGCCTGCGGGGTATCGAGAAATAATAGACTTGAGTAGTTCGACGGTACGCTTGGGCTCCCAAACGAAGCTGCGCTGAAAGTCTGGTAGAGCGATTACGCCTTTCTTGATTGCGACGACAAGGGAGCCCGTTGACTCGGGTAGGGCTTTGAACACGGGGTCTTCTTTGAACATGGACGACATTGTGCCCTAGCCTTTCCTTGTTTGGTTAAGTGCGGAAAAGAGTGAGCGCCGAACCTCGTCGACGCTTTGAAATCGATCGCCGGGCTCCTCGGCTACACACCTGATTACAGTCTGCTTGAATTCCAGAGGTATTTCACTGAGTCGGTTACCGCCTGGTGGCGGCGTGCTCCAAGTGAAGCAGTGTACTAGTATCTTGCCAATTGAATAGATGTCCGCTGTTGGGCCCACGATGTGCGCGTCATCGTATTGCTCTGGAGCGGCGTAAAGCAGCGTTCCTACAAGTCTTTCAGCCTGCGTGATCCTAAGGCTCTCGGAGTTGATGTTCCTGCAGAATCCGAAGTCGGAGACTACCCACTCGTCTTCTACCAAGAGGATGTTGTTGGGCTTCAAGTCGCGGTGAATCACGCCCTCTCCGTGGGCATACTCCATGCCATCGAGGATTTTATGGACTACGTGCAGCGCCCATTCGATGCTCTTCCTGTCGGACTGCAGGAAGTCCTGCAGGGAGGCTTTTGCGAGCGGCATGGCGTACCAGGGTCTTGGGCGCCCCGAAGATCCGAGGATCGGCATAATGTTGACGTGGTTCAGGCGGCTCTGCTCGCGGACCTCTCGCAGGAATCTGGTTCGTTCCTGTTCGGCCTCATTTATGCTGGTCTTCTTGTTCCCTGCTGGACTCAAGTACTTGAGTGCGACTTCCTGTCCTGTGTCCACGTTCATGCCGCGATGGACTACGGCCTGCCCGCCAACGGCGATGCGTGCGAGCTTCCTGTATTGCGGTGCCATCCCAGCCTCTCGCCCGTAGGTCGCAGAAGTCTAGCCTCGATCGACCTACGGTCGGGAAGGCGTGGCGCCTCCACTGGCCAAAGATCAGAGCCGGTTCGTGCCAACACTCAAGAGGTGGCAGGTCACGGAGACTTGAGAGGGCGCGGTACGACGGCGATGGCGATCTTGAAGTCTGTGCACCGCTTTGCTGGCCGGTAGTCTCCGGACTGCGGAAGGTCTGCGACGCCGTGATGTGGCGGTCAGGGCCTCGACACCTGGCGGAACATTCGGCTCCGGGGTGTTCCACGACTAGAAAAGCGGCCGGCCTCATAAGGCCTACGCAGCGCGCCGGTCCAGCGCTGCCCGCAACCTGTCGACGTCCGGGGCGGCCCGCTTCGACAGGATCGTGGGGGTGGGGGCGTCTCGTGTGCCGAGAGCCCTCGTACAGGTCGGTCGCCTCGACGAGAACTGATGGGAGCCCCGGTGCACGGCCGCGTTGAGGTTCAGGTAGAAGTCCCTCTTCGCGTGCAGAACTTGGAGCTGCTTATCTGTGGTGGCGGCCGAATCCAGATAGACGAGGCACGCCCCGCTGTCCAAAGTCCGGGCCAGGATGGAGAGAGTCCTCGCGGACCCGTTCCGTGTCGATTGCCGCCGTGCGGTCGCCGTCCGTCGTCGTGCTCGTCCCCCAGCACCCCTGTGCCATGCGTGTTTCATTCGCCGACAGGTGACGGTAGGAATTCTTACAGGGTCCAAGCGTTAGCATGAGGCACGTGGATCATGACGCGCCCCCTACCTCCATCGGTCACGGGTCCCCGATGGGAACTCTTCCTCCCCCTCGCCCTCGTGAACACCCGGTTGATGCTCAGCCACGGCCAGCTAACCTTCCTCGAGGACACCGACGCCGCGCGGGTCGTACGCAGTGAACTGCATTCGCACCAGGCGGTGTTGAGCGGTCGTCAGGCCGGGCGTCTTCGGGCGCTGCGCGAGGCCTTGCGGGAGTTGTGTGCCGCGCGGGCGGAGGGGGGACGCGTCCCCGGTGGCGCGCCTGGACGTGCTGAACGCTGTGATGGCCGCCGCGCCCCGCCTTTGTCTGGATCAGCCGTGAGCCGCGCCGACGAACTCGGTCCCGCGAATCCAGTCGGCGCCGCCCTCTGGCCGCTCGCCGAGGATGCGGTCGTCCTGTGCACTGGTGCGTTCGCCAGCCGGTTCGCGTCCTGCGCTGCACCCACTGGTTCGTGCAATCCCACGCGGCCCGCCGCTGGTGCACTATCAAGTGCGGCCACTGGGTGCGGCCCGCCCGTCGCTACGCCTCCCCCGAGTCGTCCAACCAGCAACCAGCGCACTACGCAAGGGAATTGCCATGCCATTCGTCACCGTCGAATACTCCGAGCGGCTCGCCGACACGTTCGACCGGCGGGCCTTCGCCCGTGAGGTCCACGAGGTCGCGCCCACGGGGATCAACGCCTCCACCGAGGCCTTCAAGACCCGGTTCCGGGTGATCGAGGAGTCGTACTTCGGCGCGGACGAGGACGACATCGACGCCGTCTTCATCCAGGTCGCCATCCTCTCCGGACGCACCCCGAAGGCCATCGAGGTGCTGAGCGAGACGGTCCTGGAGATCGCCCGCAAGCATGTGACCGGGGTCGAGGGGCGGCGCCTGCACGTCCTGGTCGAGACCCGCGAGATGGAGCGGGACTTCTACCGGGCGCACAAGGACTGATACCCCGCGCCGGTCAGCCCGGGTGGGCCGGAGCGTCCGGTGCCGGCCGGCCCGGAGGTGTCCCGCGCAGGTCAGCCCAGGTAGGCCGGGGCGAGCCCCGCCGTCAGGAGGCGGCGGGGCTTTCCCGTGCCGTCGGCGGGGACGGTGTACAGGTCGGTCCCGTAGTCGCCGGCCAGGGCGTAGGCGACGGTGCCGTCGTCCTGCCAGACCGCCTGGTCGTCGACGCTGCGCGGCTCCGCGAGCGCGGTCTCGCGCATCGTCGCCAGGTCCAGGGCGTACAGCCGCCACGGCGCGTCGGCCGACAGGCCCGGTACCCGCTTCTTGTAGACGATCCGGGTGCCGTCGGGGGAGAGCGATGGGCACTCGACGTTGGTGTGCAGCGCTGTCACTGTGCGCGCCGCGAGGTCGCCCCGTACGAGGTAGGTGTGGCCGCCCGTCGCCATCGTCGCGTAGAAGTGCCGGTCGTCGGCGGCGAAGGTGACGCCCCAGAAGTTGGTGTCGGCGGCGTGGTGCTCCTTGCCGTCCAGCGTGGCGGTGAAGTCCTCGAGCGATGAGGTGAGTTGACCGCTCCTGGTGTCGAGGACCGCCGTGCGGGTGGAGAAGTTGGTGCCCGCGTACGAGTCGCCGCCCACGAACACCGTCCAGGCCACCCAGCGACCGCTGGGCGAGACCCGGGCGCGGGTCGGGATGCCGGGCAGGCTGTAGTGGGCGCGTTCCTTGAGCCCGGCGTCGAGGACCACCGCGCGGTAGGTGTCCGTCACCGTGCCGCGCTCGGCCTGGAGACAGATGCCGGTGCCCGCAGCCGCGTAGAAGCGCAGGCACTTCACGCCGGACGCGGTGCGCGGGCCCGCCGGGTCGGTCGCCGCGACCGTGACCAGCTCGTCGCGGTGCGGGCCCCACGCCATGTTGCGGAACACGATCCTGTCCTCGTGCCCGGGTCCCAACGAGACTGCCTCCGCGCTTACTTGGGGTCCGCCGGCCTGGGTCTGGTTCTTGCGGTCCGCGCGGCTCGCGGCGTGCAGCAGGGACGCGGTGGCCACGCCGGCCAGGACCGCCAGGGCCGCTACGAAGACCAGGATCTTGTTGCGCAGGGTCAAGGCCGGGCTTCTTTCGGGGAGTTCGCGGGCCGGAGCAGGAAGGCGCCCACCGCGCACGCGCTCAGGACGGCGGCCGCCGTGCCGAGCGCGGTGCGGTCGCCCCACGCCGTCCAGGCCGCGCCGAAGGCGATCGAGCAGGCGAAGCGGGCCAGCGCCTGACCCGTCTGGATCAACGCGAGGCCGGAGGAACGGAGTTCGGCCGGGACCGACCCGGCGGCCGCGGCCATCAGGACGCCGTCGGTCGCCGCGTAGAACCCGCCGTGCAGGGCCAGCGTGAGGAAGGGCAGTGCCGTTCCCTGCCAGCCGGTCAGGAGGAGTACGTACGCGAGGAGCAGGGCCGCGTGGCCGCCGAGGAACACCTGCCAGCGTCCCACCTTGTCGGCGAGCCGCCCCAGCGGCACCGCCAGGAGCAGGAAGGCGGCCGCCGTGCCGAGGGGGAGCAGGGCGAACCAGCGGTCGGGCACGCCCAGCCGGTGCTGGAGGAGGAGATAGACGAAGGAGTCGCTCACCGTCGCGAGGCCCAACAGCAGCGCGGCGAGCGTCAGTTGACGCACCGGACGCAGGCGCAGCAGGGTCAGGGCCGCTTTCAGGGAGGGGCGCGGCGCGCCTTTTGGTGGGGCGGTGAGCGGGGTGCGCGCGGGGACGAAGAGCAGCAGGACGAGGACGCCGAGGGCCGCCACGCAGAAGCTCACCGTGAACACCGCGTCATAGCCGTCGGCCGCCTGACGCAAAATCAGGAACGCGGTGAGCGGGCCGAGCATGGCTCCCGCCGTGTCCATCGCGCGGTGCACCCCGAACGCCCGGCCGCGGGCCTCGGGCGCGGAGGCGAGGGAGATCAGCGCGTCGCGCGGGGCGGTGCGCAGGCCCTTGCCGGTGCGGTCCGCGGCGAGCACCGCCCCGATCATCGGCAGTGAACTCGCCACCAGGAGAAGGGGTTTGCACAGCGCGGACAGGCCGTAGCCGAGCACCGCCACCGCCTTGTGGCGGCCGCCCCGGTCGGCGAGATGGCCGCCGACGAGCCGGACGAGCGCGCTGAAGCCGTTGTACACCCCGTCGAGCAGGCCGAAGCCGAGCGGGGACAGGCCGAGGCCGGTCACCAGGTACAGCGGCAGGACGGCGGTGACCATCTCCGACGAGACGTCCGTGACCAGGCTGACCGCGCCGAGCGCGAACACGGTGGGGGCGATCGCCGAACGCCGCCCGGACCCGGTCCGGGCGGCGTCGGCGGGGGCGGCGGGAGTGCCGCGACTGTCCGCTACGTACACGTCAGTTGGCCCAGATCCCCGTGATGTCGGTGGAGCCCGCGGCCTGTCCGGCGTGCGAGGTGCCGTACATGTCCTCGATCGTGCGCAGCAGGTTGTAGTGGTTGTAGGTGGCCGAGGACGACGAGCCCGGGGTCACCTGCTGGCCGTACAGGACCGTCGGGATCCTGTTGCCGGCGAGGCGGTTGTCCTCGTCGAAGGTGACGACGAGCAGACTCTTGTGGGTCTTGGCCCAGGTCGCGTACGCGCCCAGGTTGTTCTTCAGCCAGGTGTCGCCCGTGGAGACCGAGCAGTCGTGCATGTCGCTGCACAGGTTCGGCGTGACGAACGAGACCTGCGGCAGCTTGGTGTAGTCGGTGGGGAACTGGGCGAAGGTGTACGCCGAGGACGTGGGCACGTTGGAGAAGCCGAACCACGGGTTGTGCTTCTGCGCGTACTTGCCGCTGGTGCACTTCGTGGAGCCCTGGCTGGGCAGCGTCTCGTTGTAGCTCGCCCAGGTCTTCCCGGCCGCGATCAGCTCGGAGGCCAGGTTGGGCGCGGAGGAGAAGCCGGGGGTCACACAGCTGTCGTCGGTGACGCCCTGCGTCGAGCCGGAGAACAGCGCGTAGTAGTTCGGCTGGCTCGGGTGCGTCTCGGCGTACGAGGCGGGCAGGCTGGCGCCGCCGGACTTCAGCGAGTTGATGTACGGGGCGCCGGAGCTGCCGATGACCTGGTCGTAGGCGTGGTTCTCGAAGACCACGACCACCACGTGGTCGGGGGTGGGAACGCTCGCCGCGGCTTGCGCCGAGGACGTGCCGCCGAGGCCGGCCCACAGGCCGGCGGATGCGGCCGCGAGGCCCAGGGCGGACAAGAGGGCGGTGCGGGTGCGGCGCGGTCTGGGCTCGCCGAACACGGCTACCTCCGGAATGAGGGGGAGGCGGGCGGGGCGCCCGCCGATGGCGGTGCACCCACGGGCGGCGGTGCACCGCAGAGATTAGGGGTGTCCATGTCAACCGGGAAGGTGGAAGTGGGTGAAGACCCGGGGAACGTACCGTGCCCGAGGCGGTGGCACCCTCGGGAACGGAGCCCCGTCCCCTACCTTGGGGCGAATGACCAGCTCCACCCCTCACCCCGGTCCTGGCAGCCCCCGAACGCTCGATCGCACGCCGTTCTTCGACAACGCCAAGTTCCTGCTGATCGCCCTGGTCGCCCTCGGCCACACCTGGGAAGGCGTGATCACCCCGCACACGCCGGTCCTCAGAGCCGTGCACAACCTGGTCTACGGCTTTCACATGCCGGCCTTCATCCTGCTCTGCGGCTACTTCTCCCGGGGCTTCACCGGGCGGCCCGACCAGATCCGGCGGCTGCTCACCGGGGTACTGGTGCCGTACCTGATCTTCGAGACCATCTACAGCCTCGTGTACCACTGGCTGCGCGGCACGGAACTCGTGATCACACCGACCTCGCCGACGTATCTGTGCTGGTTCCTCATCGCCCTCTTCGTCTGGCGGCTCACCACCCCGGTCTGGAAAGCCGTGCGGTATCCGCTGCCCATCGCGATCGTCGTCTCGCTCGTGGCGGGCACGACCCGGATCAGCGGCGAGCTCGCGCTCTCACGGGTCCTGATGTTCCTGCCGTGGTTCGTCCTGGGGCTGCGACTGCGCCCCGAACACTTCGCCAGGCTGCGCACCCGCACGGCCCGCCTCATCGCGGTGCCGGTGTTCGTGGGCGTCTTCGCGCTCGCCTGTCTGCTCTCGCCGAATCCGAGCGACGACTGGCTCTCCAGCGACGCCGACTACACCGCGCTGCACGTTTCACTCCTGCGGGACCTGCTGATCAGGCTGGCCCTGTTCGCGGTGTCCGCACTGCTGGTCGCGTCGTTCTTCGCCCTGGTCCCGGGCCGCCGGACGTGGCTGACCGGGCTCGGCGCCGTCACCCTCTATCCGTATCTGCTGCACGGGATCGTGCTGCGGGTCGCCGAGTACTACGGCGCCTTCCGGGCCTTGCGCGAGACGGGCGTTCCGGGCGAGCTGGTGCTGAGCGCCCTCGTGGTGGGGGTGGTCGTGCTGCTGTCGACGCCGCCGGTGCGTGCGGTGCTGCGCCCCCTGGTGGAGCCGCGCTTCCCGAAGTGGCTGGTGCCCCGGGCGGAGGCGGTGCCCGCACCCGCGACCGTGCCGTCGGCCGCCGCCGAGCGCGAGAAGACGCTCGCGCGCTGAGGGACCGGGCACCGGTCGGCTCCTGCCGTTCGGCGCCGGCCGGGTGCTTGCCGATCGGCTGTGGCCCAGCCCCGGCCGGTCAGTTCGCGGCGGGCTTCCAGGGGGCGGCCGGGCCGCCGGCGGTGCGCGTCCAGTACAGCCGGCCGTCCAGGCCGATCGCGGCGGCCACGGCGTCGTTGCCGTCCTGTACCGCCGAGGGGGCGCCGGTGAACAGGATGCCGCTGTCCGCCTTCCAGGCCGGGTCGGTGGCGTTCGGCTCCAGGGTGGCGAGGGCACCGGAGGCGGTGCGGCCGGTGACGAGCGGGCCCGCCGTGCCGACCATGCCGTAGCCGGAGGTGTCGCCGAGGTCGGTGGCCGCCGACGGCGTGGTGCCGGCGAACGTCACGCTCTGGACGTTGCCCGAGTCCGCCTGGCGGTAGTACACCCGCACCCCGTCGCCGTCCTGGCGGGCGGACAGCCCCGTCGTGTTCGGCGGCAGCCCGGTGTCCGACGCGCGTGCGGGCAGCGCGCCGCCCGGCGCCGGCTGGGCCCAGGTCAGCATCGTCCGGGGCGTGCTGGAGAAGACGTGGACGCGGCCCGTGGCGTCGGTGGTGGCGACCGGGTCCCCGACCAGGTTCGTGCCGCCGAGAGCGGCCCACGGCGTCCAGTCGCCCTTCGCGCCCAGGGTCGTGGCGTGCAGCTGGAGGTCACCGCCGCGCAGGAACACGGAGAGCTTTCCGGACCCGTCCACGGCCGCTGTCGGGGTGGACATGTCGAAGACGCCGTCGGTGCCGCTGCGGTCGGGCGAGCCGAGCGAGCGCCACGCGCCGAAGTGCCCGCCGGGAGTCGTCTGGACCGTGGCGACGACCTCGCGGCGGTAGTCGGTGAGCCCCGCACCGAACAGGGTGCGGGTGCCGAACACCGCGAGCCGGCCGTCCCGCAGACGCGTGGCGCTCACTCCGGAATCCATGCCGTCACCGGGCAGCAGCTCGGGCTCGCCCCACGCGGCGTCCGTGCCGGGCGCCCTGTGCCACACCGCGAGGCGCTGGTCGAGCACCCCGAACGCCCACAGGCTGCCGTCCGCGCCCGCCTGCAGCCAGGAGGTGGAGTTGGTGCGGCTGTACCGGATCGACTCGGCCCAGTTGGTGCCGTGCGGGTTGCTGGAGACCTTGCGGTCGCCGCAACCGGCGGCGCTGGCGCAGTAGTTGTCCTTCGGATCCATCCAGGCGTACGTCTTGACGATGTCGGCCTTGGCGTCGGTGGCCGGCTTGGCGAAGGTGTGCGGCAGGAAGCCGGTGTTGTAGCCGACGTAGTTCTGCACACTGAATCTCGGGTGGTTCGCCGACTTCGCGTACAGGGCCATCGCGGCCTGCGCGAAGCGGGCGCTGTAGGTGTGGTCCTGGTGGTCGACGATCTTGTGGAGCTTGCCCTCCTTGCCCGGGGTCGGGTCGAGGGTGCGCACATGGGTCGGGCGGAACTTCTCCATCAGCCCGGCCAGCGTCTTGACGACCTGGTCCTTGGTGTAGGCGAAGGGGTGGGCCGGGGTGCCCGAGGCCAGCTGCGAGGTCAGGGTGGCGACCTGGCCGTTCCACAGGCCGCGCAGGCTGTGCGGCTGGTTGCCGGAGACGGTCTCGGCCTCGTGCAGCTGCACCCACACGAGGTGGATCCCGGGGTGGCCGTCGAGCGTGTCGATCTCGGCGGTGCCGCCGCCGGCGGTCGGCAGCGAGGCGCGCGTCCACGAGCTGCCCCGGTCGCCGGTCGCCATCTGCGCGTAGGCCCCGCGTATGCCGTTCTGGCGGGCCTCGGAGTACGCGGCCCGGTCTGCCCGGGGCTTGGGGGTCCCCTTCTTGAGCGACGGCGAGTTCACGCCGTCCGACTCGCCCGCCGTGACGTACACGGAGGTGATGGGGCGGCCGGAGCGCAGCGACTGGCCGGTGTCCGGGTTCATGAAGAACAGGTCGTCGTCCGGGTGCGCCATGATCTGCATCACCGAGCCGCCGGTGGGCCGCACCGGGCCCGAGGACACCGTGGCCGGGGTGGCCGCGGCGTGGCCGCCGGGGGTCTCCGTGGCCTCGGTGTCGGACATGGCGAGTTCGGCGAAGACGCCGCCCGAGACGAGGACGGCGGCGAGCGTGGCGCCGGCGACGGCGCCACGGCGGGAGAGCAGCGCGGAGCGCAGCGGCAGCCTGGACTTCATGGGAGTGGTCTTTCGGTGCGGGCGGCCTGGGCGGCCGGTCAGTGCGTGAGCACGTCCTCGCCGAGCCCGGCCGTGAGTGCTCGATCAGGACTGGTCAGAACCTGATCGGCTGTAAAGACGAAAGCGCCGATAAGCGGGTTCATTTGGACGTCTCGGCAAATGATGTGGTCTTGATCACCTCGAATTGCCGCTATATCGGCACAAGTCGGACGTATGGGTGGCGAACTGGGCCCGGCGGGCGGGGAGTTCATGGGCGGAATGTCCGTGAAATTGCTGAATGTGAGGGTGGCGTCACGCTGAGACAGACGCCACAGGGTGTCTTTCGGGTCGAAGGTCCCGGGCCGCCGCACCCCGCCCCCGAGGACGTCCGGCCCCACCGCCGAGGGCGCCCAGCCCCGCCCCCGAGGACCTCCGGCCCCGCCCCCGATGCCCCTCCGCCCCGCCACGGCCCGCCGGAGGCCCCCGCCCGGGCGGGCCCCCGCCCGCCGCGTTCCGGCCGTCCCCGGTAGCCCTCCCCGGCAGCCTCACCGGGGCCCGGCGGCCCCACTGCGGCTAGGGTCTGTCCGGCGGATCTGGTCGCCGTCGGCGGGCTTCGGCTTTACGGTGCTGGTGAGCGGGGGTCTGGTGCGTTCAGCTGCAAGGCGGAGGATTGAGGCGACGCGGAGCGTCGCCGATTGACGACAACGCCGCAGATGGGCGTGCCAGACCCCCGCATCCCAGACAAGATCCGCCGGACAGGCCCTAGGCTCGGAAGCCGGGTCTTGATCGGGTGGGCCGGTTCCGGGAACCCCCGGCCGGGCGTGCGGGTGTACGTACATGTGGGAGGCGGCCAGATGACCGTGCCGGGGCGCAGGAGCAGTACCTTCACACGGCTGCTGCGGCATGGCTTCACCGATCCCTCGGCCGCCGAGCGGCTCCTGGAGAGCCCCGAGCTGGCGTCCGTACGGTCCGACCCGGTGCTCCTGGACGCGCTCGGCGCGACCGCCGACCCCGATCTCGCCCTGCTCGGGCTCGTCCGCGTCGTGGAGGCGACGGACGACGACGAGCGCCGCGCCCTCCTGGACACCCTGGTCACCGCGAAGCCCCTGCGCGACCGGCTGCTCGGGGTGCTCGGCGCCTCCGAGGCCCTCGGCGACCACCTCGCCCGCCACCCGCGCGACTGGCACGCCCTGGTCACCTACGAGGCGGCGGACCTGCACCCCGGGGTCGCCGAGTTCGAGCGGGGCCTGGCCGAGGCCACCGACCCCGTGTCCCTGCGGGTCGCCTACCGCCGCTGCCTGCTGGCCATAGCGGCCCGCGACGTGTGCGGCACGACCGATGTGGCCGAGACCGCCGCCGAACTCGCCGACCTCGCGACCGCGACCCTGCGCGCCGCCCTCGCCATCGCGAGCACCGCGGCCCCGGCCGATGCCGCGCAGTGCCGGCTCGCGGTGATCGCGATGGGCAAGTGCGGGGGCCATGAACTCAACTACGTCTCCGACGTGGACGTGATCTTCGTGGCCGAGCCCGCCGAAGGCTTCGACGAGGGCAAGGCCATGCAGGCCGCGGGCCGGCTGGCCGCCCACCTCATGCGGATCTGCTCGGAGACCACCGTCGAGGGCGTGATCTGGCCCGTCGACGCGAACCTGCGCCCCGAGGGCCGCAACGGCCCGCTGGTGCGCACGCTCTCCAGCCACCTCGCCTACTACCAGCGCTGGGCCAAGACCTGGGAGTTCCAGGCCCTGCTCAAGGCCCGCCCGGTGGCCGGCGACCCCGTGCTCGGCCGGGACTACGTCGAGGCCGTCTCACCCCTGGTCTGGCAGGCGGCCGAACGCGACAACTTCGTCGCCGACGTGCAGAAGATGCGCCGCAGGGTCGTCGACAACATCCCCGCCGCCCAGGTCGAGCGCGAGCTCAAGCTCGGGCCCGGCGGTCTGCGCGACGTCGAATTCGCCGTCCAGCTCCTGCAGTTGGTGCACGGGCGCAGCGACGCCACCCTGCACAGCGGCTCCACCCTGGACGCGCTCGCGGCGCTCGCGGCCGGCGGATACGTCGGCCGCGCGGACGCGGCCCAGATGGACGAGGCGTACCGGTTCCTGCGCGCCATGGAGCACCGCATACAGCTCTACCGGCTGCGCCGCACCCACCTCGTGCCGGAGGACGAGGCCGATCTGCGCCGGCTCGGCCGCTCGCTCGGCCTGCGCACCGAGCCCGTGGTCAGCCTCAACAAGGAGTGGAAGCGGCACGCCTCCGTCGTGCGCCGGCTGCACGAGAAGCTGTTCTACCGGCCGCTCCTCGACGCGGTCGCCCAGCTCGCGCCCGGCGAGACCCGGCTCAGCGCCCGCGCCGCCGCGCACCGCCTCGAAGCGCTCGGCTACGCCGACCCGGCGGCCGCCCTGCGTCACCTGGAGGCGCTGTCCTCGGGCGTGAGCCGCAAGGCCGCCATCCAGCGCACCCTGCTGCCCGTGCTGCTCGGCTGGTTCGCGGACTCGGCCGACCCGGACGCCGGCCTGCTCGGCTTCCGCAGGGTCTCCGACGCGCTCGGCAAGACCCCCTGGTACCTGCGGCTGCTGCGCGACGAGGGCGCCGCCGCCGAGAACCTGGCCCGGGTCCTCTCGGCCGGCCGGCTCGCCCCCGACCTGCTGCTCCGCGCCCCCGAGGCGGTCGCCATCCTGGGCGACCCGGACGGGCTCGCGCCGCGCGGCCAGGACCACCTGGAGCAGGAGGTGCTGGCCGCCGTGGGCCGCGCCGAGACCGCCGAGGGAGCCGTGGCAGCGGCGCGCGGGGTACGTCGGCGCGAACTGTTCCGGACCACCGCGGGCGACCTGATCGGCTCCTACGGCACCGAGGAAAGCCCCGCCGAGGAGGACCCGGGCGCCCTGGTGGACCGGGTCGGCAACGCGGTCACCGACCTGAACGCGGCCACCATCGCGGGCGCCCTGCGCGCCGCCGTGCGGGCCGAGTGGGGCGAACTGCTTCCGACCCGCTTCGCGGTCATCGGCATGGGCCGCTTCGGCGGCCACGAGCTGAGCTACGGCTCGGACGCGGACGTCCTGTTCGTGCACGAACCCCGCGAGGGCGTGGACGAGCAGGAGGCCGCGCGGGCCGCCAACCGCGTCGTCACCGAGATGCGCCGACTGCTCCAACTCCCCACCGCCGACCCGCCGTTGCTCATCGACGCCGACCTGCGGCCGGAGGGCAAGTCGGGTCCGATGGTGCGCACCCTCAAGTCCTACGAGGCCTACTACCGGCGCTGGTCGCTGGTCTGGGAGAGCCAGGCACTGCTGCGCGCCGAGGTGATGGCGGGCGACCGGGACCTCGGGTCACGGTTCATCGAGCTGATCGACCCGCTGCGGTATCCGGTGGAGGGCCTCGGCGACGACGCGGTGCGCGAGATCCGCCGCCTCAAGGCGCGCATGGAGTCCGAGCGGATGCCGCGCGGCGCCGACCCCACCCTGCACACCAAGCTGGGCCGGGGCGGGCTCTCCGACGTCGAGTGGACGGTCCAGCTGCTGCAGATGCGGCACGCCTGGGAGCTGCCCGGGCTGCGCACCACGCGGACCCGGCAGGCGCTGGCCGCCGCGCACGCGGCCGGGCTCGTGGGCACGGAGGAGGCCTCGATACTGGACGAGGCGTGGGTGCTGGCTACGCGGGTGCGCAACGGGGTCATGCTGGTCCGGGGGCGGGCCGGGGACACGTTCCCCTCCGACGGGCGGGAGCTCGCGGCGGTCGGGCGGTACCTGGGGTACGAGCCGGGGCATGTCGGGGACATGCTGGATGACTACCGGCGCCTTACGCGCAGGGCGCGGGGGATCGTGGAAGAGCTGTTTTACGGGGCGCATCTTTAGCGTGCGGCTTGGTCGGGGTCGCTGCTCCTGGGGGCTCTGCCCCCAGACCCCCGTTCGCGCCTTGAGGGCGCTCGTCCTCAAACGCCGGACGGGCTGTAGGTGACCCGGTGTTCGCGGCCTCGGGCGCGCTCGTCCTCAAGCGCCGGACGGGCTGTAGGTGACCCGGCGTTTGCGGCCTCAGGCGCGCTTGTCCTCAAGCGCCGGACCGGCTGGACGTGATCCCCAGCGCCTCGGCGTGGAGGCGGGGACCAGCTTCGGGAGCTGGTGGGGGAAGCTGCCGTACCAGGCGCGGGAGGCCAGGAAGCCGAAGGTCAGGCAGAGCAGGCCGCCCACCGCGTCCAGCCAGAAGTGGTTCGCCGTGGATACGATCACGATCAGGGTGGCCGTCGGGTAGAGCAGGCCCAGGATCTTCGCCCAGGGCGCGGAGGCGAGCGCGAAGATCGTCAGGCCGCACCAGGTCGACCACCCGATGTGCATGGACGGCATCGCCGCGTACTGGTTCGACATGTTCTTCAGGTCGCCCGACGCCATCGAGCCCCAGGTGTGGTGCACCAGGACGGTGTCGATGAAGCCCCCGCCGTTCATCAGGCGGGGCGGGGCGAGCGGGAAGAAGTAGTAGCCGAGCAGGGCCACGCCCGTGGTCGCGAAGAGTACGAGGCGTGACGCCGCGTAGCGGCCGGGGTGGTAGCGGAACAGCCACACCAGGACACCGATGGTGATGATGAAGTGCAGTGTCGCGTAGTAGTAGTTCATGCCGACGATGAGCCATGTCACCGAATTCACGGCATGGTTGACCGACTGCTCCACGGCGATGCCGAGGTGGTGCTCGACGCTCCAGATCCAGTCCGCGTTCTTGAGCGCCTTCGCCTTCTGCTCGGGCACCGCGTTGCGGATCAGTGAGTACACCCAGTAACTCACCGCGATCAGAAGCACTTCGAACCAGATGCGCGGGCGGCGCGGCAGGCGCACAGCACGCAGCCGGGCGGAAAATCCGCTTCGTCCCGGTTCGTTGCTTGAGGGTGAGGCCGACGGCTCATGCGGTGGAGCGGCCGTCCGGCCTTCCAGAGTCTTCACGGTCATTTCACCCATAGGAAGAGAGTCTGCCAGATGCACATACCCCCCGCCGATCATCCTCCGGTCGGGTTCGCTCCGCACCTGCTACTCCCAAAGGACGAGGTTTCCCGGCGTGCGTCAGGGCCGGCTTCGGGGTCTCGCGCCGGAGGTCGAACCGCGCACGACCAGCTCGGGCATGAAGACGAACTCGCTGTGCGGCGCGGGGGTGCCCCCGACCTCTTCGAGCAGGGCGCGGACCGCCGCCTGCCCCATCGCCGTCACCGGCTTGCGGATGGTGGTCAGCGGTGGGTCGGTGAACGCTATCAGCGGAGAGTCGTCGAAGCCCACCACAGAGACATCACGGGGCACATCGAGACCCGCCTGGCGCGCGGCCCTGATCGCGCCGAGCGCCATCATGTCGCTGGCGCACACCACCGCCGTGCAGCCCTGCGCGATGAGCGCGGAGGCCGCGGCCTGGCCGCCTTCGAGCGTGTACAGGGAGTGCTGGATCAGTGACTCCGCCTCGGCGGTCGTCAGGCCGAGCCGGTCCTGCATCCCGGCCGTGAAGCCCTCGATCTTGCGCAGCACCGGCACGAAGCGCTTGGGTCCGACCGCGAGGCCGATCCGGGTGTGGCCGAGCGCCGCGAGGTGGGTGACCGCGAGCCGCATCGCGGCCCGGTCGTCGGGGGAGATGAAGGGCGCCTGCACCTTCGGCGAGAAGCCGTCCACCAGGACGTACGGGACGCCCTGGGCGCGCAGCTGCTCGTAGCGCTCCATGTCGGCGGTGGTGTCCGCGTGCAGCCCCGAGACGAAGATGATCCCGGAGACGCCCCGGTCCACCAGCATCTCGGTGAGCTCGTCCTCGGTGGAGCCGCCCGGAGTCTGCGTCGCGAGCACCGGGGTGTATCCCTGCCGGGTCAGCGACTGGCCGATGACCTGGGCGAGGGCGGGGAAGATCGGGTTCTCCAGCTCCGGCGTTATCAGGCCGACGAGCCCCGCGCTGCGCCGGCGCAGTCGTACGGGCCGCTCGTAGCCCAGCACGTCGAGTGCGGCCAGAACGGATTCGCGGGTGCCCGCGGCCACACCGGGCTTGCCGTTGAGCACGCGGCTGACTGTGGCTTCGCTGACCCCCGCCTGGGCTGCGATGTCGGCGAGCCGTGCGGTCACGGGATTGGACTGTACCGGTCGCACGTCAGATTGCCCACCAGACGGCGGACTCGGCCGGGAGCAGGGCGCTTTTCGCACCGAACTCCACGGCCGCGCTGGTGAGCACCGGCCTTCCCGCGAGCGGGAGTTGGACCTCGTGGGCCGTGGTGTTCACGGTGCAGACGAAGCCCGGCCGGGCGAAGGCGAGCACCCCGGCGGGCGCGGGCAGCCAGCTCATCGTGCCGTCGCCGAGGCCCGGCAGCTCGCGGCGCAGGGCGAGGGCCGCCCGGTAGAGCTCGAGGGTCGAGTGCGGGTCGCCCGACTGGGAGGCGACGCTGAGCCCGCGCCACGCGTCGGGCTGCGGCAGCCAGGCGGCCGATTCGCCGAACCCGTGGCTGGGCCCTTCCGCGCTCCACGGGATCGGGACGCGGCAGCCGTCGCGGAAGCCGTCCTGGCCCGCCGCGCGGTGGAAGGCGGGGTCCTGGCGCAGCTCGTCGGGCAGCTCGGTGACCTCGGGCAGGCCCAGCTCCTCGCCCTGGTAGAGGTAGGCGGAGCCGGGCAGCGCCAGGGTGAGGAGGATCGCGGCGCGGGCCCGGCGCAGGCCCTGGGCGCCGCCGCCGTAGCGGGTGACATGGCGTACGACGTCGTGGTTGGAGAGCACCCAGGTGGTGGGGGCGCCGACCGCGCCCGTCGCGGCGAGCGAGGCGTCGACGGTCGCGCGCATCAGCTCGGCGTCCCAACCACAGGTGAGGAACTGGAAGTTGAAGGCCTGGTGCAGCTCGTCGGGGCGTACGTACAGGGCCAGGCGCTCGGACGAGGGGGCCCAGGCCTCGGCGACCGCGATGCGCTCGCCCGGGTAGGAGTCGAGCAGGGTCCGCCAGGCGCGGTGGATCTCGTGGACGCCGTCCTGGTCGAAGAAGGGGAGCACCTGGCTGCCGATGAGCTTGGCCTGCTCGCTGGCGCCGATGTCCGGCAGGCCCGGCGCCTTGACCATGCCGTGGGCCACGTCGATGCGGAAGCCGTCCACGCCGAGGTCCAGCCAGAAGCGGAGCACGGACTCGAACTCGGCGTGCACCGCCGGGTGGTCCCAGTTCAGGTCGGGCTGCTCGGGGGCGAACAGGTGCAGGTACCAGTCGCCGTCGCCGGCTCTCGTCCAGGCGGGCCCGCCGAACACCGACTCCCAGTCGTTGGGCGGGAGTTGACCGTCCGCGCCCTTGCCGGGACGGAAGTGGTAGCGCGCGCGCTCGGGGCCGCCGGCCAGCGCCGCGCGGAACCAGGGGTGCTGGTCCGAGGTGTGGTTGGGGACGACGTCGACGATGACGCGCAGGCCCAGGCGGTGGGCCTCGCGCACCAGGTCGTCGGCGTCGGAGAGAGAGCCGAAGAGCGGGTCCACCGTCCGGTAGTCGGCCACGTCGTAGCCGCCGTCGGCCTGCGGGGAGGCGTAGAAGGGGGTGAGCCAGACCGCGTCCGCGCCCAGTTCCCTCACGTACGGCAGCCGGGCCGTGATGCCGGGCAGGTCGCCGATGCCGTCGCCGTCGCCGTCCGCGAAGGAGCGCACGTACACCTGGTAGATCACCGCGTCGCGCCACCAGCCGGTCCGGGGCCCGGCGGGCTCCTGGGTGACGGCGGTCGTCGTCAGCTCCTGCGTCATGGGGGCCCTCTCGAGAATCCAGCGGTCACGGGATCAACGCCGATGGCCCCCGAAAGTAACAGCCTTGCAAGACCTTGCGGAACCCTTGCAGTCCTGCCGCGGGTGCGGGTGGACCAGGAATACCGGCTTTGACAAGGCGCACAACGGCAACCGTGCGGACACGCTGATATAACGATCGACCGCCCTTGCAGAAATTCTTCGCAAGGTCTTTCGGTCGCCTTTCATCCTTGTTACGTTCCTGGCGATCCGGCGCCGTGATGGAACGGCACCCAGTGAAGGAGTTCTCATGCGACGTGGCATAGCGGCCACCGCGCTCGCGGCGACCCTCGCGCTCGCGGCGACGGCCTGCGGTGGCAGCGACAGTGACGGCGGCAAGGCGGACGGCCCCGTCACCATCACCTGGTGGGACACCTCGAACGCCACGAACGAGGCACCCACGTACCAGGCGCTGGTCACGGAGTTCGAGAAGGCGAACCCGACGGTCAAGGTGAAGTACGTCAACGTCCCCTTCGACCAGGCGCAGAACAAGTTCGACACCGCCGCCGGCGCCAAGGGTGCCCCGGACGTGCTGCGCGCCGAGGTCGGCTGGACGCCCGCGTTCGCGAAGAAGGGCTACTTCCTGCCGCTCGACGGCACCGAGGCCCTCGCCGACCAGGCCAAGTTCCAGCCCAGCCTGATCAAGCAGGCCCAGTTCCAGGGCAAGACCTACGGCGTTCCGCTGGTCACCGACACCCTCGCCCTCGTCTACAACAAGGCCCTGTTCGCCAAGGCCGGCATCACCAAGGCGCCCACCACCTGGGACGAGCTGAAGGCGGACGCCGCCCTCGTCAAGGAGAAGGCCGGCGTCGACGGCTACTGGGCCTCCACCGCCGGGTACTACGCCCAGCCGTTCCTGTACGGCGAGGGCACCGACACCGTGGACGCCGCGGGCAAGAAGGTCACCATCGCAAGTGCCCCCGCCGTCAAGGGACTTGAGACCTGGAAGGGCCTGTTCGACGGCCCCGGCCTGCACAAGGCGGACGTCACCGCCGACGCGTACGCCCACATCCAGGACGCCTTCGTGAACGGCAAGGTCGCCGCCATCGTCCAGGGCCCGTGGGAGATCACCAACTTCTACAAGGGCTCCGCCTTCAAGGACAAGGCCAACCTCGGCATCGCCACCGTCCCGGCCGGATCCGCGGGCAAGGCGGGCGCCCCGACCGGCGGCCACAACCTGTCCGTGTACGCGGGCTCCGACAAGGCGCACGCGGCCGCCGCGATGAAGTTCGTCAACTTCATGACCTCGGCCAAGAGCCAGGAGTCCATCGCGCTGAAGAACTCCACGCTCCCCACCCGCGTGGACGCCTACACCGCGCAGGTCAAGGCCGACCCGGGCATCGCCGGCTTCCAGAGCGTGCTCCCCGCCGCCCAGCCGCGCCCGGAGCTGCCCGAGTACAGCTCGCTGTGGACCCCGATGGACACCGAGCTGCCGAAGGTCGCGGACGGCAAGGAGTCCGTCGCCGACGCCACCAAGAGCCTTCAGCAGGACATGGCCAAGCTGGTTCCCGACTTCACCAAGTGAGCCCCGCCGCCGGGCCGTTCCCCCTCGGGGACGGCCCGGCGGCACGCACGTCCGTCGAACTCCCCGGAAAAGGTGTCGAGATGACCGTTGCCGTCGATGGCGCGGCCCCCAAGAGCGCGTCCCCGGCGCGCCGGGGGCCGCTGGAGCGCGTCCGGCGCTCCTGGCAGAAGCACTGGTACGCGTACGCGATGGTCGCGCCGATCGTCGTCGTGCTCGGCGTCCTGGTGCTCTATCCGCTCGTCCAGGGCGTCTACTACACGCTCACCGACGCCAACAGCCTCAACTCGGCGCGCACCATCGGCGCCAACCACATCGAGGCGACCTACGAGTTCGTCGGGCTGCACAACTACGCGGACATCCTGTGGGGGCCGACCGCCTGGGACCGGTTCTGGTCGCACTTCCTGTGGACCGTGGTGTGGACCGTCGCCTGTGTGACCCTGCACTACGTCATCGGGCTCTCGCTCGCCCTGCTGCTCAACCAGAAGCTGCGCGGCCGCACCTTCTACCGGATGATGCTGATCCTGCCGTGGGCGGTGCCCACCTTCGTCACCGTGTTCTCCTGGCGCCTGATGCTCAGCGACTCCGGCATCGTGAACACCGTGCTCGGCACCTTGCACCTGCCGCAGCCCGAGTGGCTCGAGCAGCCGCACTTCCAGCAGCTCGCCGCGATCCTGGTCAACACCTGGGTGGGCGTGCCGTTCATGATGGTCTCGCTGCTCGGCGGGCTCCAGTCGATCTCCGCCGACCTGTACGAGGCCGCCGAGATGGACGGCGCGAGCGCCTGGCAGCGCTTCCGGCACGTGACCCTGCCGGGCCTTCGGCCGGTGAGCGCCACCGTCGTGCTGCTCGGCATCATCTGGACGTTCAACCAGTTCGTGATCATCTTCCTGCTGTTCGGCAACGGCGGCGCCCCGGACGCCCAGATCCTGGTCACCTGGGCCTACCGGCTCGGCTTCGGACAGCAGCCCCGCGACTTCGCCCAGTCCGCCACCTACGGCGTGCTGCTGCTCTCCATCCTGATCGTCTTCACCTCCTTCTACCGACGCTGGCTGGCCCGCAATGAACAGGTCTGATGCCCCCATGGCCCCCAAGGTCGTCTCCCGGGACCACACCCGGCGCCGCACCGCCGTCCTGTCGCACCTGGCACTGAGCGTCGCCAGCCTCGTCGCCCTCTTCCCGATCGTCTGGCTGCTCTTCCTCTCGCTCGGGCCCGACAAGGACGACTACCTGCACCCGGGCCGCATCTGGTCCAAGATGTCCTTCTCCAACTACGCGTTCGTCACCGAGCACACCAAGTTCTTCACCTGGCTCGGCAACACCGCCCTGATCGCGGTCGCGACCTGCGTCATCGGCGTGATGTTCGCGGCCACCACCGGCTACGCGGTCTCGCGCATGCGCTTCCCCGGCTACCGCAAGCTGATGTGGGTGCTGCTCGTCACCCAGATGTTCCCGATCGCCGTGCTGATCGTGCCGATGTACCAGATCCTCGGCGACCTCGGCCTCATCGACACCTACGGCGGCCTCATCCTGGTGTACTGCTCCACCGCGGTGCCGTACTGCGCCTGGATGCTCAAGGGGTACTTCGACTCGATCCCGATCGAGATCGACGAAGCGGGCCGGGTCGACGGGCTCACCCCGTTCGGCACCTTCTTCCGCCTCATCCTGCCGCTCGCCCGGCCGGGCCTCGCGGTCGCCGCGTTCTACACCTGCCTCACCGCGTGGGGCGAGGTGGCGTTCGCCTCCACGTTCATGCTCGACGACGGCAAGTACACGCTCGCCGTGGGCCTCTCCAGCTTCGTCAGCCAGCACGACGCCCAGTGGAACTACATGGCCGCCACCGCCGTACTCATCGCCATCCCCGTCTCCGCCGTGTTCTACCTGGTGCAGAAGCACCTGGTCACCGGCATGACCGCGGGCGCGACCAAGGGCTGAGCCGGGCTCCGCCCCGGCCCCCACCAG
Source organism: Streptomyces sp. NPDC001828 (assembly GCF_042892175.1). Classification (NCBI taxonomy): domain Bacteria; kingdom Bacillati; phylum Actinomycetota; class Actinomycetes; order Kitasatosporales; family Streptomycetaceae; genus Streptomyces; species Streptomyces sp. NPDC001828. The sequence goes on from NZ_JBIATV010000002.1 coordinate 816,593, forward strand.
CAAAGGCTCGGGGGTTGACCACCCCCAGACCCCTAAGGACGACATGACCCAGCACTTCACCGCCCCCGACCGCCTCACCGGGAAGACCGGTACGCAGTGGTGGCGGGACGCCGTGATCTACCAGGTCTATCCGCGCAGCTTCGCCGACGGGAACGGTGACGGCATGGGCGACCTCGACGGCGTGCGCGCCCGGCTGCCGTACCTGCGCGACCTCGGCGTCGACGCCGTCTGGCTCTCGCCCTTCTACGCTTCCCCGCAGGCCGACGCCGGCTACGACGTCGCCGACTACCGGGCCATCGACCCGATGTTCGGCACCCTGCTCGACGCGGACGCGCTGATCCGCGACGCCCACGGGCTGGGCCTGCGCGTCATCACCGACCTGGTGCCCAACCACTCGTCCGACCAGCACGAGTGGTTCAGGCGCGCCGTCGAGGAGGGGCCCGGCTCGCCGCTGCGCGCCCGCTACCACTTCCGCCCCGGCAAGGGCGAGAGCGGTGAACTCCCGCCCAACGACTGGGAGTCCATCTTCGGCGGCCCCGCCTGGACCCGCACCGAGGACGGCGACTGGTACCTGCACCTGTTCGCCCCCGAGCAGCCCGACCTGAACTGGGACCACCCGGCGGTCGCCGACGAGTTCCGCTCGATCCTGCGCTTCTGGCTCGACATGGGCGTCGACGGCTTCCGCATCGATGTCGCCCACGGCCTGGTCAAGGCGCCGGGCCTGCCCGACATCGGCGGCCACGACCAACTCAAGCTGCTCGGCAACGACGTCATGCCGTTCTTCGACCAGGAGGGCGTGCACGAGATCTACCGGTCCTGGCGGACCATCCTGGACGAGTACGACGGCGAGCGCATCGCGGTCGCCGAGGCCTGGACCCCCACGGTCGAGCGGACCGCCCTGTACGTACGCCCCGACGAACTGCACCAGGCCTTCAACTTCCAGTATCTGGGCGCCCCTTGGGAGGCGGCGGCGCTGCGCGAGGTCATCGACACCTCCCTCGCCGCGATGCGCCCGGTCGGCGCCCCCGCCACCTGGGTCCTGTCCAACCACGACGTCACCCGGCACGCCACCCGCTTCGCCAACCCGCCGGGCCTCGGCACCCAGCTGCGCACCCCGGGCGACCGGGAACTCGGCCTGCGCCGGGCCCGCGCGGCCACCCTCCTGATGCTGGCCCTGCCCGGCTCGGCCTACGTCTACCAGGGCGAGGAGCTCGGCCTGCCCGACGTCACCGACCTGCCCGACGAGGTGCGCCAGGACCCGTCGTTCTTCCGCGCGGCGGGCCAGGACGGCTTCCGCGACGGCTGCCGCGTCCCGATCCCGTGGACCGTCGAGGGCACCTCGTACGGGTTCGGCAGCGGCGGCAGCTGGCTTCCGCAGCCCGCCTCGTGGGGCGGCCTCAGCGTCGAGGCGCAGACCGGCGACGCCGACTCCACCCTTGAGCTGTACCGCGCGGCCATCGCGGCCCGCCGCGCCCACCCGGGGCTCGGCGCCGGGGACGACCTGCGGTGGCTGGACGCCCCCGAGGGCGTCCTCGCCTTCGCCCGCGAGGGCTTCGTGTGCACGGTGAACCTCACGGGACGCCTGGTGTCGCTGCCGGTGCCCGGCCGCGCCCTGCTGTCCAGCGGCCCCTTCGCGGTGGACGGCGACCGGTTCGAGCTGCCGGGCGACACGACGGTGTGGTGGACGGTGTGAGCCATGCCGCGCAGCCGGGCGGGCCGCGCCTCGCGGACATCGCGGCGCAGGCCGCCGTCAGCGAGGCCACCGTCAGCAGGGTGCTCAACGGCAGGCCCGGTGTCGCCGACCCCACCCGCCAGCGGGTGCTCGCGGCCCTGGACGTGCTCGGCTGGGAGCGCCCGGCCCGGCTGCGCCGGCGCAGCGAGGGGCTGATCGGCCTGGTCACCCCGGAGCTGACCAACCCGATCTTCCCCGCCTTCGCGCAGGCGGTGGAGCAGGTCCTCGCGGGCCACGGCTACACGCCCGTCCTGTGCACCCAACTGCCGGGCGGGGCAACGGAGGACGAGCTGGTCGAGCAGCTGGAGGAGCGGGGTGTCAACGGCATCGTGTTCCTGTCCGGGCTGCACGCCGACACCTCCGCCGACCCGGCCCGTTATCTGGCCCTGGCCGAACGGGGCGTCCCGTACGTCCTGGTGAACGGCTACAACGAGGCGCTGCGCGGGCCGTTCGTCTCGCCCGACGACCACGCGGCGATGCGGATGGCGGTGGGCCACCTGGCCGATCTCGGGCACACCCGGATCGGCCTGGCGGTCGGACCGCTGCGGTACGTGCCCTCGCGCCGCAAGGCCGAGGGCTTCACGGCGGCGCTGGGGGAGCGGCTCGGCCTGCCCGGGCACGAGGCGGCCGCCCGTGTCCGGCCCACCCTGTACAGCGTGGAGGGCGGCCAGGTCGCCGCGAACGCGCTGTTGGACCAGGGCTGTACGGGGATCGTCTGCGGCAGCGACATGATGGCGCTCGGCGTGGTGCGCGCCGCCCGCGAGCGCGGCCTGCGCGTGCCGGTCGACGTCTCGGTGGTGGGTTTCGACGACTCCCGGCTCATCGCCTTCACCGACCCGCCCCTGACCACGGTCCGCCAGCCCGTGCGGGCGATGGCGACGGCCGCGGTGTCCGCCCTCCTGGAGGAGATCGCCGGAACCCCCGTCCAGCGAACGGAGTTCGTCTTCCAGCCGGAGCTGGTGGTACGGGGGTCCACGGCGCGAGTCAAAAGCAGCCCCTCCGGCGTTTGAGGAGCGGGGGTCCGGGGGCAGGGCCCCCGGAAACGCCGGTCCACTCTCAGAACGGCTTGGTCGGCAAGTACTTGCCGTTGAGGGTGATCACAGCGCGCTCCCCGCCCTCGGGATCGGCCACCTTCTTCACGTCCAGCGTGAAATTGATGGCGCTGATGATGCCGTCCCCGAACTCCTCGTGCACCAGGGCCTTCAGCGTGGTGCCGTAGACCTGGAGCATCTCGTAGAAGCGGTAGATCGTCGGGTCGGTGGGGATGCCGCCCGGGATCGAGCCGCGGCTCGGGATGGTGGTCAGGAGCAGGGCCGCGTCGTCGTCCAGGCCGAGCAGCTCGGCGACGGCCCGCGCGGACTCGGCGGGCAGCGCGTGCTGGCCGAGCACGGCCGCGGTGACGAAGGCGACCGAGAAGCCGGCGGCGTCCGCGATCTGCTGCCACGAGAGGTCCTTGCGGAGCTTGGCCTCGACGGCGGCGGTGGCCAGGTCCTGGCGGGCGGTGGTGTCGTACTGGGACTGAATCACGAGTAACTCCTTGGTGGATCAGGTGAGTTGAGGGGACAGGGTCTCAGGCGAGGGCGCGGGCGGCGTCGAGTTCCTCGACCCTGCCGGTGGGGATGTCGTAGACCCAGCCGTGCAGCGTGAGCCGCCGCTCGGCCAGGGCGCGGGCCACCGAGGGGTGCGTCGCCAGGTTCGCGAGCTGGGCGCGTACGTTGCCGCGTACCAGGGCGTCGAGGTCCCCGGCGTCCGCGTGGGCCGGGGCCGCGTCCGCGTGCCGCAGCCAGCCGGCGATCGCGGGCAGCGCGGCGAGGTCGTGGCCCTCGGCGAGCGCGGTCATCGCGCCGCAGGCGGAGTGGCCGCAGACCACGAGGTCGCGGACGCCGAGCACACCGACCGCGTACTCGATGCTCGCCGCGACGCCGTCCGCGTCCGGGGTGTAAGCGGGCACCAGGTTTCCGGCCGTCCGGATGACGAACAGCTCGCCCGGCTCGCTCTGGGTGATGAGCTCGGGCACCACCCGGGCGTCCGAGCAGCTGATGAACAGCGTGCCCGGGCGGTGGGTGGCGGCCAGGTGGGCGAAGAGGTCCGCCTTGGCGGGGAAGACGCCGCGCTGGAAACGCGCGACGCCCTCGGCGAGGTCTTGCATGGTCACTCCCTTCGGTGCTGCCGACTCCGTGGGGGCCGACGGGATCCACCATGCATGAGCTGCGTCTATAGCGTCCAAGACGTAGTTTCCATATCTGCTATAGAGCTCATCTATAGTGGAATCCATGGCCCCGGAACTGCGTCATCTGCGCTATCTGCTCGCCGTCGCCGAGCAGGGCAACTTCACCCGCGCCGCCGAAGAGCTGCGGATCTCCCAGCCCACCCTGTCCCAGCAGATCAAGCAGCTGGAGCGCACCGTGGGCGTCCAGCTCCTCGACCGGAGCGGCCGCGCGGTGCGGCTCACCGACGCGGGGGAGGCCTACGCCCACTACGCGCGGCGCGCCCTGCGCGACCTGGCCGCGGCCGAGCGCGCCGTCCTGGACGTCGCAGACCTCTCGCGCGGGGGCCTGCGCCTCGCGGTGACCCCGACGTTCACCGCCTACCTCGTCGGCCCGCTCGTCGCGGAGCTGCACACCCGGCACCCCCATATCGCCCTGGACGTACGCGAGTTGGCACAGGACCGCATCGAGGCGGCGCTGCTCGCCGACGAGCTGGACCTCGGCATCGCCTTCGCGGGACCGCATCTGCCCGGCATCCACGCGACGGCCCTCTACACCGAGACCCTCGGCCTGGTCGTCGGTGCCGGCGCGGCACAGGCGGGCGCACTCGCCGTGCGCGACCTCGGAGAGCGTCAACTCGCCCTGCTCAGCGGCGACTTCGCTACCCGGGGTCATATCGACGCCTATCTCGGGCAGCACCGCGTGACGCCGCGCATCGCCGTCGAGGCCAACTCGCTCCAGGCGCTGACCGAGATCGTCCGCCGCACCCCGCTGGCCACCGTGCTGCCCGACGCCGTCGCGCACGAGCACCCGCACCTGGCGCCGGTCGCCCTCGACCCGCCGCTGCCGGCCCGCACGGTCGCGCTGTTGCGGCGCGAGAACGCCTACCGCAGCGCCGCCGCCCGGGAGTTCACCCGGCTCACCCAGGCCCTCGTCCGTGCCCGTGGCTACGCGCCGGCCTGACGAACGCCCGGGGCCCGGCTCAACGGCCGCGCAATTCCTTGCAGATGGACGCATCCGTGCTGCGGATTTCGCCCGAACCGTTGACCCCGGCCCTCCCTCCTCCTACGGTCACCTGCTCAGAGGCACTTGCAATCTTGCAGCAAGAACATTCAGCCGCGCCGGTACGTACGACCGAGGAGCATCCGGTGATCCCCCTGCGAAGAACGGCGGTCGCGCTCGCGGCCGCCCTGTGCGCCGCGTTCGTCCCCGCGCCGCCCGCCACGGCCGCCCCCGGGCCGCCCGCGCCGCCCGGCGACGCCCGCCTCGCCGCCGAACCCGCCCGGCACGACGCGACGCGCGAGCAGTTCTACTTCGTGCTCCCGGACCGGTTCGCGAACGGCGACAGGGCCAACGACCTCGGCGGGCTGACCGGTTCGCGTGCGCGGACCGGGTACGACCCGACGGACAAGGGCTTCTACCAGGGCGGCGACCTGGTGGGCCTCACCCGAAGGCTCGACTACATCAAGGGCCTCGGCACCACCGCCATCTGGCTCGCCCCCATCTTCAAGAACAAGCCCGTGCAGGGCACCGGCAAGGACGCGTCGGCCGGCTACCACGGCTACTGGATCACCGACTTCACCCAGGTCGACCCGCATTTCGGCACCAACGCCGACCTCGCCCGGCTGATAGCCGGGGCCCACGCCAAGGGCATGAAGGTCTTCTTCGACGTCATCACCAACCACACCGCCGACACCGTCGACTACGCCGAGAAGCGCTACGACTACCGGCCCAAGGGCGCCTATCCCTACCTCGATACCAGCGGCCGCCCCTTCGACGACCGCGCGGGCATGAGGAACGTCGACGCGAACTCCTTCCCCTACACGCCCGTCGTGCCCGTCGGGAAGGAGCGGAAGGTCCCGGCCTGGCTGAACGACCCCACGATGTACCACAACCGGGGCGATTCGACGTTCGCGGGCGAGAGCGGCGAGTACGGCGACTTCTCCGGGCTCGACGACCTGTGGACCGAGCGGCCCGAGGTCGTCACCGGAATGGAGAGGATCTACGAGAAGTGGGTCCACGACTTCGACGTGGACGGCTTCCGCATCGACACCGTCAAGAACGTGGATCTGGACTTCTGGACCCAGTGGGCGACCGCCCTCGACGCGTACGCGAAGAAGCGGGGGCGGCCCGACTTCTTCATGTTCGGCGAGACCTACTCGGCCGACCCCGCCGTCACCTCCCCGTACGTCACCCGGGGCCGCCTCGACGCCACCCTCGACTTCCCCTTCCAGGACGCGGCCCGCCAGTACGCCTCACAGGGCGCCCCGGCCACCAAGCTCGCCGCCCTGTTCGCCGACGACTACCGCTACACCACCGACAAGGCCAACGCCTACGAGCAGGTCACCTTCCTCGGCAACCACGACATGGGCCGCATCGGCACCTTCCTCAAGCAGGACCATCCGCTGGCGAGCGACGCCGAACTGCTCCAACGCGACCGACTGGCCAATGAGTTGATGTTCCTCAGCCGGGGCAACCCGGTGGTCTACTACGGCGACGAGCAGGGCTTCACCGGCGCCGGCGGCGACAAGGACGCCCGGCAGACCATGTTCGCGTCCCAGGTCCCCGACTACCTCGACGACGACGAGCTGGGCACCGGCCGCACCCACGCCTCGGACGCCTACGACCCCGCCCACCCGCTGTACCGCACCATCGCCGGCCTCTCCCGCCTCACCCGGGCCAACCCGGCGCTGCGCGACGGCGTCCAGACCGAGCGCTACGCCAAGGACTCCGTCTACGCCTTCTCGCGCACCGACGCCAGGACGCGCACCGAGTACGTCGTGGCCGTGAACAACGCCACCGCGCCCAGGACGGTCACCGTGCCCACCGGCTCAGCGAACGCCAACTTCGTCGTGCTGTACGGAGGTTCGGGCACGGTACGCAGCGGCTCGGACGCCGCCGTCCAGGTGACCGTGCCCGCGCTGTCCTCCCTCGTCCTGAAGGCCGCTGCCCCGCTGCCCGCCCCCGTCACCAAGCCGTCGGTCACCCTGAGGGCACCGGCCGCCGGGGCCACCGGCACGGTCGAGCTGTCGGCCGACGTCAGCGGGGGACAGCTCGACCGGGTCGTCTTCGCCGCGCAGAGCGGCAACGGACCGTGGCAGACGCTCGGCACCGCCGACCACGCCCCCTACAAGGTCACCCAGTACCTGGACCTGCCCGCCGGAACTCCCGTGCGCTACAAGGCCGTTGTCGTCGACAGCGCCGGACGCACCGCGAGCGCGCTCGCCGCCACCACGGCGGGGCAGACCCCCGCACCCGCGAAGCCGACGGCCGTCGAGCGGGACTACGCCGTGGTGCACTACCGGCGCCCGGCCGGTGACTACGACGGCTGGCAGCTGACGTCCGGGGACCGGAGCGCGGCCTTCACCGGCCGGGACGCCTACGGCGCCTTCGCCTGGGTCAAGGTCCCGCAGGGTGCCGCCTCGATCACCTACACCGTCGCCAAGGGCGCGAGCGCCGACGGGCCCGAGCGCACCGTCGACCTCGGCCGTACCGGGGAGGTGTGGGTGGAGCAGGGCAAGGACGGCCAGTCGGACCAGGCGCCCCCGGGCACCTACCCGCCGCAGGACACCTCCAAGGCGGTCCTGCACTACTTCCGGCCCGACGGCGACTACGACGGCTGGGGCCTGCACACCTGGACCGGGGCCGCCGCGCCCACCGACTGGTCCAAGCCGCTGATGCCGGCCGGCCGCGACGCCTACGGGGTGACCTTCGAGGTGCCGCTGGTCCCGGGCGCGACCTCGCTCAGTTACCTCCTGCACAAGGGCGACCAGAAGGACCTGCCCGACGACCAGTCCCTCGACCTCGCCACCTACGGCCATGAGGCATGGCTGCTCTCCGCGACGGCCAAGTACCTGCTGCCACAGGGCAGTTCGGGCGTCTCGCTCGACCTCGCCAAGTCCGAGGCGCAGTGGATCGACGCCGACACCGTGGTGTGGAAGGCCAAGGCGACCGGCGCCACCAGCGAGCAGCTCGTGTACGCGCCCGGCGGCGGCATCACCGTCAAGGACGGCGCCCTGTCCGACGAGGGCCAGTGGCTGCGGCTCGCGCCGGCCGCGCTGACCGACGCCCAGAAGGCCAGGTTCCCCCAGCTCAAGGACTACCCGGCGTTCACCGTGGACGCCCGCGACCGCTCCCGCGTCCGCGAGTCCCTGCGGGGTCAGCTCATCGCGACCCAGCGGGCTGCGAACGGGGCGCTGCTCGCCGCGACCGGCGTGCAGACCCAGGGCGTCCTCGACGACCTGTACGGCGCCAGGGCCACCCGGGCCTCGCTCGGCCCCGTGTTCGCCCACGGCCGGCCCACCCTCTCCCTGTGGGCGCCCACCGCCCGCGCGGTCTCCCTCGAACTCGACGGGCGCACGCTCGCGATGCGGCGCGACGACGCCACCGGCGTCTGGTCGGTGACCGGGCCCGTGTCCTGGGCGGGCAAGCCGTACCGGTACGCCGTGACGGTGTGGGCGCCCACCGTCCAGCGCGTCGTCACCAACCTGGTCACCGACCCGTACTCGACCGCCCTCACCGCCGACTCGGCGCGCAGCCTGGTCGTCGACCTCGCCGACCCGAAGCTGGCGCCCAAGGGCTGGGCCACCCTGAAGAAGCCGGCCGCCGTGCCGCTGCGCGAGGCCCAGATCCAGGAGCTGCACATCCGCGACTTCTCCATCGCGGACCCCACCTCGCACCACCCCGGCCAGTACCTGGCGTTCACCGACACCGGCTCCGACGGCATGAGGCACCTGGCCCGGCTGGCGAAGTCCGGCACCTCCTACGTCCATCTGCTGCCCGCCTTCGACATCGCGGGCATCCCCGAGCGCAAGTCCGAACAGGCCACCCCCGCCTGCGACTTGAAGGTGTACGCCCCGGACTCCGAGGAGCAGCAGGCCTGCATCGCCCGGTCGGCCGCGAAGGACGCGTACAACTGGGGCTACGACCCGCTGCACTACACCGTGCCCGAGGGCTCCTACGCCAGCGACCCGGACGGGACCCGGCGCACGGTCGAGTTCCGGCAGATGGTGCGGGGGCTCGCGGACGCCGGGCTGCGCACCGTCATGGACGTCGTCTACAACCACACCGCGGCGAGCGGGCAGGCCGACGGCTCGGTGCTCGACAAGATCGTGCCCGGCTACTACCAGCGGCTCCTCGCGGACGGCAGCGTCGCCAACTCCACCTGCTGCGCCAACACCGCACCCGAGAACGCCATGATGGGCAAGCTCGTCGTCGACTCGGTGGTGACCTGGGCCAAGCAGTACAAGGTCGACGGCTTCCGCTTCGACCTCATGGGCCACCACCCCAAGGCCAACATCCTCGCCGTGCGGGCCGCCCTCGACGCCCTGACCCCGGCGAAGGACGGCGTCGACGGCAAGAAGGTCATCCTCTACGGGGAGGGCTGGAACTTCGGCGAGGTCGCCGACGGCGCCCGCTTCACGCAGGCCACCCAGAAGAACATGGCGGGGACCGGGATCGCCACGTTCTCCGACCGGGCCCGCGATGCCGTGCGCGGCGGGGGCCCCTTCGACGCCGACCCGGGCGTCCAGGGCTTCGCCTCCGGCCTCTACACCGACCCCAACTCCTCGACGGCGAACGGCACCGAGGCCGAGCAGAAGGCCCGCCTCCTGCACTACCAGGACCTGCTCAAGGTGGGCCTGAGCGGCAACCTCGCCGCGTACACCTTCACCGACAGCGCGGGCCGCACCGTCAAGGGCTCCGACGTCGACTACAACGGCGCCCCGGCGGGCTACGCGGCGGCCCCGGGCGACGCGCTCGCCTACGCGGACGCCCACGACAACGAGTCGCTCTACGACGCGCTCGCCTACAAGCTGCCCGCCGGCACCTCGGCCGCCGACCGCTCCCGCATGCAGGTCCTCGCGCTCGCCACCGCCGCCCTCTCCCAGGGCCCGGCCCTGTCCCAGGCCGGGAGCGACCTGCTCCGCTCCAAGTCACTCGACCGCAACTCCTTCGACAGCGGCGACTGGTTCAACGCCCTGCACTGGAACTGCGCGGCGGGCAACGGCTTCGGGCGCGGACTTCCGCCGGCCGCCGACAATCGGCCCAAGTGGCCCTACGCCAAACCCCTGTTGACCAACCCGGCGCTCACCCCGGACTGCGCCCGGATCAACGGGACCTCCGCCGCCTACCAGGACCTGCTCGCCATCCGGAGCGGCGAGGGCGCGTTCAAGCTCGCCACCGCGGGCCAGGTCCAGTCGGCGCTCTCGTTCCCGCTGTCGGGGAGCGCGGAGACGCCGGGCGTGATCACCATGCGGCTCGGGCCGCTGGTCGTCGTGTTCAACGCGACGCCGACGGCCCAGGAGCAGCGGGTCGGTGACCTCGCGGGCACCGCGTACGCCCTGCACCCGCGACAGGCGGCCGGGGCCGACCCGGTGGTGAGGACGGCCACATACGATCAAGGTTCGGGGAGTTTCACAGTCCCGGCCCGTACCGTTGCGGTCTTCAAGCGGCACTGAAGCGATCATTCCAGGACGCTCGGCGAGTGATTTCGGATGTTCCCCGCCCCGGGTTCCGTCAAGGACCGCACCGTGGTCCAGACTGTGCCCGTGGTGGGGAATCTTCCTGCGGAGAGCACGAGTTTCATCGGCCGGTCCGTCGAACTGACCGCCCTGGACGGCCTCCTCGAACAGCATCGGCTCGTCACGGTCACCGGGCCCGGCGGCGTCGGAAAGTCCCGGCTCGCGCTGCGGGCCGCCCGGCGGTTCCGGGACCGCTGTCCCGACGGCGTCTGGTGGGTGGAGCTGTCCCCGCTGCGGGACCGCGACCTGCTCGCGGCCACCGTCGCCGACGCCTTCGACGTCACCGACCAGAGCCTGCGCACCGCCTGCGAGGCGCTCTGCGCCTGGCTCGCCGACAAACGCATGCTCCTGGTGCTCGACACCTGCGAACACCTGATCAGCGCCTGCGGCCATCTGATCGGCGAACTGCTCCAGACCTCACCGGGCCTCACCGTCCTCGCCACCAGCCGGCAACCCCTGGGCAGGCCACAGGAACGGGTCTTCCCCCTGGAGCCGCTCCCCGTCGCCCACGAGGCGCTGACCCTGTTCAAGGAGCGGGCCACCGAGGCCGCGCCCCACCTCACCTTCGACGACCCCGGCCGGGCCGCCGCGGCCGCCGACGTCTGCCGGCGCCTCGACGGCATCCCGCTGGCCCTCGAACTCGCGGGCGCACGGCTGAAGTTGTGGTCGGTCGAGCAGCTCGCCGCCCGGCTCGGCTCCCGCTTCGAGGTGCTCGCCGACACCCGCGTCTCCGCCCTGCCGCGCCACCAGACCATGCGCACCGCGATCGGCTGGAGCCACGAGCTGTGCGAGCCCCTGGAGCGGCTGCTCTGGGCCCGCCTCTCGGTGTTCGCGGGCGACTTCGACCTCGCCGCCGCCCAGGACATCGGCGCGGGCGGCCCGCTGCCGGCCTGTGCCGTCGAGCAGGTCCTGGCCGGCCTCGTCGACAAGTCGGTGGTGCGCACCCGCCTCGCCCCCTCCGGCCGGCTCGGCCACCGCATGCTCGACACCATCCGCGAGTACGGACTGCGCTGGCTCGACGAGCTCGGCGAGGGCCCCGAGGTCGCCGACCGGCACGCCCAGCGCCTCAGGCGCCTGGCCCACGAGGCCGGCGACGCCTGGTTCGGGCCCGGTCAACTCGACTGGTACGTACGCCTGGAGGCCGAGCACGCCGATCTGCGCACCGCCCTCGAACACCTCCTGGCCACCGACCCCGAGGCCGCCCTCGACATGGCGGGCTCGCTCTGGTTCGTCTGGTTCTGCTGCGGCCGGCTGCGCGAGGGGCGCGGCTACCTCCAGCGCGCCCTGGACGGCTGCCCGGGGCCGGGCCCCCATCGGGCCGCCGCCGTGTGGGCACTCGGCATGTGCGCCTTCCTCCAGGGCGACTTCGTCATCGCGCACCGGCTCGGCGAGGAGTCCTCGCGCGCCGCCACCGACCCCGAACAGCGGCTGCGCGCGGCCTACCTCCACGGCGGCAGCGTCCTGATGCCCGGCGACCCCCAGGGGGCGCTCGACATCCTCGACCCGGCGCTCGCCCAGGACACCGCCTTCACCCCGGGCCGCGCGCTGTGCGCACTCGCCCGGATCTACGCCCTCAACAACGTGGGCCGGCACGTCGAGGCGTCCGCCGAGGCGGTCCTGCTGCGCGACGGGTGCGCCGCGCTCGGCGAACGCTGGATGCGGGCGTACGCGGACTACATGCTGGCCGTCAGCGCGCTCGCGCTCGGCCGGCCCGCCGAGGCCGCCGCCCACGCCCGCGCCATGCTGGGCGGCAAGCGCCTGCTGCACGACAGCTTCGGCATCGCGATCGGCCTCGACCTGCTGGCCTGCGCGGTCGCCTGCCAGGGGGACGGCGAGGACGGCGCGCTGCTCCTCGGCGTCGGCCAGGAGTGCTGGCGCACCGTCGGCAAGGCGCAGATGGGCGCGCCCGCACTGACCGCCGTGCGCGAGCGGTGCGAGCGCCGTGCGCGCGCGGCGCTCGGCGACGGCGCGTACGACTCGGCCTTCGACCGGGGCGTGGCCACCGGCCTGGACGAGGGGCTCGCGCTCGCCCTCAAGGGTGGTTTCCCGGAGGGAAGTTGACGAATCCCGCATGTGACCGCACTCGACGGCCCGACGGCGCTACGGTGGGCGACGAGTCAACAGCGGTGAGTCACCTCCCCGTTGGCGGGCTCCCCAAGCCGATCGGCGGTGAGTACGCGGATGTTCAGGTCCTGGGACACGACCGTCCTGGTGGTCGACGACGTCGACGCCAACCGCTGTGCGATGGGCGCGGTGCTGAGCCGGGCCGGGCACCGGGTCGTCCCGCTGGCGAGCGCCTCGGCCGCGCTCATCGAACTCGACGCCCGGCTGCGCGCGGGCGCCCTGCCCGACGCCGCCGTACTCGACGTGGGCCTGCCCGACATGGACGGCTTCGAACTGTGCCGCCGCCTCAAGGCCCACCCCGGCATCGCGCCCATGCCCGTCGTGCACTTCTCGGCCGCCTCCGTCACCCCGCACGACCGCTCCCGGGGCCTGGACGCGGGCGCCGAGGCCTATCTCACCGTGCCGGTCGAGCCCGAGGAGATCCAGGCCGTCATCCGGGCCGCGCTGCGCGGCGCCCGGCTGCGGCACGAGTCCGCCGCCCGGGCGGGCCGGCTCAGCCGCCTGGCCGAGGCGACCGCCACCCTGCACGAGGCGCGCTCCCCGCAAGAGCTCGCGGACGCGGCCGCCGCCGCGGCCATGCTGCTGACCTCCGGCCCCGTCACCGCCTTCGTGTTCGGCGCCGACGCCTTCCTCCACGCGGGCGGCGTGGCCCGCCCCGACCAGGCCGCCGAGACCCCGGCCATCGGCGTGCTGCTGCGCCGCGCCATGGCGGGCCGCAGCGGTGTGCGCTCCGTCCTCGCCCCGGCCCCGCTGTGGCCGCCGGAACTCTACGGCCCGGAAGGCGCCCGCCTCGTGCTCGCCCGTGGCCACGCCGACCAGCCGCCGGTGTGCCTGGCCGTCCCGGCCCGGCTCCCGTACGGCCAGGAGACCGAGACGCTGCTCTCCCGGCTCGCCCAGTCCCTCGCCGTCGCCGCCGAGTCCCTGCGCACGCACGCGGAGGAGCGGCACATCGCGCTCACCCTGCAACACAGCTTCCTGCCGCAGCGTGCGCCCCGGCTCCCCGGCGCCGACATCGCGCTGCGCTATGTCCCGGCCTCCAGCCGTGCCGAGATCGGCGGCGACTTCTACACCGCGCTGAGCACCCCCGCCGGACTCCTCGTCGGCGTCGGCGACGTGGTCGGGCACTCCCTGGACGCGGCCACCGTCATGGTCGAACTCCGCCACGCGTTACGGGCGTACGCCACCGACCAGCACGAACCGGCGGCCCTCGTCCGCCTCCTGGACCGGATGCTCCAGCTCTACCACCCCGAGGCCACCGCCACCCTGTGCCTGGCCCTCATCGACCCGGCCACCGGCGCGGCCCGCATCGCCAACGCCGGGCACCTCCCGCCGCTGCTGCTTCCGGGGCGCGGCGGGGCCTCGTTCATCGAGACCCGGGGCCCGCTGCTCGGCCTCGGCCTGCGCCACCCGCCCTCGACCCGGCTCCAACTGGGGCCGTCCGACGGCCTGTTGATGGTCACCGACGGACTCATCGAGCGCCGGGGCACCGACCTGGAGGTGTCCCTCGAACACCTCAGGCACGCGGCGGCCGCGGCCCCGTCCGCCACCGAGGCGCTCTGCGACACCCTGCTCGCGCGCTTCGGCGACGACCCGGAGGACGACGTGGCGCTGCTCGCCCTGCGCCTGGGCGCGGACCGGGGCGCCTCCGTGGCGACATGACCGTCGCCGCGCCGCTCAGCCGACGCGCGGGGCGGGCACCAGGGGGAGCAGGGCGGCCAGGCGGTCCACCAGCTGGCCGAACGGACCGTCGGCCGGCTCGTCCGCGAGCATGCGCAGCATGATCGCCGCCATCTCCTCGTCGTAGGCGGCGCTCACGGCGGCGAGCGCGGCGAAGTCGTGCACCAGCTGCAACTCCAGCTCGGCGCGCGGGATCCGCCGCCCGTCCAGCCAGATCAGGGCCGTCGACTCGGCGAGCGAGACCCAGGAGCGGACGACCAACTCAAGCCGCGCGGGCGGCTGTTGGACGTCCAGATGCGAGAGGATCTGGAGGTAGGCGGCGTTGCGCACCTCGTCGATCATGGCGTTCGCGGTGGACGAGCCGACCGCCGGGCCGCCCCGCATCAGCGCGGAGAAACCGGGCCCGTGCTCGTCGACGAAGTCGAAGAACCGGCCCATCACCCGCAGCAGCCGGGAGCCGAGCGGGCCCTCGTGCGGCTCCAGGAAACGACCCGCCAACTCGTCCGCGGCCCGGCGCAGCGCGGCCTCGTACAGGCTCTGCTTGCCGGGGAAGTAGTGATACACCAGCGGCCGCGAAATCCCCGCGGCCGCCGCTATCTCGTCGATGGACACATCGTCGGGCGAACGGTGGCTGAACAGTTCGAGGGCGACCCCGATCAGCTGCTGCCTGCGCTCGTCGACGCCCATCCTGCGCCGTACCCCGGTCGTCATGCGAACAGACTACCTATAGGACGATCCGCCTAGAGATCGAGCACCAGCTTCTTCCCGAGGCACCTCGACACGCAGATCAGCATCGAGCCGTCGCGCTCCGCGTCCGTGAGCAGCTCGTCGCGGTGGTCGATCTCCCCCTCCAGGACCCGCTGTTGGCAGGTTCCGCAGAAGCCCTGCTCGCACGAGTAGGCGACGCCCGGCAGCTCCGCGCGCAGCACCGAGAGGAGCGAGCGGTCCGCCGGGACGGCAAGCGTGCGCCCCGAGCGGCGCAGCTCGACCTCGAACCCGGCGCCCGGTGCGGCCGCGCCGGGCGCGAAGCGCTCCAGGTGCGGGGTGCGGCCGGGGCCCAGCGCCGCCCCGACCGCGTCCATCAGCGGATCGGGCCCGCAGCAGTACACGGCCGCGTCCGCGGGGGCTTCGGCGAGGAACGCCCCGAGGTCCGCCAGCCCCGACTCGTCCTCGGGGACGACGGTGACCTTCCCGCCCAGCCGCTCGATCTCGTCGAGGAACGGCATGGTGGCCCGCGAGCGCCCGCCGTACAGCAGCCGCCACGGGACGCCGGACGCCTCAACTGCCTTGATCATGGGCAGGATTGGCGTGATCCCGATGCCGCCCGCGATGAACACGTACGACTCGCTCGCCGCCAGCGGGAAGCGGTTGCGCGGCCCGCGCACCGACAGCTCCACCGCCTCCTGGAGCTGCTCGTGCACCTCGCGCGAGCCGCCCCGGCCGTCCTCGATGAGCCGGGTGGCGACCGTGTACGCGGTGCGGTCGGCCGGGTCGCCGCAGAGCGAGTACTGCCGTACGAGGCCGGAGGGCAGCACCAGGTCGAGGTGCGCGCCGGGCTCCCAGGCGGGCAGCTCGGCCCCGTCGAGGGCTTCGAGGCGAAGGCGTACGACGCCTTCGGCCGCCTCGGCGCGCTCGGTGACCGTCAGCTTCAGGGTGATGGTGGAACGCCGGGTGCCGCGCCCCGAGACGGGTTCCTCCAGGGCGGGCATCGGCCACAGCGGGGAGGCCCCGATGCGGCGGCGCAGCGCCCGCCGGGCGAGCAGCGCGGCTCCGGCGGCCAGCGTGAGGGTGGTGGCGCGGCGCATGTCAGTGGCCTCCGTTGGCGCCGGGCGAGGAGGCGAGATAGGCCACGGCCTGGGCCGTGCTGCCCTCCTGGGAGGGGTGGTAGGTGCGGCTCAGATAGCGCGGGATCGACTTGAGCATGTCGGGCGTGGAGGGCAGCATCCCCTTGCGGCCCGCACGGTAGAACGCGCCGAGGCTCGCCCTGCCGACCGCCGGCGTCGGGTCGTTGTCCATGAAGAAGCGGGCCCCGCGCTGCCACAGGAAGGCGAGCGCGGTGAACGCGGTCGCCCAGGTGCGCACCCGGCGCCGGTAGCCGCCGTCGACGTGCATGAACAGCTCGAAGGCCACCGAGCGGTGCTCGACCTCCTCGGCGCCGTGCCAGCGCAGCAGGTCCAGCATGGTCGGGTCGGCCCCGCGCCGGTCCAGGGTCTCGGCGTTGAGGATCCAGTTGCCGAGGAACGCGGTGTAGTGCTCGATCGCCGCGATCGTGGCGACCCGCTCCATCAGCCACCAGCGGCTCGCCCGGCCCGGCGGCAGCGTACGGTCCCCGAGCAGCTTCTCGAACAGCCAGTCCACCTGGGCGGTGTAGGGCGTCGGGTCGAGGCCGAGCTTCTTCAGATGGGGGAGTACGTCGTCGTGCGCGGCGGAGTGCATCGCCTCCTGGCCGATGAAGCCGATGACGTCCTCGCGCAGCCGGTCGTCCGTGATGTACGGCAGGACCTGCTTGTACACGTGCACGAACCAGCGCTCACCGGCCGGCAGCAACAGGTGCAGCACATTGATGGTGTGGCCGGTGAACGGGTCGCCGGGTATCCAGTGCAGCGGGGTGTTCTCCCACGCGAACGAGACGTTCCGGGCCTTGAGCTCGATGCGCTCCTCCGCGATCGGAGCGGGCTGCGGCGTATTAGACATGGCGTCAATGTACTGACGGGTACGCCGCAGCGACAGGGGTCGGCGCCGGAATGTTCGGGGAAGGCCTCCTTGCGTGCGGGAGGCTCGTTCAGCGCAGGGTGCTGATCGGACTCCCGTCCGCGAGCCGCCCGTTGAGCTCGGCGCGCGCCCCCTCCTTGGCCCGCACGGCCAGCAGGTTGCCCTTCTCGGTGCCGGACATCCCGCCGGACAGCGTCACCGACGACACCTGCGGGCTGCCCGCCGCGAGCACGAACCAGTTCCCGCCGCGCGACTTCCACAGCACCCCGGCGAGCACCCGCGCCTCACGCGCCCCGCAGGACGCGGAGTTCTCGGCGCGGGCCGCGATCGCACCCGGCGCGAGCCGCTCGGAGGGCGCCTGGAACTGGGCGAACACCCGGCTGCCCGCGCCCCGCCAGGTCTCGGCCCGGGTGCAGATCCAGTCGGCGGTGCCGTTGCCCTCGGGCAGCGCCTGCCGCGCGAACTGCCAGTCGTTGACCGAGCGCACCCCGTGCGAGCGGACGGTCGGCAGCAGACACGCGGTACGCGCCCAGCCCTCGCGCGCGGAGCGGTCCCCGACGTCCCGCGCGTCCGACGGCGGCCCCCAGGTCAGGCGGGCCGGAGCCAGCTCGCCGAGGTCGGTGACGAGCCGCACCCCGCTGTCGTCGTGGAATTCGAGCGCTTCCCAGGACGTGCACTGGCGGGCCTGCGTGGGCGACACGACGGGGTCGGTCACCCCGTAGGTGTCCCGGTGCAACGGCCGCGCCGCCGCGTCCGGCGTCAGCAGATCGCGTACGGAGGCCTCGCGCACCCAGGGCGCCGTCAGATAGCGCACGTTGCCGTCGGTGCGGCCCACCACGAGCGCGCCCGCGGACGCGATGTCGGCGGCGTCCACGCGCGCGAAGTCGAGCGCCGCCCCGGTCGTGCCCTCGTGCGGCTCGGCATAGCGGGCGACCCGCAGACCGTCGTAGAGCAGCACCACCCGGGCCCGGTCCACATCGCCCGCGAACAGGAGTTGGGGCGCGCCCATCGGCGGACCCGACGGCGTGCCCGGCGTCGCCGAGACCTGCACCGACTCGCCCGGCCTCGCCCACACGGCGAGCGCGCGGCGCAGCAGCGCCGAGTCGCCGAGCAGATTGCCGCGGGCCGGCCACACCGAGAAGTCGCTGCGCGTCGCCGTCGTCCACGCCGTGGGCTCGACCCGCAGCAGATGGGCCGGGTCGAGCGCGGCCTGGGCCGCCGGGTTCTGGGCGTACGAGGGCGCGGCCGCCCCGTCGGGCCCCCAGCCGTCGCCCGGCAGGCCGATCAGCGCCCCGCACACCACGAGGGCGGCGACGGCGGCGAGCGCGGCCCGGCCGTGCTGGCGCCGGCGCATCAGATCGGTGGGCCGCGCCTGGAGCGAGCAGGGGTCGAACTCGGCGGACTCCAGGAGCGCCGAGCGCGACTCCCGCTCGCCCGCCGCCGCAAGGGCCTGGCGGGCCTCGGCCACCCCGGCCGCGGTCAGCTCGGCGCACACCGCGTCGTCGCCGAGCCGTTCGAGGCCGCGCAGCACATAGGCCGCGCGAGCGGGCCCGGACAGCGCGGAAAGCCGCTGGTCCAGGGCGAGTTCATCGGCGCCGCCCGAGCGCGGGAAGAGCCGCAGGCCCCAGACCTGAGGCAGCAGCGGGGGGAGCTGGGCCCGCTTGGGCCAGGCCCTGCGGCGCAGCGGGAGCCCCGCGTCGAGCGCCTGGCGCAGCACCCGCCGCCGCACGTACACGTACCCCGGGTCACCGCCGGCCCCGGGCCTGCGCGCCCCCGGGATCAGTCCCTCGTCGGAGCCGTCGCCGGGGCCGCCGCGGCCGCGCGGCAGCGAGCGCTGCACGATCGCGTGCGCGGTGAGCACCCGGCGATTGCGCCCGAGGGAGGGCGGCAGTACGAGATAGGCGAGCCGCACCAGTCGCGGATAGTGCTCGACGAGCGCGGCCTCGGCCTGCTCGACGCCGACGGTGGGGGCGGGTGGGTTGAGGATGTCCTGCTCTGGGGCCACGTTCAGCAAAACGAGCGAATGTGGAGATGGTCACCCCGTGGCCAACCGGTCCGCCCCTCAAGGGAGTTGACGGCTCCGCGAGGCGGTCACGCGATGAGCCGTTCGCGCAGCCGGGCCACCGCGTCGTCCGGCACGCCGAGTCCCTCGCGGGCGTACTTCTCCATCGAGCCGTACGTCGAGTCGACCTCGTCGAGCGCCGCCGCCAGGTACTCGGGCACCACGCCGATGATGGCGAGCGCGATCTCGGGGTCGCCGCCCTGCGCGACGAAGCCCTCGATGAGCGGGGCGAAGGCCTGGCGCACCGCCGGGTTGACGGACAGGTACTCGCGCTCCACGGTCGCCTCGTCGGCGCCGAGCAGCGTGAGGATCACCGTCGCGCCCCAGCCCGTGCGGTCCTTGCCCGCCGTGCAGTGGAAGAGCAGCGGGCCCGCGTCCTTCGCGGCGAGTTCGGTCAGCAGGGTGCGGTAGGCGGCGCGGGCCGAACCGGAGGAGACGAGCGAGCGGTAGGTGTCCGCGAACAGGGCCTGCGCCTTGCCGCCGCCGAGGTGCTCCTCGGCCAGGGCCGGGTCGGCCAGGATGTGCTTGAGCTGGGCGGCGGCGGGAGCGCCGGCCGACGCCATCTTGTCCGCGAGCGCGTCGGCGATCAGCAGCCGGGCCCCGCTCGGCACCCGGTCGGGATGGTCGGCGCGCTCGGCGTCGGTGCGGAAGTCCAGGATCGTACGCAGTCCGAGCTCGGCCACCGCCGGGTCGGCGGCCGGGTCCATGCGGTCGAGCTGGCCGGCGCGGAAGGCCAGGCCCGGGCGGACCGTGCGGCCGCCGGACAGCGGGGTGGAGCCGAGGTCGCGGAGGTTGGCGACGGTGGTGGCGGGGATCGCGATCATGGGTGGGCGGCTCCTGAGCGGGTGGAATCTACCGGTTTATAACCGAACGGTAGTCCACGACGTCCGAACGGTAGTCCATGACTCCCGCCACCCCGAGACCGAGCCCCAGGGCCGCGAAGTGCCCCGCGTCCGTGAAGGTGCGCCCGCGGTTCAGAAGGGGCTTCGCGGCGAGCGCGAGCAGGGTGATCCGGGCGCCGCCGCGCAGCGGGCCGCGCGGCAGCGCCGAGGTCAGGGCGCCCAGGACCGCGTAGAAGCCGTAGCTGGTGCCCACGTCAAGGGCGGTGCGGGTGGCGGGCGAGGGGCGGCCCGCGCGCAGGCCCCCGTACACCAGGAGCGTCGCGCCGGCGTGCCCGAAGAGGAACACCCCTGCCGTCCACCAGGCCCCGTGCGCGTACTCCGCGTAGCCGAGGACGGCGAGCAGGAGCAGCGCGTACGGCAGCTCCATGGGCTCCTCGACGAGCAGCGCGCTGGTGGCGAGCGTGGCCCACCGGCCCGCGGCCAGGTTGTCGACGTTGGTGGAGCACGAGCGCAGCAGGTCCCGGCGGGCCTGACCGCCGAGCAGCCGTCGGCTCGCGTACGCGATGAGCTGGACGCCGCCCACGTAGGCGGGGGCGAGGGTGGGTACACGCATGCGTCCATGATCGGGCATCGTGCGGGCCGCTGCCCATCGGCCGGTGAAGTGTCGCCAAGTCGCTTTATTTACAAGGGAGTTGGGGGCACGATGGGGTGATGCGAAACGATGCACGAGTGGTCCTTGGGGTGCTTGCGGCGTTCGCCGTCGTGACCGGCTGCGGTTCGTCGTCCCCGCACCCGGTCGCCACCGCGAGCGGCACCCTGGAACAGCTGGCCGCGCGCGCCGACTGCGAGCCGGTCGTCTCGACCGACTCGGCGGAGCTGCGCCAGGCCAACTGCGCGACGCGGGACGGCCGTTATGTGCTCGCCACCTTCGCCACCGACCGGGGCCAGCGCGAGTGGATCAACGAGGCGAAGGACTACGGCGGCGTCTACCTGGTCGGCCGCAAGTGGGTGGCGGTCGGCGAGCAGCCGGTGGTCACGGCACTGCACGGCCGCCTCGGTGGCAGTGTCGAGACCGGGACCATGCATTCCGGACACTGACCGGGTCGGCCGCGCAGCGGCAGATGCCTCCTCGCGCGGGGGCGCGGGGGGTCAGGCGCAGGAGCGCCCCGTGTTGATGCAGTTCACCGCCTTCCTCATCAGCTGATCGCTGAAGACGTCGATGAAGTCACCGTGATCGGTGACCGGCTTGTGGAGCTGCTCGGGGAACGAGTCCACCGCGAAGGCGCCGGCCTTGGCGGGCACGTCGTAGACGATGCGCTGCACCAGCTGGGGAATGGCCTTGAAGCCGGCCGGACACGCACCCCTCTTGTCGGCGAAGGCGACATGGGTGCGGTGATTGGCGCTGTCGGTGTTCTTCCCGTCCCAGCAACTCTGGAATGTGAAGGTGCGGACCACTTTGCTGCCCTGGGGGCAGAGCGGATATTTGTCCTTGAGCTGACGGTTCTCGAATCCGGTGCAGCTCCACGAGGCGTTGGCATTCGCGTTGCCATTGGTGAACGCCTTCGCGTCGCCGGTGATGATCCGCAGGAACCGGGGCATGGCGGTCACTTTGCCCACCGGGCTGCCGACGAATCGAATCGTCGCCTGCACCGGGGTCTGGATCTTTCCGAGGTTCTTGTCCTTGCCGCCGCCGTCGGCCCGCGCGTCCATGTCGTTGCCCTGGTCGAGAACTCGCACGACCGGCCAGTAATAGGTGGACTTGTCGCCCTGATTGCGGCAGCTGGTACCGCCCCTGGCGAGATCGGCATCGCTGGAGAAGGCGTCCGTCGCCTGGTTTCCGACGTAGTCGTGCATGTGGTGGGCGCCATTGCTCACGCCCGGCGCCACGATGACGTTGTCGGGGTTGCGCTTGCCGTTCTGATTGCGGCCGCAGTCGCTGGTGAAGGTGCCGGTGGAGGCGCCGCGCCGGGGGGCGGGGGCGGCGGCGTTCGGGCGTACGGAGCGGATGTCGACGAAGTCGCGACGTGAGAGGCCGGAGGCGGAAGCGGCGGCGGACGTGACGACGGCCTGGCCGTCGCCCTGGTCGCCGGCCTGCCCCTGATCGGCGCCCTGGTCACCGCTCTGGCCGCTGCTCTGGCCGCCCTGCGGGTCACCGGCCCGGTCGCCCGGCGCCGGCGCGTCGGCGGCCCGCATCGAACAGGCCGCCAGACCCTTGCCGTTGAGGTCCGGCTGTCCGGTGGCGTCCGCGATCTGCCCGATGGAATCGGTCCGCTTCGCCTTCAGCGGGGTGAGCACCATGCTGTCCGCGAGGCCGGGGTCGCGCTGGATCCGGTCCTTGTTGTCGGCGAACTCGGCATAGGCGTCGGTGATCTGCGTATCGAGATCGGCGAGCTGTCGGTCGACGCGCGGTTTCGCGGAATCGGGCACGGTGGAAAGGGAATTGCCCACGTCCGGACAGTCGATGGTCGACAACATGCGCATCTGTGACATGTCGTGCCCGGACGGCCCGTGGCCGCCCGCACCGCCCTCACTGGCGGAGGCGTAGAAATTGACCGCGGCGAGCCCGCCTCCGCCCAGGATGAGCGCGGCCGCGGCCAGCGTCATCCGACGGGGGAGGGTCGGCCGTTTTCGGGGTGAGCGTGCGATGCGTCCCATGGAACTCCTTCGCTTGAAGCGCGCCGTTCCATACGGATGGGAACGGTGGGGCGTTCAACGGCTCAGGAGATCCAGGGGAGTTGGGGCCATCCGACGGGTCAGCGCGCCTGCTTCACCGCGCGGAGCACCACGAACTTCGGGTCGGACGCCTTGAGTTCGCAGTTGCCGAACATCCGGCGGAGCTTGTCGTGGTAGCCGAGGTGGCGGTTGCCGACCACCCACAGCTCGCCGCCCTCGCGCAGGGCGGTCCGGGCGTCCGCGAACATCCGCGAGGAGGTGCGGTCCGTGGTCGCCTGGTGGGTGTGGAACGGCGGGTTGTTGAGCACCAGGTCCGCGGTCCCGGGCGGGAAGTCCGCCAGGCCGTCCCCGAGCCGGAAGTCGGCCTCGCGCGCCGGCCCGGCACACATCCGGAAGGTGGCCTCGGCCGAGGCCATCGCCGGGTGCGACTCGTCGGCGAAGGTGATCCGCGCCTCGGGGTTGGCGAGCGCCGCGGCCGTGCCCACGATGCCGTTGCCGCAGCCCAGGTCCACCACGTGGTCCGGTCCCGTGCGCTCGGGCAGGTGCTGGAGCAGGAAGCGGGTGCCGATGTCGAGGCGGTCGGCGCAGAACACCCCGGCGTGATTGGTGACGGCGAGCCCGGAGGCCGGACCGATGCCCAGTTCGAGCGAGTACGTCAGCGGCCACGGGTTGCGGGGCCGCCTGAGCCCGGGGTCCGGGGTGGTGAAGATCAGCCGGGCCTTCTTCTCGGCCAGCGAGGTCTTCGTCGGGCCGAGGATCCGCTCGAACAGGTTCAGCGTCGAGGTGTGGATCTCCTTGACCATGCCGGCGCCGACCACGACCGTGCCCGCGTGCAGCGAGGGCGCGATCCGGTGCAGCTGGTCCTCCAGGAGCCCGAGGCTCTTGGGCACCCGCACGAGCAGCACGTCGACGCGCTCGGGCACCGCGTCCCGGGTCGACAGGAGGCGTACGGCATCGGGCGCGGAGCCGGCCCGCGCCAGGTTGGCCCGGGTCGCCTCCTGGGCCAGGAACGAGTCGCTGATCTGTACGGGGTGGTGCTCGGCGAGCGCCGTCGCGAGCGCACCCCAGCGGTCACCGGTGACGACGACGGTCCCCGAGAAGTCCAGGTCGCCGATCTCGGCGAGGTGCCGCAGCAGGTAGTCGTCGGCGGCGTCCCAGGCCCGCAGCGGGTCGCGGGGGTCTTCGGGGAATCGGGTCAGGTCGTGCTCGCCCCAGGGCGTGATCATGCGGTTCATTGCCTGCCAGGCTAACCCGAAACCGCGCTCGTGCCCCGCCGCGGCGGCCGGGCCCGGGATCGGCTCGGGCTCAGCCCCGGTCGAGGTAGGCGAGCACCGCGAGGACCCGGCGGTTGTCGTCGTCGGAGACCGGCAGGCCCAGCTTCGCGAAGATGTTGGACGTGTGCTTGGCGATGGCCCGCTCGGTGACGACCAGGCGCTCGGCTATCGCGGCGTTGGAACGGCCCTGCGCCATCAGCTCCATCACCTCCAGCTCGCGCGGGGTGAGCCCGCCGAGCGGCTTGTCCCGCGCCTTGCGGGAGAGGAGCTGCTGGATCACCTGGGGGTCCATCGCGGTGCCGCCGCCCGCGACCCGGCGCACCGCGTCGACGAACTGCGCCGCGTCGAACACCCGGTCCTTGAGGAGGTAGCCGACCCCGCCGTCGCCGTCCGCCAGGAGCTCGCGCGCGTACAGCTGCTCCACGTGCTGGGACAGGACCAGGACCGGCAGCCCGGGCCGGGCGCGGCGGGCGGCGAGCGCGCACTGGAGGCCCTCGTCGGTGTGCGACGGCGGAAGCCGGACGTCGACGATCGCGACGTCCGGTTCGAGCTCGGCGAAGGCCCGGGTCAGCTCCGGTCCGGTCTCCACGGCGGCCAGGATCTCGAAGTCGAACGCCTCCAGCATTCTGACCAGGCCGTCGCGGAGCAGGAACAGGTCTTCGGCTAGGACAACGCGCAAGGGATCTCCAGGGTGACCAGGGTGGGGCCGCCCACGGGGCTGCTGACGGCCAGGACGCCGTCGAATGTACCGAGCCGCCGCTCGACCCCGCTCAGGCCACCGCCCGCCCCGGCCTTCGCACCGCCCCTGCCGTTGTCGCCGACGGACACCCGCAGTGCGCCGGCCTCGTACGACAGGTCGACCCAGAGGCTGTCCGCCGCCGCGTGCTTGACCGCGTTGGTGAGCAGCTCGCTGACCGCGAAGTACGCCGCCGACTCGACCGGCGCGTCGGCGCGGGCCCGGTCCGGCAGATCCACCGACACCTCGGTCGCCACCGGCAGGCGCAGCGCCAACGCCCTTACGGCGTCGGCGAGTCCACGCTCGGCGAGGACCGGCGGGTGGATGCCGCGCACCAGGTCGCGCAGCTCGGTCAGGGCCTCGGCGGAGGACGCGCGGGCCGTCGCGAGGAGCCGCTTGGCCTGTGCCGGGTCCTTCTCGACGAGTGCCTCGATGGTGCTCAGGTTCATGCCCATGGCGACCAGGCGGGCCTGCGCCCCGTCGTGCAAGTCCCTCTCGATGCGGCGCAGTTCGGCCGCCGAGGTGTCCACCGCGTCGTGCCGGGTCTCGGTGAGCCGGTCGACGCGCTGCGCCAGCTCGGCCTCGCGGGAGGGGGCGAGCAGCGCCCGGGCGAGCTGGAAGTGGCCGCGCAGCAGGGCCGGGTTGACGAACAGGCCGAGCACGAAGAGGGCGGTGCCGAGCGCGGCCGCCGCGTAGCCGCTCTGCTGGCTGGTGACGTGGATGAACAGGAACCAGTCGCCGCCCGCGTCCGCGATCGGCCGCCATACGCCGAGCGCGATGACCCAGCCGTACGCCACGTACAGGAGCAGGACGGGCGGCAGGAGCGCGATGAGGAACCCGGCCGTCATGTCCGCGAGCATCCAGCGCAGGTCGTGCCAGGTCGCGGGGTCGCGCAGGAGCGCGGCGCACCGCACGGCCCAGCCGGCCGGGCCCGGGCGCCGGGGCAGCGGACGGTACGCCGACGCGATCCGCACCCCGCTCCAGCGCAGGGCCAGCTCGCGCCGGAAGCCGGCGTGGGCGCGCACCCGCTCGATCATGAGCGGGGTGGCGAGCACGCCGATGCCGACGGGTATGAGGGCGATCGAGACGACGGTCAGTGTGAACAGGAGGATCGAGCCGGTCATCGACACCAGCGTCAGGGCGAAGCCCCGCACCCCCGCCAGGAGCGCTTCGCGCGCCTTGGTCGCATTCATGGTTTCCCCGTCTCCTCGCCGCACTGGACCGGCCTCCAGTGTGGCCGGGCCCCGCACGCGCGGTCACTGGGTCCCGCCCCCGGCCCGGGGTGTTGCTGGCAACACCCCCTGACCTCGCAGGTCACCCCGGAACGCGGGAGCGGGAGGAGACGCACGCGAAAGGGCGGGGTGCCCCCCGGCGCCCCGCCCTTCCCGACTGCCCGCTCAGGGCGCGTACTTGTAGCCCACCCGGCGCACGGTCTGGATCGCCCCGCGGTGCTGGACGCCCAGCTTGCGGCGCAGCCGGGCGACATGGACGTCCACGGTGCGGCCGTCGCCGACGTGCCCGTAGCCCCACACCGTGGTGACCAGCTGGTCGCGGGTGTGCACCCGGTGCGGGTGCGCCACCAGATGGGCCAGCAGCTCGAACTCCAGGTAAGTGAGGTCGAGTTGGGACCCGTCGACCTCGGCGGTGCGGCGCACGGTGTCGATCCGCACGAGGGCGTCGCCGCCGGTCGCGGCGGGCTCGACCGGCACCGGCGCCAGGGGCTCGGGCGCCGCGGCGAGCAGCGGGGGCTGCTGGTCGGCGGGGACGAGGACCAGGTAGCCGACCATCGCCGGGCGGCCCGGCAGCGCGGGCAGCGTGTGCTGCGGGGCGGGCAGCCAAGTGGCGCCCGGCGGGAGGAAGTCGACGACCTGACCGGCGGCCGGCCGGGCCACCTCGTCACGGTCCACGGATCGCAGTCGGTGCCGGCCCAGGGGAAGGGGGGTGTGGGCGTCGGGGGAGGGGAGGGTACGGGTGTTCGCCATGAGGGGTCAGCTCTTTCGCGCGAGGAGTCGTCAGCAGGAGACGTACGTCGTTGCGCGCGGGCCGAAGGCCTGGAGTGGATCGAGGCGTTAGAGGGCCGGCGCGTTCATCGCGCGGCAACACACCCGGTCGAAGTCGTGGTCCTGACGGGACGGCCAGAACGGCTCGAGGTCGGTGCGACCTGTCGAGGTGCTCTGGATGCTGGTCATGTCCCCATTCAACCAGACGATCCGCCCGGTGCAGCAGCCCCCTCCCACAGACTGATACGGATCCTTGGCACAGCGTGACCGGAATCAGCCGCTCCGAACGGACCGTCAGCCGCTCCGAACCGGGCCGTCGGCCCCGCGAACCCGGCCCCGGAACGCGTGGGGGCGCCCACCGCCGCAGCGGTGGACGCCCTCGTGAACGCGTGGCGGACGGCTCAGACCTGGCCGGCCTTCTCCAGGCCGGTGCAGCAGGTGTCGACGATCAGACGGGTCACCACGTACGGGTCGACGTTGGCGTTCGGGCGCCGGTCCTCGATGTAGCCCTTGCGGTCCACCTCGACCTGCCACGGGATGCGGACCGAGGCGCCGCGGTCCGAGACGCCGTACTTGTACTGGTCCCACGGGGCCGTCTCGTGCAGGCCGGTCAGCCGGTCGTCGATGCCGGCGCCGTAGTTCTTGACGTGGTCCATGGGCTTGGAGCCCTCGCCGAGCGCCTCGCACGCGGTGATGATCGCGTCGTAGCCCTCGCGCATCGCCCGGGTGGAGAAGTTGGTGTGCGCGCCCGCGCCGTTCCAGTCGCCCTTGACCGGCTTCGGGTCGAGGGTGGCCGACACGTTGAAGTCCTCGGCGGTGCGGTAGAGCAGCCAGCGCGCGATCCACAGCTGGTCGGAGACCTCCAGGGGGCCGACCGGTCCGACCTGGAACTCCCACTGGCCGGGCATGACCTCGGCGTTGATGCCGGAGATGCTCAGGCCCGCGGCGAGGCAGTGGTCGAGGTGCTTCTCGACGATCTCGCGGCCGAAGATCTCGTCCGCGCCGACGCCGCAGTAGTAGCCGCCCTGCGCGGCCGGGAAGCCGCCCACGGGGAAGCCGAGCGGGCGGGCGCCGTCGAAGAACGTGTACTCCTGCTCGATGCCGAAGACCGGCTCCTGCGCGGCGAACCGCTCGGCGAGCGGGCGCAGCAGGGCACGGGTGTTGGAGGCGTGCGGCGTCCCGTCGATGTCGAAGACCTCGCACAGGACCAGGATGTTCTCGCCGCCCCGGATCGGGTCCGGACAGGCGAACACCGGCTTCAGGACGCGGTCCGACGCGTGGCCCTCGGCCTGGTTGGTGCTGGACCCGTCGAAGCCCCAGATGGGCAGCTCCGCGACGGCGACGGGCGCACCGGCCATGATCTTCGTCTTCGAGCGGAGCTTGGCGGTCGGCTCGGTGCCGTCGATCCAGATGTACTCGGCCTTGTACGTCACGGAAGCCATCCTCTGTGGGAGCTGCGGGTTGCCTGCGCGCTGCCACGCTGCGGCGCTGCTGTATGCCCCGCAGCCTCACACCCCGAAATTTCCCGCCCGTTGCCCGTTTGTGAACCCGGTGTTACCTGGGGTTCCACAGGCGCGTCGAGAAGCCCACGCCTGTGTGGTTCCTCCGACGGCGGTGCCCGCAACCTCGGCGTTTCGTCCCAAACGGCCGTCCGGAGAGGCACTCCGGGCCGTCCCGACCGCAGGCCGCCGCGGCGCGCTGAGGTTCGTATCCGGCTCGTATACCGACAGCGCGAGCCGTCCTTCGCGCCCCACGCGCCGCCCGGGGCAGACTGGTCCCCATGAACGAGAGCGCCGCCACCCCCCGCATAGGACTCCTCGGCACCGGCCCCTGGGCCGCCGCCACCCACGCGCCCGCGCTCGCCGCGCACCCCGGCGTGGACTTCGTCGGGGTGTGGGGCCGGCGGCCCGAGGCGGCCGGCGTGCTCGCCCGGGAGCACGGGGTGGCGGTGTACGAGGACGCCGAGGCCCTGTTCGCGGACTGCGACGCCGTCGCCTTCGCGCTCCCACCGGACGTGCAGGCGCCGCTCGCGGTGCGGGCCGCGGCGGCGGGCTGCCATCTGCTCCTGGACAAGCCGGTCGCGACGAGCGTGGTGAGCGCCCGCGAGCTGGCCGGGGCGGCCGAGCGGGCCGAGGTCGCCTCCGTCGTGTTCTTCACGCTGCGCTTCGCGCGGGAGACCGCGGCCTGGATGGCCCAACAGGCCGCTGCGGAAGGGTGGTTCACCGGCCGGGCGCGGTGGTACGGGTCGCTGTTCACGCCGGGTGCCGAGCGCAGCCCGTACGCCGCCTCGCCCTGGCGGGGCGAGAAGGGCGCGCTCTGGGACGTGGGCCCGCACGCGCTCGCCGTGCTCGCCGGGGTGCTCGGCGAGGTGACCGCACTGACGGCGGCGGCGGGACCCGGCGACACCGCGCACCTGATCCTGCGGCACGCCTCGGGCGCCTCCAGCACCGCCGACCTGAGCTTCACCGCCCCGCCGGCCGCGGCGGGCGTCGAGGTGTCGCTGCTCGGCGAGTCGGGCGCCGAGGTGATGCCCGGCTGGGGCGGCGCGCTCGACGCCTTCGGCGCCGCGATCGACGCCCTCCTCGACGCGGCCCGTACCGGGGTGCCGCACCCCTGCGACGCCCGGTTCGGCGCCCGGATCACCGAGCTGCTCGCCGAGGCGGAGGCCCAGCTCGGCCGGGCCTGACGAACGGCTGCCGGGCGGAAGTCCGCCCGGCGACGCGCTACTTGCGCGCCAGGGCGTCGCGCACGGCGTCGTCGGTGCGGCCCACCACGGCCGTGCCGTCGTCCGCCGTGATGATCGGGCGCTGGATCAGCTCGGGGTGCTCGGCGAGCGCGGTCACCCAGCGCTCGCGGGCACCCGCGTCACGCGGCCACTCCTTCAGGCCGAGCTCCTCGGCGGCGGCCTCCTGGGTGCGCGCGATGTCCCACGGTTCGAGGCCGAGCCGGTCGAGCACGGCCCGGATCTCCTCGGACGAGGGGACGTCTTCGAGGTAGCGGCGCACCGTGTAGTCGGCACCCTCCGCGTCCAGCAGGTCCACCGCGGCGCGGCATTTCGAACAGGCCGGGTTGATCCAGATCTCCATGCCGCCAGGCTACCCGCGACGCCTCGTCAAAGCCCCGCTGGCCAGGGCCGATTGTCAGTGCCCCGCAGTAAAATCGAGGTAGTAAGTGAGGGTTCCCGACCGCCCAGGAGGATGCCCATGACCGCTGCCGTACTCACCTCGCACGCCCCGAAACAGCTGTCCCTCCAGCCCCTTCACAAGGTCCCGCTGCCCGCCGGGCGTCCGCGCGTGTGGTACGAGTCCCACAACCGGCGCCTGAAGGCCATGCGCCTGGCCATCGCCCTGCTCGACACCGGCGTCTACCGGCCCGAGCAGGCGCCCGACCGGACGATACGCACCGTGGCCGCGCTCATCGGCGTACATCCGCCGTCGGAGACGACCTGCCGGATGGTGCGTGCGCTGATCTACGACGGGCGCTGACGCACGACGGGTTCTCCCGTATCGCGGGGCGCCGGGAGGCGCCCGCGCTTCGGGCCGGGTCGCGCCCCCGGGAAGCCGGGGGTGCGACGCGGGCCCGCGCCCGGCCCCGGGCGACGGATGATTTAGGGTGGCCGGGCCGTGGTGTTCGGGAAGACCGGTGCGAAACCGGAGCGGCCCTCGCCACTGTGATCGGGTTCCCCGGGGTTCCGGGGAGCCGCCGTCCCCTCGCGTCGCCACTGGCCAGGATCCACCTGCCCGGGAAGGCCGGGACCAAGGCACCCACCCGTCAGCCAGGAGACCGGCCGCGGCATCTCACGAAGTGATCCACGAGGTGCTGGAGCGTGACCCGCATGACCCTGCCCGTTCGCACGTCCCCCGAGACGGGCACCACAGCGGTGCCCTCCTTCCGCTGGCGGCGCGAGGACACCGTCCGAACCGCCGTCCTCCTCGCGGTGATAACCGCCCTGCACGTCGTCGCCTTCGGCGTCCTGTTCCTGCTCGTGGCCCCCGCGCACTACGCCGTCGGCACCAAGACGTACGGCATCGGCCTCGGCATCACCGCCTACACCCTCGGCATGCGGCACGCCTTCGACGCCGACCACATCGCGGCCATCGACAACACCACCCGCAAGCTGATGGCCGACGGCAAGCGGCCGGTGTCCGTGGGCTTCTGGTTCGCGCTCGGCCACTCCAGCGTCGTCGTCGTGATGGCGGGCCTGGTGGCGGGCGGCGCCCAGCTCGCGGGCACCCTGATGAACGAGGACTCCAGCGCCCACCAGGTGCTCGGCGTGGTCGGGACCACGGCCTCCGGCTCCTTCCTCTACCTCATCGCGGCCCTCAACCTGGTGGCCCTGTTCGGCATCCTGAAGGTGTTCCGCGCGATGCGGGCGGGCGCGTACGACGAGAGGGAACTCGAAGCGCACCTGGACTCGCGGGGGTTCATGAACCGTGTCCTCGGCCGCTTCACCAAGTCCATATCCCGGCCCGGCCAGATGTTCCCGCTCGGCTTCCTCTTCGGCCTCGGCTTCGACACCGCGACCGAGGTCACCCTGATGGTGATGGCCGGCACCGGCGCCGCCGCCGGACTGCCCTGGTACGCCATCCTCTGCCTGCCGCTGCTGTTCGCGGCGGGGATGAGCCTGTTCGACACCCTCGACGGCACGTTCATGAACTTCGCCTACCAGTGGGCGTTCTCGAACCCGGTCCGCAAGGTCTACTACAACCTCACCATCACGGGTCTCTCCATCGCGGTGGCCTTCTTCATCGGCACCATCGAACTCGTCGGCGTCCTGCACGAGAAGCTCGACCTCACCGACCCGGTCAGCGGCTGGATCGCGGAGCTGAACATGGACAACGTCGGCTTCGTCATCGTCGGCCTGTTCGTGGTGGTCTGGGCGGCGGCCCTCGCGTACTGGCGGTTCGGGAAGGTCGAGCAGAAGTGGGCGGCGAACGGGGTGTGAAGAGCGGGCCCGGCGCGTGCGTGAGGGGGGCCGGGGTCAGCCGCCCGCGCGCGGCCCCGGCACGCCCGGGTCGTCCCGTGGGTTGCCCCGGTCGTTCTGCAGCAGCCACAACTCCCTGAACAGGCCGTCCGCCGCCACGAGTTCGGCGAAGGTGCCCTCCTGGAGGATCCGGCCCCGGTCGAGCACGACGATGCGGTCGGCGACCGCCACGTTCGCGAGCCGGTGGGTCACCAGGACCACCGCGCGGTCGCGGGCGACCGTCCGCAGGCCGGTGAAGATGCGGTGCTCGGCACGGGCGTCGAGCGCGCTCGTCGGCTCGTCCATCACGAGCAGTCCGGCCGGGCGGTGGAAGGCGCGGGCGATCGCGATCCGCTGCCACTGCCCGCCCGACAGCTCCACGCCCCCGAACCACTCCCGCGCGAGCAGGGTGTCGAGCCCGCTGCGCAGCCCGTCGACGACCTCGGCGGCGCCGGAGTGGGCGGCGGCGCGGTGCACGGACTCGTCGCCGCCGTGCGGCTGCCCCAGCGTGATGTTGTCGCGCGCGGACATCGGCCAGTGCGCGAAGTCCTGCGGCACGACGGCGGTCTGCCGCCACAGGGCCTGCGGATCGCACCGCTCGACGCCGATCCCGTCCCAGGTCACCGCCCCCTCGCTGGGCAGATACAGACCGGTGAGCAGCTTGCTGAGGGTGGTCTTGCCGGACCCGTTCTCGCCGACGAGCGCGAGCACCTCGCCCTTGCGCACCTCAAGCGTCACCTTCTCCAGGGCGGCCCGCTCGCTGCCGGGATAGCGGTACGTCAGCGCCTCGGCCCGTACGACGTCCGGTGCGGGCGGAACCAGGGTGCCGCGGGCCATCCGGTGCCCGCCGGCCTCGTCGATGAACTCGGCCCAGTCGTCGAGGTAGAGCCCGGTACGGAAGAGCCGCGTCCCGTACCCGACCACGCCGTGCAGCGAGGAGGAGACCGTGCGCAGCGCGAACACCGCGGTGCCCGCCGAGGCCACCGACATCCGCCCCGAGCCGAGCAGCCAGGCGAGCGCGCCCCACACCGTCCCCGCCGCGAGCCCGCCCACCAGGGCGCCGAGCACCGAGTAACGGGCGCCGAGGTGCACGGCCTCGTCGGTCGCCGCGTCCACCCGCTGCCCGATCGACCGGTAGCGGTCGAGCAGGAACCGGTCCATCGTGCAGGACCGCAGCTGGTCGGCGGTGTCCTTGTCGATCACGAACCAGCGCAGCAGGTTCAGGGTGCGCCGCTCCGCGCTCATCGCCCGCGACGCCTCGTAGTGCACCCGGGCCGCCCGGACCCCGGCGATGCCCTGCGGCAGCGCGGCGAGCAGCAGCAGCGGGAGCAGCGCCGGATGCAGCACCGTCACCACCCCGGCGGCCGCGACGAGCGAGGCCACGCACGCCATCAGGTCCTGCGAGTCGGTCAGGAGCTGCTGGGCGACCTCGGCCCCCCGGTCGGCCGCCTCCCGCTTGTCGTTGAACCCGGGCTGGTCGTACGCCGAGAGCTCGGCCTGTACGGCGGCCGCCAGCATCTGCATCTCGGCCTCGCGGGAGATCCGCGGCGAGAGCCGGCCGGAGATGTTCACCACCACGATCCCGAGCAGCGCCCGCAGCCCGGCCGCCCCGGCGAGCACCACGATCGAGGGCAGCGCGTCGCGCAGCCGGTGCGCGATGTCCCCGCTCGCGATGAGCGCGGTGATCGTACGCGTCGTGGCGAGCAGTCCGAACGCCTCGAAGAACCCCGAGAGCGCCTGGCAGCACAGCAGCACGACCACCGCCCGCCGGTCCACCCGCCAGGCCAGCGCCAGCGCCTTGCGCACCAGCTGCGGCAGCCGCCGCGCCATGGTCCGCGTACTCACCGGCCGCCGCCGGCTCGCCTCCAACGAGCTTGACCTGTACCGCAGTTGCTCGTCGACCCGCTCTTCCCCCAGCACCTCGGCCATGCCGCCCCCTGAACTAGGAATCCGCCCACTCTCCCGCAAGATCCCCCCAACAAGCCCACCCCGTAAGCCGATCCACCCCATAGGAGGGAGCGCGACGGGGGAGCGGAGGAGCCCGACCGGGAGCAGCCCCGAACGCGACGAGCCCCGCCGCCCGGGGAGGGGCGGCGGGGCCCGGTGCCGCGCCCACCCGTACGGCGCCGCACGACGAAGGCCGCCACCCCGGGACGGGACGGCGGCCTGCGTGCGGAGATCCGCGGCTTAGATGTCGAAGTACAGCTCGAACTCGTGCGGGTGCGGACGCAGCTGGATCGGGGCGATCTCGGCCGTGCGCTTGTAGTCGATCCAGGTCTCGATCAGGTCGGAGGTGAAGACACCGCCGGCCTGGAGGTACTCGTTGTCCGCCTCCAGGGCGTCCAGGACGGCCGGGAGCGAGGTCGGGACCTGCTGGACGTTGGCGTGCTCCTCGGGAGCCAGCTCGTAGAGGTCCTTGTCGATCGGCTCGGCCGGCTCGATCTTGTTCTTGATGCCGTCGAGGCCCGCGAGCAGCAGCGCGGAGAACGCCAGGTACGGGTTGGACGACGGGTCCGGGGCGCGGAACTCGACGCGCTTGGCCTTCGGGTTGGAGCCCGTGATCGGGATGCGCATCGCGGCGGAGCGGTTGCGCTGCGAGTACACCATGTTGACCGGCGCCTCGAAGCCCGGGACCAGGCGGTGGTAGGAGTTCACCGTCGGGTTGGTGAAGGCGAGCAGCGACGGGGCGTGCTTGAGGATGCCGCCGATGTAGTAGCGGGCCATGTCCGAGAGGCCCGCGTAGCCCTGCTCGTCGTAGAACAGCGGGTCGCCGCCGGCCCACAGGGACTGGTGGACGTGCATGCCCGAGCCGTTGTCGCCGAAGATCGGCTTCGGCATGAAGGTCGCGGTCTTGCCGTTGCGCCAGGCGACGTTCTTCACGATGTACTTGAAGAGCATCAGGTCGTCGGCCGCGGCGAGCAGCGTGTTGAACTTGTAGTTGATCTCGGCCTGGCCGGCCGTGCCGACCTCGTGGTGCTGGCGCTCGACCTGGAGGCCGGAGTTCTCCAGCTCCAGGGAGATCTCGGCACGCAGGTCGGCGAAGTGGTCGACCGGCGGGGCCGGGAAGTAGCCGCCCTTGTAACGGACCTTGTAACCGCGGTTGTTCTCCTCGGAGCCGGTGTTCCAGGCGCCGGCCTCGGAGTCGATGTGGTAGAACGCCTGGTTCGCGGAGGTCTCGAAACGTACCGAGTCGAAGACGTAGAACTCGGCCTCGGGGCCGAAGTAGGCGGTGTCCGCGATGCCGGTGGAGGCGAGGTAGGCCTCCGCCTTCTTGGCGATGTTGCGCGGGTCGCGGCTGTACTGCTCGCCCGTGATCGGGTCGTGGATGAAGAAGTTGATGTTCAGCGTCTTGTCACGGCGGAAGGGGTCCAGGCGGGCCGTCGACAGGTCCGGGCGCAGAGCCATGTCGGACTCGTGGATGGCCTGGAAGCCGCGGATCGACGAGCCGTCGAAGGCCAGTTCCTCCGTCGCGTCGAACGCCTTCGCGGGAATCGTGAAGTGCTGCATCACGCCCGGCAGGTCGCAGAACCGGACGTCGACGAACTTCACGTCGTTGTCCGCGATGAACTTCTTCGCGTCGTCGCCGTTCTGGAACATCCAACTCCTCCTACTCCCACCCGGGAGGGGCGGGGTTGCAGCTCGGTCGTGCGGCCAGTGCGGTGGCACACGCTGGACCCGACCATAGGCAGGCGGGATTTCTCAAGCGTGACCCGTTTGTTTCACCCAAGTTAACCGGCCTGGTGACGGGCGCGCCAAGACTGACCCGGGCCGAAGTGATCGAAAACGGGCGCAGTACCGTGGGATCCGTGGACAACAGGCAAGCAATCGGATCGTGGCTCTCGGGGCCCCGCGCGGCCGCCGAGGAGATGGGCGTCGACTTCGGCTACCGGGGCCAGCGGCTCGGTCTGCCCAAGGACGGGCCCGGCTCGGTGGCCCCGCTCGGGCGGCGCTTCGCCGCCATCTTCATCGACTGGGCCCTGTGCGCCCTGATCGCGTACCAGCTGATCGCCCGCGGCAACCCGCACAGCGCGGGCAACTGGGCACTTCTGGTGTTCCTTGTGCTCGGTGTGCTCACGGTCGGGACCGTCGGGTTCACGCCCGGCAAGCGGCTGCTCGGCCTGCGCGTGGTCGCCGAGGAGGGCGGCCGGCTCGGCGTCGTGCGCGTGATCGTCCGTACCGTGCTGCTGTGCCTGGCGATCCCCGCGCTGATCTGGGACCGCGACGGCCGCGGTCTGCACGACCGCCTCGCCCGCGCGGTCCAGGTCAGGATCTAGAGCGCCCGCCGAACGTCGGAAGGCGGCCCGGACCAGATGGTCCGGGCCGCCTTCGTATGCGTACGAGGTGAGGGTCAGCGCATCTTTCCGCCGCGCGGCATCCGCGTGCCCTTGGGCATCGGACCCTTCGGCAGCGGCATGTTGCTCATCAGGTCGCCCATGGCGCGCAGCCGGTCGTTGGCCGCGGTCACCTGCGGGCCCGAGAGCACGCGGGGGAACTTCAGGAGCGTGGTGCGCACCTTCTTCAGTGGCACCTGGCCCTCGCCGTCGCCGACGATCACGTCGTGGACCGGGACGTCCACCACGATGCGGGCCATCTTCTTCTTCTCGGCGGCCAGCAGGGACTTGACCCGGTTCGGGTTGCCCTCGGCCACGAGCACGACGCCGGCCCGGCCGACGGCCCGGTGGACGACGTCCTGGCTGCGGTTCATCGCCACGGCCGGGGTGGTGGTCCAGCCGCGCCCGATGTTCTGGAGCACGGCGGCCGCCGCGCCCGGCTGGCCCTCCATCTGTCCGAACGCCGCCCGCTCGGCACGCCGTCCGAAGACGATCGCCATCGCGAGCACGGCCACCAGGAGGCCCAGGATGCCGAGATAGACCGGGTGTCCGAGCAGGAACCCGATCGCGAGGAAGACGCCGAGGACGACGATTCCCACGCCAGCGATGACAAGCCCGATCTTGGAATCGGCCTTGCGGGTCATCTTGTAGGTCAGGGCGATCTGCTTCAGTCGCCCCGCATTCGCATCGTTCGCAGCGCTCTCTGCGGTTGCCTTCCTCGCCATACCAGGAAGTTTACGTGGCCTAGGAGCGGCGGGTGGCCACGGCCTCCAGTACGTGCTGGGCCTCGACCCGGTCCTTGGCCCGGCGCCGGTCCTCCAGGACCGCGGTCCAGGCGTTGCGCCGGGCGGTCCGCTGGCCGGAGCTCATGATCAACGACTCCATGGCGCGCAGCGCGCCGGTGACGGACGGAAGCGTGGTGGCTCGGACGGTCTGCGGAGCGGTAGCGGCCTGCATCGTCGGGGTCCCCCCTCGGGACGGGAAGTCGGAACGGACGGTGGGCGTGGGGGCGTGTGCGGTGCGTAAAGCCAGAGTCACTGATTGGTGTTACCAGGGCGTGTCCAAGCGGTCAAACCCCAATGAAACATTGACGCGGACCCCGCAAACGTTGACGCGGCCCGTACGCGCGCCCCGACCTGCGGGGACGGTACGAGCCGCGTCGACGAGGCCATTACCGGTCAGTAGTCGCTTGTGAGCAGATTCACGTGCGGTGCTTCCGGATCCGCTCCCGGATCCGCTCCCGCATCAGGCGGTGGCGGCGGCGCTCCGGGCCTCCATCGCCTGCTGGTACAGGCGGCCGGCCCGGTAGGAGGAGCGGACCAGCGGGCCCGACATCACACCGGAGAAGCCGATCTCGTCGGCCTCCTCCTTCAGCTCCACGAACTCCTGCGGCTTCACCCAGCGCTCGACGGGGTGGTGGCGCACGGAGGGCCGCAGGTACTGCGTGATCGTGATGAGTTCGCAACCCGCGTCGTGCAGGTGCTGGAGCGCCTCGCTGATCTCCTCGCGGGTCTCGCCCATGCCGAGGATCAGGTTGGACTTGGTGATCAGGCCGTAGTCGCGGGCCTTGGTGATCACGTCGAGGGAACGCTCGTAACGGAAGCCGGGGCGGATCCGCTTGAAGATCCGCGGCACGGTCTCGACGTTGTGCGCGAAGACCTCGGGGCGGGAGGAGAAGACCTCTTCCAGCTGCTCGGGGACCGCGTTGAAGTCGGGGGCGAGCAGCTCGACCTTGGTGCGGCCCTCGGCGCGCCCCTCGGTCTGCGCGTGGATCTGGCGCACGGTTTCCGCGTACAGCCAGGCACCGCCGTCCGCCAGGTCGTCGCGGGCGACGCCGGTGATGGTCGCGTAGTTCAGGTCCATCGTGACGACCGACTCGCCGACGCGGCGGGGCTCGTCACGGTCCAGCGCCTCGGGCTTGCCCGTGTCGATCTGGCAGAAGTCGCAGCGCCGGGTGCACTGGTCGCCGCCGATGAGGAAGGTCGCCTCGCGGTCCTCCCAGCACTCGAAGATGTTGGGACAGCCCGCCTCCTGGCAGACCGTGTGCAGACCCTCGCTCTTCACCAGCTTCTGCAGCTGGTTGTACTCGGGGCCCATCTTCGCCCGGGTCTTGATCCACTCGGGCTTGCGCTCGATGGGGGTCTGGCTGTTCCGGACCTCCAGGCGCAGCATCTTGCGTCCGTCGGGTGCGACTGCGGACACGTCCGGCTCCCTGTGACTTCGATTCTTCGGCGAACCCTAGGGTACGCCCGTTGATTGAACGGCCGGGGTGCGGCCCACTGCCGTGGGGGCAACCCGTGGAGGCGCGGGAGCATTCCCTCGCCACGGGTTCGTCAGGCGGAGGCCCGCTCGATCTCGCGGGGGGCGAGCTCCGCGTGCTCCAGGATGTCCTTGAGATGGCGCTCCACGACGGGCAGCACCTCCTCGATCGTGACCTCGCGGCCGAGCTCGTACGAGAGCGAGGTCACACCCGCGTCGCGGATCCCGCACGGCACGATCCGGTCGAACCAGGTGTTGTCCGGGTTCACGTTGAACGAGAAGCCGTGCATCGTGACGCCCTTGGCCACGCGGATGCCGATCGCCGCCAGCTTGCGGTCCTCGCGGCGCTGGCCGGCGTTGGAGGGCGCGTACTCGGGGCCGTTGAGCCGGGCGTCGAACTCGTCGTCGTTCAGGCGCGGGTCGAAGTCGAGGGAGAGGCCGCCGAGCTTCGGGCGCTGCTCCACCGGATCGCCGAGCACCCACACACCGCTGCGGCCCTCGACCCGGGTGGTCGCGAGGCCGAAGTCGGCGGCGGTACGGATCAGGGCCTCTTCGAGGCGGCGCACGTGCGCGACGACGTCGACGGGCCGGGGCAGCTTCTGGATCGGGTAGCCGACCAGCTGGCCCGGGCCGTGCCAGGTGATCTTGCCGCCGCGGTCGACGTCGATGACCGGAGTGCCGTCCAGGGGGCGCTCGCTGTCCTCGGTGCGCCGGCCCGCCGTGTAGACCGGCGGGTGCTCAAGCAGCAGACAGGTGTCCGGGATCTCGTCGGCGAACCGGGCCGCGTGCACCCGGCGCTGCTCGTCCCAGGCCTCCTGGTACTCGACCGCGTCCTCGCCGAAACCCAGCCGGACAAATCGCAGCTCGTTCACTCCAGCTCCCCTGTCGAACTTCTCGGATGCCATCGATGCGCGCCCTCAATCACTGTACGACCGTGTTCGATGACCCCCGCACGCCCCCCGGAGCCCGGCAGAAACGGCACGTCACCACACGATCGGATGAATGCGGGGCGAAGGTGGCGGCACCGGCCCTATTGACCGCTAAATTCTCGCCGTTCCATGAGGGCTGCAAGGTTGGCCCGGAAGGCAGGAGAACGCAGAGCTGATGACGGAACGACCCTCGCAGCGCACCCCCAACCGCCAGCTCGCCACACTCATCGCGGAAGCCGGGTTCTCCAACGCGGGGCTCGCCCGTCGCGTTGACCAGCTCGGTCTCGAGCACGGCCTGGACCTGCGCTACGACAAGACCTCGGTCACCCGGTGGCTGCGCGGCCAGCAGCCGCGCGGCACCACACCCGCGCTGATCGCCGAGGTGTTCACCCGGCGGCTCGGCCGCCGGCTCTCCGCACAGGATCTCGGGCTCGACGCCTGTGCGCCGGTGTACGCGGGCCTGGAGTTCGCGGCGACGCCCGAGGAGGCCGTCGACATCGTCAGCGGTCTGTGGCGCAAGGACTCGGGCAGCCACGCCGAACTCCGCAAGATCGCCTTCACCCCGGCGGGCCTGGTGGTCCCCAGCCGGGACTGGCTGATCGGGCGGGCCGACGACCGGGTGGGCCGCGGTGAGCCGAACCCGCAGGGCAACGTGACCCGCATCCCGGTCCAGGGCCGCCCGTCGGTGCCCCGCCAGCGGACCACCGACCGGGGCCCGGGACAGCGGGTGACCAGCGGGGACATCGCGGCGCTCCGCTCGGTCGGCGAACTGTTCCGCACCCTCGACCACGCCTACGGCGGCGGCCACGCGCGCCAGGCCCTGGTGCGCTATCTGGAGCACGAGGCCGAGCCGATGCTGCGCGGCACCTACGGCGAGAACGTGGGGCGCCGGCTCTTCGCGGCCGCCGCGGACCTGACGAGACTGGCCGGCTGGACCTCGTACGACATCGCGGCGCACGGGCTCGCGCAGCGGTACTTCGTGCAGGCGCTGCGGCTGTCCCAGGCGGCGGGGGACCGCGCGTACGGCAGTTATGTCCTGGTCACCATGAGCCGGCAGGCCGTCTATCTGGGGCACGGCCGCGAGGCGGTGCAGCTGGCCCGGGTCGCCCAGCAGGGCGTGGGCTCCGCGGCGCCGCCGGTCGTGCAGTCGCTCCTCAACGCGGTCGAGGCGCGCGGGCACGGGGTGCTGGGCGAGGTCCGTGCGTGCACGGCATCGCTGGCGCGGGCCGAGCGGGCCCTGGAGAGCGCCCGGCCCGGCGACGACGTGCCGCACTGGGGCCGGTTCTTCGACGAGGCGCAGCTCGCCGACGAGTTCGGCCACTGCCACCGCGACCTCCAGCAGTACCGGGCGGCCGCCCAGCACGCGGAGCGCTCGCTGCAACTGCGCGCGCCGGGCTACGCCCGCTCCCGGCTGTTCTGCCGGGTCGTGCTCGCCACCGCCCGGCTCGGCCTCGGCGAGCTCGACCAGGCCTGTGCGCTGGGCGCGGAGGCGGCCCAGCAGGCCAGCGAGATGCGGTCGGCGCGCGCGGTCGAGTACGTACGCGACTTCGAGCGCCGCCTGGAGCCGTACCGGGACGCGGCGGCGGTGCGCACCTATCGGGACCGGGTGGCCGCGCTCGGCTGAGGGCGGCGGGCGTCAGGCCGCCTTGTGGACCACCTCCGCCGTCGCCCGCCAGGACGGGACGCCCAGGTCGGCGAGGATCGCCCGGGCGGCGCGGCGGCCGGAGTACAGGGCGCCCTGGACGGTGCTGGTGTCGCGGTGGTCGCCGCAGACGTAGAGGCCGGCGAGCAGCCGGACCGGGCGGCGCAGATCGTGCGGGGCGGGCATCGAGGGCACGGCCTGCGGGGTGTGGTGCACGGCGAGCAGTTCCCAGTCGTCCGTGGACGTGGCGTACAGGCGCGCCAGTTGGCGGCGTACCGCGTCCTCCAGGTCGGCCGGCGGGGTGCCGAGCACGGTCGAGGTGATGAGCGCCCGGCCGTGCGGCGCGCGGCTGGGGTCGACCTCGCTCATCACCGAGGTGTACGCCACCGGGCCGCTGCGGTCCGCGTCCAGGAGCAGTGCGGGGTCGGCGAGCGGGGAGCGCGGGGCGCTGTGGTGCAGCACGGTGAGCGGATGGAAGCCGGGGACCCTGAGGCCCGGCAGCAGTTCGGCGGCGGCCGGGGCGTCGGTGGCCAGGAGCAGGGAGCGGCAGCCGAGCACGCCGTGGTCGGCGGTGGTCACCGAGGTCGTGGCCACCGATGTGACCTTCACGCCGGTACGCACCGTGCCGGGCGGCAGCGCGGCGGCGAGCAGCTCGGGCAGGGTGGCCGCGCCGCCCGCCGGGACGCACAGCCGGCCCCGCGCGAAGCCGCGCAGGGCGAGGTCCGCGCAGCGGCTGGACGTGGTCAGGCCGGGGTCGCAGAGCAGCGCGGAGAGCAGCGGGCGGACGAAGCCGTCGAGGGTGCGGGCGGGCAGTCCTCGGCTCAACAGGGCCTGTCCGATGGGGAGTTCGGGCCGGGCGGTTATTCGCTCGACGGGCGTCGCGGCGAGCCGGGCCAGCGCCTTGCCGAGCCGGGCCTGGTCGAGGGCCCCGCCGAGCGGGGTGGCCGTGCCACGAGGGGCGCTCGCCCGGGCGCGCGCGGCGGCGAGTGCGCCCCGCGCGCTCCCGGTGACGCCGGCCCGGTAGCGGCGGCCCTCGCTGTGCACGAGGGCGCCGGGCGAGAACGGGCGCAGCGGCAGGTCCTCGAGGCCCGGGGTGCGGGTCAGTTCCGGATACGAGGTGGAAAGCAGCTGGCCGATGCGGTCCAGGCGGAAGCCGTCGATCCGGGCGGTCGACATGCGACCGCCCACATCCGGGGCTGCCTCCAGGACGCTGACCGTGACTCCCGCGCCGGTCAGCTGATGAGCCGCTGACAGGCCCGCGAGCCCGGCCCCCACGATGAGTACGTCCGCATGGTGTGCGGTACTGAGCACGTGGCCCTCCCCGGAGTAGGCGCGGTCGGTGGAGGCCTCATGCCCCCAACTGGCCCACGGAATGCCGCAGTTCGGGGAGAGAGTAGGTATGTTCCCCGGGTTCGCGCTGCGCGCGTGCGGGTGGGCGTGGGCGCACGGCGGGCGCACGGGCCCCTTCCTGGGGGCTCCGCCCCCGGGCCCCCGTACCCGGCGCTTCTAGGGCCGGGGGAAGCAGGCTGGCGATGCAGCGCCGACCAACACCAGCACCGCCCAGGGGCGCGAGGAACCGCGCGACCAGCCACGCACGGTGCAAGGACGAAACCGGACCCGGGGGCGCGGGGCTGTGACGTTTGCGGCTCCGCCGCGTGGGCGCGAACGGCCCCCGCGATCCGCAGTCGAACTCGCACCCAACGCCCCCCTCCCCCCGGAGGGTTACGGGAAGGGGCGGGGTGGGGAAATCCCCGGGGTCAGGACACGGCCGCGCCGATCGACCCCTCGATGGTCGGGAACGCGAAGCCGAAGCCCGCCGACAGCAGGCGGGACGGGAGGACGCGCTGGCTGGACAGGACGTCCCCGGCCGCTTCGCCGAGGGCCAGGCGCATGGCGGGGGCCGGGACCGGGAAAAGGGCCGGGCGGTGCAGGACCCGGGACATCGCCGCCGTCACCTCGCGGTTCGTGACCGGCTCCGGCGCCGTCAGGTTCACCGGCCCGGAGAGCCCCTCCGTGTCCAGCAGGAACCGCAGCGCCGCCACCTCGTCGTGCAGCGAGATGAAGGACCAGTACTGGCGCCCGCTGCCGAGCCGCCCCCCGAGGCCCGCCCGGAACAGCGGGATCAGCTTCGCCCACGCGCCGCCCTCGCGGGACACCACCAGACCCGTGCGGGCGAACACCGTGCGGATGCCCGCCTCCTCGGCCGGGGCCGCCGCCTCCTCCCACTCCACGCACACCCGGGAGAGGAAGCCGTCGCCCGGGGGCGCCGACTCGTCGACGCCGCGGCCGCCCGTGTCGCCGTAGTAGCCGATCGCCGACCCGCTGACCAGCACCTTCGGCGGGGTGTCCAGGGAGGCCAGGGCCTCGGCCAGCGCCGCGGTGCCGAGCACCCTGCTGTCCCGGATCTCCTTCTTGTACGCGTCGGTCCACCGGTGGTCGGCCACCCCCGCCCCGGCCAGGTGCACCGCCGCCTCGCAGCCGGCCAGGCCCGCCGCGTCCACGTGCTGGCGGGCCGGATCCCATGCGACCTCGTCGGGCGCGTCCGCCCGGCGCCGTACGAGACGCAGTACCTCGTGCCCGTCCGCCCGCAGCGAGCGCACCAGCTCCGCACCGATCAGTCCTGTCGAACCCGTCACCGCGATCTTCATGGAGTCCATCCTCGCGCGCTCCGGCCCGCATGGCACAGTGGCCGCATGCCCGAGTCGTACACCGAGCCCAGTGTTCCCGCTCCCTCGCTCATACGGCCCGCCCGGCGCTCGGACGCCGAGGCGCTGGGGGCGCTCACCCGCGAGGCCTGGTCCCCGCTGCACTCCGTGCAGCCGCGCCCGGTCCCTCCGTACGAGCCCTTCTTCGACGAGCGGCACGAGCCCGCGCACTATCTCGTCGCCGAGGCGGACGGCCAGGTCGTGGGGTTCATCCGGCTGGTGCCCGCCACCCCGCTCGCGTGCAACCGCCACGTCCGCCAGATCCAGGGGCTCGAAGTCGCCGAGGCCGCGCGCGGCCGGGGCGTCGGGCGGGCCCTGCTGCACGCCGCGTACGACGCCTCGCGGCGGCAGGGCGCCACCCGCATCACCCTGCGCGTCCTCGGCCACAACGCCCCGGCCCGCGCCCTGTACGAGGCGGAGGGCTTCGCCGTCGAGGGCGTACTGCCGGGGGAGTTCCTCCTCGACGGCGCCTTCGTGGACGACGTCCTGATGGGCCGGACGCTGATCGACCGCTGACCACCGACACCGAATTCCCCGACCCCCGAAAGCAGGGCAGCTCCGTGTCTCACCCCACCCCCTCCGCCAAGGCCGCGGCCGACACCGCCCGCATAGCCCTGCGGGGGCTCGACGCGGTCCGCGACGAGCTCGCCGCGATCTACCGCGATCTGCACGCCCACCCCGAGCTGTCCTTCGCCGAGCACCGCACCGCCGCCGAAGTCGCGCGCAGGGCAAGGGAGTTCGGGTGCGAGGTGACCACCGGGGTCGGGCGCACCGGTGTCGTCGCGGTGCTTGCGAACGGGCCCGGGCCCACCGTGCTGCTGCGGGCCGACTTCGACGCCCTGCCGGTCACCGAGCGGACCGGCCTCGACTACGCCTCCACCGCCGAGGGCGTCATGCACGCCTGCGGGCACGACATGCACGTCAGCTGTCTGCTCGGCGCGCTCAAGCTGCTCGCGGACGCCCGCTCGCTGTGGAGCGGCACCGTCCTCGGCGTCTTCCAGCCCGCCGAGGAGGTCGGACAGGGGGCGCGGGCCATGGTCGACGACGGCCTCTACGAGCGGTTCGGCACCCCCGACGTGGTGCTCGGCCAGCACGTCGGGCCGTTCCCGGCCGGGCTGATCGGCGCGCACGCGGGCCCCGCCTTCGCCGCCACCGACGCGCTCAAGGTCGTCATGTACGGCAAGGGAGCGCACGGTTCGCGGCCCGAGGCGTCCGTCGACCCGGTGGTGATGGCCGCCGCGACCGTGATGCGGCTCCAGACGATCGTCTCGCGCGAGATCCCCGGCGGCGAGACGGCGGTCGTCACCGTGGGTTCGCTCAACG
This sequence comes from Streptomyces sp. NPDC001828, assembly GCF_042892175.1. Classification (NCBI taxonomy): domain Bacteria; kingdom Bacillati; phylum Actinomycetota; class Actinomycetes; order Kitasatosporales; family Streptomycetaceae; genus Streptomyces; species Streptomyces sp. NPDC001828. The sequence goes on from NZ_JBIATV010000002.1 coordinate 861,305, forward strand.
CCGGGACCAAGGACAACATCATCCCGGACGAGGCCGAGCTCAAGCTCAACATCCGTACGTACAAGGAGGATGTGCGCACCAAGGTGCTGGCCGCCGTCGAGCGGATCGTGCGCGGGGAGGCCGCCGTCGCGGGGGCCGAGCGCGAGCCCGACATCACCGGGATCGACTCGTTCCCGGTCCTGGTCAACGACGCCGACGCGGTGGCCCGCACGATGGCCGCCGTCGGCGCGGTCATCGGCGACGACCACGTGCTGGACCCGGGGCCCGTGACGGGCAGCGAGGACGTCGGCCTGTTCGGCACCGTGGCCCAAGTCCCCGTCTGCTACTGGCTGTTCGGCGGTACGGACCCCGAGGCGTACGGCGCCGCGTTCGCCGCGGGAACCGTCGACAGGGACGTCCCCTCCAACCACTCGCCCTTCTTCGCCCCGGTGATCGAGCCCACCCTGACCACCGGTGTCACGGCCCTCACCACGGCCGCGCTCGCCTGGCTCGACGCGCGGTAGCCGGCCGTCTCAGCGGCCCAACAGGCGCATTCCCCCGGTGAGTTCGCGCAGACAGCGCACCGCGAGCTCGGCGGGGGAGCCGGCGCCCGAGGCCGGGGCGTCGGTGGCGGCCCAGGCCTCAAGGGCCACCCGGATCGCGTCGGTGGCCGCCGCCGCCACGAGGCGTACCTCCAGGGCGTCGGCCCCCGGCCCCGCGAGCCGGGTGAGCGCGGGCAGCAGGCGCTCCTCGGATTCCTGGTTCACCCGGTACCAGACCGCGCGCAGCGCCGCGTCGTGCTCGGCCGCGCGCAGCAGCCCCCTGGTCCACCTCAGCTGCTCGGCGGCGGCCGCGTCGGGCACCGCGAGTGCCTGGCGCACGGCGACCTCAAGGGTCTTGGCGAGGGGGCCCGGCCCGGCGGCTTCGAGCAGCGCCCGCCAGCGTTCGGCGCCGCCCGAGAGCAGCGGGCCGACCGCGTCCTGCTTGGAGCGGAAGTAGCGGTAGAAGGTGCGCAGCGCGACCCCGGCGTGCCGGGCGATGGCCTCGGCGGTGGTCCCGTCGGGCCCGTGCTCGGCGAAGAGCGCGGCCGCCGCGCGGGCGATGTCGAGCTGGGTCGCGGCCTTGCGGCGCTCGGTGAGCGAGGGGGCGGGCGGGGAGGCGGGCTGCGGTGCGGGGTGGGTCACTTCGCCAGCGTACGCCCGGGACCTCCGGGTGTGCATGGATTGACGTCATGGCAAAACGTGCCATCCAGGCGTACGGTGGACGTCGAAAGCTGCCGCACCCCGGCAGCCGTCGGACACATCGAGTACATCGAGAAAGCTGGACCCGCGATGAGCGTGAACACCGTCACCGACCGCTACGAAGGACGCCGCGCCCTGGTCACCGGCGGCGGCTCCGGCATCGGGCAGGCCACCGTCCTTCGCCTGCTCGCCGAGGGCGCCCACGTCGTCGCCGCGGACGTCAGCGAGGCGGGCCTGAAGGACACCGCCGACAAGGCGGGCGCGGGCATCGGCCGGCTCACCACCCTCGTCGTCGACATAGCCGACGAGGCGTCCGTCACCGAGGGCGTGGCCGCCGCGGTCTCCGCGCTCGGCGGCCTGGACGTGCTGGTCAACGCGGCCGGCATCCTGCGCTCCTCGCACACCCACGAGACGAGCCTGGCCGACTTCAACCAGGTCGTCGCGGTCAACCTGACCGGCACGTTCCTGATGATCCGCGAGGCCATCCCGGCGCTGCTCGAAGGCAACGGCGCGGCCGTCGTCAACTTCAGCTCGACCTCGGCGGCGTTCGCCCACCCCTACATGGCGGCGTACGCGGCCAGCAAGGGCGGCATCCAGTCGATGACGCACGCGCTCGCCGCCGAGTACGCCAAGCAGGGCATCCGCTTCACCGCCGTGCAGCCCGGTTCGATCTCCTCCGGCATGACGGACGGAACCGGCGCGTCCCGCTCCAGCGTGGGCCCCGGCCTGCCCGCCGACGCCGACATGTCGCTCTTCATGAAGCTGGCCCCGGCCATCGGCCAGGGCTTCGCGGGCCCGGAGACGGTGGCCTCGGTGGTCGCGATGCTGGCCAGCGACGACGGCCGCTTCATCACCGGCACCGAGATCCGCGTCGACGGCGGCACGCACTTCTGACCGCCGGCCCGCGCCCTTGACCGGCCGGCCCCGCGTGCTCAGCCGGTGCCGAAGCGCTCCCACAGGCGGGGGTAGCGATCGGCGAGCGCGGACTCGTCCTCGAAGTCCAGCGGGGTGCCCTCCGGCTCCTCGGGCTGGGACGGGATGCCGAGGTCCGGCGCCTCGACACCCGTGAGCTGCTCGTACGCCTCGTCCGCGGCGTAGCCGAGCTCCTCGCCGTCGCCGTCGACCTCCTCGTCGAACTCGCCGAGGAGGCCGGCGAGCGCGTCGGGGTCGTGCAGCGCGCCCTCGAAGACCTCGCGGCCCTGGCCGATGAGCCAGCAGCGGAAGTAGTCGAACGCGTCGTCGCTCGCCCCGTCGAGCAGCACGGCCGCCGCTCCCCACAGGTCCCAGCGGTAGGCGCGGTTGTAGCGCGCCTCGAAGTGCCGGGCGAAGTCGAGCACGGAGTCGGGGTCGTACTGCAGCAGCCGGTCCACGAGCAGGTCGGCCTGTTCCTCGGGGTCGCCTTCCGCGGCCTCGCGAGTACGGTCGACGATCTCCCAGAACTCCGTCTCGTCCATCACGGAACCAGCATCGTGGGTAGGGCAGGGCGGCGCACGCGGAGCGGCGTTTTTCGTCCGGTTGCCGCTCCCGGACGCTCCCGACGGCCCCTTCCGCCCCGCGTCGAGGGGTGCGGCGGGGCCCGCGCCGGCTATTCGTCGAGCGCGCGCAGCGGGGTCGCCACCATCTCCCAGCGCGAGTCGAACCAGGCCTGCGCCTGCTGGAACTCCGCGCGCTCCAGGGGCCGTGCCCCGTTGCCCTCCAAGGTGGCCGGGAACAGGGTGTCGCTGTGCAGTTCGAGGACCTCTATGGACGCGGCGTCCACCAGGATGCGGGTCCTGCGCAGGAAGTAGTAGCCGGTCAGCATCTGGGTGCCGTTGATGAGGTAGCGCTTCTCGCCGGGCACCGTCGGCAGCCCCCGGATCTCCACGGACACCGAGCCCACCGTGCCCTCCTCGGCCAGCTGGGTGAGCGAGTGGTGCAGCGCCTCCGCGTACATCCGGATGACCCGCCGCAGCCGCCGCAGCGGGCGCGGGTCGCCCGGGTCGTCGAGGTGGCGCGGATAGGGGTGGTGGGTGTCCAGGTCCGGCACCAGGACCCGTACCCGGATCGAGCGGGGGGCCGCCCGGTCGCCGAGCCGGATCAGCTCGGCCTGCTGCTGGACCGCGCGGGACAGCTCCTCGGTGTGCAGCGACCAGACGTCGAGGGAGACGTGCGGGGCCTCGAAGGCGCGGGAGACGTAGTAGACCAATGGCCGCCCGATGGCAGCCTGCCGGGCCACCCGGGCGCCCCGGCCCGAGACCCCCTCCTCCAGGAGCTGCTCGTCGCGCAGCAGCTGGAGCGCCTTCTGTACGGTGCCGCGTCCGCAGCGGAAGCGGCGCATGAGCTGCTCCTGTTTGGGCAGCCCCTCGCCGGGCGCCGGCACGCCGCTCTGGATGTCCTGGCGCAGCGCGTCGGCGACCAATCGGTAGCGGGGGATCTCCCCGGCGTCGTCCCGGTCGGCCCCGTTGATGTGGGTCGTCACCCGCCGAGGCTACAACTCGCGGTCAGGACAGGACAGATGGCTGCATCGACCGGTCAACTGACCTCGTTGACCGGTTGGTTGTGCCGCTTGGCCGGTCAACTCGCCATTGGCATAGTCGTGTTGCTCGATATGCAGTCGGTCGACCATAGATGGCAGCCATTCAGTCCGGGTAGGAAGAGGGCACACAATCGCCTGCCAATGAGGGTACCGAGCGTCACTCCACGCGGTCCGCGGCGGCGACAACCGGAGGAGGTGTTCCATGGGACTGGAGACACGCGTGCAAATCGTCCTCGAACTGCTGTCGAACGTGGGTGTGGTGTCCCTGCTCGGCCCGTCGGGCCTGCTGGTGCTCGCCCTGGGCGTGCTGCTCGCCAAGGGTGGCGGCGCGGACCGCGAGCGGCCGGCGACGGTCCCGTCCGGACCGCGGACCAACCTGGTGTGCGTGGCGGCCGTGCTCGTGGTGATCCTGCTGATCGCCGCCCGCTGAGCGGGAGTTCACGGCGAGCGGCGCCCGCTCCGGATCCGGCTCAGTTCGGATCCATGGGGCGGGCGATGGTGTTCCACAGCGAGTCGAACCACTGCTGGGTCTGCTCGACGTAGCTGCGGGTGACCTGGTCGTCGTCCACCACGGTGTGCCGGAAGAGCATGCCTTCCACGCCGAGCATGTCGTAGATCTCGATCGGGTTCCGGTCGAGGTCCACCGTGCGCTCGGTCACCTGGTAGTGCCCGGCGAGGACTTCGCGGCCGTTGAGGATGTAGACCTTCTGCGTCGGCGTGATCGACACCTTGCGGGCCTCGACCGTCACGTCCGGGACCAGGTCGCGGACCTTCAGCATGCGCAGCGAGTGGCGCAGCGAGCCGTAGATGTGGTTGCTGGTGATCCGCAGCCGCTCGCGCGGCCGGACGTTGCCCAGGTCGCCGATCACCTGCGGCAGCGCGAGCGGCGCCTCGGCGTCGGGCAGCAGGATGCGCACCGCGACCCGGCGCGGGCCCGAGCCCTCGGCCTGCACGGCGACGAGCGGCCCCGCCAGCGCCGATGCCAGCGTCTCGCCATTGAGGCAGTACGCGTCGATGGTCACCTCGTCCTGGCGGAAGCACTGCGCCACCCGCTCGCCCAGGAAGACGCCGGCGGGCCTCGGCGAATGGCGGCGCGGCCCCGGCGGCTCGCGCCGGGCCCCGGGGGCCGGGCCCGCGGCCGGGCGGGCCACGGTCGGCGGGGTGCCCTGCTGGGCCCGCCTGATCAGGCCTTCGCGCTCCAGGAGCTCGACGGCGCCGCGGACCGCGCCGCGCGGCACCGAGAAGCGCTCGCAGAGCTCCGCCTGGGTCGGGAGGTGCTCACCGACCCGCAGCTCCCCGCCGGAGATGAGGGCACGCAGGCCGTCGGCGACCACATCCCGTGGACGACGCTGTCCCTCGGTAGAAGCGCTGATTCCAGGCACATCGCAAGCCTACAACGGCCTGCCAATGACGGCGAGTTGTCTGCCGGAAACTGCCCGTGTCCGCCAATGGTCGCCGCTATTCGTAGAGTTGACGCAGATCGCGAGCGGCCTCGGCCAACCGCGCGCGCAGACCGCTGGGTTCCAGAACCTCCAACTCCGGCCCCACCGCCAGCAGTTGGCTGTAGGCGACGTCCTGCGACTCGACCGGAAGCGTGAGCGTCAGCCAGCCGTCCGGGTCCGCCGCCCCGGCCTTCTCCAGGGCCTCGCGCACGAGGCCCCGGTCGCCGGTGGTGTGGGGGAGCAGGGCGGCTCCGGCCGGTGAGACCCGTACGACCACCGTCTCCCTGAGCACCGTGCGCGCGAACTCCTCGGCCCGCGCCTCCCAGAAGCGCGGCAGGTCGAAGTCCGCGTCCCGTACGAAGCGGTCCTCGCCCGCCGCGACCGCCGTGAACCGGTCGAGCCGGTACACCCGGAAGTCTCCGCCCTCTTCGGCGGCCCGGGCGCACAGGTACCAGACGCCCGCCTTCAGGACCAGGCCGTACGGCTCCAGGTCCCGCTCCACCTCGCGGCGGTCCGGGCGCCGATAGCCCACCCGTACGCTCCGGTCGTCCCACACCGCCTCGGCCACGGCGGGCAGCAGTTCGGGCGTCTCCGGCTCCTGCCACCAGCCGGGGGCGTCCAGGTGGAAGCGCTGGGCGGCGGCGGAGGGGGCGTCCTTGAGGGAGGGGAGCAGGGCGGCCGACACCTTCAGGCGGGCGGCCGAGGCGGCGTCCTCCAGGCCCATCTCCCGCAGCGCGCCCGGCACTCCGGACAGGAAGAGCACCTCGGCCTCGGAACGGGCCAGGCCCGTGAGGCGGGTGCGGTACCCGCCGACGAGGCGGTAGCCGCCGGCCCGCCCCCGGTCCGCGTACACCGGCACCCCCGCCTCGGCGAGCGCCTGCGCGTCCCGGGTGACGGTCCGCTCGGAGACCTCCAGCTCACGCGCCAGCTCGGCGGCGGTCATGGCGGGCCTCGCCTGGAGGAGCAGCACCATCTTGATGAGCCGGGCAGCGCGCATGGGGCCATGATGCATGGGCCGCACTCCGCTGCGGGTTCGCGGCGCGGGCTCTCGGTGTCTGCGCGGGCCTGCCCTCCAGGGGCCCGGGGCCGGCCCGTACCGAGCAAGTGCCCCGTAGCCCGGGGCCGGGCCGTACCCGAGCCGTGTGGGCCGCGCCTAGCCGTGCTGGTCGGTGAGGGCGATGACCGAGAACACCCCGCCCTGCGGGTCGCGGAGCAGGGCGAAGCGGCCGGGTGGGATCGAGGTGGGTGGGACGTGGACCTCGCCGCCCAGCTCCCGCGCCCGCGCGGCCACCGCGTCGCAGTCATCGACCTGCACGTACACCATCCAGTGCGCCGGTACCTCCGGCGGAAAGTCCGAGCCCATCCGCATCATGCCGCTGAAGCTCTCCCCGTCGAGCTTCCACTCCGTGTACGAGGAGGACGATCCGTAGGGGTCGCTCTCCCGGGCGTCCCAGCCGAAGACCGCCCGGTAGAACGTCTTCGCCCGGTCGCTGTCGCGGGTGAGCAGCTCGAACCAGCACATGCTGCCCGGCTCGTCCACGACGCCGAAGCCCGCGTGCCGCTCGGGCTGCCAGACGCCGAAGACCGCGCCCTCGGGGTCGGTGAACACCGCGAGCCGGCCGGACTCGAAGACGTCCATGGGGCCCGCGACGATCGAGCCGCCGTTGCCGGTCACCGCCGCGGCCGTCGCGTCGGCCGACTCGACCTGGAAGTACGTGAGCCACGCGACCGGCTGCTCCGTGCGGGGCCCGTACCCGCCCACGTACCGGTCGCCGAGCAGGAACATGCCGTAGCCGCCGGCCTCCTCCATCGGCACGTCCGCGCCCTGCCAGCCGAACAGGTCCCCGTAGAAGGCCTTGGCGGCGGGGACGTCGGTCGTCGAGAGGTCGGCCCAGGCGGGGGCGGACGGGCGGTTGGAGATCTTCACGTGCTGCTCCCGGAGTCGTGCCGCCCCCCGGGCGACCATTCACGCACGCGTGCCCCGGCCCGGCAATCGGGACGGGGCACGCGTGGGTGACCTCCGGGTCCACGGGTCCGGACCCCGGCGCTCGCGCACCGGAGCCGGGACAGGACCCCTTCGGCCTACAGGCCGTAGCGCTCGCGCGCTTCCTTCACGGCCGTGACCGGGACCTCGCCGCGCTTGGCGAGCTGGGCCAGGGCCGCGACGACGATCGACTGGGCGTCGACGCCGAAGTGGCGGCGGGCCGCCTCGCGGGTGTCGGAGAGGCCGAAGCCGTCCGCGCCGAGCGAGGAGTAGTCCTGCTCGATCCACTGCGCGATCTGGTCCGGGACCTGACGCATGTAGTCGGACACCGCGAGGACGGGGGAGTCCACGCCCTCAAGTGCCTTGCGCACGAAGGGAATCCGCTCCTCGCCGCGCAGCAGGGCGGCGTCCGCCTCCAGCGCGTCGCGGCGCAGTTCGGTCCAGGAGGTGGCGGACCACACGTCGGCGGCCACCCCCCACTCCTCGGCGAGCAGCTTCTGGGCCTCAAGGGTCCAGTGGATCGCGGTGCCGGAGCCGAGCAGCTGGATGCGGGAGGCGTTGACCGGGACGGTGACGCCCGCGGTCTCGGCCGTGTTGAAGCGGTACAGGCCCTTGATGATGCCCTCGTCGATGCCCGAGGGCTTCGCCGGCTGCGGCATCGGCTCGTTGTAGACCGTGAGGTAGTAGAAGACGTCCCGGTCCTCGCCCGGGGCCGCCTCGCCGTACATCCGGCGCAGACCGTCCTTGACGATGGCCGCGACCTCGTAGGCGAAGGCCGGGTCGTAGGACAGGGCCGCCGGGTTGGTCGCCGCGATCACCGGGGAGTGGCCGTCCGCGTGCTGGAGGCCCTCACCGGTCAGGGTCGTACGGCCGGCGGTGGCGCCCACCAGGAAGCCGCGGCCCAGCTGGTCGCCGAGCTGCCACATCTGGTCGGCCGTGCGCTGCCAGCCGAACATCGAGTAGAAGATGTAGAACGGGATCATCGGCTCGCCGTGCGTGGCGTACGCGGACGACGCGGCGATGAAGTCGGCCATCGAGCCGGCCTCGGTGATGCCCTCGTTGAGGATCTGGCCGTCCTTGGCCTCGCGGTAGTACATCAGCTGGTCGCGGTCGACCGGCTCGTACGTCTGGCCCTTCGGCGAGTAGATGCCGAGCGAGGGGAACAGCGACTCCATGCCGAAGGTGCGGGCCTCGTCCGGGACGATCGGGACCCAGCGCTTGCCGGTCGTCTTGTCGCGGATCAGGTCCTTCATCAGCCGCACGAACGCCATGGTGGTGGCCATGGACTGGCTGCCGGAACCCTTGTCGAAGGCCGCGAACGACTTGTCGGCCGGGGCCGGCAGCGGGGCGACCGCGTGGCTGCGGCGGGCCGGAGCCGGGCCGCCGAGCGCCGCGCGGCGCTCCTGGAGGTAGCGGACCTCGGGGGACTCGGCGCCGGGGTGGCCGTAGGGGACCTGGCCGTCGACGAACTGCGCGTCGGAGATGGGCAGTTCAAGAAGGTCACGCATGTTCTTGAACTCGTCGTTGGTGAGCTTCTTCATCTGGTGGTTCGCGTTCTTGGACGCGAAGCCCTCACCGAGGGTGAAGCCCTTGACGGTCTGCGCCAGGATGACGGTGGGCGCACCCTTGTGGGACAGGGCGGCCTTGTAGGCGGCGTACACCTTGCGCGGCTCGTGGCCACCACGGGAGAGGTGGAAGCACTCGAGGATCTTGTCGTCCGAGAGCAGCTTCGCCATCTCGACGAGCGCCGGGTCCTTGCCGAAGAAGTCCTCGCGGATGTAGGCCGCGTCCCGCGTCTGGTACGTCTGCACCTGGGCGTCGGGGACCTCGCGCAGACGGCGGACCAGGGCGCCGGTGGTGTCGAGCTGGAAGAGCTCGTCCCAGGCGCCGCCCCACAGCGACTTCACGACGTTCCAGCCGGCGCCGCGGAACTGGGCCTCCAGCTCCTGCACGATCTTGAAGTTGGCGCGGACCGGGCCGTCGAGGCGCTGCAGGTTGCAGTTGATGACGAAGGTCAGGTTGTCCAGACCCTCGCGGGCGGCGAGCGCGAGGGCCGCCGTCGACTCGGGCTCGTCCATCTCGCCGTCGCCGAGGAACGCCCACACGTGGGAGTTGGAGACGTCCTTGATGTTCCGGTTGGTGAGGTACCGGTTGAAGCGCGCCTGGTAGATGGCGGAGAGCGGGCCGAGTCCCATGGAGACGGTCGGGAACTCCCACAGCCAGGGCAGGCGGCGCGGGTGCGGGTAGGAGGGCAGGCCGTCGCCGCCGGACTCCTGGCGGAACTTGTCGAGGTGCGCCTCGGTGAGGCGGCCGTCGAGGAAGGCGCGGGCGTAGATGCCGGGCGAGGCGTGGCCCTGGATGTAGAGCTGGTCGCCGGATCCGTCGCCCTCCTTCCCGCGGAAGAAGTGGTTGAAGCCGGTCTCGTACAGCCAGGCCGCGGACGCGAAGGTCGCGATGTGGCCGCCGACGCCGTACTTCGAGCCCCGGGTCACCATGGCCGCCGCGTTCCAGCGGTTCCACGCGGTGATCCGGCGCTCCATCTCCTCGTCGCCGTCGATGACGGGCTCGGAGGAGGAGGGAATGGTGTTGACGTAGTCCGTCTCCAGCAGCTTCGGCAGGGCGAGGCCCGCGCCTTCGGCGTGCTGCAGCGTGCGGCGCATCAGATACGCGGCCCGGTGCGGGCCGGCGGCCTTGGCGACGGCATCGAGGGAGGCCGCCCATTCGGCGGTCTCCTCGGTGTCACGGTCCGGGAGCTGGTCGAGCTCGCTCGGAAACTTGGCTACGGGGTCGATCATGATCGCCGCCTTCCGGACAGGAGGGGGGTGGAGAAATAGGGGCCTTTGTCTGGCAGGACGGGGCCTTGGACCGGTGAGTCCGCCGTTGACTGTATGCCGACGATCGATGATCGATCAAAGCGTTGAGCCAAAAACTTCTTCGAATCGGGAAAGTCGGCACAGGGTGCCGCCAAAATGGGCACCGGGTGCCTTGGACGGTCCGGCGCCCCGCAGCCTGCCGCGCAGGTCAGGCGCTACGCGGCGCGCACCCCAGGACATGGGCCTTCACCAGGGCGCCGATGGCCGGATCCCGCCGCCGGAACGCCGCCACGAGGTCCTCGTGCTCCTCGGCGTACGACTTCTGTACGGTGCCGAGCCAGCGGATCGAGAGCGCCGTGAACACCTCGATGCCGAGGCCTTCCCATGTGTGCAACAGCACACTGTTGTCGGCCGCCCGGACCAGTTCCCGGTGGAAACCGACCGTGTGCCGCACCTGCGCGGTGCCGTCGGCCGCCCGGTCCGCCTCGTACAGGGCCGCCACGTGCGGCTCCAGGGCCGAGCAGTCCTCGGCGAGGCGCCCGGCCGCCAGCTCGGCCGCGATCTGCTCCAGACCGGCCCGCACCGGATAGCTCTCCTCCAGGTCGGCCGCGCTCAGGTTCCGCACCCGTACGCCCTTGTTGGGCGCCGACTCGATGAGGCGCAGGCTCTCCAGCTCGCGCAGCGCCTCGCGCACGGGCGTCTGGCTGACCTGGAGCTCCACCGCGATGCGCCGCTCCACGATCCGCTCACCGGGCTTCCAGCGCCCGCTGACGATGCCCTCCACGATGTGCTCGCGGATCTGCTCGCGCAGCGAGTGGACGACGGGCACGGTCATGGGGGCTCCTTCGGGCGAGCGACGACGTCCAGACGAAAGCGAGCGACGACGTCCAAACAATACGGCCGCGCCCCCGCCCGGGAAGAGCCCGGGCGGGGGCGCGGCCGCTGGTGAGACGAGTCTTACAGCCGTCCCACGGTGCCTCTCGGAGCCTTACAGGCCGAGCTCGACCTCGAACTCGCCGGCCTCCAGGATCGCCTTGACCGCGCTCAGGTAGCGGGCCGCGTCGGCGCCGTCCACCAGACGGTGGTCGTAGGAGAGCGCGAGGTAGGTCATGTCACGGATGCCGATGACGGTGCCCTCGGCGGTCTCGATCACCGCGGGACGCTTCACGGTGGCACCGATGCCCAGGATGGCGACCTGGTTCGGCGGCACGATGACCGTGTCGAACAGCGCGCCGCGCGAGCCGGTGTTGCTGATCGTGAAGGTCGCGCCGGACAGCTCGTCCGGGGTGATCTTGTTGGCGCGGACCTTGCCGGCCAGCTCCGCGGTCGCCTTCGAGATGCCGGCGAGGTTGAGACCGCCCGCGTTCTTGATGACCGGGGTCATCAGACCCTTCTCGGAGTCCACGGCGATGCCGATGTTCTCCGAGTCGAAGTACGTGATGGTGCCCTCGTCCTCGTTGATCCGGGCGTTGATGACCGGGTGGGCCTTCAGCGCCTGGGCCGCCGCCTTCACGAAGAACGGCATCGGGGACAGCTTGACGCCCTCGCGGGCGGCGAAGGAGTCCTTCGCGGCCGCGCGCAGCTTCATCAGCTTGGTGATGTCCACCTCGACGACGCTGGTGAGCTGCGCCTGCGAGTGCAGGGCCTTCATCATGTTGTCGCCGATGACCTTGCGCATGCGGGTCATCTTGACCGTCTGGCCGCGCAGCGGGGACGCCTCCAGGGAGGGGGCGGCCTTCGCGGCGGGGGCAGCGGCGGCGGCCGGAGCCGGAGCCTTGGCGGCCTCGGCGGCGGCGATGACGTCCTGCTTGCGGATGCGACCGCCGACGCCGGTGCCCTTGACCGCGCCCAGGTCCACACCGGACTCGGAGGCGAGCTTGCGGACCAGCGGCGTGACGTACGCGCCGTCGTCACCGGAGGTGGCGGCGGGAGCGGGCGCCGGGGTGGCGGCCGGAGCCGGGGCCGGAGCGGCGGCGGGGGCCGGAGCCGGAGCGGCGGGGGCGGCCGGAGCGGCGGCCGGGGCCGGGGCGGCGGGAGCCGGGGCCGGAGCGGGCGCCGGGGCAGCGGCCGGAGCCGGAGCCGGAGCCGGGGCGGCCGCGGGGGCCGGGGCGGCCGGAGCCGGGGCCGCGGCGGGAGCGGCACCCGGGGCGCCGATGACGGCGAGCTTGGCGCCGACCTCGGCGGTCTCGTCCTCACCGACGACGATCTCGAGCAGCACGCCCGCGACCGGAGCCGGGATCTCGGTGTCGACCTTGTCGGTGGAGACCTCGAGCAGCGGCTCGTCCTCGGCCACCTCCTCGCCGACCTCCTTGAGCCAGCGGGTGACGGTGCCCTCGGTCACGCTCTCGCCGAGCGCGGGGAGGACGACGTCGGTGCCCTCGGCGGAGCCACCGCCGGAGGCGGCCTCGGCCGTGGGGGCCGGGGCGGGGGTCTCGGTCTCGGTGGAGGGCGCGGCCTGCGGCGCGGGCGCCTCCTGGGCCGGGGCCTGCTGCGCCGGGGCCTCGGCGGCCGGAGCGGCCTCGGCCGCCGGGGCGCCGGTGCCGTCGTCGATGATGGCGAGCTCGGCGCCGACCTCGACGGTCTCGTCCTCGGCCACCTTGATGGAGGCCAGGATGCCGGAGGCGGGGGCGGGGATCTCGGTGTCGACCTTGTCGGTCGAGACCTCGAGCAGCGGCTCGTCGGCCTCGACGCGCTCGCCCTCGGCCTTCAGCCAGCGGGTGACGGTGCCCTCGGTGACGCTCTCGCCGAGCGCCGGAAGGGTTACGGAAACCGACATGGTTTCGGTTGCTCCTTACGAAATTGCGGTAGTGGTCGTCGCGCCCGAGGGGCTGTTAGTCGTGGGAGTGCAGCGGCTTGCCGGCCAGCGCCAGGTGGGCCTCGCCGAGCGCCTCGTTCTGCGTCGGGTGCGCGTGGATGAGCTGCGCGACCTCGGCCGGCAGCGCCTCCCAGTTGTAGATCAGCTGGGCTTCGCCGACCTGCTCGCCCATACGGTCACCGACCATGTGGACGCCGACCACGGCGCCGTCCTTGACCTGGACGAGCTTGATCTCGCCCGCGGTCTTGAGGATCTTGCTCTTGCCGTTGCCCGCGAGGTTGTACTTCAGAGCGACGACCTTGTCCGCACCGTAGATCTCCTTGGCCTTGGCCTCGGTGATGCCCACGGAGGCGACCTCGGGGTGGCAGTACGTCACCCGGGGCACGCCGTCGTAGTCGATCGGGACGGTCTTGAGACCGGCCAGACGCTCCGCCACCAGGATGCCCTCGGCGAAGCCGACGTGCGCGAGCTGGAGCGTCGGGACGAGGTCACCGACGGCGGAGACGGTGGGCACGTTGGTGCGCATGTACTCGTCGACCAGGACGTAGCCGCGGTCCATCGCGACGCCCTGCTCCTCGTAACCGAGGCCCTGGGAGACCGGGCCGCGGCCGATGGCGACGAGGAGGACCTCGGCCTCGAACTCCTTGCCGTCGGCCAGCGTGACCTTCACACCGTTGGCGGTGTACTCGGCCTTCTGGAAGAAGGTGCCCAGGTTGAACTTGATGCCGCGCTTGCGGAACGCGCGCTCAAGGATCTTGGAGCTGTTCTCGTCCTCGACCGGCACGAGGTGCTTGAGGCCCTCGATGACGGTGACGTCGGTGCCGAAGGACTTCCACGCCGAGGCGAACTCGACGCCGATGACGCCGCCGCCCAGGATGATCGCGGACTGCGGGACGCGGTCCAGGGTCAGCGCGTGGTCGGAGGAGATGATCCGGTTGCCGTCGATCTCCAGACCCGGCAGCGACTTCGGCACGGAGCCGGTCGCGAGGAGGACGTGGCGGCCCTGGACGCGCTGGCCGTTGACGTCCACCGAGGTCGGGGAGGACAGGCGTCCCTCACCCTCGATGTAGGTCACCTTGCGGGAGGCGACCAGGCCCTGCAGTCCCTTGTACAGGCCCGAGATGACCTCGTCCTTGTACGCGTGGACCGCGTTGATGTCGATGCCCTCGAAGGTCGCCTTGACACCGAACTGGCCGGCCTCGCGCGCCTGGTCGGCGATCTCGCCGGCGTGCAGCAGGGCCTTCGTGGGGATGCAGCCGTTGTGCAGGCAGGTGCCGCCGAGCTTGTTCTTCTCGATCAGTGCGACGTCCAGGCCCAGCTGCGCTCCGCGCAGGGCCGCGGCGTAGCCGCCACTGCCACCGCCGAGGATCACTAGGTCGAAAACGGTGCTGGCGTCGTTCGCCACGTCACGTCCTCCATGCATGTGCGCCGGGCGCGGTCGTCGATGACCGGCGGCGGCTGGTGTTCGGCCGCTTATCTTCGGCCCTGTGGTGGGGGCCCTGTCCTGCCGAGAACCCATCTTCGCACTTGTTGACGGAAGGCGGGACGCGGGGCCGGGGTCTGAGACGGCTGATCGTCGGGCTCAGCGCCTCTCAGACGTCACTCCACCGCCACGCGAAGACGTACGGATTTCATCTACAGCGAAATCCGGCCGAAGCGTGACGGTACGGAGCGTGAACACGGGCGGCCCCGGCGCTTGTGCCCGGGGCCGCCCTGTGTGTCGGCTGTGGACGGGCTGTCAGCCGAGGTCGCCCGAGGCGGTGCGCTCCGCGAGCCGGACCAGGGTGCGCACCGAGGAGCCGGTGCCGCCCTTGGGGGTGTAGCCGTGCGGTGCGCCGTCGTTGTAGGCGGGGCCCGCGATGTCCAGGTGGGCCCAGGTGATGCCCTCGCCCACGAACTCCTTGAGGAACAGGCCGGCCACCAGGCCGCCGCCCATCCGCACGCCCATGTTGGCGAGGTCGGCGGTGGGGGAGTCCATGGTCTTGCGCAGGTTCGCGGGCAGCGGCATCGGCCAGGACTGCTCGCCGGACTCCTCGGCGATCTCGTGGATCGCGGTGCGGAAGGCGTCGTCGTTGGCCATGATGCCGAAGGTGTGGTCGCCGAGGGCGAGCACCATCGCGCCGGTCAGCGTCGCCACGTCGACGATCGCGTCCGGCTTCTCCTCGGAGGCCTTCCACAGCGCGTCGGCCAGGACGAGCCGGCCCTCGGCGTCGGTGTTGAGGACCTCGACGGTCTTGCCGCTGTACATGCGCAGCACGTCGCCGGGGCGGGTGGCGGAGCCCGACGGCATGTTCTCGGCGAGCGCGAGCCAGCCGGTGACGTTCACTTCGAGGCCCAGGCGCGCGGCCGCGACGACGGCGGCGAACACGGCGGCGGCGCCGCTCATGTCGCACTTCATCGTCTCGTTGTGGCCGGCCGGCTTGAGCGAGATGCCGCCCGAGTCGTAGGTGATGCCCTTGCCGACGAGCGCGAGGTGCTTGGCGTTCTTGGCGTGCGTGTACGTGATCTTCACCAGGCGCGGCGGGTTCTCGGAACCGACGCCGACGCCGAGGATGCCGCCGAAGCCGCCCTTCTCCAGGGCCTTCTCGTCGAGCACCTGGACCTTGAGGCCGTGCTCCTTGCCGGCGGCCGAGACCACCGCGGCGAAGGCCTCGGGGGTCAGGTCGTTCGGCGGGGTGTTGATCAGGTCGCGGGCGCGGTTCATCTCCTCGGTCAGCGCCAGGGAGCGCTCGACGGCGGCCTTGTGGGCCTTGTCGCGCGGCTTGGCGCCGAGCAGCGTCACCTCGGCGAGCGGGCCCTTGGCGTCCGGGCCGCGGTCCTGGTAGGCGGTGAAGGCGTAGGCGCCGAGCAGGGCGCCCTCGGCGATCGCCTCGATGTCCTCGGCGGCCTCGATGGGCAGCGCGAACGCGGCCTTCTTGACGCCGTGCAGGGCGCGGGCCGCGTTGCCCGCGGCGGTGCGCAGCACTTCGCCGTCGTACGCCTCGTCCTCGGCGGGGGCGGTGCCGAGGCCCACGGCGAGCACGAAGGGGGCCTTGAGGCCGGAGGGCGACACGGCCTTGGTCACCTCACCCTCGCCGCCCCGGGCGCCGAGGGTCTCCAGGACCGCGGCGAGCTTTCCGCCGAACGCCTTGTCCACGGCCTCGGCGCCGGGCGCGATGACCAGCCCACCCTTGGGTCCTGCGGCCTTGGCGACGCCGACGACGAGGGCGTCGGCGCGCAGCGTCGCCGCACCGGCAGTGCTGAGAGTCAGAGCAGTCACGGTGGTGAGATCTCTCTTCCTTGAGAAGCCTGGTGGCTTGTTCGACCGTCGGATGGGCCGGCCGGGACCCGGTACATCGTATTTCGGGCGGGTCGACCACCAGCCACGAGCCTACGCGGGGTGACGACGTTCGATAGCGGTGGCCGTAATTCACTCATCCGTGGTGTCTCTTTCACGTTTGGCCCGCACGCTCGCTGAGAGCTCCGTCACACTCGCCTCAATCGGGACAAGGGGCATCGCGCCCCTTTGCATCATCACCACAGGTTCTCCATGCGCACTCCGCGTACGGAGGACCCTACGAGGGGGGACATATGAAGGCGAAGGCCTTGAAAACGGGCAGATCGCGGCTTGCGCTCACGGCGCTGATGGCCACCGGACTGCTCGCGACGGCCATACCGGCCGCCAACGCGGCGGCCACGGTGCTGCCGCGGATCGATCTGAAGGTGCTGGTACTCGACGACGGCGGAAGCGCGGTCGGTGCCGTCGTCGCCGAGCTGAAGAACACCGGAGTGCCGTACCAGACGGTCGCGTTGGGCGCCGCGGGGCGGCCGACGATCAACGCCGCGTTCCTCAGCGACACCATCGCGGGCCGTCCGCACGCCAAGTTCCAGGGCGTCGTCGCGCCCAACGAGATCCCGTTCGGCAGCGCAGCGGCCCCCGAGCAGGCCGCGCTCGCCGCGTACGAGAAGACCTTCGGGATCCGCCAGATCGACGCGTACACCTGGGCCCACCCCGAGGTCGGGCTCGACTACACCGACCAGCCGGGCGGTTTCTCCGGACCCCTGGACGGCGTGAAGACGCAGGTCAGCGCGGCCGGCAAGGCGGGGCCCTTCGGGTACCTCGACGGCCCGCTCACCTTCGAGGACAACGACCCGGCGGTGCCCGAGAGTTACGGCTACGCGGCCCGTCCCCGGGACGGCTTCACCAGCTACCTCGACGCCCCGTCGGGCGGCTCCATGCTCGGCCAGTACACCCACGACGGCCGCAGCGAACTGGTCGTCACCTTCGCCTACAACCAGTACCAGCAGCAGTTCCAGGCGCTGGCCAAGGGCATGGTGGAGTGGGTGACCCAGGGGGTGCACCTCGGCCAGAGCCGCAACTACTTCTCGGTGCACGTCGACGACGTGTTCGCGCCGGACGCCCGCTGGGACAGCGTCAACAACTGCACCCCGGGCGACTTCGACTGCCCCGACGGCGGCACCGCGAGCACGGACATCCGCATGACCGCGGCCGACGCCCAGTACGCGGCGCAGTGGGAGGCCACCAACGGGTTCACGCTCGACATGGTCTTCAACGCGGGCTCGGGCGAGGAGTGGAAGACCGAGAACGGCGGCACCGACGCCCTCGCGGCCCAACTGCTCGCCGACAAGGCCAAGTTCCGCTGGATGAACCACACGTACACGCACGAGTTCCTGGGCTGTGTGCAGGACAACACCGTCGTGCCGTGGGTGTGCAAGAAGAACGCCGACGGCTCCACCCAGTGGATGAGCCGGGCCGACATCTCCTCGCAGATCTCGCAGAACTACAACTGGGCCGTCCAGAAGGGCCTCCCGGTCGACAAGAGCGAGATCGTCACCGGTGAGCACTCCGGCATGAAGGTGCTGCCGCAGCAGCCCGACGACAACCCGAACCTTGCGGGCGCCTTCGCCGACAACGGGATCAAGTGGGCCGGCAGCGACTCCTCGCGCGAGCCGAACCAGCGCGCCGTCGGCGCGGCCCTCACGGTGCCGCGGCACCCGATGAACGTGTACTACAACGTCGGCAAGGCCGCCGAGATGACCGACGAGTACAACTGGCTGTACACCTCGAAGGCCAACGGCGGAAGCGGCATCTGCGAGGACAACCCGGCCTCCACCTGCATGACCGCGCCGCTGGACACCGCCACCGGCTACCAGTCGTACATCGTTCCCCGCGAGGCCAAGACGGCGCTCAGCCACGTCCTGTGGAACGACCCGCGGCCGCACTACGTCCACCAGTCGAACCTGGCCGAGGAGCGGATCCTCTACCCGGTCCTCGACAAGGTGCTCGGCGACTACAAGGCGCTGTACGCGGACAGCGCGCCCATCGTGAACCTGCGCGAGAAGGACGCGGGAACCGAGTTCAGCCGCCGCGCGTCCTGGGACAAGGCGCTGGCTTCCGGTTCGGTGACCGCCTACCGGATCGGCACCGCGGTGACCGTGCAGGCCCCGAAGGGGGTGGCCGCACCGATCACGGCACCGTCGGGCACGCTCAAGCAACTGCTCATCGGCACCGCCGCGTTCGGGACGCCCTACGCGGGCGAGCGCTCCGACTGGTCGTCGCCCGAGCTGCTCCAGTCGGCGATCACGCTGAAGCTGCCGGCCTGACCAGCGCCTGATCGCCGGTAACGCACGACCGCTTGTCCTGGGGGGACAACCATGCCGAGCAGTGGCCGTCATGTCACCATGCTCACGGAAGGCACATATCCGCATATGCACGGGGGTGTGAGCACCTGGTGCGACCAGCTCGTACGCGGCATGCCGGAGGTCGACTTCAACGTCGTCGCCCTCACCGGCAGCGGCCGTGAGCCGGTCGCCTGGGAGCTCCCGGCCAACGTCTACCGGCACACGGCCTTCCCCCTGTGGGGGCCGCAGCCCGGCAGGCGGCGGCCGCTCCTGGGCAAGGAGAGGCGCCGGTTCACCGACACCTACGAGCGCTTCCTGCTCGCCATGCTCGACCCGGAGTCCGGCTGTGACTTCGCCTCGGCCCTCTACGGCCTGGCGGAACTGGCCCGGGACGGGCGGCTCTCGGCGGCGCTCCGCTCCGAGGCGGCCCTCAAGTCGCTGATGTGGATCTGGACCATGCCGCACCTGGCACTGTCCAGGGCGAAACCCACCGTGCACGACGCCCTGACCGTGACCGACCTCCTGGAACACGCACTGCGCCCGCTGTCCGCCCGCATTCCGGCGGACAGCGTGGCGCACGCGGTCAGCAGCGGCCTCGCCACGCTGCCCGCACTCGCCGCGCAGTACTTCGACGGGGTGCCGTTCCTGCTCACCGAACACGGCATCTACCTGCGCGAGCGCTACCTCGGCTACCGCACCGGCGAGCAGAACTGGCCGGTGAAAGCGGTCCTGTTGGGCTTCTACCGGGAGCTCAACACGCTCGGCTACCGCAGGGCCGACCTCATCACGCCGTGCAACCAGTACAACCGCCGCTGGGAGGAGCGCGGAGGCGCCCCCGCCGAGCGCATCCGCACCGTCTACAACGGCGTGGACCCCGACCTGTTCCCGCACGCCGGACCCGATCCGGCCGTCCCCACCCTGACCTGGTGCGGACGCATCGACCCGATCAAGGACCTGGAGACCCTGATCCGCTCGTACGCCATCGTGCGCGCCGAACTCCCGGACACCCGGCTGCGGTTGTACGGGGGAGTGCCGGCCGGCGGCGAGGACTACAAGACCCGACTGGAGAAGCTGGCCGCCGAACTCGGCGTCGCCGACGGCATCTCCTACGAGGGCCGCGTCACCGACGTGGCGAGCGCGTACGCCTCGGGCAGTGTGGTGATGCTGTCCAGCATCAGCGAGGGCTTCCCGTTCTCGCTGATCGAGGCGATGTCCTGCGGCCGCGCCACCGTCTCCACGGACGTCGGAGGCGTACGCGAGGCTGCGGGCGACGCGGGGCTCGTGGTGCCGCCACGGGAGCCGGCCGTGATGGCCGAGGCGGCCGTCGGGCTGCTCCGCGACGACGAACGGCGGGCCCGGCTCGGCGCCGCCGCCCGGCAGCGCGTGATCGACAAGTTCACCCTGCACCGCTCGGTGGACGGCTTCCGCCGGATCTACCGGGAACTGGCCGGAAACCCCGAAGTCGGCCTCACGGCAGCCGAGTTCACGCCCGAGGACGACTGGACGCTGCGGCTCGTGGGCCCCTGGTGCCGCGAGCTGTCCCAGGAGCCCCCGGCCGCCACCCTCGGCGGGGCCGCCCGGTGAGCGGTTCCCTGTGGATCGGCGGGGACGAGGGGCGGGACACCCTGCCCTTCATCCCGCGCCAGCGGCCGGCCGGACCGCGCGAGGACGACCCGGTATCCGAACTCGCCCATCGCCTGGACGACTTGATAGCCGTGGCCGTCCACCCGGACGAGATAGCCGCGGTCATCGAGTCCGACGGCATGACCGACGCCCAGATAAGCGCCCGCTACGGGCACCCCGACTCCTTCGCGCTCGCCGAAGAGCTCTACGGCCGCGTCGAGCGCCGCTATCCCGCGACTGTCGCCCCGCCCCCCGAGCCCTGGCACGCCCAGCTCGGCTCGTGTCTCCTGCGCGGCCTCGTCTTCGCCCTCCCCGGACTCGCCTACGTTCTCGGGGCGCCCCTGCTCGCCGGGCCCCGCACCACGTTCGGACTGCCCGCCGGAACCATTCCGCTGCTCGCGGGCACGGTCACCGGCTGGGTGTGGAACCAGTCGCTCTCGCACCGCGCCCACTCCTGGCTCAGCCTCGCCGACCGCCCGGCCGCCGTCCGCGCCCTGCGTCTGGGGGCCCCGCTCGGGGCCGCCCTCAGCGCGCTGTCCGCCGTCGCCGTGACCGGCCCCGGCGAACTGTCCGCCGCCGCGTTCGCCGCCGGCCAGTGCTGCTATCTGTCGGCGGCCACCGCCCTGCTGGTGCTCGGCCGTCAACGCCTGTTGTTCTGGGCCCTGTTGCCGCTGACGCCGGGAGTCGTGCCGGGGCTCCCCAGCGTCGTCGGACCGCTGCTCCTGCTCGTCTCGCTGATCGCCGCGGTCACGCTCGCCGTCCTCACCCTGCGCCGCGAGGAGGCCGGGGCCGGGCCGCACGGCGCCGTCTCGCCCCGGCTCGCCGCCTCCGTCCCGTACGGCCTGTTCGGGCTCGGCACCGGAGTGCTCGTGCTGTACGCCGCCCTCGGCGACATCTTCCGGCACGGCTCGACGGGCACCGTCGCCGGGCCGTCCGCGGTCGCCCTCACGCTCAGCATGGGCCCCGCCGAATGGCTGCTGCACCGCTTCCGCGCCCGGAGCGTCACGGGCCTGCGGGCCACCCGGAGCGCCCGGGGCTTCCGCGGCTCGGTCGTCACCACGGTGACCGGATGCCTCGGCGTCTACCTGCTGGTGCTCGCCGCGCTCGCCGAGGCGGGCACCCGGCTGTGGCCGGGCGCCCCGGCCCTGGGCGGGGCGCGCCTCGCGACCCTGCTCCTGATCGGCGCGGTGCTCTGGACCGGGCTGCTGCTCCAGTCGTTCGGGGCGGCGCCCGGCGCGGCCCTGGTGTGCTGCGCGGCGGCCGTCGCCCAGACCCTGGCGCTCGTCCTGGGTGCGCCGCCGACGGCCGGCCCGGTGGTGTCGGGGACCGCGGCCGCGCTGCTGGCCGCCCTGGTCTGTGTCCTACTGGGAAGGGCGACCGCCCACCGCCCATGACACCGACGCGGAGCGCCCCGAGTATCCCGAGCACGCTGCGAGGAAGCACATGAGCAAGCTGTTGGTGCCCTATTACGAGCACCCGGCCGAGCGCCCCGACGCCTGGGACGCGCTGATCGCCGCCGCGCCCTCGCTGTACGGGGTCGTCCTCAACCCGGCCAACGGCGCCGGGAGTTCACCCGACGAGGCGTTCGCGGCGGTGGCCGGCCGGCTGCGCTCGGCGGGGGTGCGGGTCCTCGGCTACGTGGACACCGCCTACGGCGGGCGCCCTCCCCAGGACGTGGTGCGCGAGGCGGCCCGCCACCACGACTGGTACGGGGTGCACGGGCTCTTCCTCGACCAGGCGGCCACCTCCGCCCGCCAACTGCCCTACTACGCCGACCTGCGCACCGCGCTCGCCGCGACCTACGACACGTACGTCACGCTGGTCCTGAACCACGGGGCGGTCCCGCACCCCGGCTACGGCCGGATCGCCGACCTCCTGGTCACCTTCGAGGGGCCCTGGTCGGCGTACCGGCCGGCCGGGCCGACCGGGCCCGACACCTGCCACCTGGTGTACGAGGCCCCGCCGGACGCGGTCGCGCAGGCCCCGGTCCACTGCCTCGTACCCGGTCAACTGCCGCATCCCTGGGGCACGTTGCCGCACCGCCTGGAGCCCGCCCGGTGAGACGCGCACTGTGGCCGCTGCTCCCGCTGCTCCTGCTGGCCGCCTGCACCGGTTCCCCGGACGGGCCCGGCGACGGGGACGGGGACGGCCGGGACACCGCGCCCCCGGCGCCCTCGGGCCCGCACTGGCAGCCCCGGCCGGGCCTCACCTGGCAGTGGCAGCTCAAGGGCAGGCTCGACCCGGCCGTCGACGCCCAGGTCTACGACATCGACGCGTTCGACCAGAGCGCGGCGGCCGTGGCCGATCTGCACCGCAGGGGCCGCAAGGTCATCTGCTACGTCTCGACGGGCGCCTGGGAGAACTGGCGGCCCGACGCGGGTCGGTTCCCGAAGGAGGTGCTCGGCAAGGGCAACGGCTGGGACGGCGAGAAGTGGCTCGACATCCGCCGCACCGACGTCCTGGAGCCCTTGATCGCCCAGCGCTTCGACCTGTGCCGGTCCAAGGGCTTCGACGCGGTCGAGCCGGACAACATGGACGGCTACAACAACGACACCGGCTTCCCCCTCAAGGCCGCCGACCAGCTCCGCTACAACGAGCTGATCGCCCGGCTGGCCCACGACCGGGGCCTGGCCGTGGGGCTCAAGAACGACCTCGACCAGATCCCGCGACTGCTGGCCCACTTCGACTTCGCGGTCAACGAGCAGTGCGCCCAGTACCACGAGTGCGACAGGCTCACGCCGTTCGTCGAGGCGGGCAAGGCCGTCTTCCACGTGGAGTACGAGCTGCCCCCGGCCCGCTTCTGCGCCCAGTCCAAGAAGCTGGGCCTCAGCTCGATGGCGAAGAAGTACGACCTCCAGGTGTGGCGCGACCCCTGCTGAGGCTCCGCGCCCGTCAGCCGAGCGTGAGGGCCACCAGGGTCACGGTCGCCGAGGCCTCCGCGACCGCCCCGAACACATCGCCCGTCACCCCGCCGAACCGCCGTACGCAGCGCCGCAGGAGCAGCTGAGCAGCCGCCGGCCCGGCCGCGGCGGCGAGCGCGAAGTGCAGCGCGGGCCAGGGCCCGAACAGCCCTCCCGCCGCCGCGCAGGCCGCCGTGACCAGGGCGGCGACCACCAGGGCGCGAGGGCCCGGCACCGTGCCCGCCACCACCGAGCCGAGCCCGTCGGGGCGGGCCGCCGGGACGCCGCGCCGGGAGGCCAGGGTCAGCGCGGTGCGGGCGGCCACGGCCGCCACGACGGCGCCCACCGCGCCCCTGGCCCAGCCGTCCCGCTCGTACAGATGGGCCAGGGCCGCGATCTGGGCGAGGAGGCAGAACAGCAGCGTGACGACGCCGAACGGGCCGATGTCGCTCTGCTTCATGATCCGCAGCGCGTCCTCGGCCGGCTTGGCGCTGCCGAGCCCGTCGGCGACATCGGCGAGCCCGTCCAGATGCAGACCCCGGGTCAGCAGGGCGGGCGCGGCCGCGCTCACCACGCCCGCGAGCAGTGCCCCGGCCCCGAGCGCCCAGAGCCCCGCGCCCGCGGCGGCCGCGCACAGGCCGACGGCGAGCCCGGCCAGCGGGGCGAGCGTCATGCCCGCGCGGGCGGCGGAGCGGTCCCACCGGGTGATGCGGGCGGGGAAGACGGTGAGGGTGCCGAAGGCGAAACGTACGCCGTGCAGGGCCTTGCTTGGTTTCACCGGCGCAGGCTATCCCGAGCACTCCGGCCGCCTCCGACGGTAAATTGCGCATATCGGAGCAAACAGGAGCGGGTGGGATGGGTCACTGGTTCTACCGCAACATCACCGAGCCGGGGAAGCTCCCCATGCTGCTCGCACTGGCCGCGTTCGTCGTGACGTTCGTGGTCACACGCTCCATCACCCGGCTGATCAGGGCCGGTCGCGGCCCCTTCCGGAACATCAGGCCCGGCGGTCTGCACATCCACCACGTGGTGCCCGGGGTCATCCTCGTCATCATCGGCGGCTTCGGCGCGGTCGGCAGCGGCCGGCACGGCATCGCGGCGGCCGTCTTCGCCGTCCTGTTCGGGATGGGCGCGGGGCTGGTCCTCGACGAGTTCGCGCTGATCCTGCACCTGGACGACGTGTACTGGAGCGAGAACGGGCGCAAGAGCGTCGAGATGGTGGTGCTCACCGCCGCCCTCATGACGCTGGTGCTCGCCGGTTTCTCACCGCTCGGCGTCAATGACGTGAGCCCCGGGGAGCGGCAGGACCGCGCCTCGTTCATCACCACGATCGCGATCAACTTCTGCTTCGTGCTGATCGCGCTGTTCAAGGGCAAGGTGCGGGTGGCGGTGCTCGGCATCTTCGTGCCGTTCGTGGCCCTGTTCGGCGCGATCAGGCTCGCCCGGCCGGGTTCCCCGTGGGCCCAGCGCTTCTACCGCAAACGGCCGCGCGCCAGGGCCCGGTCCCGGCTGCGGGCCTACCGGCACGACCGGCGCTGGTCCATGCCGCGCCGCCGCCTTCAGGACTGGATCGGCGGCGCACCCGACAAGCTTCCGGTGCGCCGCCCCTGATCATGGCGGTCCCGCCGCCTCTTGCGCCGCGCCCAGGTGATCCAGCAGATCACGGCGACGGCGATCAGGGCCGCGATGTGCTCCTTGCCCGCCAGGTTGTTCTTGAGCACGACCTCGACGACCATCGAGCCCACCACGACCCCGGCCGTCCAGTACGCCCGGTAGCGCCAGCACACGTACACCGCGAGGGCGACGACGGCCGCCGAGGGGCCGGTGTCGACCATGTCGGCGGCGGAGGCGGGCAGTCCGAAGACGCTGTCGGGGCCGATCCGGATGCCGACCCGCGCGTACAGGGTGCCGGCCAGCGTCGCGGCGTAGGCGATGAGCAGCATCCGGCCCCGCCCGATGCAGATCTCCGCGATGCCGAACACGAGCAGCACCTGGGCCAGCGCGCCCCACACCGGCAGGTCGAGGGCGGGCACGAAGAGCGAGAACGGGGTGCGCAGGAGCGAGATCCACAGGGGGTAGTCGGCCTTCACGGAACCGATGATCTGGATCGGTCTGAAGCCCCAGGACTGGTTCTGGATGGCCTGGAAGACCGAGGTGAGGGCGACCGCGGAGAGCGTCAGCCAGATGGCCCGCCAGCGCTGCGTGCGCAGCGCGTACTTCACGGTCTTGAACAGGGGCCCCCATTCGCGCTCGGCGAACCGGAGCACCCAGTTCCGTGCCCCACCGCTCATCTCTCGGACTCCAGGTGTCTGCGGTGCAGCCACTTGGGCAGGCCCGGTGCCTCCAGGAATCCCTCGGCGCGCGCGGACGCGATGGCGATGCGCGGGAGGTCCGCACTCTTCTCGAACAAGGTGAACCGCGGCTCCCAGATCGGCCGGTACTTGGCGTTGGACCGGTAGAGGGACTCGATCTGCCACCAGCGGGAGAAGAAGCTGAGGAGCGAGCGCCACAGCCTCAGCACGGGTCCTGCCCCGAGCTTCGAGCCGCGCTCGAAGACGGAACGGAACATCGCGAAGTTCAGTGAGACCTGAGTGATCTTGATCTCCTTGGCGCGCTGCAGGAGTTCGATCACCATGAACTCGATCAGGCCGTTCTCGGAGTCGCGGTCACGCCGCATCAGGTCCAGCGAGAGCCCCTCGGGGCCCCAGGGGACGAAGCTGAGCAGCGCCCTCAACTCGCCGTCGCCGTCGAAGCATTCGAGCATCATGCACTGGCCGTCGGCGGGGTCGCCGAGCCGGCCGAGCGCCATGGAGAAGCCGCGTTCGGTGGCGCCGTCGCGCCAGTCGTCGGCCTTGCGCAGAAGTTCGTTCATCTCTTCGGCAGGAATGTCCGCGTGACGGCGGATCCGCACCTCGTACCCGGCCCTCTTCACCCGGTTGTACGCCTGGCGCACCGTCCGCATCGCGCGGCCGTCCAGGGTGAACTCGGCGGTCTCCACGATCGCCTCGTCGCCCATCTCCAGGGCGTCGAGGCCGTGCCGGGCGTAGATCTGCCCGGCCTCCTCGCTGGCGCCGGTGACGGCCGGGATCCAGCCGTGCGCGCGGGCCTCGGCGAGCCAGGGCTCGATCGCGCCCGGCCAGGCCTCGGGGTCGCCGATCGGGTCGCCGGAGGCCAGCGAGACGCTGTTGATGACCCGGTAGGTGACGGCGGCCTTGCCGGTCGGGGACCAGATGACGGCCTTCTCGCGGCGCAGCGCGAAGTAGCCGAGGGAGTCGCGCTCGCCCTGCTTGTCCAGGAGCGCGCGGAGCCTCTCCTCGTCCTCGACGGTGAGCGGGTCGACGGCCCTGCGGTTGCGGAAGGCCGCGAAGATGACCGCGAGCAGGAGCAGCGTGGCCAGCACGTTGATGGTGACGTTGACCCAGCCGGGGGTGGTGACGCCCTGGGTGTGCCGGTCGTCGGGGACCAGGAACACCAGGCGCATCACGCCGTAGCGCCAGCGCCGCAGGAACGTCGACTGGTCGGTGCCGTCATAGGTGTTGGTGGCGCTGACCAGGACCGCCGCGATGAGCGAGGTGACGAGCAGGCCGCCGACGGCGGTGGCGATCGCCGCCAGCGGGTTGGAGCGGTCGCCCTTGGCGTAGAACTCGCGGCGGCCCACCAGGAGGGCGAGCACGAACGCCGCGGTGAGGGCGAGCGAGATCCAGTTCTGGGCGTAGCGGTGGATCTCCGCGTACGACATGGCGAACGCGAACAGCATCAGGAAGAGCCCGCCGAGCACCATGTTGAGGATCCAGGCGGCCCGCTTGCGGCGGCGCATGGTGACGGCGAGGAAGAGCGTGACGAGACCGGAGGTGAAGCCGGCTTCGAGCAGGTACGGCGTGAAGTAGTCGTCCGTGTTGTGCCGCCGCAGCCCCTGGCCGAGGGTCACCCACACGGCACTGAGGAAGTTGATGAACGTCACCACGCGCAGGTACCAGACGGCGAACGCCGCGCCGGTCCGCGAGCGGGGGGTGCTCCGGTTCGTTCCTTCAGTGGTGCTCAAGCGGACTTCTCCCATGAAACGCGATGATATGGGGGCAAAGCGTTTCACAGCGGCCGCAGGCCGAGCCGGGGGGAGGCCCCCCGGCTCTGCCGTGGCTCACGCGTCGCCGCTCTCCTCGCCGCTCTCCGCGCGCTGGTCAGTGCGCTCGGGCAGCTCCGCGGCCAGATCGGCCGCGGCTTGTACGAGGGGAAGAGCGAGCAATGCCCCGGTTCCTTCGCCCACTGTGACGCCATGATCGAGCAGAGGGTTGAGTGCCATCCGGTCCAGCGCCTTCGCCTGGCCCGGCTCGCCGCTCAACTGGCCCGCGAGCCACCAGTCCGGAGCCCGGAAGGCCGCCCGCTGGGCCACCAGCGCACAGGCCGACGAGACGACCCCGTCCAGGATCACCGGCAGTCTGCGCACCGCACACTGCAGCAGGAAACCGGTGGCGGCGGCAAGGTCCGCGCCGCCCACCGCGGCCAGAAGTTCGAGCTGATCGCCGAGAACCGGCCGCGCCCGGCGCAGCGCGTCGCGGATCGCGGCGCACTTGCGCATCCAGGCCAGGTCGTCGATCGCGGCGCCGCCGCGGCCGGTGACCACCGAGGCGTCCGTGCCGCACAGGGCCGCGATCAGGACCGCCGCCGGGGTGGTGCCGCCCACGCTGAGGTCGCCGAGCACCACCAGGTCGGTGCCGGCGTCCGCCTCCTCGTCGGCGATCCTCACGCCGAGCCGCACGGCCGCCTCCGCCTCCTCGACGGTCAGGGCGTCCTCGACGTCGATCCGGCCGCTGCCGCGCCGCACCCGGTGGCGCACGACGTCCTCGGGCAGCAGGGCGGGGTCGCAGTCCAGGCCGGCGTCGACGACGCGGACCGAGGCGCCCTGGCGGCGGGCGAGCACCGCGACGGGGCTCTCGCCCTCCAGGACGGAGCGTACGAGGGTGTGCGCCGAGGAGGCGGGGCGGGCCGAGACGCCGAGCCCGGCCACGCCGTGGTCCCCCGCGAAGAGGATCACGCGGGGGCGCTCCACGGCCCGTACCGGGCTGGCGCCCTGCGCCGCCGACAGCCAGGTGGCCAGCTCGTCGAGCCGGCCGAGCGCGCCGGGCGGCACGGTCAGCCGCTCCCGGCGTTCCTCGGCGTCACGCCGCACACCGTTGTCGGGGCGTTCGATCAGATCGGAGAAGTCGTCCAGGTTCAGCCTGCTCATTTGCCGAACAGTACCGCCAGCGAGTGGACATCAGCCGCGCAGCGTGAGCGCCTGGCCCGCGACGACGAGCAGCACCTGCTCGCACTCGGCCGCGAACGCCGCGTTCAGGCGCCCGAGTTCGTCCCGGAACCGCCTTCCCGACGACGTCGCGGGGACCACGCCCGAGCCCACCTCGTTGCTCACCGCCACCACCGTCCGCGCGGTGGACCGCACCGCCGCGACGAGTTCCTCCGTACGCTCCCTCAGGGCGCGCTCGCCGCCCGCCGCCCACTTCTCGTCGTCCCAGGCGCCGACCCGGTCCATCGCGTCGGTCAGCCACAGCGCCAGACAGTCGATCAGGAGCGGCGGTCCCGGCTCGTCGAGCAGCGGCGCGAGTTCGCAGGTCTCCTCGGTGCGCCAGGAGGCCGGCCGCCGTTCGCGGTGCAGCCCGACCCGCGCCGCCCACTCCGCGTCGCCGTCCCGGCCGCCGCCCGTCGCCACGTACACGACGCCGGGGAAGCCGCCGAGGCGCCGTTCGGCCTCCAGCGACTTGCCCGAGCGGGCCCCGCCGAGGACGAGCGTGCGGCGCGGCAGGTCGGGCACCGCGTGGTACTCGCCGACGATCAGCGTCGTGCCGTCCGGCACCGCACGCGCGCCGAGGGCGGCGAGCCGGCGCTCCAACTCCCGCCCGGGCGGCACGTCGTGGTCGATGTGCACCGCGATCACATCGGTCGCGGGGCCGATGCCGCCGGCCGCCCGCAGCCGCGCGAGCGCGTCCGGCCGCCCGGACACATCGGCCACCACCATGTCGTACGGCCGCACTTCGGCGGGGCCCGCCGGGGCGCCGCCGGGCGGCAGGTAGAGGAGCCGCTCTCCCTCGGGCGACGTCACCTCGTACCCGGTGCCCGGCGAGTCCAGCGGCACGGCGCGCACCCGGTGCCCGCTGATCAGCGTCAGCCTGCGGCCGTCCGGCACCCGACCCGCCGCGGGAAGACCGGCGGGCAGCTCCACGGGGGGCCCGTCGTGCGGATGGGTGAGCAGCACCTGGCGCACCCCGGCGAGGGAGTGCCCGGCGCGGGCCGCGGCGAGCGCCGCGCCCGGGGTGAGGTCGAGCAGCAGCGCGCCGTCGACGAGCAGGGCGGTGGCGGCGCGGGCGTCCTTGCCACGGGCGAGGGCGCACGCGGCGCAGGGACAGTCGGGGCGCGGCAGGCCGGCGGGGGCCCCGGTGCCGAGGAGAGTCAGTTCCACACGCACGATCCTCCCGCGTCGACGGCCCTCTTGCGCGCCCGGTTACGCTGCGGGCAGCAACGTGACCCAGGAGGCGGACATGGCGTGGACGTGGCGTTTCGAGAAGTCGGACGGTACGGAGGTCGAGCCGGCGGTGGCGCCGGAGGAGTTCACGACCCAGGGCGATGCGGAGTCCTGGATCGGTGAGGTGTGGAAGGACCTGCTCGAAGGCGGGGCCGACCAGGTGTTCCTCTTCGAGGACGGCACGAAGATCTACGGCCCGATGAGTCTGCACGCCGAACAGGTCTGAGGGTCCGGCCGGGGGCGCACGCGACGCCCCCGGCCCCGCTCAGATCTCGCCGAGGGTGACCTCGGCGGTCTTCTTCGCGCCGTCGCGCGTGTAGGTCACCGTGACCTTCTGGCCGGGCTTGTCCGCGGCCAGCGCCTCCGTCAGGGAGGTGATGGTCGCGATGTCGGTGTCGTTCAGCCTGGTGATGATGTCGCCCGCCCTCAGGCCGGCCTTGGCGGCCGCCCCGTTCGCCGGGGCCTGCACGATCGCGACCCCGGCGGGCTGGTAGCCGCCGTTCACCACCGTGCGGCCGGTGATGCCGAGCGCCGCCCGGCCCGAGTCGGTGACCTTGCCGCTCTTGATGATCTGGTCGGCGACCGTCCTGACCATCGACACCGGAATGGCGAAGCCGATGCCGGGGGCCGCGCTGCCGCCCATGTCCGGGTCGGTCGCGGCGAGCGTCGGAATGCCGATGACCTCGCTGTCCAGGTTCACCAGTGCGCCGCCGCTGTTGCCCGGGTTGATCGCGGCCGAGGTCTGCACCATGTTCGCGATGGTGGCGCCGGTCCCGCCGCCCGCGCTGCCCTCGGAGACGGTGCGTCCGGTCGCGGACACGATGCCCTGGGTGACGCTGGACGACAGGCCCAGCGGAGAGCCCATCGCCAGCACGATCTGGCCCATCTCGACCTTGGCCGAGTCGCCGAACCGCGCCGCCTTGAGCCCGTTCGGCATCGAGTCGAGCTTGATGACGGCCAGGTCCTGCTCGGGGTAGGACGACACGAGCCGCGCGGTGATCGCCGAGCCGCTGCCGGACGTCGACACCTTGAACGTGCGCTCGTTGCCGACCACGTGGGCGTTGGTGACGATGTGCCCCTGGTCGTCGTAGACGATCCCGGACCCGAGGCTGTTGGACGCGTCGATCTGCACGACGGAGGGCAGCACGTTCTTGATGACCCGCTGGTAGTCGCTCTGCAGGCTGTCGGTCACGCCGGAGCCGTTGCGCTGGGCGGCCGGTGAACTGGCGGACGGATTCGCCGACTTGGGCGCCGTGGCGGTCGCGCCGCCCGAACAGCCGCCGAGCAGAACGGCGGTGGCGACGGCGGCGGTCAGCGGCGCCGCCACACGGCGCACCCGGCCGGGGCGAAGAGATGCATCCATGGCAGGAGTATCCCTTTGGTCCGATATGACGGCCTGTCGGTGGGCCCGATCAGGTACCGGGGTCCCGGGCCGGGGCCCGTTCGGCGGATACCCCTGCCACGGCCCGGTACGCCGGGGAACCAGGCCCCGTACGCCCGGAACCTCAGCCCCGTACGCCGAAGAGGTGCAGCAGCGCGGCGGTGTGGCGGTAGGGGTCGGTGCGGCCCGCCCGGTCCTCGGCGGAGAGCAGCCGCTCCAGCTCGTCGGCGGCCGGAAGCTCCGCGTCGTTGGAGACGTTGTCGGTGAACACCCGCACCCCGTACCAGGTGTGCAGCGGCGCGGCGATCCCGTCGAGCGTGCGGGTCAGCACGGCGAGCCGGTCGGCCCGCACCGGCAGGCCGAGCCGGTTGGTGTACGAGTTCGAGTCGAAGGCGGTCAGGGCGCCCGCCCAGTCGCCGGCGAGCCCGGGCCGCACGGCGAGCGCGTCCGCGTTGCGCACCAGGAGCGAGAGGAGCCCGCCGGGAGCCAGCATCCGGGCCAGGCCCGCGAGCATGGCGTCGGGCTCCTCGACGTACATCAGGACGCCGTGGCAGAGCACCACGTCGAAGGAGCCCGGCAGGAAGTGCACGCCGGTCTCGCGGCCGTCGCCCTCGATCAGGCGGACCCGCTCACGGATGCCCTCGGGCTCGGTGACCAGCGCCTCGCGGGCCACCTTCAGCATCTCGGGGTCGGATTCGAGCCCGGTCACCGAATGCCCGGCGCGGGCCAGGCGCAGGGCCTGGGTGCCCTGGCCCATGCCGACGTCCAGGATCCGCAGGCGCTGGCCCACCGGGAACCGCCCGGCTATCTGCTCGTCGAGATGACGGGCCACGAGTTCCTGGCGGACCACGTTGCGCAGCCCGCCGAGACCCTTCAGCCAGGCGCCGGAGGCGCCGGTGAACCCGGACGGCTTCCCGCTCAGGGCCGCTCTCCGCGCTTGACCTGCGGCTTGGGCAGCCGCAGTCGGCGCATCTGGAGCGTGCGCATGAGGCCGTAGGCGACGGCGCCCTTCTTCGGCTCGTCCGGGAAGCGGGCGGCGAGCGCCCTCCTCAGCCGGAAGGCGAGGCCGATCGAGTCGAGCACGATGAGCACGATCACCACGAGCCACAGCAGCAGAGACAGGTTCTGCAGGCTGCCGATGCGGATCATCGAGAGCACCAGGATGATCACCGCGAGCGGCAGGAACATCTCGGCGACCGAGAACCGGGAGTCGACGAAGTCGCGGGTGAACTTGCGCACCGGGCCCTTGTCACGGGCCGGCAGATAGCGCTGGTCACCATTGGCGAGGGCCTCGCGCTGCTTGGCCATGTCGACCCGGCGGGCCTCGCGCTGGCGCTTGGCGGCCTCCTTGCGGTCGGTCGGCACGGTCGAGGCACGGCGCCGCTGGGTCTGCGCCTCACTCCGCTTGGGAGTGGGGCGCCCCTTGGGGGCCTCGGGGTCGCGGGGCGCTTTGGAGAGGTCCGCCGTCACCTTGTCGGTGGGGGCCTTCTCTGCGTTGGAACGGCTACGGAACACAATCCCCAAGGGTACGGGGTACCCGGCATGGACCCCAGGCCGGTGGGGAACGATCCCACAACGCCTTGCGTCCCTGAAGGCGGGCGACGCGCCGTTCCCCCGAGGTTCACCTACTCCCTGCGCCGGATCAACGGCGGGCGTAGTCGTCCTTGGGGATGAGCGCATCGGCGCCCGAACAGTGCGGTAATGGATGCAGGGCCCGTACTGTGGGTTCTGTTGCAGCAGCTGGAGCTGGAGTCCGTCAGAAGGGGGCGCGCGAAGCCCATGAGCGGTGTCATGAAGCGTATGGGGATGATCTTCCGCGCGAAGGCGAACAAGGCCCTTGACCGGGCCGAGGACCCTCGCGAGACCCTCGATTACTCGTACCAGAAGCAGCTTGAGCTGCTCCAGAAGGTGCGCCGGGGCGTCGCCGACGTGGCGACCTCCCGCAAGCGCCTTGAGCTGCAGCTCAACCAGCTGCAGAGCCAGTCCTCCAAGCTGGAGGACCAGGGGCGCAAGGCCCTCTCGCTGGGCCGTGAGGACCTGGCCCGCGAGGCCCTGTCCCGCCGCGCCTCGCTGCAGCAGCAGGTCACCGACCTGGAGACGCAGCACCAGACGTTGCAGGGCGAGGAGGAGAAGCTCACCCTTGCGGCCCAGCGCCTCCAGGCCAAGGTCGACGCCTTCCGCACCAAGAAGGAAACGATCAAGGCGACGTACACGGCGGCCCAGGCGCAGACCCGGATCGCCGAGTCCTTCTCGGGCATCTCCGAGGAGATGAGCGACGTCGGCATGGCCATCCAGCGGGCCGAGGACAAGACCGCGCAGCTCCAGGCGCGGGCCGGCGCGATCGACGAACTGCTTGCCTCCGGCGCTCTCGACGACCAGTCGGGCCTCGCCAAGGACGACATCCAGACCGAGCTGGACCGGCTGTCCGGTGGTACGGATGTAGAGCTGGAACTGCAGCGGATGAAGGCCGAGCTGACGGGCGGCGGGTCCGCCGGGAAGCAGGCCATCGAGGGCGGCACCGCCGCTCCTCAGGACAAGGCCCCGCAGCAGAGCCCGCGCTTCGACAAGCAGTGACGACCGGCAGGAGACGTTCATGATCGTCCGGATCATGGGGGAGGGCCAGGTGCGGCTGGCGGACAGCCACCTCACCGAGCTCAACAAGCTCGACGACGCCCTCCTCGCCCAGATGGAGGAGGGCGACGAGGACGGCTTCCGCCGCACCCTGGGCGCCCTCCTGGACGCGGTGCGCCGCCTCGGCGAGCCGCTTCCCGACGACTCCCTCGAGCCGTCCGAGCTGATCCTTCCGAGCCCCGACGCGAGTCTGGACGAGGTCCGGGAGATGCTCAGCGACGACGGCCTCATCCCGGGCTGACGGGAGCGGGGTCCGGGCCGCCGAGAAGGCCGGGGCGGGCCCTTCACGGCGTCACCCACGACGGGCGGCGGCCCCACGGGCGGGGCCGTTACGGTAGGTGACCGTGACCCCCATCGACCGTGCCCGCCCCTGGCTCAGGGCGCATCCGCTGGCCCTGGACGCCGCACTCGCCCTCGGCGTCCTGCTCTGCATGGTCCTCGGCTCCTTCGCCGACCCGCACGGGCCGAACGGACCGACCTTCGGCACCCGTACGCCGGGTCTGCGCTCCCTCGTCCTGATGTTCCTCGGCGCGGCCGTGCTCGTCCTGCGGCGGCGCAGGCCCATGGCCGTACTGGGCTGCACCGGCGCGCTCACCATGGTCGAGCTGAGCCTGGGCGCCCCGCCCGCGCCCGTGGCGATGAGCGCGGTCGTCGCGCTCTACACGGTCGCCGCCCACACCGACCGCCCCACCACCTACCGGGTCGGCGTGCTCACCATCGTCGTGCTCACCGGCACTGCCATGCTCTTCGGCACCCCGCCCTGGTACTCCCAGGAACACCTCGGGATCTTCGCCTGGACCGGCATGGCCGCGGCCGCGGGCGACGCCGTGCGCAGCCGGCGCGCCTTCATCGACGCGATCCGCGAGCGCGCCGAACGGGCCGAGCACGGCCGTGAGGAGGAGGCCCGGCGCCGGGTCGCCGAGGAGCGGCTGCGCATCGCCCGCGACCTCCACGACGTGGTGGCCCACCACATCGCGCTGGTCAACGTGCAGGCCGGTGTCGCGGCCCACGTCATGGACAAGCGGCCCGACCAGGCCAAGGAGGCGCTCGCCCATGTGCGCGAGGCCAGCCGCTCGGCCCTGAACGAACTCCGTTCCACCGTCGGCCTGTTGCGCCAGTCCGGCGACCCCGCCGCCCCCACCGAGCCCGCCCCCGGCCTCGCCGTCCTGGACGATCTGCTCGGCGGCTTCCGGCGCGCGGGCCTGCCCGTGGAACTCGCCCGCACCGACGACGCCCCGCTGCCGGCCGCCGTCGACCTGGCCGCGTACCGGGTCATCCAGGAGGCGCTCACCAATGTGCGCAAGCACGCGGGGCCCGGCGCCAAGGCCGAGGTGAGCGTCGTGCGGGTCGGGCCGAACACCGAGATCACCGTCATCGACAACGGCACGGGCACCGGCAGCGCGCCCGGCGACGGCGGCGGCCACGGCCTGCTCGGCATGCGCGAGCGGGTCACCGCGCTCGGGGGCAGCTGCACCGCGGGACCCCGCTACGGCGGCGGCTTCCGCGTACAGGCGATACTGCCGGTCAAGGCCGCGGAGACCGGGGCCCCGGGGGAAGGCACGTCATGACCATCACGGTGGTACTCGCCGACGACCAGGCGCTGCTGCGCTCGGCCTTCCGGGTCCTGGTGGACTCCGAGCCGGACATGGAGGTCGTGGGCGAGGCGGCCGACGGGGCCGCGGTCGTCGACGTCGTCCGCGCGACCCTGCCGGACGTCGTCCTGATGGACATCCGGATGCCCGGCACCGACGGCCTCGCCGCCACCCGTGCCATCACCGCCGACCCGGCCCTCGCCACCGTCCACGTGGTGATGCTGACGACCTTCGAGGTCGACGAGTACGTGGTGCAGTCGCTGCGCGCGGGCGCCTCGGGCTTCCTCGGCAAGGGGGCGGAGCCCGAGGAACTGCTCGGCGCGATCCGGGTCGCGGCGGCCGGTGAGGCACTCCTGTCGCCGGCCGCGACCAAGGGCCTGATCACCACCTTCCTTGCCCAGGGCGGCAGTTGGGACGCCGGCGGGCAGGACCCGCGCCGGCACGGCGAGCGGCTCGCCGCGCTGACCGTCCGCGAGCGCGAGGTCCTGGTCCAGGTCGCGGGCGGCCACTCCAACGACGAGATCGCCGAGCGCCTCGCCGTCAGCCCGCTCACGGTCAAGACCCACGTCAACCGGGCGATGGCCAAATTGAGCGCCCGCGACCGGGCCCAATTGGTGGTAATCGCCTACGAATCAGGCCTTGTCCGCCCACGGGTGGACTGAAGGGTGGAGCGCGGCGTACTGCGGCTGCGGTATGCGCGGGATAAGGAAAGGGACCTGGGAGCGAGGAATTGAACCCGCCCCATGGCCGAGGGTTGTAGGCGGGGGCCGGGTCATCCCGGGTGACGCGCCGCGCGATCACGGGCCGGTCCGCCTGCCCTCCTGCTGGGTATCGCCGCTCGCACGCCACAGAAGAGAGACTCCACCCATGTCCTGGCTGTCCAGATTCAGCCTCGCACAACGGGCCCTGATAGGCCTGATGTCGATCGTCGCGATCGTCTTCGGGGCGATCGCCATTCCGCAGCTCAAGCAGCAACTGCTGCCCACCATCGAACTGCCGATGGTGTCGGTGCTCGCCCCCTACCAGGGCGCTTCCCCCGACGTGGTCGAGAAGCAGGTCGTCGAGCCGCTCGAAAAGAACATCAAGGCCGTCAGCGGAGTCAAGGGCATCACGTCCACGGCCTCCGAGGGCAACGCCGTGATCATGGCGACCTTCGACTTCGGCACCGGTACGAAGCAGCTCGTCGCCGACATCCAGCAGGCCGTCAACCGGTCCCGCACCCAGATCCCCACCGAGGTCGACCCGCAGGTCGTCGCCGGTTCCACCGACGACATGCCGACCGTGGTGCTCGCGGTGACCTCCGACAAGGACCAGCAGGCGCTCGCCGACCAGCTGGACCGCACGGTCGTCCCGGCCCTGGAGGACATCAAGGGCGTCGGCCGCGTCAGCGTCGACGGCGTCCAGGACCTCCAGGTCAACGTCACGCCCGACGCGAAGAAGCTCGCGGCGGCCGGTCTCAGCACCATGACGCTCGGCGACGCCCTGAAGGCCGGCGGCGCGACGATCCCCGGCGGCTCCTTCTCCGAGGACGGCAAGAGCCGTACCGTCCAGGTCGGCTCCCCCTACACCTCCCTGAAGCAGATCGAGGACCTGCGGATCAAGCCGCAGCAGGGTGCCCCGGTCCGCCTCGGTGACATCGCCACCGTCAAGCAGCAGCCCGCGCAGCGGGTCTCCATCACCCGCACCAACGGCAAGCCCAGCCTCGCCGTGATGGCCACCATGGACCACGACGGCAGCGCCGTCGCGATCTCCCAGGCCGTCAAGGACAAGCTGCCCGACCTGAAGAAGGACCTCGGCTCCGGCGCGGAGCTCACCGTCGTCTCGGACCAGGGCCCGCAGGTCTCCAAGGCCATCTCCGGCCTGACCACCGAGGGCGCGCTCGGCCTGCTCTTCGCCGTGATCGTGATCCTGCTCTTCCTGGCCTCGATCCGCTCGACGCTGGTGACCGCGGTGTCCATCCCGCTGTCCGTGGTCCTCGCGCTGATCGTGCTGTGGACGCAGGACCTCTCGCTCAACATGCTCACGCTCGGCGCGCTGACCATCGCGATCGGCCGGGTGGTCGACGACTCGATCGTGGTCCTGGAGAACATCAAGCGCCACCTCGGCTACGGCGAGGAGCGCCACTCCGCGATCCTGGCGGCGGTCAAGGAGGTCGCCGGCGCGGTGACCGCCTCGACGCTCACCACCGTCGCGGTCTTCCTGCCGATCGCCTTCGTGAACGGCATGGTCGGCGAGCTGTTCGGCTCGTTCAGCCTCACCGTCACCGCGGCCCTGCTCGCCTCGCTGCTCGTCTCCCTGACCGTCGTCCCGGTGCTCTCGTACTGGTTCCTGCGCGCGCCCAAGTCGATCGCGGGCATCGACCCGGACGAGGCGCGCCGCAAGGCGGAGGAGAAGGAGAACAAGTCCCGCCTCCAGCGCCTGTACGTCCCGGTGCTCCGCTTCGCGACCCGGCGCCGCCTCACCAGCGTGCTGATCGCGGTCGTCATCCTGATCGGCACCTTCGGCATGGCCGGTCTCCTGAAGACCAACTTCTTCGACCAGGGCGAGCAGGACACCCTGTCGATCAAGCAGGAGCTGGAGCCCGGCACCAGCCTGGACGCGGCGGACGCCGCCTCCAAGAAGGTCGAGCAGATCCTCGCCGCCGACCCGGCGGTCAAGAGCTACCAGGTCACCGTCGGCTCCTCCGGCTTCATGGCGGCCTTCGGCGGCGGCACCGGCGCCAACCAGGCCTCGTACACGGTGACGCTCAAGAGTGCGGGCGACTACGACAAGGCGCACGACCGTCTTGAGGCGGCCCTCAAGAACCAGCCGGGCCACCCCGCGATCTCGTCCAACGGCGGCTTCGGCAGCCAGGACCTGAGCGTGGTCGTCAAGGCGGCCGACGGGGACGTCCTGAAGAAGGCCGCGGAGCAGGTGCGCCAGGCCGTCGGGGGCCTGAAGGACGTCAGCGACGTCCAGAGCGACCTGGCGCAGAGCGTGCCCCGGGTCTCGGTGCAGCCCAACGACAAGGCGGCCGACGCGGGCTTCAACCAGACCACGCTCGGCATGGCCGTCGCCCAGCAGGTGCACGGCACCCAGGTCACCAAGGCGATCATGGGCGACTCCGAGCGCGATGTGTACATCACCTCGCCCGACCCGGCCACCACCGTGGACCAGCTCAAGAACCTCCCGCTCGGCCCGGTCAAGCTCGGTGACATCGCCGATGTGAAGCTGGTGGCGGGCCCGGTCTCGATGACCCGGATCGACGGCGCCCGCTCGGCGACCATCACCGCCAAGCCGGTCGGCGACAACACCGGCAAGGTCAGCACCGACCTCCAGGCCAAGATCAAGGACCTGAAGCTGCCGTCCGGCGCCACCGCCTCCATCGGCGGTGTCTCCTCGGACCAGTCGGACGCGTTCAAGAACCTGGGTCTGGCCATGCTGGCGGCGATCGCGATCGTCTTCATGCTCCTGGTCGCGACGTTCAAGTCCCTGATCCAGCCGCTGATCCTGCTGGTCGCCATCCCGTTCGCGGCCACCGGCGCGATCGGCCTGCTCATCATCACCGGCACCCCGATGGGCGTTCCGGCGATGATCGGCATGCTGATGCTGATCGGCATCGTGGTGACCAACGCGATCGTCCTGATCGACCTGATCAACCAGTACCGCAAGCAGGGCCTCGGCGTGGTCGAGGCGGTCGTCGAGGGTGGCCGCCACCGCCTGCGCCCGATCCTGATGACGGCACTCGCGACGATCTTCGCGCTGCTCCCGATGGCGCTCGGCGTCACGGGCGAGGGCGGCTTCATCGCCCAGCCGCTCGCGGTCGTGGTGATCGGCGGTCTGGTGACGTCGACGCTGCTCACCCTGCTCCTGGTCCCGACCCTCTACGCGATGGTCGAGCTCCGCAAGGAGCGCAAGGCCAGGAAGAAGGCGGCCAAGCGCGCCAAGAAGGCGGACGGGCCCACGACGTCGGACGACTCCGACGAGCGGGAGCCCGCCAACGCCTGACCCGGCCCGCAGGTACGACGAAGGCCGCCCCCTCCACAGGGGGCGGCCTTCCGTCGTTCCGGCGGGGAGCGGCTACGGCAGCGCCAGCATCCGCTCCAGGGCGAGCTTCGCGAAGCTCTCGGTCTCGCGGTCGACCTGGATCTGGTTGATCAGCTTGCCCTCGGCGAGCGACTCCAGGGTCCACACCAGGTGCGGCAGGTCGATGCGGTTCATGGTCGAGCAGAAGCAGACCGTCTTGTCGAGGAAGACGATCTCCTTGTCCTCGGCGGCGAACCGGTTGGCCAGGCGGCGCACCAGGTTCAGCTCGGTGCCGATCGCCCACTTCGAGCCGCGCGGGGCGGCCTCAAGGGCCTTGATGATGTACTCCGTCGAGCCCACGTAGTCCGCCGCGGCCACGACCTCGTGCTTGCACTCGGGGTGCACCAGGACGTTCACGCCCGGGATGCGCTCGCGCACGTCGTTCACCGAGTCGAGCGAGAAGCGCCCGTGCACCGAGCAGTGGCCGCGCCACAGGATCATCTTGGCGTTCCGCAGCTCCTCGACGGTGAGGCCGCCGTTGGGCTTGTGCGGGTTGTAGAGCACGCAGTCCTCGAGAGACATGCCGAGGTCGCGCACGGCGGTGTTGCGGCCCAGGTGCTGGTCGGGCAGGAAGAGCACCTTTGTTGAATTGGGCTCCCCCTGCTCGAAGGCCCAGTTCAGGGCGCGCTCGGCGTTGGAGGAGGTGCAGATGGTGCCGCCGTGCTTGCCGGTGAACGCCTTGATGTCGGCCGAGGAGTTCATGTACGAGACGGGCACGACCTGCTCGGCGATGCCGGCCTCGGTCAGTACGTCCCAGCACTCGGCGACCTGCTCGGCGGTGGCCATGTCGGCCATGGAGCAGCCGGCGGCGAGGTCCGGAAGGACGACCTTCTGGTCGTCGCCGGTCAGGATGTCCGCCGACTCGGCCATGAAGTGCACACCGCAGAACACGATGTACTCGGCCTCGGGCCTGGCGGCCGCGTCCTTGGCCAGCTTGAACGAGTCGCCCGTCACATCGGCGAACTCGATGACCTCGTCGCGCTGGTAGTGGTGCCCGAGGATGAAGACCTTGTCCCCGAGCTTCTCCTTGGCCGCGCGGGCCCGCGCCACCAGGTCGGGGTCGGAGGGCGAAGGAAGGTCGCCGGGGCACTCCACGCCGCGCTCGCTCTTGGGGTCGGCCTCGCGGCCGAGCAGGAGCAGCGCGAGCGGCGTCGGCTGTACGTCGAGCTCGACGCGGCCGGCGAGGTCCTGACGGGGCTGGGCGGTGGTCACGTCACGCACCCTTTCTGTTTCCTGAGCGGTGCGGCGGAGCCGCTCCAGTGGCCCCAGGTGCTTGCACGCGGGGGTTTTCGTCTAAATGACGCTATCTATCATAACCGCTTCACGTCACTTTGACGATGGCCATAGCGTCGATGTGACGCACCCGGTCCGCGTCCGCTCGGTGCCCGTCCCCGCCCGGAGTTGTCCACAGGCCTTTTCCCGCCCGGCCCCGTGTGTGCGAGCATGAAAGAGGAAGAACCCGGAATGATTCCGGGGCCCCGCCGGTTGCAACCGTCGGCAAGCAGTCTCCGTACAACCCGGGAGAGAAGCAGATGTCCGTATCGGACGAGACCACCACCGTGAGCGACGGCATCCTCCTGTCCGACGCCGCCGCGGCCAAGGTCAAGGGCCTCCTTGAGCAGGAAGGCCGGGACGACCTGGCGCTGCGCGTCGCCGTTCAGCCCGGCGGCTGCTCCGGCCTGCGCTACCAGCTGTTCTTCGACGAGCGCTCGCTCGACGGCGACGTCGTGAAGGACTTCGACGGCGTCAAGGTCGTCACCGACCGCATGAGCGCCCCGTACCTGGGCGGCGCCTCGATCGACTTCGTCGACACCATCGAGAAGCAGGGCTTCACGATCGACAACCCGAACGCGACGGGCTCCTGCGCCTGCGGCGACTCCTTCAGCTAAGCCGCGCGGCCGAAAGGCGGGCGCCCCCGGTGATCACCGGGGGCGCCCGCCTTCGTCATGTCCGCCGCCTCGCGGCCCGCGCGGGGCCGCTACTTCTTCGGCAGCTCCCTGCCGGTGTCCGCGTCAAGCACCTTGCGGGCCCCGAGCGCCTGGTGCAGCTCCACGGAGACCGTCTGCTGCTTGGCCAGGGCGACGCACATCTTCTTCGGGTCGGTGACCTGCCCGGTCACCTTGACCCGTACGCCGTCGCCGCTCTCGTCGGCGGTCGCCGTGTACGTGCTGCACACCCCGCCCCAGAACGTCACGTTCAGGGTCCGCCCGTCCGGCGCCAGGGCGTACGACTCGAGCGACTGCCCGTGCGCGCCCGGCGCGGTGGCCGAGCCCGACGGTGTCGGTACGGGCGCGCCGCTCGGCGGCTTGGCGATGTACTCGGGGGCCAGCGCCGGGGCGGTGATGGTGAACGGCTGCCCCGCGTCCGGCTTCACCTGGAACAGCCACGACGGCACCAGGGCCGGCGTGCCGCCGACGAACTGCGTGGCGAGCCCGAAGGTGGCCCCGTCGATCGTCACGGTCGAGGGGGTGGGCTGCCCGCAGGGCTTGATGTTGCCCTGCGGATCGCTCGGCAGCCGCCCCTTGGTGGGCTGTCCGTCGAGCGGCACCGGGCCGGTGCAGTCCTTCGTCCTCGGCCGCACGCGGTGGCTGTTGAGCTGGGCCAGCGTCTTGTCCGCGCTGATCACCGGATAGGTGTCGCCCTTGTCCGGCGTCTTCAACTGGCCGCTGCCGCCCACCACTTGGCCGTCGGAGCCGACCTGGATGCCGGTCGTCCAGCCGTACGTGGGAAGCCCGTCGACGACCGGGTCGGCGTTCACCACCCGGGCCGAGGCGAGGATCTCCGAGGCGTCCAGCTTGGCGTCGTCCTGGCCGAGCGCCTTGAGGACCGGGGCCGCGGCCGCCTTCGCCGCCTGCTCGCCGATCGGGCCGCTCGCCCCGGCTCCGGCGCCGGTGTCCGCGCCGGTGGTG
Organism: Streptomyces sp. NPDC001828; assembly: GCF_042892175.1. Lineage (NCBI taxonomy): Bacteria > Bacillati > Actinomycetota > Actinomycetes > Kitasatosporales > Streptomycetaceae > Streptomyces > Streptomyces sp. NPDC001828. The sequence goes on from NZ_JBIATV010000002.1 coordinate 903,331, forward strand.
TGCATCGGACACATCTTGCCCTTGGGGCAGTTGTCCGTGCCGCCACTGCCGAAACGGGCGAACGTCCAGGTGCCGGGCGCCTTCTGAGTGACCGTCAGAGTCGGACCCGAGCCGTCCTTCGTGGCGCCGGCCTTCCAGCTGTCGCCCTCCAGACGCGCGGCCCCGTCGATGCCCAGCGCCCGGGCGAGCCGGTTCACATCGGCCTCGCTCACCGTGCCGCGCGGCTGATGGACGGCCGCCTTGCCGGGGCCCTCGGGCAGCTTGACCGACGCCCGGTAGACCACCCCGTTGGGGTCGGGCTCGCCCGGGGCGATCCCGTTGCCGCCGCCGCTGCCGCCACTGCCGCCGGTCGGGGCGCCCGGGGTGCCGGCGGCGCTGTCGAGGGCGAGCGGCGGAGGTGCGCCGTCCGCGCCGGGCTTGCCGTCGCCGCCCGAGGACGCCGTCGTGGCCCAGTAAGCCCCACCGCCCCCCACGGCCAGTACGGCCAGGGTCGCCGCGGCGAGGATCAAGGGAGTCCGACGCGAACGCCGCTGCCGGGGCTCGTCCTGCGTGTGCTCGCTGCTCACCAGATCGCTCCTGTCCAGTCGTATCCCGCATCCCCCTTACGAGGGACGCCGGTTGGACGGAGCGGGGGAGCGCACGGTTCCATCCCGTGCGCCGCACCCGCGCGATCAGGCCTTTTCAGTCTCCGTAATCGGACATGTCCGCGATCAGCCGTACCGATGCGGACGGAATCGTCACACCGTGGATCAGGGACGGCGGCACGGGTTCCGGACGGCTCGTCGCGGGGACGACCCAGTGCGGTGCCATCCGCGCGCAGTCGCCCCGCAGCTCCTCCAGACCCTGACCCGCCGCCACCCCGTGCCCGCTGTTCAGCTTGGTTTCCATGCTTCGCACCGTACGCATCAGGAAGCATGCGCAGTAAGACCTACTATTGGGTAGTTTCCGCCGGTCGGCCCAGCAGGGCCGACCCGGTAGCGTGAACTGTCAACGCCCACCCGTCTCCCGCCACCACCCTTATCGGAGCGCTTTGCGCGCCCCTCCTCTTTCTCATCAGGAGCGCCCTCGCCGTGCGTATCGCAGTCACCGGCTCCATCGCCACCGACCACCTCATGACCTTCCCCGGCCGCTTCGCCGACCAGCTGGTCGCCGACCAGCTGCACACGGTCTCCCTCTCCTTCCTGGTCGACAACCTCGACGTGCGCCGTGGCGGTGTCGGTCCCAACATCTGCTTCGGCATGGGCCAGCTCGGCGGCCGGCCGATCCTGGTCGGCGCGGCCGGCTCCGACTTCGACGAGTACCGCGCCTGGCTCGACCGGCACGGCGTCGACACCGGCTCGGTGCGGATCTCCGAGGTCCTGCACACGGCCCGCTTCGTGTGCACCACCGACTCCGACCACAACCAGATCGGCTCCTTCTACACGGGCGCGATGAGCGAGGCCCGCCAGATCGAGCTGAAGTCGGTGGCCGACCGGGTGGGCGGCCTCGACCTCGTGCTGATCGGCGCCGACGACCCCGAGGCGATGCTCCGCCACACCGAGGAGTGCAAGGCGCGGAGCATCCCCTTCGCGGCCGACTTCTCGCAGCAGATCGCCCGCATGTCCGGCGACGACATCCGCACCCTGCTCGAAGGCGCGACGTACCTCTTCTCCAACGAGTACGAGAAGGGGCTCATCGAGAGCAAGACCGGCTGGAGCGACGAGGAGATCCTCGCCAAGGTCGACTACCGGGTCACCACCCTCGGCTCGCGCGGCGTGCGCATCGACAAGGTGGGCGCCGAGCCGATCGTCGTGGGCTGCCCCGAGGAGGACGCCAAGGTCGACCCGACGGGCGTCGGCGACGCCTTCCGGGCCGGCTTCCTGACCGGCCTGTCCTGGGGCGTCGGCCACGAGCGCGCGGCCCAGCTCGGCTGCATGCTGGCCACCCTGGTCATCGAGACCCTGGGCACCCAGGAGTACACCCTGCGCCGGGTCAACTTCATGGACCGCTTCACCAAGGCGTACGGCGACGAGGCCGCGGCCGAGGTGCGGGCCCACCTGCGGTAGGGCTCAGCCGCTGCGGCGCACCCGGTAGGCGGTCCCGCCGTCCACCGGGTGCTCGCCCAGGTACTCCTGGTCCCGCATCTCGCACCACGCGGGGATGTCGAGGCGGGCCGCCTCGTCGTCGGCGAGGACCGTCACGACCCCGCCGACCGGCACGCTCCCGATCGCCTTGGCGAGTTCGATGACCGGGACCGGGCAGAGCTTCCCCAGCGAGTCCACCGTGAACTCCTCGGCGTCGCCCGGCCCGGCGACGGCGACGGGCGCCCCCAGCTTGGTCCGTACGGCCGTGACCACCCAGGACAGCACGTCGAGGAACCGGTCGACGTCCTCCGCCGGGGTGCCGAACGGCAGCGACACCCGGACGTTCCCTTCGCTCAGCACCCCCATCGCGCGCAGCACATGGCTGGGCGTCAGGGTGCTGCTCGTACAGGACGAACCGGATGAAACCGAGAATTCCGCCCGGTCGAGTTCGTGCAGCAGGGTCTCTCCGTCGACATAGAGACAGGAGAAGGTGACCAGATGCGGCAGCCGCCGCACCGGATCGCCGACCACCTCCACATCCGGCACCAGCTCCACGACCCGGGCGCGGATCAGGTCCACCAGGGCCCGCAGCCGCACCGATTCGGCCTCCGCCTCGGCCCGTACGGCCCGCAGCGAGGCGGCCGCCGCCACGATCGCCGGGATGTTCTCGAAGCCGGGCGCCCGCCCCGACTCCCGCTCGTCCGGCGGCCCTTGGGGCGCGAACCGGACACCCTTGCGCACCGCGAGCAGCCCGACTCCTGCCGGACCGCCCCATTTGTGCGCACTCGCCGCAAGGATCGACCAGGCACCCTCGACCGGCCCCCACGCCAGCGACTGGGCCGCGTCCACGAACAGGGGCACCTCCGCCGCCCGGCACAGCTCGGCGACCTCGGCCACCGGCTGGAGCGTGCCCACCTCGTGGTTGGCGGACTGGAGACAGGCGAGGGCCGTGTCGGGACGCAGGGCCCCGGCGTACGCCTCGGGGGAGACCCGGCCCGTACGGTCCACCGCGACCTCGGTCAGCGAACCGCCGGCCGCCTCGTGCGAGGCGGCCGAATGGAGGACCGAGGAGTGTTCGACCGCGGACACCGCCAGGTGCCGGCCGACACGCCGACGCCCGGACAAGGATCCGTAAATTCCGGAGTGCACCGCCTGGGTCCCCGAACCGGTGAAGCTGAGCTCGTCCGGGCGGCAGCCGACGGCCTCCGCGGCGGCCTCGCGCGCCGCGTCGAGCAGCAGCCGGGCCCGCCTTCCCTCCCGGTAGAGGCGGGCCGGATCGGCCCAGCCCTCGTCCAAGGAGGCTTGCAGCGCCTGGCGGGCGACGGGGTGCAGGGGGGCCGAGGAGGCGGCGTCGAAATAGGGCACGCGGCCACGCTAACCCCGGCGCGGCGCACGAGCGGCGGGTGACGGGGCGAGGGGCCGTCAGATGACGCCCGGAGGGCGGGATTCCACCGCGACTCCACCCCTTCGGGGACTCGGACGGCGCGTTGGGCACCCTCCCCGCGCGACCCCAAATAGCGTCCAGTAGGGTTTGGTCCGCATAAACATCCAAACCCCTGCCCGTGTGCCAGGGCGGCGACCGACCAGCGAGACGGCCGTAGCCGACCACCGCGGGCGAGACTCTCGGGAAGGCGCTACGTGAGTCCCAACGGCTCCGACCGCTCGTCGCGGCGCCCGATGCGGCGGAAGCTGCCGCAGGTGCTGACTGCGGGCCTGGTCCTGGCGACAGCATCCGGTTGCTCGTACAACTGGAAAGACTTCCCTCGACTTGGTATGCCCACTCCGGTGACGGAAGAGGCTCCCAGGATCCTGTCCCTCTGGCAGGGCTCGTGGGCGGCTGCGCTCGCCACGGGCGTGCTGGTCTGGGGCCTGATCCTGTGGAGCGTCATCTTCCACCGGCGCAGCCGCACCAAGGTCGAGGTACCCCCGCAGACCCGGTACAACATGCCCATCGAGGCGCTGTACACCGTGGTCCCGCTCATCATCGTCTCCGTGCTCTTCTACTTCACGGCACGCGACGAATCGAAGCTCCTGGCCCTCACCCCGAAGCCCGCTCACACGGTCAACGTGGTCGGCTATCAGTGGAGCTGGGGCTTCAACTACGTCGAGGACGTGCCCGGTGTGAAGGGCAACGCCAAGACGGACCCGAACCTGGAAGCGATTCCGGACCGGTTCAAGAAGGACTTCCCCGCGAACGCGGGCGGTGTCTACGACGTCGGCATCCCCGGCACCCGTAACCCGCAGACCGGAAACCCGGGCCCGACCCTGTGGCTGCCGAAGGGCGAGAAGGTCCGCTTCGTGCTGACCTCGCGCGACGTCATCCACTCCTTCTGGATCGTGCCGTTCCTGATGAAGCAGGACGTCGTCCCGGGGCACACCAACTCGTTCGAGGTCACGCCGAACCAGGAAGGCACCTTCCTGGGCAAGTGCGCCGAACTCTGCGGCGTCGACCACTCGCGCATGCTCTTCAACGTGAAGGTCGTCTCCCCGGAGCGCTATCAGCAGCACCTCAAGGAGCTGGCGGCGAAGGGCCAGTCCGGCTACGTGCCGGCGGGCATCGCCCAGACCGACCCCGCCAAGAACGCGGAGACGAACAAACTGTGAGCATCCTCAACGAATCTCAGGGTGCCGCGGCAGCAGACGACTCGTACGAGAACGAGCTGCCGGTCCGGCGCAAGCAGCCGGGAAACGTCGTCATCAAGTGGCTGACCACCACTGATCACAAGACGATCGGCACGATGTACCTGGTCACGTCGTTCGCGTTCTTCTGCATCGGCGGCATCATGGCGCTCTTCATGCGCGCCGAACTCGCCCGTCCCGGCACGCAGATCATGTCGAACGAGCAGTTCAACCAGGCGTTCACGATGCACGGCACGATCATGCTGCTGATGTTCGCGACGCCGCTGTTCGCCGGATTCGCGAACTGGATCATGCCGCTGCAGATCGGCGCGCCCGACGTGGCGTTCCCGCGGCTGAACATGTTCGCCTACTGGCTCTACCTGTTCGGCTCGACCATCGCGGTCGGTGGCTTCCTCACCCCGCAGGGCGCGGCCGACTTCGGCTGGTTCGCCTACTCCCCGCTGTCGGACGCGGTCCGCTCGCCGGGCGTCGGCGCCGACATGTGGATCATGGGTCTGGCCTTCTCCGGCTTCGGCACGATCCTCGGCTCGGTCAACTTCATCACCACGATCATCTGCATGCGCGCTCCCGGCATGACGATGTTCCGGATGCCGATCTTCGTGTGGAACGTCCTGCTGACCGGTGTGCTGGTCCTGCTGGCCTTCCCGGTCCTCGCGGCCGCGCTGTTCGCCCTGGAGGCGGACCGCAAGTTCGGTGCCCATGTCTTCGACGCCAGTAATGGCGGCGCCTTGCTGTGGCAACACCTCTTCTGGTTCTTCGGCCATCCAGAGGTGTACATCATCGCGTTGCCATTCTTCGGAATCATTTCCGAAGTGATCCCAGTGTTCAGTCGCAAGCCGATGTTCGGCTACAGCGGTCTGATCGGCGCCACCATCGCGATCGCGGGCCTGTCCGTGACCGTGTGGGCGCACCACATGTACGTCACCGGTGGCGTGCTCCTGCCGTTCTTCTCCTTCATGACGTTCCTCATCGCCGTACCGACGGGCGTGAAGTTCTTCAACTGGATCGGCACGATGTGGAAGGGCTCACTGTCCTTCGAAACACCCATGCTGTGGGCCATCGGCTTCCTGATCACCTTCACCTTCGGTGGTCTGACCGGCGTCATCCTGGCCTCGCCGCCGATGGACTTCCACGTCTCCGACTCGTACTTCGTCGTCGCGCACTTCCACTACGTCATCTTCGGCACCGTGGTCTTCGCGATGTTCTCCGGATTCCACTTCTGGTGGCCGAAGTTCACCGGAAAGATGCTGGACGAGCGGCTCGGCAAGATCACCTTCTGGACGCTGTTCGTGGGCTTCCACGGCACGTTCCTGGTGCAGCACTGGCTGGGTGTCGAGGGCATGCCGCGTCGTTACGCCGACTACCTGGCGGCGGACGGCTTCACCGCCCTCAACACGATCTCGACGATCTCCTCGTTCCTGCTCGGTCTGTCGATCCTGCCGTTCTTCTACAACGTCTGGAAGACCGCCAAGTACGGCAAGAAGATCGAGGTCGACGACCCGTGGGGCTACGGCCGTTCGCTCGAGTGGGCGACGTCCTGCCCGCCGCCCCGGCACAACTTCGTCACCATGCCGCGCATCCGCTCCGAATCGCCGGCCTTCGACCTCCACCACCCGGAGATCGCGGCTCTCGACCAGCTCGAGAACCACGGCGACGTCCACGGTGACCACATGCTGTCCGGTGGCAAGGAGGCCGGGAAGTGAAGATCCAGGGCAAGATGTTCCTGTGGCTGTCCGCCTTCATCCTCGTGATGGCCATCGTCTACGGCGTGTGGTCGAAGGAAGCGGCGGGCACCACCGCGCTCGTCATGGCCTTCGGCCTGAGCGTCATGATCGGCTTCTACCTGGCCTTCACGGCCCGGCGGGTCGACGTCGGCGCCCAGGACAACAAGGAGGCCGATGTCGCGGACGACGCCGGTGAGGTCGGCTTCTTCTCGCCGCACTCCTGGCAGCCGCTCTCGCTCGGCATCGGCGGCGCGCTGGCCTTCCTCGCGATCGCGATGGGCTGGTGGCTGCTGTACTTCTCGGCGCCGCTGATCCTGGTCGGTCTCTACGGCTGGGTCTTCGAGTACTACCGCGGCGAGAACCAGAACCAGTAGTTCCGCACGCCGCACTGCGCCAAGAGGGGCCCTTCGTCTCGTTCAGAGACGGAGGGCCCCTCGTTTGCAGTCACACCGCGCGCCGAATCTGACGAGTCTTCATACCGTGTGAACATGAGCCACGCACCGCGCATCCGCACCGTAGTGAGCTGCACCCTCCTTGTCCTGTCCCTCGGTGTGGGGGCCACGGGGTGCGGCGGGTCCGACGGCAATCCCCTTTCGGCGAAGCCCTACGACGCGGCCGGACAGGTCGCGTACAACGGCCCGGCGGGCAGTCAGAAGGCCGATCCCGACAAGCCCCTGGAGATCACCGCCAAGAGCAAGGACGGCCGTCTCACGGACGTCACGGCCGTCGACGGCAACGGGCGCTACCTGGCGGGCGAACTGACCGCCGACGGCAGCCGCTGGCACTCCACGGCCCCTCTGGTCGCCGGAGCGCACTACACCGTCAAGGTCTCCACGGAGAACGAGGACGGCTCTCCAGGGCTGCGCACGCTGACGTTCGACACGGCGGCGGCCAAGGACGCCGTGGAGGTCGAATTCGGCCCGGACGCGGGCAAGTACGGCGTCGGGCAGCCCATCACGGCCCAGCTCAGCAAGCCGGTCAAGGACAAGGCGGCCCGCTCGGTCGTCGAGCGGGCCCTCAAGGTCCAGTCCACGCCCTCGGTGGAGGGCGCCTGGTACTGGGTGAACGACAAGGTCCTGCACTACCGCCCGAAGGAGTACTGGCCCGCCCACGCCACCATCGACGTGCACTCCAACCTGGAGGGCGTGAAGATCGCCGACAAGCTGTACGGCGGCCCCGGCAAGCCCCTGAGGATCACCACGGGCGACCGCGTCGAGGCCATCACGGACGCCGCCGGGCACTACATGACGGTCAAGCGCAACGGAGAAGTGATCAACACCATTCCGGTCACCACCGGGAAGCCGGGCTTCTCCACCCGCAACGGCGTCAAGGTGGTCCTGGGCAAGCAGTACTTCGTACGCATGCGCGGGGAGACCGTCGGCATCTCGTCCAGCAGCTCCGACGGGTACGACCTGCCCGTCTACTACGCCACCCGGGTCACCTGGAGTGGTGAATACGTGCACGCCGCGCCGTGGTCGGTGGGCTCGCAGGGGTCCGAGAACGTCAGCCACGGCTGCACGGGCATGAGCACCGGCAACGCCGCCTGGTTCTTCGAGAACATCAACGAGGGCGACATCGTCAAGGTCGTCAACAGCATCGGCGAGGACATGACGCCCTTCGACAACGGGTTCGGCGACTGGAACGTGTCGTGGGACGAGTGGCGTGAGGGCAGTGTCCTGCAGGCCGACCTCAAGGCCGGGCAGAGCAAGGTCAACTCCGCCCGGCTGCGGCCGGGAGTGTGAGGTCAGGCACCCACGGCAAGCCGCTTGCGCAGCAGGGAGGCCAGGGCGTCCGCGAACTCGACCGGCTCGACCGGCAGGGTCACCGCGGCGTCCGCACGGCTCCACGTGGCCAGCCAGGCGTCCTGCGGGCGGCCGATGAGGAGCAGCACCGGCGGGCACTGGAAGACCTCGTCCTTGATCTGGCGGCAGACCCCCATGCCGCCCGCCGGGGCGGCCTCTCCGTCGAACACACAGACGTCGATGCCGCCGCGGTCCAGCTCCTTGAGGACCGCCGGCAGAGTCGCGCACTCCAGGAACTCCACGGGGGGCACGTCGGATGCGGGCCTGCGCCCGGCCGCGAGCCGCACCTGGGCACGGGTGTTCGCGTCGTCGCTGTAGACCAGAACCGTGGCGCTCGACTGCATGGATCCTCCGAAAGTCCGGCGCTTTCGCCGACGTTGGGTCATGAACCGATGCGCGGATGCTACTCCGTCCGACTGCCCGTCAACACCGGTTCGGCCAGCCCTTCGATGGGCCGTTCGGGCCCTGCATACGCCGCTGACACACCGAACGGCACCCCCCGGAGTGAGGGCGGGATAAGCGACCGACATAATGTCGGTCGTGGCGACAGCAACGACAGTAGAAACCGGGCACGCGCACCCGTCGGTCAATCGGCCGAACCTCACCAGCGTCGGAACCATCATCTGGTTGAGTTCCGAGCTGATGTTCTTCGCGGCCCTCTTCGCGATGTACTTCACTCTGCGATCGGTAACGGGTGCCGCGCACTGGTCCGAAATGGCCTCGTCCCTGAACCTTCCGTTCTCGGCGACCAACACCACGATCCTGGTGCTCTCTTCTCTCACCTGCCAGCTCGGCGTCTTCGCCGCGGAGCGCGGCGATGTGAAGAAGCTCCGCACCTGGTTCATCATCACGTTCGTGATGGGTGCGATCTTCATCGGCGGCCAGGTCTTCGAGTACACCGAGCTGGTGAAGAAGGACGGCCTCTCGCTGTCCTCGGATCCTTACGGCTCGGTGTTCTACCTGACCACGGGCTTCCACGGACTGCATGTGACGGGCGGCCTGATCGCCTTCCTGCTGGTTCTGGGCAGGACGTACGCGGCCAAGAGGTTCACCCACGAGCAGGCGACCGCGGCCATCGTCGTGTCCTATTACTGGCACTTCGTCGATGTCGTGTGGATCGGCCTCTTCGCCACGATCTACCTGATCCAGTAACCGGGCCCGTAGGTCCGCACCACATCCAGCATCGACGCAGAAGATCCTGACACCGGGGTAATCCGTGAAAAAGCTCTCCGCACGACGACGCCATCCGCTGGCGGCGGTCGTCGTCCTACTCCTCGCGCTGGCGGCCACCGGGGGGCTGTACGCCGCGTTCGCGCCCGCGGGCAAGGCTCAGGCTGACGAAACCGCCCAGTCCCTCGCCATTGACGAGGGCAAGAAGCTCTACTCCGTCGGCTGCGCCAGCTGCCACGGAACCGGCGGTCAGGGAACCTCTGACGGCCCCTCCCTGGTCGGCGTCGGCGCCGCAGCGGTGGACTTCCAGGTCGGCACCGGCCGTATGCCGGCGCAGCAGCCCGGCGCGCAGGTGCCGAAGAAGAAGGTCATCTACTCGCAGCCCGAGATCGACCAGCTCGCCGCTTACGTGGCTTCGCTGGGCGCCGGTCCGAGCGTGCCGACCGACTCGCAGTACAACCCGAGCGGTGCGGACATCGCCAAGGGTGGCGAGCTGTTCCGCACCAACTGCGCCCAGTGCCACAACTTCACGGGTGAGGGCGGTGCCCTGACGAACGGCAAGTTCGCCCCCAGCCTGGAGGACGTGGACCCCAAGCACATCTACGAGGCCATGCAGACCGGCCCGCAGAACATGCCGTCCTTCCCGGACACGACGATGCCGCAGAAGCAGAAGCAGGACATCATCGCGTACCTGCACGCCGTGAACAGCGACAAGTCCGCGAGCCCCGGTGGCCTCAAGCTCGGCGGGCTCGGCCCGGTCAGCGAGGGTCTGTTCGGCTGGATCTTCGGTCTGGGTGCCCTCATCGCAGTAGCCATCTGGGTCGCGGCCCACACCGCTAAGGCCAAGAAGTCATGAGTAGCCAAGAGAATTCCGAGAGCCTGCCCGAAGCGCAGGCCCCCGCGCACGGCGCGGTAGAGCACGCGGGCGACCCGTTCGCCGACCCGGGACTGCCGGCCCACAAGCCGCGCATCCAGGACATCGACGAGCGGGCGGCCAAGCGCTCCGAGCGCGCGGTCGCGTTCCTGTTCTTCCTGTCCATGGTCGCGACGGTCGGCTTCATCGCCTCGTACGTGATCTTCCCGGTCGACAAGATCGTCTTCATCTTCCCGTTCGGGCACGTCAGCGTCCTCAACTTCGCTCTGGGTCTGACCCTGGGCGTGGCGCTGTTCTGCATCGGCGCGGGCGCGGTCCACTGGGCCCGCACCCTGATGTCGGACGTCGAGATGCCGGCCGAGCGGCACGAGATCGCGGCCCCGCCGGAGGTCAAGGCGCAGGTCCTGGCCGACTTCAAGCAGGGCGCGGCCGAGTCCGGCTTCGGCCGGCGCAAGCTGATCCGCAACACCATGTTCGGTGCGCTGGCCATGGTGCCGCTCTCCGGTGTGATGCTGCTGCGCGACCTGGGCACGCTGCCCGAGAGCAAGCTGCGGCACACCATGTGGTCCAAGGGCAAGGCCCTGATCAACATGAACACCAACGAGCCGCTGCGTCCCGAGGACCTGCTGGTCGGTTCGCTCACCTTCGCCAAGCCCGAGGGCCTGGAGGAGGACGCGGAGGACTTCCAGACGCAGATCGCCAAGGCCGCCCTGATGCTCGTCCGGATCAAGCCGGAGGACATCAAGGACAAGCGCGAGCTCGAATGGTCGCACCAGGGCATCGTCGCCTACTCGAAGATCTGCACCCACGTCGGCTGCCCGATCTCCCTGTACGAGCAGCAGACGCACCACGTGCTCTGCCCGTGCCACCAGTCCACCTTCGACCTCTCCGACGGCGCCCGCGTCATCTTCGGCCCGGCCGGTCACCCGCTTCCGCAGCTGCGGATCGGCGTGAATGACGAGGGTTACCTCGAAGCGCTCGGCGACTTCGATGAGCCCGTCGGTCCTGCCTTCTGGGAGCGCGGATGAGCACCACGACAGACGCACGGCGCGAAGCGCCCGCCGGTGAGCGGATCGCGGACTGGGCGGACGGCCGGCTCGGGATCTACTCCCTGGCCAAGGCCAACATGCGCAAGATCTTTCCGGACCACTGGTCCTTCATGCTCGGCGAGATCTGCATGTACAGCTTCATCATCATCATCCTCACGGGTGTGTATCTGACGCTGTTCTTCCACCCGAGCATGAACGAGGTCGTCTACGACGGCTCGTACGTGCCGCTGCAGGGCATGCACATGTCCGAGGCGTTCAACTCGACCATGCACATCAGCTTCGACGTGCGCGGTGGTCTGCTGATCCGGCAGATCCACCACTGGGCGGCGCTGATCTTCCTCGCCGGCATGTTCGTGCACATGATGCGCGTGTTCTTCACGGGTGCGTTCCGCAAGCCGCGTGAGGTCAACTGGCTGTTCGGCTTCCTGCTGTTCGTCCTGGGCATGTTCACCGGCTTCACCGGTTACTCGCTCCCGGACGACCTGCTCTCCGGCACCGGTGTCCGCTTCATGGAGGGCGCGATCCTGTCCGTGCCGATCGTCGGCACGTACCTCTCGTTCTTCCTGTTCGGCGGCGAGTTCCCCGGCGGCGACTTCGTGGCCCGGTTCTACTCGGTCCACATCCTGCTGCTGCCCGGCATCATGCTCGGCCTGATGGTGGCGCACCTGATCCTGGTCTTCTACCACAAGCACACCCAGTTCGCGGGTCCGGGACGCACGAACAAGAACGTCGTCGGCATGCCGCTGCTCCCGGTGTACATGGCGAAGGCGGGCGGCTTCTTCTTCCTGGTCTTCGGCGTCATCGCGGTCGTCGCGGCGATCGCCTCGATCAACCCGATCTGGGCGATCGGCCCCTACCGGCCGGACCAGGTGTCCACCGGCGCCCAGCCCGACTGGTACATGGGCTTCTCCGAAGGCCTCATCCGTGTGATGCCGGGCTGGGAGATCAACCTGTGGGGCCACACCCTCGTCCTGGGTGTGTTCATCCCGCTGGTGATCTTCCCGCTGGTCCTCGCGACCATCGCGGTGTACCCGTTCATCGAGTCCTGGATCACCGGCGACAAGCGCGAGCACCACATCGCGGACCGGCCGCGCAACGCGCCGACGCGTACCGCGTTCGGTGTCGCGTGGATCACCTGGTACCTGGTGCTGCTCATCGGTGGTGGAAACGACCTCTGGGCGACCCACTTCCACCTCTCGATCAACGTCATCACCTGGTTCGTGCGGATCGCGTTCTTCGTCGCTCCGGTCCTCGCGTTCATCGCCACCAAGCGGATCTGCCTGGGTCTGCAGCGGCGCGACGCCGAGAAGGTGCTGCACGGACGCGAGTCCGGCATCATCAAGCGGCTGCCGCACGGCGAGTTCATCGAGATCCACGAGCCGCTCGACGCCGGTGCGCGCTACAAGCTCACCGCGCACGAGCAGTACAAGCCGGCCGAGATCGGCCCGACGGTCGACGAGAACGGTGTCGCCCGCAAGGTGTCGCCGGTCCAGAAGCTGCGCGCCAAGCTCAGCAAGGGCTACTACGGCGAGGGGAACCAGATTCCCAAGCCGACGGCCGAGGAGTACGAGGAGATCACGAGCGGCCACGGCCACCACTGATCCCCGCCTGACCTGTCGGTCGCCACAACCGAGGCTCCGGCCCGGCCCCTTCACCGGGGGCCGGGCCGGAGCCTTTTGGCATCCGCGCGCGCCCACACGCCGTCCGTACTACGGGCACGCGTACGGATGCGTCCCCCGCTGTCGATAGGCTGACGGGCGGTATATCCCCAGCCTGACCACCAGGAGCGAGCATGAGCGCTGTTACCCCCACCGGAGGCGACACCGTGGCGGCCCACTCCTGGCCGGGCGTCCTGGACGCGCTGCTCGGGGGCACCGACCAGAGCGCGGACGTGACCGCCTGGGCGATGGACCGGATCATGCGCGGCGAGGCCACCGACGCCCAGATCGCCGCCTTCATGGTGGCCCTGCGCGCCAAGGGCGAGACGGTCCAGGAGATCACCGGCCTGGTACGCGCCATGTACGCGCACGCCAACCTCATCGAGGTGCCGGGCCCCAGCGTCGACATCGTCGGCACCGGCGGCGACGGCGCCAAGACCGTCAACATCTCCACCATGGCGGCGATCGTGGTCGCCGGAACCGGCACCAAGGTCGTCAAGCACGGCAACCGGGCCGCCTCGTCGGCGAGCGGCTCGTCGGACGTCCTGGAGAAGCTGGGCGTCAACCTGGAGCTGACGCCGAAGCGGGTGGCGGAGGTGGTCGAGGAGGCCGGCATCACCTTCTGTTTCGCGGTGAAGTTCCACCCCGCGCTGCGGTACGTCGCCGCCGCGCGCAGGGAGCTCGGCATCCGCACCACCTTCAACGTCCTGGGCCCGCTGACCAACCCGGCCAAGGTCCGGGCCACCGCCGCCGGTGTCGCCGACGCCCGGATGGCCCCGATCGTGGCGGGCGTGTTCGCCGAGCGCGGCTCCTCCGCGCTGGTCTTCCGCGGCGACGACGGCCTCGACGAGCTCACCACCACCGGCACCTCGCGGGTGTGGGTGGTGCGCGACGGCCAGGTCCGCGAGGAGGCCTTCGACCCGCGTGACGTCGGCATCGAGATCGTGCCCATCGAAGCACTGCGCGGCGCGGACTCCTCGTACAACGCCGATGTGGCCCGCCGGCTGCTCGCGGGGGAGCGGGGGCCGGTGCGGGACGCGGTGCTGCTGAACTCGGCGGCCGCCCTGGTGGCCCTCGAACCGGGGCAGGGCTCGCTCGCCGAGCAGATCGGCGCCGCGATGGCGCGCACGGCCGAGGCGATCGACTCCGGGGCGGCCCAGGGCGCCCTGCGGCGCTGGGTCGAGGCCAGCAACGCCTGACCCCTGCCCGTGCGGGGTGTTCTGCACGGGCACGTCTTTCACGGGGACGTCCCGCGCGCGGGTGTGACGCAAGGCGCAGTCCAGATCGCGGACTGTGCCTTGCGCACCTCCACACGTGTGGCAGGATGCTCTTCAAGGTCATGAGTGACAGCGATTTAGGCCCCGGCTCGCTGTCCGGCAACCCTCCGTCCGTGGCGGGGTGCCCCGGGTGAAGACCAGGTCGTAGGCAGCAAGGCCTTCGGCAAGCGCGGACCCCTGGACATCTTCGATGTCACAGCCCTGGGGTCCTGGTCCTCAAGGGAGCAGTCTCGTGAGCAAGCGAATGCGATAGGGCGTACCGCCCCTTCTTCACACCTCCGCGCACCCTTCTTCGGGCTGCGTGTTCGAGGTCAACACCCGTACACGGCACGGCAGTCGACCCCTCTCGCTCGATGCAGGGTCGCGCCGCCGTACCCGGGGTCCGAAGTCAACTCGCCTTGTCCTGCCGGGAGATACCGCCATGTCCGCACGCCCCGCCGCCACCGTCACCGCCGCCCAGGCCGCCGCCGAGTCCGCCGACCCCTGCTGTGCCGCGCCGCTTCCGGTGCTCGGCCGCGACGTCACCGTCCCGCTGGTCACCGGCGGCGAAGTGACGTACGCCGCCCTCGACTACGCGGCGAGCGCGCCCGCCCTCCAGCGGGTCTGGGACGACGTCGCCGCGTACGCCCCCTACTACGGGAGCGTGCACCGCGGGGCGGGCTACCTCTCGCAGCTCTCCACCGACCTCTTCGAGAACAGCCGGGCGACGGTGGCGGAGTTCCTCGACTGCCGCCCCGGCGACCAGATCGTCTTCACCCGCTCCACCACGGACTCGCTGAACCTGCTCGCCCAGGCGCTGCCGGCCGACTGCCAGGTCTTCGTCTTCGAGACCGAGCACCACGCCTCGCTGCTGCCGTGGCGCGACGCCCGCGTGACCTACCTGAACGCGCCGCGCACCCCGGAGCAGGCCGTCGCGACCCTGGAGCGCGCGCTCGCCGACCGCGACCCCTACGGGCCCGCCCTCGTGTGCGTCACCGGCGCGTCCAACGTCACCGGCGAGCTGTGGCCGGTCCGGGAACTCGCCGCGGCGGCGCACGCCCACGGCGCGCGGATCGTGCTGGACGCCGCTCAGCTCGCTCCCCATCACCCCGTCTCCGTACGGGAGTTGGACGTCGACTGGATCGCCTTCTCCGGGCACAAGCTGTACGCGCCGTTCGGCTCGGGCGTCCTGGCCGGCCGCGCGGACTGGCTCCAGGAGTCCGAGCCGTACCTCGCGGGTGGCGGCGCCTCCAAGAAGGTCGCGCGGCGCTCCGACGGGGGCGTCGACGTCGAGTGGCACACCACGGCCGCCCGTCACGAGGCCGGGTCGCCCAACGTCATCGGCGTCTATTCCATCGCCTCCGCCTGCAAGGCGCTGACCGAGGCGGGCTTCGACTCGCTCGTCGAGCGCGAGCGGCACCTGATCGCGAAGGTCCGCGAGGGCCTGGCGGAGGTGCCGGCGGTGCGGGTGCTGTCGCTCTTCGGCGACGACGCGCCCCGGGTCGGCGTCATCTCCTTCGTCGTCGACGGCTGGAACAGCTCGCACTTCGCGGCGGCGCTGTCGGCGGAGTACGGCATCGGGGTGCGCGACGGCCTCTTCTGCGCCCACCCGCTGGTGCGCACCCTGCTCGGCAGCAACCCGCAGGACCCGGGCGAGTGCGGTGCGCCCGAGGCGGAGCCGGGCGAGCGGTCCCTCAACGCGATCCGGGTCAGCTTCGGGGCGGGGACGCCGGACGAGCACGTGGACCGCTTCGTGCGGGCGGTGCGGGAGCTGGTGGCCGACGGCGCGAAGTGGCAGTACCGCACGGAGGCCGGCCGCTGCGTCCCGGCGGTGTAACCCGGGCCCACCTCCCGGGGGCCGGGGCCCCCATGACGGTCTACGGATGCCCCGGTGCGGGCCGCCACCGAGGTATTCGGGGACACCTACAGGGGCGCGGGGAACTGCGCGAACGGCCCCCGCGGTCCGCACCCGTGAGCAGCCCCGGGGGCGCGGGGACACGGCCTCCGAGGGTGAGGGGGCTACGAGTCCAGGCCGATGGCGAAGGCCGCTTCGAGGTCGTGTTGGGAGTACGTGCGGAACGCCACGTGCGTATCCGTCCCCTCCACCCCGGGGATCTTGCTGATGCTGCCGGGGATGATGTCCGCCAGGTCATCGTGGCGAGCCACCCTGACCAGCGCGATCAGATCGTACGTACCGGTCACCGAGTACACCTCGCTGACGCTGTCGAGCGCCGCGATGGACTCCGCGATCTCGGGAATCCGGTCCACGCTGGTCTTGATGAGCACGATCGCGGTGATCACGGCTGGCTTTCTCCCTCGGTGGCGGCCGGACCCGCGGTCTTCACGGGCTTTCGGCGTTTCACTCTATCCGCCCCGTGGAAACGGGCCCACGCGTAGAGGAAGCCGACGCCGAAGCCCACGAGATGGGCCAGGTAGGCCACCCCGGGCCCGGACGACGCGCCGCGGATCGCCAGCCACTGCAGGGCGAACCAGAAGACGAGCACGATCCACGCCGGGAAGCGCAGCGGCAGGAAGAGCAGGAACGGGAAGACGCTGGTCACCCGGGCCTTGGGGAAGAGGTAGAGGAAGGCGCCGAGGACCGCCGAGATGGCCCCGGACGCCCCTACCAGCGTCTGCTCCGAGCCGGCGTGCGCGACCGCGTAGCCGAGCAGGGCCACATAGCCGGCCACCAGGTAGAACAGCGCGAACTCGGCCCACCCGAGCCGCTCCTCGGCCATCGCGCCGAAGACGTACAGGAACAGCATGTTGCCGAGCAGATGCAGCCAGCCCCCGTGCACGAACAGCGCGGTGAGCGGCGTGAGCAGGGCGTGCGGGCGGCCCGTCATCAGCTCCGCCGGGATGACCCCCCACCGCGCGAAGTAGTCGCTCTGGGCGCTCAGGATCGCGTCGCCGGTGCCGTACACCGGGTTCAGGCCGGACACCGGGCTGACCAGAAACAACAGGCAGCACGCGGCGATGAGCCCGTACGTCACGGTCGGGCCCCGTACCGCGCCCCTGAGGATCTCCGCTCCCCGCCACTTGATCATGGGGAGAGAATGGCCCAAAGGGAGCTTTCGGTACAGACCGCCTCGCCGTGCCGGCGGCCGACGGGTAGGCCGTAGGGTTGCGGGCAGTACTCCCGCAGTTCGACGGCGCACCGCGAGATCCTGGACCATGGAAGTGGAAAAGAGGGCGGCACCACATGACCACCGTTCCCCAGATGACCGCCGAGACCCGGTGGCGCTGCACGCTCTGCGGTAACCTCACCCGTTTCGATGTCACCCGCTCGTCGAAAGTGATCGAGTACGTCCATCTGGACCTCGCCGGAGAGCCCAAGGTGGAGGAACGCGAGGTGGTCAGTGAGACCATCGAGTCGGTTCGCTGCCGGTGGTGCAACGCGGTGGACCAGATCGAGCTAGTGGACCGGCCGGGTACCGACTCCGCGGCCGCCTCCTGAGGAGCGGCCGCCCACGCGGTACGGATGACAGTTGGGGTGACGGATTGTGGAGCATGCAAGCGGCGCTGAACCGGCCGCTGCGGCCGGCGACGGCCCCGCCGAGGTGCTCGACCGCCCGCTGCCCGAAGGGGTCAGGCGCCGGGTCGTCGCCTTCGTGTCGGAGGCGTTCGGCGGCCTGACCGTCGGCGAACTGCCCGGTCAGCTGCGGCAGTACGCCCGTTTCACCCCGACCCGGCGCGCCAAGTTCGCCGGCAACGCCATGGCCGCGGCCCTGGAGAGCGACCCGGTGTTCCGCCAGCGGGTCGGCGAGCGCCTCAAGGAGGCGCAGCCGGAGCTGGCGGCGGCCGTGGAGGCGGGCGCGCCGCCCGGCGCGGCCGACCCCGTCGACGTGGCGGCCGCCGCCTATGTGCTGCGCCCCACCGGCTGGGTCAAGCTGGTCGCGGCGGCCGGCGAGGAGGCCCAGCGGGCGTTCGCCGAGCGCGCGGAGGAGGAGGGCCGCCGCGAGGTGGAGCGGCTGCGCGAGGAGCTCGCCGAGGCGCGCGACCGCGTCAAGTCCGAGAACGAGTCGCTGCGCGCCGAGCTGCTCGCGGCCCGCAAGGAGACCGAGTCGCTGCAGCGCAAGCTGCGCAGCGCCCAGAGCGACGTGAAGCGCGGCGAGGCCGCGCTGCGCAGGGTCACCTCCGAGATCGACGGCATCAAGTCCGAGGCGGCCGCCCAGGTGGCCGCGTCCGAGAGCGAGGCCCGGCGCCTGAAGACCCGCCTGGGCGAGGCCGAGGCCGGCCTTGAGGCGAGCCGGCGCGCGGTGCGCGAGGGCCGTTCCGTCGAGGACATGCGGCTGCGGCTGCTGCTCGACACCGTCCTGGAGGGCGCCCAGGGGCTGCGGCGCGAACTGGCCCTGCCGCCGGCCTCGGTGCGCCCCGCCGACACCGTGGACGCGGTCGCGCCGGGCAACATGACGCCCAAGGACATCGCGGCGCGCGCGCTCTCGGAGACCGATCCGGCGCTGCTCGACCAACTGCTCGCGCTGCCCCAGGTGCACCTGGTCGTGGACGGCTACAACGTCACCAAGACCGGCTATCCGGCGATGCCGTTGGAGAAGCAGCGACTGCGGCTGCTCGGCGGTCTTTCCGTGCTGGCCGCGCAGACCGGCGCCGAGGTCACCTGCGTCTTCGACGGCGCGGAGCTCGCCGCCCCGGTGCTGCTCGCCCCGCCCCGGGGCGTACGGGTGCTGTTCTCGAAGCCGGGCGTGACCGCCGACGAGCTGATCCGTCAGCTGGTGCGGGCCGAGCCGTCGGGGCGTCCCGTGGTCGTCGTCTCCACCGACAAGGAAGTCGCGGACGGCGTCGCGAAGGCGGGCGCCCGCCCGGTCGCCTCCCTGCTGCTCCTCAAGCGGCTCTCCCGCGTCTAGCCGCTCCCGCACGGCCGGCGGCTTTCACGCGTCCGAGGCATTGCGTCCGTTCTGCAACTCCTGTGTTCAATGCCCGAATTCGGGTGATCGCGGACGAGCACTCCGTCAAGTGCCAACTACTGCGCGTGGGATGACAGTAAAGAATCCTCTCAGTGACCGACTTTTTTGCCATCAGGATTTGAACTGATCACAGAAAGGTCACTAGGGTCGGGCCTCGTACCTTCATGCGGTTGATCACTCGTTCGGGGTGTCCGTGAAGGTCCCGTCGAGTGCGCAGTGTTCGGCGGTTGAGGAAGAAGGAGCTCGCCTTCGTGGGGTCCCACCGTCGTCCCAAGCCCGCGAGCCGCACTCGTGTGACCGTGCTCAGCGCGACCGCCGCCGCGGTCGTCGCCCTTACCTCGCAGGCCGCCCAGGCGGACCCGAAGCCCACCAAGGACGAGGTCAAGAGCAAGGTCGACAAGCTCTACGACGAGGCCGAGCAGGCGACCGAGGCGGCCAACGGCGCCAAGGAGAAGCAGGGTCAGCTCGAGAAGCAGATCGGCCAGATCCAGGACCGGGTCGCCCGTGGCCAGCAGGAGCTCAACACCCTGCGCCAGGGCCTCGGTTCGCTGGCCTCGGCGCAGTACCGCTCCGGCGGCATCGACCCCTCCCTCGCGCTGTTCCTCTCCTCCAACCCGGACGACTTCCTCGACAAGGCCTCCTCGCTCGACCAGTTGAGCGCCACTCAGGCCGAGGCCCTGACCAAGATCCAGGGCAAGCAGCGCACCCTCGCGCAGCAGCGCAAGGAAGCCCAGGACAAGCTGAAGGACCTCGCCGACACCAGCAAGGTGCTCGACGACAAGAAGAAGGAAGTCCAGGGCAAGCTCGGCGACGCGCAGCGGCTGCTCAACTCCCTGACCGCGCAGGAGAAGGCGGCCCTCGCCTCGGACGAGTCGCGCGCCAACCGCTCCACCGAGCGCCCCAACCTCGGCAAGGACCTGCCCGCCTCGCAGGTCGGCGCCGCAGCCCTCTCCGCCGCCCAGACCCAGCTCGGCAAGCCGTACAGCTACGGCGCGACCGGCATGGCGACCTTCGACTGCTCGGGTCTGACGGGCTACGCCTACCGCCAGGCCGGCGTCAACCTGCCGCGTACCTCGCAGGAGCAGGCCAACGCGGGCACCCGGGTGGGACGCAGCGAGCTCAAGCCCGGCGACCTGGTGCTCTTCTTCGGCGACCTGCACCACATCGGCCTGTACGCCGGCAACAACATGGTGCTGCACGCCCCGAGGACCGGCACGGTCGTGCGCTACGAGTCGATGGACAACATGCCGTTCCAGTTCGGTGTGCGCATCGGCTGACCCGCCTTTCCCCTCGTCAGCCGTCGACACCGCCCAAACGGGCGAATTGCGGCAACTCGCGCTGACGCGACGCCCCGCCGGTGACCTGTGCTCTCCGGTGGGGCGTCACTTTGCGTAGGCGGCGCGGTCGTTGGCCCACGGGTATCCGCCCGGTTACTGTCCGGCGTGCGGTTCCCCCGGTGACTCGCCGCCCGCCCGGGCGGCAGGGGCCGCACGCAGTGCAAGGGAGTACGGCATCCGTGGCGTCCCATCGCCGGCCTTCGCAGTCGGGCCTGACCCAGAGCGCCCGCGTCACCGTCCTTTCGGCAGCCGCGGCGACGGCCGCGGCGGCCCTCGCGGCGCCCGTGGCGAGCGCCGCCCCGCACGAGCCGGGCTCGTCCGGGCAGGCCAAGGTCGACCGGCTCTTCGAGGAGGCCGAGAAGGCCACCGAGCAGTACGACAAGGCGGACGAGCACGCCAAGCAGCTGCGTGACGAGGTCAGGCACGCGCAGGACGGCGTCGCGCGCGGCCAGGAGAAGATCAACCGCATGCGGGGCGCGCTCGGCGCGATCGCCGGGGCGCAGTACCGCTCGGGCGGCATCGACCCCGCGCTCGCGCTGCTCCTGTCGTCCAACCCGGACACGTATCTGGACCAGGCCGCCGCGCTCGACCGGCTCAGCGAGCGTCAGTCGGGCGCGCTCGCGGATCTCCAGCACGAGCAGCGCCGGCTCTCGCAGCAGCGTGCCGAGGCCAGTCGCAAGCTGTCCGAGCTGGAGCGCAGCCGTACCGAGGTGGCCCGGCACAAGCGGACCGTGGAGTCGAAGCTGGCCGAGGCGCGCCGCACCCTGAACGCGCTGCCGACCGCCGACCGGGCCGCCTTCGACCGGGCCTCGCGCTCCGGCCGCACCGAGCTGCCCCCGCTCTCCGGCTCCGCGCCCGCCTCCTCGCGGGCCGCCGCGGCCGTGATGGCGGCCCGCTCGGCGATCGGCAAACCGTACATCTGGGGCGCCAACGGGCCCTCGGGGTTCGACTGTTCGGGCCTGATGCAGTGGTCGTACGCCCGGGCCGGCGTGGGCCTGCCGCGCACCTCGCAGGAGCAGCGGTACGCCGGGCACCAGGTGTCGCTGTCCGAGGCGAAGCCCGGCGATCTGGTCGCCTACCGGCACGACGCCAGCCACATCGCCATGTACGTCGGCAACGGCCAGGTCGTGCACGCCCCCTACCCCGGCGCACCGGTGCGCTACGACCCCGTGGGGATGATGCCCATCTCCTCGGTGACGCGCGTGTGACCGTACGATCGGCGGCGTGGCAGGTCATGGACGCGGGCGAGGGACGCGGGGCGGTCGGGCGGCGGGATGCGCGCTCGCCGTGCTGCTGCTCGGCGCGGCCTGCTCGGCGCCCGGGGCGGCCCCCGACGCCACCGCGGGCCAGGTGCAGCAGGTCCTCGACCGGCGCGCGGCCGCCGTCCTGAAGCACGACGCCGGCAGCTACCTGGCCGCCGTCGACCCCGCCGCGAGCGCCCTGCGGGCGGCCCAGGGCGCCGAGTTCGGCAACCTCACGCAGGTGCCGCTGACGTCCTGGGCGTACCGGGTCACCCAGGTGGACCGGCACGGCACGACCGCCACCGCGAAGGTCGACCTGCGCTACCGGATCCAGGGTTACGACACCGCGCCCGTGACGGCCGCGCGCACCCTGACCTTCGACCGGCGCGGCGGGACCTGGTACGTCACCGGCGACCGGCCCGCCCAGGGCGCCGCCCAACTCCTGTGGCAGCAGGGCCCGGTGACCGCCGTGCGCGGCAGCCGCAGCCTGATCCTCGGGGTGGGCCAGGACCCGGCGCGGCTGCGTGAGATCGCGGCCGCGGAGGACACCGCCGTGCCCGCGGTCTCCGCCGCCTGGCCCGGAAAGTGGGCGGGCCGCGTCGTCGTCCTCGTACCGGCGTCGCTCGACGCCATGGCCGCGCTGCTCGGCGCGCCCGCCGCCTCGTACCGGGGCATCGCGGCGGTGACCACCGGCGAGGCGGGCGGCGCCGGGGCGGCTCCGGCGGACCGGGTGATCGTCAACCCGGACGCCTACGCGGTCCTCGGCGACCTGGGCCGCAAGGTCGTCCTCACTCACGAGACCACCCACGTCGCGACCCGGTCCCACACCTCGCCCGCCACCCCGATGTGGCTCTCGGAGGGGTACGCGGACTGGGTCGGCTACCGCGACACCGGCCGCACCGCCGCCCAGGCCGCCCCCGAACTCCAGAAGGCGGTCCGCGCGGGCGACCTCCCCGCCGGCCTCCCCTCGGACGCCGACTTCGGCTTCGACGGCGGCGCGGACCGCCTGGCGAGGGCGTACGAGGGCGGCTGGCTGGCCTGCCGCATGATCGCCGCCCGCTGGGGCGAGGCCACCCTGGCCCGCTTCTACACCGAGGTCGGCGACCAGCCCCATCGCGAGGGCGCCCCGGAAAAGGCCATGACCGATCAACTGGGCCTGACGCCAAGGGAGTTCACGGCGCAGTGGCGGGAGTACGTAAGGGAACAGCTGGGCTGATCGGGGGCAGCCCCCCGGGCCTGCGGCGCACCCGTCGTCAGCGGCTGGCCGACGGTTCCGTCGCGCGGGCGGGCTGAACGGGGAGCGGCGGCAGGTTGCGGCTCCGGGAGGTGGACTGCCACAGGCGGCGGCACGCGAGGAGCGAGGCCGCGACGAGCAGGCCGTTGCGGACGGTGAGCAGGAGCAGGCCGAGCCAGTCGCCGCTCACCACGTGGGAGAACCAGATCGGGAACTCCAGGAACGTCACGGCCGTCGCGGCCAGGACCAGATGGGCGGGCCGTGTCATGGGGCTCCGGCGGAAGGCGAGGCACACCGCGGCGAGGCCGACCAGCCACAGAAGGTACTGGGGGCTGATGACGCGGCTCGTGGTCGTGAAGAGCAGGACCGCCGTGAAGGCCGCGTCCGCGAGCGTGCTCGGGCGCAGCGGGCCACGGGCCCGCAGCCGCCACAGGAGCAGCCAGCCGAACGCGAGCACGGTCAGGCCCATCGCGAGGGCGGACACCAGCGGTACGTACGGGCCGAGGAACTCCACCGAGCCGTAGTTCAGCTGCACCCGGCCCTGCCAGCCGAAGTGCCGGGCCACCTGGAAGACGAGCGCGCCGAGCGACTCGACCTCGGTGCCCCGCTCCCGCTGGAAGGTCAGGAAGGCCAGCGCGCCCGGCGCCGCCGCCACGCAGGCCGCCAGGAGGGCGGCCGCCGTCACGACGGCGGTCGTCCACGCCCGGCGCGGGGCGCGCACCAGCAGCAGCACCGGCCACACCTTGAGCAGCGCCCCGAACGCGGCGAGCGCGCCCAGGGTCCGAGGATGGCGGACCCCGGCGAGCAGGGCGGCGACCGCGACGGCCGTCACCATCAGGTCGTAGCGGGCGTACGCGGTGGGGCCGAGCAGCGGCACCCCGAGCGTCCACATCCAGGCCCCGTTCAGGGACTTGCCCGGGCGGCCCGCCGCGTACATCAGGAGGGCGAAGACCAGCGCGTCCGCGACCAGGACGAGCACGAAGAACGCCGACGCGTACGGCAGGAACGGCAGCGCGGCGGGGGAGAGGACCGCGAGGGCCGCGGCCGGCGGGTACTGCCACGTCACGTCGTCCAGGGGATACGTGCCGGTCCACAGCACCTGCGACCAGCCCTGGTAGATGACATGGACGTCGCTGGTGACGTCCGGCCCCGGCAGGACGAGCACCTTGAAGACGCAGAGCAGCAGCAGGTAGCGGGTCGCGGCCCAGGTGACCGCCACGGTGAAGGGGCGCCGGGAGGTGCGCATGATGTCCGCCTCGTCCTCGTTTCGGGGGCCGGAGCCAGCCATGATGCCGGGTGGCCGGGCGGGTTGGCGGCAAGGCGGGGCCGGGTCTTTCGGTTCCGGGGGTGCCGCCCGGCGGGCTCGCCTCGGCTCGGCGCCCCGGGTTCGGTACTGTCGGCGGCGATGCACAAGACCTTGATCGTGACCAATGACTTCCCGCCGCGTCCGGGCGGGATCCAGGCGTTCCTCCACAACATGGCCCTGCGGCTCGATCCCGAGCGGATCGTCGTGTACGCCTCGACGTGGAAGCGCGGCAGCGAGGGCGCCGAGGCGACGGCGGCCTTCGACGCCGAGCAGCCGTTCACCGTCGTGCGCGACCGCACCACGATGCTGCTTCCCACCCCCCGGGTCACCCGGCGGGCCGTCGCCCTGCTGCGCGAACACGGCTGCTCCTCGGTGTGGTTCGGGGCGGCGGCGCCGCTCGGCCTCATGGGGCCCGCGCTGCGCAGGGCCGGCGCGGAGCGCCTGGTGGCGACGACGCACGGGCACGAGGCGGGGTGGGCCCAACTCCCCGTCGCGCGGCAGCTGTTGAGGCGGATCGGCGAGGGTACGGACACGATCACCTACCTCGGCGAGTACACCCGCTCGCGGATCGCGGGCGCGCTCACCCAGCAGGCCGCGGCCCGCATGGTCCAGCTTCCGCCGGGCGTCGACGAGAAGACCTTCCACCCCGGCTCGGGCGGCGACGAGGTGCGGCGCCGGCTCGGCCTCGCCGACCGGCCCGTCGTGGTCTGCGTCTCGCGGCTCGTGCCGCGCAAGGGGCAGGACACGCTGATCCGGGCCCTGCCGGCGATCCTGGCGCGAGTGCCGGACGCGGTGCTGCTCATCGTGGGCGGCGGGCCGTACGAGGCCGACCTGCGCGAGCTCGCGTCCGACACCGGGGTGTCGGCCTCGGTCCGCTTCACCGGTGCGGTGCCGTGGGCCGAACTGCCCGCGCACTACGGGGCGGGGGACGTCTTCGCGATGCCGTGCCGCACGCGGCGGGGCGGCCTGGACGTCGAGGGCCTCGGCATCGTCTACCTGGAGGCCTCCGCGACGGGTCTGCCCGTGGTGGCGGGCGACTCCGGGGGCGCGCCGGACGCCGTCCTCGACGGCGAGACGGGCTGGGTCGTCCGGGGCGACTCCCCCGAGGACGCGGCCGAGCGGATCGTGACCCTGCTGCTGGATCCCGGTCTTCGGGCGCGGATGGGGGAGCGGGGGCGGGCCTGGGTGGAGGAGAAATGGCGCTGGGACCTCCTGGCGGAGAAGCTCCGGGGGCTCCTCTAGCCCCCTTTCCCCGGGGGGGGTCGGGACTGCGCGGTCCCCCGCGGTCCGTGGGGTTGGCTGGGTACGGCTAGCCTGCGGCTTTTCGCGCAGTTCCCCGCGCCCCCAGAACCCGTTCGTGCCTGCGGACCGTGCCGGCTTCTCGCGCAGTTCCCCGCGCCCCTGAACCCGCCTTCGTCCGCTGGCCGTGCGTGGCTGGTCGCGCAGTTCCCCGCGCCCCTGTAGGTGACCCCGAATGACTCTGTGCTGGCCCGCACCGGGCGTTTCAGCCCGTCCGGCGTTTGAGGACGAGCGCCGTTCAGGCGCGAACGGGGGTCTGGGGGCGGAGCCCCCAGGGGCCCGGAACCAACCAACCCCGAGCAACGGGGGGTCGGGGGCCAGGCCCCCGAGAGGCCAGGGGCGCTGGGGCTCAGCGGGTGTAGATCGCTTCGATCTCGTCCGCGAAATCCTTCGCCACAACATTCCGCTTGAGCTTCAGCGAGGGCGTGATGTGCCCCGCCTCCTCCGTGAACTGCGCTCCCAGAACACGGAACTTGCGTACCGACTCCGCCTTGGAGACCGCCGCGTTCCCGTCGTCCACCGCCCGCTGCACCTCCGCGAGGAGCTCCGCGTCCTCCCGCAGCGCGGCCACCGAAGCCCCCGGCTTGCCGTGCTCCTCGGCCCACCGGCCGAGGAACTCCTCGTCAAGGGTGACCAGCGCGCCCACGAACGGGCGTCCGTCGCCGACGACCATGCACTCCGCGACCAGCGCGTGCGCGCGGATGCGGTCCTCGATGACCGCGGGGGCGACGTTCTTGCCGCCCGCCGTCACGATGATCTCCTTCTTGCGGCCGGTGATCGCGAGGTAGCCGTCCTCGTCCAGCGTGCCGATGTCACCGGTGTGGAACCAGCCGTCGGCCAGCGCCTCGGCCGTCGCGGCCTCGTTGTTCCAGTAGCCCTGGAACAGGTGCTCGCCGTGCAGCAGCACCTCGCCGTCGTCGGCGATCCGTACCACCGAACCCGGCAGCGGCTGCCCGACCGTGCCGATCTTCGGCCGGTCCCAGGGGTTGAACGCGGTCGCGGCGCAGGACTCGGTCAGGCCGTAGCCCTCCAGGACCGTGAAGCCGATGCCGCGGAAGAAGTGGCCGAGCCGCTCGCCCAGCGGCGCACCGCCGGAGATCGCGTACTCGCCGCGCCCGCCGAGCACCGCCCGCAGCTTGCTGAAGACGAGCTTGTCGAAGACCTTGTGCTTGATCCTCAGGCCGACGGAGGGCCCCGCGTCCGTGCTGAGCGCGGTGCTGTAGGCGATCGCGGTGTGCGCGGCCTTGTCGAAGATCTTGCCCTTGCCGTCGGCCTGCGCCTTGGCGCGCGCCGAGTTGTAGACCTTCTCGAAGACGCGCGGCACTCCGAGGATCAACGTCGGCCGGAACGAGGCGAGTTCATCGGTGAGGTTCTTGATGTCGGGGACGCAACCGAGCTTGATCGGCGCCATCACCGAGGCCACCTCGACCAGGCGTCCGAAGACGTGGGCCGCCGGCAGGAAGAGCAGCACCGAGCACTCGCCGGTGCGGAAGAGGGGCTTGAGCCGCTCCACCACGTTGCCGCACTCCGCGAAGAACGCGCGGTGGGTCAGCACACAGCCCTTGGGGCGGCCGGTGGTGCCCGAGGTGTAGACGATGGTCGCCGGGTCGTCGGCGTGCGCGGCGGACATCCGGACGTCGAGGAGCTCGTCGGAGACGTCCGCGCCGGCCGCGGTGAGTTCGGCGACGGCGTCCGCCTCGATGCTCCGGATCCCCTTGAGGCCGGGCAGCGCGCCCTGCACCGAGGCCACGGAGGCGCGGTGCGCCTCGGACTCGACGATGGCGAGCGTGGCGGCGGAGTCGCTCAGGATCCACTGGATCTGCTCGGGGGAGCTGGTCTCGTACACCGGCACGGTGACCGCGCCCGCGCTCCAGATCGCGAAGTCGAGCAGCACCCACTCGTAGCGGGTGCGCGAGAGCAGGGCCACCCGGTCGCCGGCCTCGACGCCGGTGGCGATCAGGCCCTTGGCGACGGCACGAACCTCGGCGAGGAACTGGCGGGCGGTGACATCGGCCCAGGCACCCGCGACCTTGCGGCCCATCACCGCGACATCGGGGTGCTGAGCGGCATTGCGGCGGATCAGATCCGTCAGGTTGCCGTCCGAAGGGACCTCGTACAGGGCCGGAAGGCTGAACTCGCGCAAGACTGCTGCTCCTCATCGGGCGCCGGTGCCACGGCTCTGTGTGACGCACCGGCTGCGGTCCAAGATCGGGCAGGTGCCCGGCGGATCCGTGGGGGGCGGAACTGTCGAGCACGACTGGACTGCCCGGACGTTACCCATGGGTAGGCGGTTCCGGATAGGGGGTTCTGGCCAGATGTTCGGTGCGTCACACATCTTTGACACTGCTCCGCGCACGATAGTCCACCGCTTTCAGGACTCGGAAGTAACCGCAGGTCCGACGGCCTAAGGTGATCCTCATGCGAGTTCATGTGGTCAGTGACGTGCACGGGAACGCCGAGGGTCTGGCCAAGGCCGGCGACGGGGCGGACGCCCTGGTCTGCCTCGGTGACCTGGTCCTCTTCCTCGACTACGCCGACCACTCGCGCGGCATCTTCCCCGACCTCTTCGGCGTCGAGAACGCCCACCGGATCGTCGCCCTGCGCACCGCCCGGCGCTTCGAGGAGGCCCGCGAGCTGGGGCGTTCGCTGTGGGCCGGCCTGGACCGGGAGGCCGCGATCGAGGCGGCGGTCCGCCGCCAGTACGCCGAGCTGTTCGCCGCCTTCCCCACCCCGACGTACGCCACGTACGGCAATGTCGACATGCCTGCCCTGTGGCCGCAGTACGCGGGCCCGGGCACCACCGTCCTGGACGGCCAGCGGATCGAGATAGCCGGCCGCGTCTTCGGCTTCGTCGGCGGCGGCCTGCGCACCGCGATGCGAACGCCCTATGAAATCTCCGACGAGGAGTACGCCGCCAAGGTCGAGGCGCTCGGCGAGGTCGACGTGCTGTGCTCGCACATCCCGCCCGAGGTCCCGGAGCTGGTGTACGACACCGTCGCCCGCCGCTTCGAGCGCGGCTCGCGCGCCCTGCTCGCGGCGATCGAGAAGACCCGGCCCCGCTACTCCCTGTTCGGCCACGTCCACCAGCCGCTGGCCCGGCGGATGCGGATCGGCCGCACCGAGTGCGTCAACGTCGGCCACTTCGCGGCCACCTCCCGGCCGTTCGCCCTGGAGTGGTGATCAGGCCACTGGACCGGCGACCGGCCCGTACGCGATAGCCTGCACGGGCACCTCCCCACCGCCGACGGCCGCGCCGGGCGGGGGAGACCCAGACCCACCGGACCGCGCACTGGAGGAGCCACGACGATGGCGGAACACACCAGCTCGTCTATCACCATCGAGGCGGCCCCCGCCGACGTCATGGGAGTGATCGCGGACTTCGCCCGCTACCCGGAGTGGACCGGAGAGGTGAAGGAGGCCGAGGTGCTCGCCACCGACGACCGGGGTCACGCCGAGAAGGTGCGGCTGCTGCTCGACGCGGGCGCCATCAAGGACGACCACACCCTCGCCTACAGCTGGAACGGCAACACGGTCAGCTGGACGCTGGTCAAGTCCCAGATGCTGCGCACCCTCGACGGCTCGTACACCCTCGCCGACGCCCCCGGCGGACGGACCGAGGTCACCTACCGGCTGACCGTCGACGTCAAGATCCCGATGCTCGGCATGATCAAGCGCAAGGCGGAGAAGGTCATCATCGACCGCGCCCTCGCCGGCCTCAAGAAGCGCGTCGAGAGCGGCCCGGGCGAGGCCGGGGCCGGCGCCGCCGACGGGGCCGAGAAGCTCTAGACGTGCGTACGGTCCTGGTCACCGGCCCCGGAGGCGCGGGCCGCACCACCCTGGCGGCGGCGACCGCACTCGCCGCGGCCCGCCCGGGCGCCCGGGTCACCCTGCTGACCGCGGACCGGCTGCCCGGCGAACTCGCCGGGGTCACCGTCCGGCGAATCGATTCGGCGGCCCACTTCCGCGCCGAACTCCTCGCCTTCCAGGACCGCGCGGGCGCCGCCCTCGACCTGCTCGGCGCCTCCCGCCTGGACGCCGAGGAACTCACCGAACTCCCCGGCGCCGAACAGCTCGCCCTGCTCAGCGCCCTGCGCGAGGCCGCGGCCGAGGAGCCGGACCTGCTCGTCGTCGACCTGCCGCCGGCCGGCCGGGCGCTCGCCGCCCTCGCCCTGCCCGAGCAGCTGCGCCGCTATCTGCGCCGGCTGCTCCCGCCCGAGCGCCAGGCCGCCCGCTCGCTGCGCCCGGTACTCGCCCAGCTCGCCGGGGTGCCCATGCCCGCGCAGTGGCTGTACGAGACGGCGGCCCGCTGGGACCTCGAACTGGCCGCGGTCCAGGCCGTCGTCGAGGACCCGGGAACGACCGTACGGCTGGTCGCGGAACCGGGACCGGCCGCCGCCGAGACCCTGCGCACCGCCCGGCTCGGCATCGCCGTGCACGGGCTCGCCCTGGACGCGGTGGTCGCCAACCGGCTGCTGCCCGCCGAGACCCCCGACCCCTGGCTGGCCGGGCTCGTCGCCCAGCAGCGCAAGCACCTGGACGAGCTGGCCCAGGAGTTCCCCGTCGTGCGCGAGGTGGCCCACCTGGGACGCGATCCGCGCGGCGACGACGACCTGGAGCGGCTGCTCACGGGCCCCGGCCCGGACGCGGTCCCGGCCCCGCGCTGGGACATCGAGGACCGGCTCGCCGACGACGACGTCCTGGTGTGGCGCCTGCCGCTGCCCGGCGCCGTCAAGGACGGGCTCTCGCTGGTGCGGCGCGGCGACGAACTCCTGCTGACCGTCGGCCCGTTCCGCCGGATCGTGCCGCTGCCCTCCGCGCTGCGCCGCTGCACCGTCACCGGGGCCGGTCTGAGCGACGGCGTTCTGGACATCCGCTTCGCGCCCGATCCCGAGCTGTGGCCTCGCGGCCGCTGAACGGGGTACCCCCGTTCGGGTAACGTCGAAGGAAACAGACCCGTAGCAGAACCAGCCGCTGGAGTTGGCCATGAGCGAAGCCACCGAGCGCCCCGCCCCCGACGCGGATGCCTGGGCCGACGCCTGCGCCGAGGACCTGGCCGCCGAGCAGGCGCGCCGCCGCGAGCAGTACGGAACGCCACCGGGATCCGCCGCCGAGGAGCTGCGCAAGCTGTTCGAGGCCGTCAGCGACAAGGTGGCCGGCCTCTTCGACGGCCCCGTCGGGCTGTCCGGAGTGGCGGCCCAGGGTGCCGTGCGGCAGCTGATCGGCCAGGCGAAGTCCGCCGTCGAGCCGGTCATCGAGCGCAACCCCGAGGTCTTCGACCACCTCGCCGCGGCCGGTGGCGAGCTGCTCGCCGCCTACCGTTCCGCCGTCGAGGGCCACGAGCGCCGCTGGACCTCCGCCGACGAGCGCAAGCGCGACGAGGGCCCGGGGCCCACCGAGCACATCGACCTCGACGACTGAAGACCGGCGGCCGTCGTCCGCGCGGAGCCGGGACGCCAAGACCCGGACCGGTGCGGACAAAGCGCCGACCGCCGTCTCACCCCTGGGACGAACGGGGGATCGGCACGCTGGGTGGCGCCCCGGCTCGGGTACGGTTGGCCGTAGCGGGGCTCGACCGAACTGAGGGATTCATGGGACTCACCATCGGTGTCGATATCGGCGGCACGAAGATCGCGGCGGGCGTGGTCGACGAGGACGGCAACATCCTCTCCACCCACAAGGTGCCGACTCCCGGCACGCCCGATGCCATCGTGGACGCGATCGCCTCGGCCGTCGACGGCGCGCGCGCCGGACACGAGATCGTGGGCGTGGGCATCGGCGCCGCCGGTTACGTCAACCGGCAGCGGTCCACCGTCTACTTCGCGCCCAACATCGACTGGCGTCAGGAACCGCTGAAGGAGAAGGTCGAGCATCGCGTCGGCCTCCCGGTGGTCGTCGAGAACGACGCCAACGCCGCGGCCTGGGGCGAGTACCGCTTCGGAGCCGGCAAGGGCCACCGGAACGTCATCTGCATCACGCTCGGCACCGGCCTCGGCGGCGGCATCATCATCGGCAACAAGCTGCGCCGCGGCCACTTCGGCGTGGCCGCCGAGTTCGGCCACATCCGGATGGTGCCGGACGGCCTGCTGTGCGGCTGCGGCAGCCAGGGCTGCTGGGAGCAGTACGCCTCCGGCCGGGCCCTGGTGCGCTACGCCAAGCAGCGCGCCAACGCCACCCCCGAGCGCGCCGAGTTCCTGCTCGGGCTCGGCGACGGCACCCCGGAGGGCATCGAGGGCAAGCACATCTCGATGGCCGCCCGCCAGGGCGACCCGGTGGCGGTCGACTCCTACCGCGAACTGGCCCGCTGGGCGGGTGCGGGCCTGGCCGATCTGGCCTCGCTCTTCGACCCGTCGGCGTTCATCGTCGGCGGCGGGCTCTCGGACGAGGGCGAGCTGGTGCTCGACCCGATCCGCAAGTCCTACCGGCGCTGGCTGGTCGGCGGGAACTGGCGTCCGGTCGCCGACGTCATCGCGGCCCAGCTAGGCAACAAGGCCGGCCTGGTCGGTGCGGCCGACCTCGCGCGCCAGCCCGACCCGGTCATGTAGGACCCGTACTGCCTTCGAGTGGGCCCGTAGCACCGACAGCGCCCGCCGCGTCCTCCCCGGACCGGCGGGCGCCGTCACGCACGGTGGACGACGACTCTGCGGGCGCGCGCACGTGCCGTGGACCATGAAGGCTCGGCGGGCGCGCTCATGCGCTGTGGACCATGACGACCCGGCGGCGCTGCCCTACGTTGTGGACCATGACGACCCCCGCCGACGGACTGCCCGCGTCCGCGACCGACAACGGCTCGGCCGTGATCCGTGTCCTCAGCTACAACATCCGCTCGATGCGCGACGACAACGCGGCGCTCGCCCGGGTGATCCGGGCCTGCGAGCCCGACCTGGTCCTGATCCAGGAGGCGCCCCGCTTCTTCCGCTGGCGCAAGGCCGCCGCCCGCCTCGCGGCGGCGACCGACCTGGTGTTCCTCGGCGGTGGGGCCACCGCCGCCGGCCCGATGCTGCTGTGCTCCCTGCGGGCCACCGTGGAGCGCACCGAGGACGTGCTGCTCCCGCTCACCCCCGGGCTGCACCGGCGCGGTTTCGCGACCGCGGTGGTACGCGTCGGCGGGGCCAGGATCGGGGTGCTGAGCACCCACCTCAGCCTTCAGGCGGCCGAGCGGTACGAGCAGGCGGGGGCGCTGCTCGACCGCCTGGCGGGGATGGGTGTGGAGCACGCGATCGCGGGCGGCGACCTGAACGAACGGCCCGGCGGGCGCAGCTTCGCCCGGCTCGCCGGGGTGCTTCAGGACTGCCACCAAGTGGCGCCATGGGGTGGCGAGTTCACGTCCACGCCTCGTGATCCGCACCAGCGCATCGACGCGGTCTTCGCCACGCGGGGTGTTGAAGTCCTGGGCTGCGGTGTGCCGTTGGGTCTCGCCGATCCGGGGGACCTGCTGGCCGCCACGGACCACCTGCCGGTCCTGGCCGCCCTGAGAATCCCCACCCCGTCCCCCTGAGGGGCTGCCCCCTCGAACCCCGGCGGGGGCTCCGCCCCCGCACCCCCGTACCGCGCCTGAACGGCGCTCGTCCTCAATCGCCGGACAGGCTGAGGCTGCCCCTACGAGCCCGCACCGATCCGCCAGGCGCGCGAGCAACCCCGCAGCCGAAAGCGGGCTAAGGGGCGCGAGGAACTGCGCGAGAAGCGACCACGACCGACGGACGAAAGGGGGTTAGGGGCGCGGGGAACTGCGCGAGAAGCGGGCACGGTCCGCAGACGAAGGCCGGTTACAGAAAACACGCAGGCCGCAGACGAAGGCCGGTTACGGAAACGCACGGGCCGCAGACGAAACCGGTTACGGAAACACGCAGGCCGCAGACGAAGGCCGGTTACGGAAACACGCGGGCCGCAGGCGAGAGCGGGTTACAGGGGCGCGGGGGCGAGAGCGGCCCAGTACAGTCCGCAGCCGGAGAGGGGGTTGGGGCCTTCGGGAAAGGCGCCCCCGGAGAGGGGGTTGGAGCGCGGCAGGGGAAAGGCACCCTCAGCGCCACAGCAGAGCCGCACTCCCAAGCCCCACGCCGCGTCACACCACCGCACCCCGCCCCGGATCATCGTCCTCCTCGTCGGGCTGCATGCGTGCGAACAGCGTGGCGATGCCGCCGAGGAAGCCGCCCACGCCGAGCAGGGTGAGCCACCACGTGATGTCCCAGCTGAAGATCGCGGCCAGGATCAGCAGCAGCGGACCGCCGATCACGCCGAGCCAGGCGAACTTCGCCGTCGCGTCGGCCTCCGGCAGCGGCGGCGGCTCCGGGGGCACGAAGTGACCCTCGTCCGAGGCGTCCGCGCCGGTGGGCTCGGCCGGGGTGAAGTCGCGCGGGCCGCCCACGCCGGGGGCGAACACCACCGAGCTGCCGAGCGCGGGCTTGTCGGGCCCGGCGCCGGCGCCGGAGCTCTTGTCGAGTCCCTTGTCGAGCCCCTTGTCGGTGTCCTTCTCGCCCCCCGCGCCGGGCTCGGGCGCGGCCTTGCCGTCACCGCTCCCGTCCGACCCGGTCCCGGGCTCGGGCTCGTCCTCGATCAGGGCCAGGTCCTCCACCGATCTGAAGGGTCTGGTGCCGGGCGGATCGGCCGGTTCCTCGCCGTACCCCGCCACGATCGCCGCCCAGGCAGCCTCTTCGTCGATCGGCTGCGGTTCGCGGTCCGCGTCGTGCTCAGCCACCGGTGGTGCTCCCCTTCTTCCCGACGCTCGGAGCGAGGCGGCCGATGAACGAGTAGCTCTCCTCGAAGATCCGCTCCGCATCGTGGTCCAACGTCGCCACGTGGTAGCTCTGTTCCAGCAGGATCTCCTCGACGTCGGTGGAGGAGACCCGGCTGAGGATCCGGGCCGAGTCGGCCGGCGGCACCACATGGTCCTGGGGGCTGTGCAGGACCACCAACGGCTGGGTCACCTGCGGCAGTTCACCGTCCACGATCCTGAAGAAGTTGCGCAGCGAGTGCGCCGCGTGCAGCGGCACCCGGTCGTAGCCGACCTCCTCGGAGCCCTCCTTGGCGATGTCGCTCGCGATGCCCTTGGTGGACGGCACGAGGTGACGGACCACGGGCAGCGCGTGGGCGGCCGCGCCGTGCACCTTGTTGCCCGGGTTGACGAGGACCAGGCCGCTGACCGCGTCGCCGTGCTTGGCGGCGAGGCGCAGCGCCAGGGCGCCGCCCATGGAGAGCCCGAAGACGAAGACCTGGGTGCACCGCTCCCGGAGCTCGCGCAGGGCGCGGTCCACCTGCGCGTACCAGTCCTGCCAGCCCGTGAGCTGCATGTCCTGCCAGCGGGTGCCGTGGCCGGGAAGGAGCGGCAGCGAGACCGTGAGGCCGCGCTCCGCGAGGTGGTCGGCCCAGGGCCGCATCGACTGCGGGGAACCGGTGAAACCGTGACAGAGGAGGACGCCGACCTCTCCGCCCTCGTGGCGGAACGGCTCGGCTCCAGGGAGGACCGGCACCAGGGGTCTCCTGTTCATGAGCAGGGGCGGGGGTTGTGCGGGGGAGTCCTACTTCACGGTACGCGACCGGACCGACACCGACCAGGGCCGTCGCGCGGGAGGCCGGGCCCGGCACGGGTTAAGGTCTGTTCGACAAGCACAGGAAGGCATCCGAGTTGATCTACGGCGCTATGAAGTTCTCCATCGGCGGCTCGCTGAAGCTCGCCTTCAGGCCGTGGGTGGAGGGCCTGGAGAACATCCCCGCCGACGGCCCGGCGATCCTCGCGAGCAACCATCTCTCCTTCTCGGACTCCTTCTTCCTGCCGGCCGTCCTCGACCGCAAGGTCACCTTCATCGCGAAGGCGGAGTACTTCACCTCCCCCGGGGTCAAGGGCAAGCTGACGGCCGCGTTCTTCAAGGGCGTCGGCCAGCTCCCGGTGGACCGCTCGGGCGCCCGCGGAGCCGGTGAGGCCGCGATCAACGCCGGCATCGACGTCATCAAGGGCGGCGGCCTCTTCGGCATCTACCCGGAGGGCACCCGCTCGCCCGACGGCCGCCTCTACCGCGGCAAGCCGGGCGGTCTGGCCCGGGTCGCGCTGGCCACCGGCGCCCCCGTGATCCCGGTCGCGATGATCGACACCGAGAAGATCCAGCCGCCGGGCAAGGTGGTGCCGAAGCTGATGCGTCCCGGCATCCGGATCGGCAAGCCGCTCGACTTCAGCCGCTACCAGGGCATGGAGGGCGACCGCTTCATCCTGCGCTCGGTGACCGACGAGGTCATGTACGAGATCATGAAGCTCTCCGGCCAGGAGTACGTCGACATCTACGCGACCGCCGCCAAGCGGCAGATCGCCGACGAGGCCAAGCGCGTCGCCGACGAGCAGAAGGCCGCCGAGAAGGCGGAGCGGGCCCGCGAGGCGGAGCAGGCCAAGCGGGCGGAACGGCCCGGCGACTAGCGGCGCCCGGCAGAGGGCCGGTTCGGGGGGCGGGGGAGATGGCCAAGCGCGAACGTGTCGTACGGATGTCGGTGGAACTGCCGCTGTGGCGGGCCCTGACCGGCTACCGGGTGCTCACCACGCTCTACGCCCTGGCGATCTTCGCCAGCGGCTACGAGAAGTTCGAGCGGCCCTGGGTCGGCATCGGGTACCTGGCGGTGCTCACGGTGTGGAACTTCGCGACGCTGCCCCGGGTGGCGAACGCGGCCGCCTGCACCAGGCGCTTCCTCGCCGCCGACCTCACCGTGGTGCTCACCGGCATCCTGCTGACCCCGCTCGCCGACATGGACGCCCAGCACGTCGACGGCCCGACGCTGCCGACCATAGCGACGGCCGGGGCCGTGCTCGCCTTCGCGATCAAGGGGGGCTGGCGCTGGGCCGCGTTCGCCTCCTCGCTCGTCGCCGTCGCCAACATCGTGGAGCGCGCCCACCCCACCCGGGACACCTTCCACAACGTCCTCCTGGTGTGGATCGCCTCCATCGCGATCGGCTACATCGTCGAGGTGGCCCGGGCCAGTGAGGCGACGCTGGCCCGCGCCCTGGAGATCGAGGCGGCCACCCGCGAGCGCGAGCGCCTGGCCCGTGACATCCACGACAGCGTGCTCCAGGTGCTGGCCATGGTGCAGCGCCGCGGCAGCGCGCTGGGCGGCGAGGCAGCGGAGCTGGGCCGGATGGCGGGCGAGCAGGAGGTCGCCCTGCGCACCCTGGTCTCCAGCGGTCTGGTGCCGCCCACCCGCGCTTCCGAGGACGTCGCCAACGGCGCCGTGGTGCGGGCGGTCGAGGTCGACGACGAGCCCGGCGACGCGGCGTCCGTGGACCTGCGCTCGCTCCTCGCGCGGCACGCCGGATCGAAGGTCTCCTTCGCGGAGCCGGGCGCCCCGGTGCCGCTCGCACCGGTCGCGGCCAGGGAGTTGGCGGCCGCTGTCAGTGCCGCCCTGGACAATGTCCGCAGGCACGCGGGGGATGCGGCCCAGGCCTGGATCCTGGTCGAGGACTGGGGTGACGAAGTGATCGTGACGGTACGGGACGACGGGCCCGGAATCCCGGCGGGCCGGCTCGACCAGGCCGAGGGGGAGGGGCGCCTGGGCGTCGCCCTCTCGATCCGGGGCCGGCTGCGCGACCTGGGAGGCACGGCGGAGCTGATCTCCGTGCCGGGCCAGGGCACGGAAGTTGAACTGAAGGTCCCACGGGGGAAGGCAGGACGGCACGGATGACGGAACAGCACACGGTGCGGGCGGACGCGACGGTCAGGGTGATGGTGGTCGACGACCACCCGATGTGGCGCGACGCGGTCGCCCGTGACCTGGAGGCCGCCGGCTTCGACGTGGTCGCCACCGCAGGCGACGGGCCGCAGGCGGTGCGCCGCGCCCAGGCGGCGGCGCCCGACGTCCTGGTCCTCGACCTCAACCTGCCGGGCCTGTCCGGCGCCCAGGTCTGCAAGGAACTGGTCGCCGCCCACCCGGCGTTGAGGGTGCTCGTCCTGTCCGCCTCGGGCGAGCACGCCGACGTCCTGGAGGCGGTGAAGTCCGGCGCGCTCGGCTACCTCCTCAAGTCGGCGAGCACCGAGGAGCTGACCGACGCGGTGCGCCGCACCGCCGTCGGCGACCCGGTGTTCACGCCGGGCCTGGCCGGCCTCGTCCTCGGCGAGTACCGCAGGCTGGCCAGGGATCCGGCGCCGGCCACGGCCGACGAGCCCAAGGCCCCGCAGCTCACCGAGCGCGAGACCGAGGTGCTGCGCCTGGTCGCCAAGGGCCTGAGCTACAAGCAGATCGCCGAGCGCCTGGTCATCTCGCACCGCACGGTGCAGAACCACGTGCAGAACACCCTGGGCAAGCTCCAGCTGCACAACAGGGTGGAGCTCGTGCGGTACGCGATCGAGCGCGGCCTCGACGACGCCTGAGCGAGCCATCCCCCGTACGGGTGAACGACGGCCCGCCAACTCCCGTACGGATCAAGGGAATTGACCTTCCGCCCCATCCCGGAGTGACGTACGTCACCACTAGCGTGGACCGCGTACGTCACTCCCAGGTGAAGGGACCATTCCATGCGGGTCGGAGTACTGACCGGAGGCGGTGACTGCCCCGGGCTCAACGCCGTCATCCGGGGCATCGTCCGCAAGGGTGTGCAGGAGTACGGATACGAGTTCACCGGGTTCAAGGACGGCTGGCGCGGGCCCCTGGAGGGCGACACCGTCAAGCTGGACATCCCGGCGGTGCGCGGCATCCTGCCGCGCGGCGGCACCATCCTCGGCTCCTCGCGCACCAACCCCCTCAAGGCGGAGCACGGGGTCCGCCGCATCAAGGAGAACCTCACCAAGTACGAGATCGAGGCCGTGATCGCGATCGGCGGCGAGGACACCCTGGGTGTCGCGGCCCGCCTCAGCGACGAGTACGGCATCAACTGCGTCGGCGTACCCAAGACGATCGACAACGACCTGTCCGCCACCGACTACACCTTCGGCTTCAACACCGCCGTCGGCATCGCGACCGAGGCCATCGACCGGCTCCACACCACGGCCGAGTCCCACATGCGCGTCCTGGTCGTCGAGGTCATGGGCCGGCACGCGGGCTGGATCGCCCTGCACTCGGGCCTGGCCGGCGGCGCCAACGTCATCCTCATCCCCGAGCAGCGCTTCGACGTCGACCAGGTCTGCGAGTGGGTCACCTCCCGCTTCAAGGCCTCGTACGCGCCGATCGTCTGCATCGCCGAGGGGGCCATGCCCAAGGACGGCGAGATGGTCCTCAAGGACGGCACGCTCGACTCCTTCGGGCACGTCCGGCTCTCCGGCGTGGGCGAGTGGCTGGCGAAGGAGATCGAGAAGCGCACCGGCAAGGAGGCCAGGACCACCGTCCTCGGCCATGTGCAGCGCGGCGGCACCCCGAGCGCGTTCGACCGGTGGCTCGCGACCCGTTTCGGCCTGCACGCCATCGAGGCGGTGCGCGACGGGGACTTCGGCAAGATGGTCGCGCTGCGCGGCACCGACATCGTGCGGGTGCCGATCTCGGAGGCCACCTCGAAGCTGAAGACCGTGGACCCCGCGCTCTACGCCGAGGTGGGCGTCTTCTTCGGCTGACTCGGGCCGGCCCCGGCCGGTCCGGCCGGGCGGGGCGGGGCTGTGGGCCGTATATTCGCGATATCCGGCCCATAGCCCTCATATCTGGCGCAAGCGCCAGAGAGCGCCCCGAAGGGGAGAGTCGTGGAAATCCTGGCATTCGGCGTGCAGGCCGACGAGAAGCCGCTGATCGAGAAGGCCTTCGAGGGCCGCCACGAGGTCCGCTGCCTGGACGTCTTCCTCACCGAGGACACCGCGCCGATCGCCGCCGGGTACGAAGTGATCTCCACCAGCGTCAACGCCAACCTCAACGCCCGGGTGCTCCAGAGCCTCGCCGTCGGCGGCACGCAGATGATCGCCCAGCGCTCCACCGGCTTCAACAACATCGACCTGGACGTGGCCGCCCGCCTGGGCCTCACCATCGCCCGCGTCTCCTACTACTCCCCGTACTCCGTCGCCGAATTCGCCTGGACCCTGGCGATGGCGGTGAACCGCCGCATCGTGCGGGCCTCCAACCGCACCCGCGACTTCGACTTCCGCCTGGACGGGCTGCTCGGCCGCGACCTGCGCGGCCGCACCGCCGGGGTGCTCGGCACCGGCAAGATCGGCGAGGCGTTCACCCGGATCGCCCACGGCTTCGGCATGAACCTCCTCGGCTGGGACGTGGCGCAGAACCCGTCCTGCGTCGAGCTCGGCATGAAGTACGTCGACAAGGACGAGCTCTTCGCGAGCGCCGACGTGATCAGCCTGCACGTGCCGCTGCTGCCCTCGACCCACCACATCATCGGGCGCGAGGAACTCGCCGCGATGAAGGACGACGCGATCCTGGTCAACTCCAGCCGGGGCGGGCTCGTCGACACGGACGCGCTGGTGGGCGAGCTGCGCAAGGGGCGCTTCGCCGGGGTCGGCCTGGACGTGTACGAGGCCGAGGCGGGCCTGTTCTTCCTCGACAAGTCCCTGGAGGCCGTCGAGGACGACACCCTGGCCCGCCTCGTGACGTTCCCCAACGTGGTGGTCACCTCGCACCAGGCGTACTACACCCAGGACGCGGTGGCCCAGATCGTCGAGGCGACGGTGGAGAACGTGGCGGCCTATGCCGAAGGCCGCCACACCGAGAACGTCCTGGTCCCCGCCGGGCGCTGAGCGGACGCCCCCTCAGCGGACCGCCGCGACCCCCGCGAGCAGGTCCCTGACGACCTCAGGGCCGCGCAGGGTCAGCACCGACTCCGGGTGGAACTGGATGCCCGCGTAGCCGGGGCCGCGCAGCGCGTGCACCTCGTGCGTCACCGGGTCGCGCGCCACCTCGACGCCGGGCAGCCCGCCCTCGCAGCGCGCCGCGAAGCTGTTGTAGAAGCCGACCGTCTCCTCGCGCCCGAACAGGTCGATCCGCACCTGGGCCCCCTGGTGGGGCTCGCGCTTGCGCACGATCTCCAGGCCGAGCTCCGCCGCGATCAGCTCGTGGCCCAGGCACACGCCGAGCAGCCCGTGCCGGTGCGAGCGCAGCAGCTCGGCCGCGAGCGGACGGAGCAGCCGCATCTTCGGGTCGGCCGCGTCCACGGGGTTGCCGGGCCCCGGCCCCAGGATCACCGGGCCCTCGTGGCCCAGCACCCGCTCGCGCAGCCCGGCGGCGTCGTAGCGAAGCACCGAGACATCGAGGCCGGCCGAGCGCAGCACGTGCGCGAGCATCGCCGTGAACGTGTCCTCCCCGTCCACCACCAGGGCCGATCCGGCGGGCTCGGCCGGCCGGTCCTGCATCCGCAGCCAGAACGGCGCGAGGTCGGCCCGCCGGGCGTCGAGGGCGGCCCGCACCCGGGGGTCGTCGGCGAGGCGCGGGCGTACGGACTCGGCGGCCGGGCGGGCCGGCCGCACCCCGAGCGCGGCCAGCACCCCGGCGGCCTTGGCGTGGGTCTCGGCGACCTCGCCGGCCGGGTCCGAGTGGCGGACCAGGGTGGCGCCGACCGGGACCCGAAGGTGCCCCTCGGCGGAGATGTCGGCGGTGCGGATCAGGATGGGGGAGTCCAGGGTCTGGGCGCCGCCCGCGTCCCGGCCGAGCAGCGCGAGCGCGCCCGCGTAGTAGCCGCGTCCGCCGTCCTCGTACCGCTCGATGACCCGGCACGCGTTCTGCACCGGCGAGCCGGTGACCGTCGCGGCGAACATCGTCTCCCTCAGAACCTCGCGCACGTCGAGGGAGGAGCGGCCCCTCAACTCGTACTCGGTGTGCGCGAGATGGGCCATCTCCTTCAGACGGGGGCCGATCACGACACCGCCCATGTCGCCGACCGTGCACATCATCTTGAGCTCCTCGTCGACGACCATGGAGAGCTCGTCGGTCTCCTTGCGGTCGGCGAGGAAGGTCAGCAGGTCCTCGGGGGTGGGGCCGCCGGCCGGATAGCGGTAGGTCCCGCTGATCGGGTTCATGACGACCGTGCCGCCGGACATCCGCACGTGCACCTCGGGACTCGCGCCGACCAGGGTCCGCCCGCCGGTCGCCCGCCGCCGCCCTTCCGAGGAAGGCCCTTCGGGCCCCTTCTCATTTCCGGTGTGCACCACGTACGTCCAGTACGCGCCCCGCTCGCCCGCCAGCAGGCGGCGGAAGAGGGCCAGCGCGTCGGCCCGTCCGAAGCCGGGGATCTCGCCGGTGAAGGTGCGCCGGATGACGAAGTTGGCGCCCTCGCCGCGGCCGATCTCGTCGTCGATCACCCGCCGCACGATCCCCGCGTACTCCTCGTCGTCGACGTCGAAGCCGCCGCCCTCGACCCGCACCTCGTGCGCGGGCAGCTCCGCGAGCACCTCGTCGAGCGGCAGCTCGTACGCCTCGGCCGCGACGAGGACCGAGAGCGGGGTGCCGTCGTCGCGGACGTCGAAGCCGCGCTCCCTGATCTGCCGGAACGGCACCAGGGCCAGCGTGGGCAGGTCCTGGACGGGCAGGTCGGCCAGGTGCTCGGCCTCGTGGACCTCGCCGATCAGAAGCTCGACGATGTCGTGGTCGTGGCCAGGGGTGCGCCTGCGCAGCAGCGCGAACGGCGGGCAGTTCTCGTCCAACAGCCTCTGGATGAGCACGAGTTGGGTTCCTTCCGGCGGTGAGCGGGAGGAACGGCCCGGGAAACACTGAAGGCCGCCCCTCGGGGCGGCCTTCGCGAGTCTGTGTAAGCGCAGAGATCAGCGGGCCGCCGGATGAGCGGTCCACCACCAGTTCTGGATCGAGTGCGCGAACATGCGGCGCACTCTACCCGATGGCACCGCCGGTGGCGGCGCCATCGGGAGGACGGCTAGCGGTTGGCCGGGGCGACCTGCTGGACGTCGGCCGCCTTCACCCAGGCGATCCGGTGGTTGTACCGGATCGGGTAGAAGGTCTGGGCGCCCTTGACCAGGGTGCCGAGCGTGGTGCCGCC
Source organism: Streptomyces sp. NPDC001828 (assembly GCF_042892175.1). NCBI lineage: Bacteria > Bacillati > Actinomycetota > Actinomycetes > Kitasatosporales > Streptomycetaceae > Streptomyces > Streptomyces sp. NPDC001828. The sequence goes on from NZ_JBIATV010000002.1 coordinate 945,791, forward strand.
GTAGTAGTAGTCGCCCGCGACCGGGCCGCCGGCGGCCACGTAGGCCTGGCCGGCCGGGATGCCGTACTTCGTCAGGGACGCGGAGTTGCTGCCCTGCACCGGCACCCCGGTGCCCGCGTACGCCGCGTCCTCGGGGTAGGAGCGCCCGTAGACCTGCACGGCCGCGGTGCCCTTGGCCTTCAGGACGACCGGGGCCGCCGAGCGCGCCACCACGGAGGTGTAGCGGCCGCCCGGGTTCTGGAACCAGGCCTTCTGGCCGCCGTACCAGATCGCCGTCCAGTCGCCCTGCTGGTCCGCGACGACGTACCGGCCGCCCGCCACGACCTTGTTGGCCCAGTTCGGGCCCTCGGTCGCGACCTGGGTGCCCAGGTAGGGGTCGCTCAGCGCGGCGGCGTCGGCCGACGGCGCGGCGTAGAGGTAGCCGAAGTTGACCGGCTCGTCGAAGGTCGTGCGGACCTTGGTCGCCGGGTCGTAGTACGTCGTCGTGCGCGGGGTGAACGGCGGGACGACCTTGACGACCTGCCCGGCCGCGGGGAGCCGGCCGCCTGCGCAGTCGTCGGCGCCGAGCAGGGACATGTAGTGGTTCCAGTCCCAGAACGGGCCCGGGTCCCAGTGCTGCCCGGCCACATAGCCGTCCAGCGGGCCCGGCACCTCGTCGTGGCCGATGATGTGCTCGCGGTCCAGCGGGATGGAGAACCGGTCGGCGAGGTACTTCACGAGCGTCGCGGACGCGTCGTAGAGCGGCTCGCCGTACCAGCTGCCGGTCTTCATGGCGAAGCCCACGTGCTCGACGCCGAGCGCGTGCATGTTCACCGTCTTGTTGCCCGCGTGGTACGACTCGTCCTTCGTCGCCACCACCTGGGTGACCAGGCTGCCGTCGTCCTTGACGATGTAGTGCGTGCTGGCCGAACTCTTCGGGTCCTGGAAGGTGTTGATCGACGCCTCGTAGGTCCCCTCCGTGTCGTGGATCACGATCTGCCGGATGTCGAAGCCGTTGTCCGGCCGGGTCGCCACGTTGTAGTTGTTCGGGTCGGCCGGCTTGTAGTCGCAGTTGAGCCCGGCCGGGCACTCGGGCGTCAGGGCCGTCGGGGAGGCGGCCGCCTTCGTGGACGGCTGGGCGGGCTTCACCCCGGGGTCGGCCGCGAGCGCGAGGTGCTGGCCATCGGTGGTGACCCGGCTCTCGCCCGAGCGCACCGAGTCGAAGACGCGCTCCGCGAAGGCGTCGGCGCCCTTGGTGTCGGGGGACTGGCTGTAGCGGGCCACCGCCGGGTACCAGGCGCCCGGGTCGGCCGGCAGCGAGCCGGTGGCCGCGCGCTGGTAGCGGGCGAGCAGCGCCGCGCCCGCCCGGATGCTCTGGCCGGAGTCGGTGCGCACCGCGTCCACCGGCTCGCCGATGAGCCGCGCGGCCTCGTCCAGGGTGTGCAGGCGCGGGTCGGCGGTGTCGACGGACGGCTCGGCGGCCGGCGCCTTCCTGGCGTCGAACCGCTTCATGACCGCCGGGTCGCCGCTCAGGTTGAGATGGGCCAGCCGGTCCTGGGCCGTGGGCCGCTCGACGTCGCCGGGCAGCACCCGGGTCAGACCCATGACGTTGTACGCGCCCGATGTGCTGGGCTCCCCGTCGTGGTCCTCCCAGAGCGTCTGGCGGTAGGAGACCGCCATCAGGACGCTCTGCGGAACCTTGAACTCCTGTGCCGCACGGGCGAACTGACCCTGCAGGGCCGAGCCGGCCGGGCCGCCCGCCGCCTTGTCGGCCGGAGCCGCGAGCGCCTGCGGGCCGAGCGCGGTCAGCGCGAGCGCGCCGGCCACTCCGTACCCGAGGAGCTTCCTCTTCGTGTGTTTCCGCTGCCTGCTGGTCACGCTCCGGCTCACGCCCACCCCTGGTCACCTTTGTCCGCAATTCAGTAACTGGCGCGAGATTAACAGGAGATGATCATGAACAGTCACGGTTGAGTCCTCCCGGACCGCAGGCCTGCCCTTACGGTCCTCGCGTCCGTGTCCGCGTGGCCGGTGTCTCATTTGGTGGTCGCTGGGGTGGACGGCTTGGCCGACCCCGTAATGTGGGTCCGGTGACCGTGAACGTAAACACCTGGCGTGACCTTCCCGCGGCGCAGCAGCCCGAGTACCCCGATGCCGAGGCTCTGCGCGATGTGATCGCGGACCTCGAGTCGTATCCGCCGCTCGTCTTCGCGGGCGAGTGCGACCAGCTGCGCGCCCGTCTGGGAGCCGTCGCCCAGGGCGAGGCGTTCCTGCTCCAGGGCGGCGACTGCGCCGAGGCCTTCGACGCCGTCTCGGCCGAGCACATCCGGGCCAAGCTCAAGACCCTCCTCCAGATGAGCGCCGTCCTCACCTACGCGGCCTCCGTGCCCGTGGTGAAGGTCGGCCGCATCGCCGGCCAGTACTCCAAGCCCCGCTCCAAGGGCACCGAGACCCGCGACGGCGTGACCCTGCCGACCTACCGCGGCGACTCCGTGAACGGCTTCGCCTTCACGGAGAAGGACCGCGTCCCGGACCCCGAGCGCCTGAAGCGGATGTACAACGCGTCCGCCTCCACGCTCAACCTGGTACGCGCCTTCACCACCGGTGGCTACGCCGACCTGCGCCAGGTGCACGCCTGGAACCAGGACTTCGTGAAGTCCTCGCCGTCCGGCCAGCGCTACGAGCAGCTCGCCCGCGAGATCGACAACGCGCTCAACTTCATGAAGGCCTGTGGCACCGACCCGGCCGAGTTCAAGGCCGTCGAGTTCTACGCCTCCCACGAGGCGCTGCTCCTCGACTACGAGTCGGCGCTGACCCGCACCGACTCGCGCACCGGCCAGCTCTACGACACCTCCGGCCACATGGTCTGGATCGGCGAGCGCACCCGGCAGCTGGACGGGGCGCACATCGAGTTCGCGTCCCGGATCCGCAACCCGATCGGCATCAAGCTCGGCCCGACGACCAGCGTGGACGAGGCGCTCACCTACGTGGACCGCCTCGACCCGGACCGCGAGCCGGGCCGGCTGACCTTCGTCGTCCGCATGGGCGCGGACAAGGTCAGGGACAAGCTGCCCGAGCTCGTCGAGAAGGTCACCGCCTCCGGTGCGGTCGTCGCCTGGGTCACCGACCCGATGCACGGCAACACCTTCGAGGCGGCCTCCGGCCACAAGACGCGCCGCTTCGACGACGTCCTGGACGAGGTCAAGGGCTTCTTCGAGGTCCACAAGGCGCTCGGCACCCACCCGGGCGGCATCCACGTCGAGCTCACCGGTGACGACGTCACCGAGTGCGTGGGCGGCGGCCACGAGATCTTCGTGGACGATCTGCACCAGCGCTACGAGACGGCCTGCGACCCCCGCCTGAACCGCAGCCAGTCCCTGGACCTGGCGTTCCTGGTCGCCGAGATGTACCGCGACCAGTAATTCCCGAAGACAGACAGTGGGGCGCGGATCCATGTGATCCGCGCCCCACTGGAGTACCGGGGCTGTCGCGCTCCCGGGGTGCCGGGTAAGGTTAGGGTTGCCTCACCGACGAAACGGGAACCGGTCGATCGGGACGGCATGTCCATCGGCCCCGTGTCGATCACCTCGGGAGGTGAACCGCGTGTACGTATGCAACTGCTTCGGTGTCACCGAGGAGCAGGTCAAGAAGCACGCGGAGGGCGGTGCCTGCACCCCCCGCCAGATAGCGTCCGCCTCCAAGGCCGGCACGGACTGCGGTTCCTGCGTGCGACGCATCCAGTCGCTGCTCGGACGCGGCGCCTGTCCCCGGCGCGAGCTGGTGGAGCAGGGCAAGCCCGCGCTCACCGCCGTCGCCCCGGAACCGGACTTCGCCACCGCCCTCGACGAGGCCGCCTGACGCCCGGGCCGGCCGCCGCGGTGGCCGACTGGCCCTCGGGCTGCCGCTAGCTCTCCGGCTGCTCGATGAGCTGCGCGATGTAGAGCGCCTCGCCGAGCTTCTCCACCAGCTCCAGCTGGGTGTCGAGATAGTCGATGTGGTGTTCCTCGTCGGCCAGGATCGACTCGAAGATGTTCGCCGAGGTGATGTCGCCCTTGGCGCGCATGACCTCGATACCGCGCTTGAGCCGGTCGATCGCCTCGACCTCGATCTGCCGGTCCGCCTGGAACATCTCGGTGACCGTCTGCCCGATGCGCACATGGAAGAGCCGCTGGAAGTTCGGCAGACCGTCCAGGAAGAGGATCCGGTCGGTCAGCACCTCCGCGTGCTTCATCTCGTCGATCGACTCGTGACGCGTGTACTTGGCCAGCTTCGTCCAGCCGAAGTTGGCCTGCATCGCGCTGTGCAGCCAGTACTGGTTGATCGCCGTCAGCTCGGCACTCAGCTGCTCATTCAGGAATTCGATGACCTCGGGGTCGCCCTGCATCGCAGAGGCTCCTTCCAAGCGGTAACTGGGCAGGTTTCGCGCATCCTCGCACCGTGATCAGAACCCGTCCAGTAAGTGCATGCTTAGTAGGAGTTGCCCGAATAGGGACGTCCCTGGTCAACACCACCCCCCGGGGTCTGTCACCATGGAGTCATGGGTCAGCCGGAGAGCCGGGAGCGGCAGGGAGCAGCGCAGACGGAGCTTCCGCCGGGGCAGCGCCTCCAGCGCGGCTGGCCGGTCACCCACTACGGTCCGGTGCCCAAGTTCAAGCCGGAACGCTGGGAGTTCCGGGTCTTCGGGGCCACCGCCGACGGCGAGAAGCACTGCTGGAACCACGAGGAGTTCTCGGCGCTGCCGTTCGAGACCGTGACCGCCGACCTGCACTGCGTCACCAAGTTCTCGATGCTCGGGGCCGAATGGGGCGGTGTGGGCGCCCGCACGATAGCCGGCATCGCACCGCCCGCCGCCGACGTCACCCATGTCATGGTGTGGGCCGAGTACGGCTTCAGTTCCAACCTGCGGCTCGCCGACTTCCTCTCCGATCGCACCCTGTTCGCCACCCACAACGGCGGCGACCTGCTCACCGCCGAGCACGGCTTCCCGCTGCGCCTGGTGGTGCCGCACCTGTACGCCTGGAAGGGCCCCAAGTGGGTCCGCGGCATCGAGTACATGACGGCCGACCGCCGGGGGTTCTGGGAGGAGCGGGGCTACCACAACATCGGCGACCCCTGGCGCGAGCAGCGCTACTCCTACCAGGAGCAGCCCGGGGACGGCCCCGAGCTCTGAGCTCCGCCCGCCGAAGTACCCCGCCTAGGCCCGCAGCGACTTCAGCCGGGCCACGTCGTTGGCGTGCCCCTCCTTGCCGCCCGGCGTCTCGATGACCAGCGGTACGCCCTCGGTCGCCGGATGCCCGAGCAGCTCGCGGAACGGCTCCTCGCCGATGTGTCCCGAGCCGATGTTCTCGTGGCGGTCCTTGTGCGCGCCGGCCACGTCCTTGGAGTCGTTGGCGTGGATCAGCTTCAGCCGGCCCTCGCCGACGGTGTCCACGAGGAGGTCGAGGGTCTGCTTCATCCCGCCGGGCCCGGCCAGATCGTGCCCGGCCGCGTAGATGTGGCAGGTGTCCAGGCAGACGCCCAGCTTGGGGTGGGCGTCCAGGGCGTCGAAGTACGGGCCGAAGTCCCAGGTGCGCGAGCACAGGGACGAGCCCTGCCCGGCGGTCGACTCCAGGAGCAGGAACGGGTCGTCGTCGTGGGTGAGTTCGTCGAGGAGCGGCAGCAGATGGGCCCGTACCTGCGCGAGCGCGTCGGCGCGCGGCCGCCCGCCGGTCGCCGAGCCGGTGTGCACGACCACGCCGAGCGCGCCGATCTCACGGCCCCGGCGCAGCGAGTGCCGCAGCGACTCCACCGACTTCTCCACCGTCGCCTCGGTGTGCGAGCCGAAGTTGATCAGGTACGGGGCGTGTACGTACGCCGGCATCGACGCCTCGGCGCACTCGGCCCGGAACCGCTCGTCCTGGGCCGGGTTCCCGGTGGGGGTGGCCCAGCCGCGCGGGTTCGCGGCGAAGACCTGCACGGTCTCGGCGCCGATCTCGCGCGCGTAGGACAGGCCGACCGAGGCGAGGCCGCCGGCCACGGGGACATGGCCGCCGATGGGGTTGCGCATGGGGTGACTACCTACAGTCCCTTGGTGGTGATGGTGATGGTGGAGCCCTCGGGCGCCTGGGCGCCGGCGGCGACGGACTGGCCCGACACCTCGTCGCTCAGGAACGGGAAGCCGCGGTCGACCTTCACCTTGAAGCCGGCCTTCTCCAGGTCCTTCTGCGCGTCGTCGGCCTTCTCGCCGGTCACCTTGGGGACGGTGACCATACGGGGGCCCTTGGACACGGTCAGGGTGACGCTGTCGCCCTTGGCGAGCCGGGCGTGCTCGGCGGCGGACTGGGCCGCGACCTTGCCCGCGTCCTGCTGCGATTCGACCTGGTCGGGCGCGATGGTGACCTTGAGCCCGGCGTCCTGGAGGGCGGCGGTGGCATCGGCCACCGAGTCGCCGACGACCCCGGGCACGTCGACCGGGGCGCCCTTGCTGATGACCAGTGAGACGGCCGTGTCCGTGTGGCGCTTGACGCCCGCGGCCGGGTCGGTGCGGATCACCGAGCCCTGCGCGACGCCGTCGCTGAACTCGCTGGAGGTGTCGCCCGGCGCGAAGCCCGCCTTCTGGAGCTCGTCCTTCGCCCGGTCCAGCGGCATCCCGTCGAGCTGCGGCACCTGGGCCGTCTCCGGTCCGCGCGAGACGACGAGGGTGACCGCGCCATTGCCGCGGATACGGGCGCCGGTGGCCGGGTCGGTCGAGACGACCTGGCCCCGCTCGACGGTGTCGCTGAACTGCCGGTCGACCTTCTTGACGTCGAGCCCGGCCCCCGACAGCTTCTTCTTCGCCGCGTCCTCGGTCTGCCCGATGAGGGCCGGAACCCGGGTGAACTGGCCGGAGTTGATGTACCAGACGCCCGCACCGACACCGAGGATCAGGAGCAGCGCCGCCACCACCGCGATCAGACCGCGCCGGCTGTCCAGGCGGCCGCGCACCCGGCGGGGTCCGCGCCGCTCCGGCTCGTCCTCGACGCGCTGCGGCATGATCAGCCGGCTGGTGCGGTTGACGGAGTCGCCGGACCTCAGCCGGGTCGTGCGGTGGGCGCCCTGGTCGGGCACCGCGTCGGCGGGCAGCGCCCCGGGGGCCGGGGGGACCGGCGTCGGCAGGGCGCGCGGGATCACGCTCGTACGGTCCTCGGCGCCGGACTCGCCGGCGGCCGAGCGGGCGCCCGGCGGGACGGCGTCCAGCTGCGCGTCGCCCAGGGCCGCGCGGGCCGTCAGGGTCTCGGCGAGCAGGGCCACCGCGTCGTGCGGACGGACGTCGGGGTTGCGCGCGGTCGCGGAGGCGACCAGGTCGTCCAGCTCCAGGGCGAGGCCCGGCACGGCCGCGGAGGGCGCGGGCATCCCCTCGTGGAGGTGGGCGTAGAGGATCTGGGCGGGGGTGTCCCCGCCGTGCGGCTTGGCGCCGGTCAGCATTTCGTAGAGCACCACACCGCACGCGTACACGTCGGCGCGGGTGTCCGCGGTGCCGTGCTCGATCTGCTCGGGGGCGAGGTAGGAGACCGTGCCGAGCACCGAGCCGGTGGTGCTCGTCACCGAGTCCACGGCCCTGACCAGGCCGAAGTCGGCGACCTTGACCCGGCCGTCGTCGCCGATCAGGACGTTCTCGGGCTTCATGTCCCGGTGCACGAACCCGGCCCGGTGGGCGGCGCCCAGGGCCGCGAGCACCGGCTCCAGGATGTCGAGGGCCGCGCGCGGCTGGAGCGCGCCGCGCTCGCGCAGCACATCGCGCAGGGTGCAGCCCGCGATGTACTCCATCGCCAGGTACACGTACTGGTCCTGGGCCCCCTGGTCGAAGACGCCGACCACATTGGGGTGCGCGAGCCGGGCGACCGACTTGGCCTCCCGGATGAAGCGCTCGACGAAGGAGGCGTCGGCGGCGAGGCCCGGGTGCATCACCTTGAGGGCGAGCACGCGGTCGAGGCGGGTGTCGACGGCCCGGTAGACCGTGGCCATACCGCCGACGGCGATGCGCGCGTCGACGCGGTAGCGGCCGTCGAGCACCTGCCCGACGAGGGGGTCATGAAGGGTCGTATCCACGGGGGAGAGTTTACGAGCGCCGCTCGGCCCCCTTCACGCCGCGGGCGTTCCGGGGGCCGTACTGAAGCCGAGCTGTGACGAGGAACTCCCCGGAACACGGCTAGAACGCGGGCCGCTCCGGGTCGAGCACCGCCCGCCCCGCCATCGCCGAGGACGCCTCGGCGAAGTGGCGGCGCGGGATGCGGCCCGCGCGGTGGGCGAGCCGGCCCGCCTCCACCGCGTGCCGCATCGCCTCGGCCATCAGGACCGGCTCCTGGGCCCGGGTCACCGCCGAGGCCAGCATCACCGCGGCGCAGCCGAGCTCCATCGCGAGCGCCACGTCGGATGCGGTGCCGGCGCCCGCGTCGAGGATCACCGGGACGTTCGCCCGGTCCACGATCAGCTCGAAGTTGTGCGGGTTGCGGATGCCGAGCCCGGAGCCGATGGGGGAGCCGAGCGGCATGATCGCCGCGCATCCCACGTCCTCCAGCTTGCGCGCGAGGACCGGGTCGTCGTTGGTGTACGGCAGCACGGTGAACCCGTCGTCGACCAACACCTCGGCGGCGTCGAGGAGTTCGATGGGGTCGGGCAGCAGGGTGCGCTCGTCCGCGATGACCTCCAGCTTCACCCAGTGCGTGCCGAGCGCCTCGCGGGCGAGGCGCGCGGTGAGCACGGCCTCGCCCGCGGTGAAGCAGCCCGCCGTGTTGGGCAGCACCCGGATGCCGAGCCGGTCGAGGACGGAGAGCACCGAGCCCTGCACGCGCGGGTCGAGGCGGCGCATCGCGACCGTGGTCAGCTCGGTGCCGGACACCGCGAGCGACCGTTCCATGACGTCGAGGCTCGGCGCCCCGCCGGTGCCCATGATCAGGCGGGATTCGAAGGTGGTGTCGGCGATGGTCAGCAGGTCGTCGGCCATGGTCAGCCCCCCTGCACGGCGGTGAGGACCTCGACGCGGTCGCCGTCGTCGAGCGTGGTCGTCGGCCAGGCGCTGCGCGGCACGACCGCCTCGTTGACGGCGGCGGCGACCCCGGACCGGGACGGCGCGAGGGCGGCGACGAGAGCGTCGAGGGTGGTCCCGGAGGCGAGCGCGCGGGGCTCGCCGTTGACGGAGATGGTCATGCGGTCGTCAGCTCCCAGGGTGCGGAGGTGAAGCGTCGGGGGGTGAACGGGCGCGCCTCGTCCGGCAGTTGACCGGTGGTCAGGGTGTGCGCCATGACATCGCCGGTGACCGGGGTGAGCAGCACGCCGTTGCGGTAGTGCCCGGTGGCGAGCAGCAGCCCGGGCAGCGCGGTCGGGCCGAGCAGCGGCGCGTTGTCGGGGGAGGCGGGACGAAGCCCGGCGCGGGTCTCGGTGAGCGGCAGCTCGGTGATCCCCGGCACCAACTCGTGCGCGTCGCGCAGCAGTTGGTAGACCCCTCCGGCGGTGACCGTGGTGTCCCAGCCGAGCTCCTCGCTGGTGGCGCCGACGACCAGCTCGCCGTTCTCGCGCGGTACGAGATAGACGTCGCTGCCCCGCACCACCGCCCGCACGGTCCGGGACAGGAACGGCGCGTAGGCGGGCGGCACGGTGAGCCGCAGCACCTGGCCCTTCACCGGACGCACCGGCGGAAGCAGCTCGTCCGGTACGCCCGCGAGACGCCCGCTGAGGCTGCCCGCGGCAATCACCACCTGGTCGGCCGCGAGCTCGGTGCCGTCCGCGAGGACGACTCCCGCCGCCCGCTCCCGTACCACCGAGAGCCGCTCGGCCCAGCCGTGCGCGAAGCGCACCCCGGCCCGCGTGCAGGCGGCGACCAGGGCCTTGGCCAGGCGGCGCGGGTCGACCTGGTGGTCGCCGTCCACGCGGAGCCCGCCGCGCACGCCGGGCGCGAGCATGGGCTCCAGGCGACGGCAGTCCCGCCCGGAGAGCCACTCCGACTCCAGGCCGCAGCCGGCCTGGAGGGCGTGCAGATCGCGCAGATGGGCGCGGTCGTCGGAGTCGAGCGCCACGGCCAGGGTGCCGCAGGCGCGGTAGCCGGTGTCGAGGCCCGTGACCTCGCTCAGCTCGGCCGCGAAGGCCGGATAGCGCCGGGCGGACTCGACGTTCAGGGCGAGCAGCGTCTGCTCGCCGTAGTGGAGTTCGGTGACGGCGGCGAGCATCCCGGCCGCGACCTGGGCGGCCCCGCCGCCCGGCTCGGGGTCGACGAGCGTGACCGCCAGGCCGCGCTGGGCGGCCCGCCAGGCGGTGACGAGCCCGATGATGCCGCCCCCGACCACGAGGACGTCGGACCCGTTCCCGGGCCCGTTGTGTGAAGAACGCATGGGCGTCCAGCCCCTCCCTTCGCCGGCATGACCCGGATCAGGTTCGTACGGTCGGAGGCCGCCCAGCCTCCCTCTCAGCCCGGTGCGTCCGGGCTCCCGCGAGTGCTTTACGCCTGCCACCATAGCCCGAGCCCCCAGCGCGCAGTAAGGGAGCGTCCGGGTGCCCGAGGGGGGTCCGGCGGGGTCCGGCCCCTTACCTGACAAATAGTCAGCTGCTTATGGTGATCGGGTGAGCGAACAGCAGACGCAATCCGAAGCGCGGCACGTGGTCGTCGTCGGCGCGGGCATGGCCGGCGTACAGACCGCGGTGGCCCTGCGCGAACAGGGCTTCACCGGAGCCATCACCCTCATCGGCGCCGAACCCCACCAGCCCTACGACCGCCCCCCGCTGTCCAAGGCCGTCCTGCTCGGCAAGGCCGAGGGTTCGGCCTTCGAGGTGGACTTCGAGGCACTCGGCGTGGACCTGCGCCTCGGCCTCGAAGTCACCGGGGTGCGCCCCGACGAGCACCGGGTGGTGACCGAGGCGGGCGAGGTCGGCTACGACACCCTCGTCATCGCCACCGGCGCCGAACCGCTCACCCTGCCCGGCAGCCAGGGGGTGCCCGGCGTCCACCTCCTGCGCACCCTCGACGACGCGCGCCGGCTGCGCCCGGTCCTCGACCAGCGGCACCGGATCGTGGTGGTGGGCGCCGGATGGATCGGCGCGGAGTTCGCGACGGCCGCGCGCGACGCGGGCTGCGAGGTCACCGTGGTGGAGGCCGCCGACCGCCCGCTGGCCGGGGTGCTCCCCGCCGAGGTCGCCGCCCCCATGACCGGCTGGTACGCCGAGTCCGGCGCCGAGCTCCTCACCGGCGCCCGCGTCCAGGCGGTCGTGCCGGGCGAGGTGCTGCTCGCCGACGGGCGCCGGCTGCCGGCCGACGCGGTCGTCATCGGCATCGGCGCCCGCCCCTCGACCGACTGGCTGACCGGCTCCGACATCGCGCTCGGCCCGGAGGGCGCGGTCACGGCGGACGCCCGGCTTCGCACCTCGCTGCCCGACGTGTACGCGGTGGGCGACTGCGCCTCGTTCCCCTCGGCCCGCTTCGGCGAGCGCCTGCTGGTGCACCACTGGGACAACGCGCTTCAGGGCCCGCGCACGGTCGCCGCCGACATCGTGGGCGAGGCCCCCACGGACTACGACCCGGTCCCGTACTTCTGGTCCGAGCAGTTCGGCCGCTTCGTCCAGTACGCGGGCCACCACACCGACACCGACGAACTGATCCACCGGGGCGACCCGTCCTCGACCCCCTGGTCCGTGTGCTGGCTCAGGGACGGCGCCCTGGTGGCGGTCCTGGCAGTGGGCCGCCCCCGCGACCTGGCCCAGGGCCGCAAACTGATCGACGCGGGCACCTTGGTGGACCGCTCGAAGCTGGCGGACCCGTCGATCCCGCTGAAGTCGACGACGCTGGCGTAGGGCCGCCGGGTCACCTACAGGGGCGCGGGGAACTGCGCGAGAAGCGAGCACGGTCCGCAGCAGAAAGGAGGTTGGGGGCGCGGGGAACTGCGCGAGAAGCGAGCACGGTCCGCACCAGAACCGAATGAAGCCCCTCCGGCGCTTGAGGAGCGGGGGCCCGGGGGCAGCGCCCCCAGAAGGGGGCCGGGGCGCGGCCCCGAGAGGGGGCCTGGGGGCGCCGCCCCCAGGAAGGGGCCCGGGGGCACAGCCCCCGAGGGACCACCCCGGTACCGAGTGCCCGTGCGAGGTGGCACGCTTGGACCGTGACCGAGATTGACGCAAAGATTGATGCTCTCGTCCCCGCCTGGCTCTACCTCCCCGACATCGCGGAGATGCTGGACGTGGAGGTGACGCGCGTACGGCAGCTGGTCAAGGAGGGCCAGCTCATCGCCGTACGCCGCGGTGAGAACAGGGCGCTCCAGGTGCCCGCCGCCTTCATCGACACCGACAAGGTGGTCAAGGGCCTGGCCGGGACGCTGACCCTGCTGAGGGACGACGGCTTCTCCGACGAGGAGATGCTGGAGTGGCTCTTCACTCCGGACCCGTCGCTGCCCGGCACCCCCGCCGAGGCCCTCAGCGAGAATCGCGGCACGGAGGTGAAGCGCCGCGCCCAGGCGCTCGCCCTCTGAGCCGAGCCCACCCGACAGTGCCGAAAGCCGCGCGGTGTACGGTCCGGTCCACCCGGCCGTACACCGCGCGGCCCGGCCGAAGACGAACACAACGGGGGACCTTCCATGCCCACGGCCCGTGAGCAGCTCGCCGACGCCCGGCTCTACCTGTGCACCGACGCGCGCAAGCGCCAGGGCGATCTGCCCGCCTTCCTCGACGCCGTGCTGGCGTCCGGCGTGGACATCGTGCAGCTGCGCGACAAGGGCATGGAGGCCGCCGAGGAACTGGAACACCTGGCCGTCCTGGCGGACGCCTGCCGCCGGCACGGCAAGCTGCTCGCGGTCAACGACCGGGCCGACGTGGCGCACGCCATCGCCGCCGACGTGCTGCACCTGGGCCAGGGCGACCTGCCGGTGCCCGCCGCCCGCGCGATCCTGGGCGACACCGTCCTGATCGGCCGCTCCACGCACGCGGAGACGGAGGCCGCCGCGGCCGCCGTCGAGCCCGGCGTGGACTACTTCTGCACCGGCCCCTGCTGGCCCACCCCCACCAAGCCCGGCCGCCACGCGCCCGGCCTCGACCTGGTGCGGTACACGGCCTCGCTCGGCACCGGCCGTCCGTGGTTCGCGATCGGCGGGATCGACGCGGCCAACCTGGACGAGGTCCTGGACGCGGGCGCGGACCGCGTCGTCGTGGTGCGGGCGATCACCGAGGCCGACGACCCGGCCGCGGCCGCCGCCGACCTCGCCAAGCGGGTCCGGGAGCGGCTCGGCGCCCGCTGAGGGCCCCTTGCCCGAGGAGGTGCGTCCGAGGGTGTCCATGGGTGTCCGAGGGGTGGACAGAAGTCCGGCAATCGAGACATTTAACCCCGGTTTGGTTGGGCTGCCGGGCCCCCGTGACTAACCTGCCAGTATGGCCCTAGGCACTGCTTCCACCAGGACTGATCGCGCACGCACCGTGCGCGACATGCTCGCGACCGGCGAGACCACGTACTCCTTCGAGTTCTACGCGCCCAAGACGGAGAAGGGCGAGCGGAACCTCTGGAACGCGTTGCGCCGGGTCGAAGCGGTAGCCCCCGACTTCGTCTCCGTCACGTACGGGGCCGGCGGCACCACCCGTACCGGGACCGTCGAGGCCACCCAGCAGATCGCCGAGGACACCACCCTCACGCCGGTCGCCCACCTCACCGCCGTCGGGCACTCGGTCGCCGAGCTGCGCCACACGGTCGGCCAGTACGCCGACGCCGGGATCCGCAACATCCTCGCGGTGCGCGGCGACCCGAAGGGCGACCCGATGGGTGAGTGGGTCAAGCACCCCCAGGGTGTGACATACGCGGCCGAACTGGTCTCGCTCATCCGGGAGTCGGGCGACTTCTGCGTCGGTGTCGCGGCCTTCCCCGAGATGCACCCCCGCTCCACGGACTGGGATTCCGACATCCGTAACTTCGTGGACAAATGCCGCGCCGGCGCGGACTACGCCATCACGCAGATGTTCTTCGAGCCCGAGAACTATTCGCGGCTGCGCGACCGGGTCGTGGCGGCCGGCTGCGAGACCCCGATCATCCCCGAGGTCCTGCCCGTGACCAGCGTGAAGCAGCTGGAGCGGCTGCCCCAACTCAGCACCGCGGTCTTCCCCGAGGACCTCAGGGACCGGATGCTTGCGGTCAAGGACGATCCGGCCGCTGTACGCTCCATTGGCATCGAGTTCGCCACCGAGTTCTGCTCGCGGCTGCTCGCCGATGGCGTTCCCGGGTTGCACTTCATTACCCTCAACAACTCCACGGCGACGCTCGAAATCTACGAGAATCTCGGCCTGCACCAGCAGGCGTAGCCGGAAACCGGTACCCGGGTCAGGGGACAGCTGTACCCGGGGCAGGAGAATGAGGGGCGTACATGGGCTGGACGGTCCTCTACATCGCGTTCGGAATCGTCGCGCTGTGGCTGCTCGGCGAGGTGCTGCTGCAGTACAAGGCGCGGCTGCGCTGGCGGCTGCTCGCCTTCACCGGCTTCCTGGGCGTGGTCGTCGGCGTCCTCGTCCCGTCCGTCCTCGTGATCATCCTGGGCGCGATCGCCTTCGCCGTCGGGCAGGCCTACGTCACCCTCTCCTTCCGGCAGGGCTTCTCCACCGGCTGGGCGATCGGCGGCCGGCCCGGAGCCAGCCGCCGCCGCAAGGCGGGCCGCCGGGGCGCACCCGCGGCGGAGCCGGTCCTCGAGGTCTCGGACCTCCAGTACGAAGAGGCGCCGGAAGCCGGCCCCCTGGACGCCAACGGGCAGGCGGCGCACCCCGATTCGGTCTACGAGCCGCTTCCGATGCCCGACGACACCGGCCAGTACGGCATCTACGGCGCGCCCCAGCAGGGCGAGGCGCAGCCCCCGTACGGCGAGTACGACCCGCAGCAGCCGTACGCCGACCCCTACGCCCCGCAGTACGACGAGACGGGCGCCGGGCAGCAGCAGTACGCCGCCTACTCGGACCCGTACATCGGCAACGGCGGCCAGGCGTACGGCACTTACACCGGCTACGACAGCTTCGGCGGCCAGCAGTCCTACCCCGACCCGCTGGCCGCGCAGTACGGGACGGACACCCCGCCCGGCGGCGTCTGGGTGCCCCAGCAGCGCGACGGCGAGTACGTGCCCTACGACCAGCAGCAGGCCCAGCCGCCGTACGACCCCAACCACCCCGACCTGCCGTACCACCCGGAGCAACAGCCCTACCGCTACTGAGCGTTGACCGGGGCGGACCCGGGGCTCACCGCGAGCCCCGGAAGTCGTCCCCCTCCACGATCAGCCCGGTCACGAGGGCGCCCGACATCCCGGTGTGCGCGAGCCCGCCGCCCGGGTGCGCCCAGCCGCCCGCGAGGTGGAGCCCCGGCAGGGCGGTGGTGTTGGACGGGTGAAGGAACGCGGCCCCGGCCCCGGCCAGGGAGGGCGCCGACACCGAACCGCCCACGGCGCCGGTCGCCTCCGCGAGGTGCGCCGGGGTGCGGGACTCGTGCCAGAGGAGCCGCTCGCGCAGATCGGGCACGGCCCGCACGGCGGCCGCCAGCAGATCGTCCGTGTACCGCCGCACCAGGCCCTCGTCCGTCCAGTCGACCGGGCCGTGCGGGGCGACCGTCGCCGTCAGGGTCAGCGCCTCGTGGCCGTCGTCGGGCCGCACCGCCGGGTCGTCCGGGCGCAGCACCGTGACCGTGGGCGGCGCGTCGTGCGGGCCGGTGAAGCCCGCGCGGGCCTCGGCCGAGGCGTTGGGCGAGTGCACCACCGTGCGGTGCGCGGCGCCGGCGGGGCGGCCGCCGCGCAGCGCCAGCAGCACCGTGAAACGGCTCGGCCGGGCCTCGACGGCCGGACGCACCTTGCCCGCCTGCCACAACTCCCTTCCGGGCAGCATCCGTTCGAGGCCGCGCGGATCGGCGCCGCACACCACGTGCTCCGCCTCCGCCACCGTGCCGTCGGCCAGCTCGACCCCGGCGGCCCGGCCGTCCTTCTCGACGACCCGCCGCACCTCGGCGCCGAACACGAACCCGACCTTGCGCGCCAGACACCGCTCGTGCACCGCGCGCGCCAGCTCCCGCATGCCGCCGCGCACGTACCAGCTGCCGAAGGTCTGCTCCATGTACGGCAGCACGGCCGCGGCCGCCGGGGCCGTCCCCGGATCGAGGCCGTACTCCAACGCGTAGCCCTCCAGGAGGGTGCCGAGCCGGCCGCCGCCCAGCTCCCACGCGGCGACCTCGCCGAGCGTGGCCGCCTGCCGGGGCGCGCGCAGGAGCCGGCGCTGCTTCGGGGCGGGGTAGGGCTCGCGCGCCAGCACCTCCCAGTTGGGCCACAGCGGCTCCTCCAGGAGGGGCCTGCGCGTACGGTCCCAGGCCTCGCGGGCGCGGATCAGGAACGCCCCCCAGCGCTCGCCCGCGCCTTCGCCCAGGGCGTCGTCCAAAGCGGACATCACGCCCGCGCGCGAGGCGTTGGGCAGCGAGACCTCGCTGCCGTCGGCGAAGAGGTGGCGCGCGGCCGGGTCCACCGGAGTCAGCTCGACGACGCTCTCCAGCGGCTCCTTGCCGGTCTTCACGAACAGGTCGCGGTAGACGGCGGGCAGCCGCAGCAGACCGGGGCCGGTGTCGAAGGCGAACCCGTCCCGCTCGAACCGTCCCAGCGCGCCGCCGTACGTCGACGAGCGCTCGTACACCGTCACCCGGTGGCCTGCCACGGCCAGCCGGGCGGCAGCCGCCATGGCGCCCACACCGGCGCCGATCACCGCAATCCGTGCCATGCCAGCGACTTTATCCGCCGCCACTGACAGTCACTCCGGCGGTCGCGGAACCCCTGCCGCCGCCAGCCGCTTCTCCTCCCGGCGCTGCGCCCTGCGCCGCCGGAAGCGGCGGATCTTCCGCCACAGGACGACCAGCGTCACGATGCCGATGAGCAGCAGGCTGCCCGCGATCACGGCCGCCGCCAGCGGATGGAAGATCGCGAAGCTTATGATCCCGGCGACGCCCAGGTCCTCCGCCGTGCTCAGCGCGATGTTGCTGAACGGCTCGGGGGAGGTGTTCACCGCCATCCGCGTCCCGGCCTTGACCAGATGGCTCATCAGCGCCGTCGAACCGCCCACCGCCCCGGCCGCGAGATCGGGCAGCGAACCGTTCTGCCCGGCCAGCAGCGCCCCGACGACCGCGCCCGCGATCGGCCGGATCACCGTGTGCACGGAGTCCCAGACCGAGTCGACGTACGGGATCTTGTCCGCGACCGCCTCGCAGAGGAACAGCACGCCGGCCACGATCAGGACGTCGGGCCGCTGGAGCGCTTCGGGCACCTCGTCGGTGAGGCCGGTGGCGCCGAAGATGCCGAGCAGCAGGACCACCGCGTACGCGTTGACCCCGCTCGCCCAGCCGCTGGTGAACACGAGGGGGAGTACGGACACGGTCGCGATGTTAACCAGATCCGGCGGCCCCCGAATGGGGTTGAGCGCGGACGTCTGAGTATCCGTACCTAGAAGGCGAGATGAGTACCTGAACGGATGGGCTCCCACCTGCGGGGACGGGAAGGTGGAGGCCACACGGAAGGGGCGCGGCGCTGGCACCGCCGACACGGGGCGGCGGAACCGGCGCGGCTCCCCGGACGTGACGAGGTACGGGGGGACGTACGGGGGAAACGCCGGGCCGGCGCGGTTCATGGGGGAATGAACCGCACCGGCCCGGCGTGCTTGTGTCTCCGGCCGCGCGCCGCGCCTGCCCGTGTCGGAGGCCGGGCGCCGCTAGCGCCCGCTGACCCGGCCGTGCAGCAGCCTCGAAAGGGCCGCGTGGACGTCGTCGAGGGAGCGCTCGCTCTGGAAGGCCTGCCAGTCGAGCGCGGCCACCAGGACCATCCCGACCAGGGCCGCGGCCGTGAGCGGGATGTCGATCTCTTCGCTCAGCTCGCCCGCGCCGACCGCGTCCCGCAGCACCGTCTCCACGACGGCCACCGCCTCGCGGCGCACCACCAGGAGCGTCGACTGCCAGGCCCGGTTGGTGCGCCACAGCTCGGCGACGTAGAGCTGGGTGAAGGCCGGGTAGCGGTGGATGAAGTCCAGGCCGGCCCGGATCATCGCGTCCAGGGCCTCGACCTTGGTGCCGCCCCGCTCGTCGGTCTCGTCCGCGGCCGCCTGCAAGGACGCGGTCAGCAGCCCCACGCCGTGCCGCAGCAGCTCCTCGAACAGCTCGGTCTTGCTCTTGAAGTTGTAGTAGACCGTGCCCTTGGCGACCCCGGCCCGCTCGGCGATCTCGTCCACCGTGGTGGCCGAGAAGCCCTGCTCGGCGATGAGCGTCACGGCGGCCTCGTACAGCTTCTGCCGGGTCGCCTGCCGTCTGGTGCTGCTGCTCTCCATGGCGTCGATTCTCACAGGCTCAGCTCGGGGTGCAGGCGGTCGAGCGACCACACCTGCTTCTGCCGGGCGGACAGCGCGGTGAGCGCGAGGGCGCCCGCGGTGAAGGCGGTCAGGACCGCACAGCCCTGCCACACCACGCCCAGGTCGCCGCCGGTGATCAGCCTGCGGAGGCCGTCCACGACGTAACTCATCGGCAGATAGGGGTGTATGGCGTTGAAGAAGGCCGGGCTGGTCTGGACGGGGTAGGTGCCGCCCGCCGAGGTCAGCTGGAGCATCAGGACGGCGAGCACCAGGATGCGTCCGGCCGCCCCGAACTTGGCGTTCAGCCACTGCACGATCGCCGTGAAGCAGAAGGCGGTCAGGGCCAGATAGCCCAGCGTCCCGGCCGTGCGCCGCATTTCGAGCCCGAGCCCGAAGTGCAGCACCGCCATCAGCGCGGCGATCTGCGCGAGACCGATGGCCGCCACCGGCAGCCAGCCCGCGAACGCGATCCGCCAGGCCGAGGCCCCGGCCGCGAGCGCCCGCCGGTTGAGCGGCTGGATTAGCATGTACGCGACCATCGCGCCCACCCACAGGGAGAGCGGGATGAAGTACGGGGCGAATCCGGTGCCGTAGTTGGGCGCCTTGTGCATCGCCTGGGAGGCGAGCTTGACCGGGTCGGACATCACGTCGGTGCGCTGGTCGCGCTGCTGCTTGTCGTAGTCCGGGATCTTGCCGACGCCGTCGTGCAGGCCGTCGGACAGCCGCACCGAGCCGTCGGAGAGCTTGACGATCCCGCCGTCCAGGGTGCCCGCGCCCTTCTTCAGCTTGCCGATGCCCGTGTCGAGATCGGTCGAGCCCGTCCTGGCGGTGCCGAGACCGGTGTGGATGTCGCGCGCGCCCTTGGCAACGTCGTGCGCGCCCTTGTTGAGCCTGTTGATGTCGGCGACCCGCTTGTCCAGGTCGCTGGAGAGGTGCGGCGCCTTCGCGGCCAGGTCCCGGGCCTTGGTCTGGAGGTCTGCGAGGCTCTTGTCCAGCTTCTTGAAGTCACCCCCCTGGTCCTTGACGAGGTTGTTCACGTCGGCGGTAAGGGTCGCTCCGGTGGCCATCGCCTTCTTGGCCTCCTTCAGCTTCGGGCAGACCTGCCCCTCGGTGGACGTGTCCACACAGAGCTGCTGATAGAGGGTGTCGAGGTCCTGGGAGGCCTTGCGGGTGCCGGTCGCCGCAGCGGGCGCGAGGTCGATGATGTGCTGGAGCTGGTCGCGCACCGGCTGGATCGAGTCCGCGAGGAGCTTCGCCGCGTCGCCGACGGTCTTGCCGTTGTCCTTGAGGTACGGGCGCGCCTGGCCGGCCACCGCGTTGACCTGGTCCGCGAGCTGCTGGGTGCCGTCGGCGACCTGCTGGGCGCCGCCGGCGAGGGTGCCCGCGCCGGTGTCGAGCTTGGCCACGCCGCCGGCCAGCTTGCCGCTGCCGTCCTTGGCGTCCTTGAGGCCGTCGGCCAGCTGCTTGGAGCCGTCCTTGGCCTTGCCGAGCCCGTCCTTGAGGTCGCCCGCGCCCTTGGCGGCCTTCTCGGTCTGGTCGTGGAGGTCGGCGAACGAGATGAAGATCTTGTCGAGGAAGGACCGCGACGCCTTGGTGGAGGCGGCGGCGCGCACCTCGGCGAACACCGTCCGGGAGATCGACCCCACGATGTAGTTGTTCGCGTCGTTGGTGTGCACCTGGAGCGCGCCCGTCTCGGGGGCCTCCCCGGAGCTGGACGCGATCCTCTTGCTGAAGTCGGCGGGCATCGTCAACGACAGGTAGTACGTGCCCTTTTCGAGGCCCTCGCGCGCCTCGGCGTCACTGACCTCGTGCCACTCGAAGGTCTTGCTGTCGAGCAGCTTCTCGCTGAGCTCGTCGCCGACCTTGAGCTTCTGTCCGGCGGCCTCGGCACCCTTGTCGTCGTTGACCAGCGCCACGGGTATGCGGTCGAGACGGCTGTAGGGGTCCCAGAACGAGCACAGGTAGAGCGCGCCGTACAGAAGCGGCAGCAGGAGCAGCGCGACCAGGGCCGCCCGTGGCAGCTTCCCCCTGCCGAACCGCTTCAGCTCAAGCGCTGCCAGTCGTGGCGAACGCATCCGCCGCCCCCTCCTTGTTCGTGGCCCCGTCCTCGGCGCCGGATTCCGTCGTCACGGTGAGGTCGGCCTCGGCGGGCGCCTCGCTGCACACCGCGAGCACGGTGACGCCCGTGTCCGCGAGCGAGCGCAACAGGGCCCAGGCCGCCGCGCGTTCGCCGTCCGACAGCTTCATGTCGGTGTCGTCGACCGCGAGCAGCCGCGGCCGCTGGATCAGCGCGAGAGCGACGCTCAGCCGCAGCGCCTCCAGGCGTTCGAGATCGCGCACGGAGGTGCGCTCGCCCTTCGGCAGCGAGTCGAGGTCGAGCCCCGCCCCGGCGAGCGCCTCGTCGATCAGGGCGCGGGACTCGGCCCGGCGCCGGGCGGGGGAGCGCAGCAGCGCCCGCAGCGAGCCGTCGTAGCGGCGCCGCAGCATCACGCGCTCGCGCAGGTGCTCGGCGACGGTGAAGGCAGGGTCGAGCTCGCTGACCCCGGGCACCTGGCCGAGCGCGCTGATCCGGCGCACGGCGGCCATCTTGCGGGGCAGCTGGTGGTCGGCCACCCGCGCCCAGCCCTCGGCCGGCTTCATCCGGCCGGTGAGGGCGAGCAGCAGACACGTCCGGCCCGAGCCGGAGGGGCCCGTGACCGCCACGAGCGAGCCGGGGGCGGCGTCGAGGGACACCCCCCTGAAGGCCCAGCCGCGCGGCCCCTTGAGCCCGAAGCCCTCGGCACGGATCGCCGCGCCGGTCACTTCCGAGTGCGGGCTGTCCACATTCCCCCCTGCTCTGCGCTTCCCCGGGCCGGGAACCCGGCCCCTACGCTGAACCAAGCTTTTGAACTGACTGGTCAGTACAAAAGATAGCCCGAACCCCCATGCGAGGCAAAGGGGCTGGTCAGGACGTGCTTCGGGTCGATTGTCAGTGGCGCCCCTCACGATGGACACATACGGCCACAGTGCCGTCACACGACGACAGGAGGCTCGTCATGGCCAGCTCCCACGCAGCAGCTGTACCCCGGCGCCGCGCAAGCAGCCCTGCCCCCTCACTGAACAGTCCAGCGGGAGGCCCCGCGAACGACGTCCATCCGGTGCTGCGCCGCGAGGGCGCACCGCCCGCCGCCCTCGACCTGCTCGCCCAGGCCCGCGGCGGCCTGGACGAGGCGGCCGCCCTCGACGCCCCCAACGAGCGGTACGCGACGGCCCATCTGGCCGCGCTGCGCACCGCGGCCGCCGTCCTCGCCGCCCGCGGCCGGCCCGAGACCAGCCCGCGCCGCCGCCGGCGCATCCGCAGCGCCTGGGAGGTGCTGCCCGAGATAGCGCCCGAACTGACCGAGTGGAGCGCCCTGTTCGCCTCGGGGGCGGACCGGCGCGCCCGCGCCGAGGCCGGCATCCAGGGCGCCGCCACCACCCGGGACGCGGACGATCTGCTCCGCGACGCGGCGATGTTCCTGCGCCTGGTCGAGCGCCTGCTCGTCCTCCAGCCCGTACTGCCCCAGCCGAGGCCGCGCGAGCCGGAGGCGGAACGGGGGGCGGGCTGACGGCGGGCCGGCGGCGGCCCCGGACACGGCTCGGGCGGGGCGGCCCGCTGCTGATCCGGCCCGGGCCTGGGAGGCAATAGGGTGGACGGGTCTTCACCCTTCCCACGCCGCGTCCGCGGCGGCACCGCGCCGAGGAGTCAACTGCCGTGTCGGACCCCATGCGCCCCCGCGCCTCCCTTCGTACCGCCGTGGTCTGGGAGGTCCTCAAGGAAGCGCTCGACCGCCGGGTCAAGGTGACCGGGCGCGAGGCCCTGGACGTGCTGGACACCGGTGGCGGCTCCGGCAACTTCGCGGTCCCGCTGGCCGCCCTCGGGCACCGGGTCACCGTCGTCGACCCCAGCCCCAACGCGCTGTTCGCGCTGGAGCGCAGGGCCGCCGAGGCCGGGGTGGCCGAGCGGGTGCAGGGCGTCCAGGGCGATGTGCTCGGCCTCTTCGACGTGGTCGAGCGCGGCGGCTACGACGCGGTGCTGTGCCACGGGGTCCTGGAGTACGTCGAGGATCCGGCGGAAGGCGTGCGCAACGCGGTGGACGCGCTGCGCCCCGAGGGCGCGCTCAGCCTGCTCGCGGCGGGCCTCGGCGGCGCGGTGCTCTCCCGCGCGCTCGCCGGGCACTTCACCGAGGCCCGGCACGCGCTGTCCGACCCGGCCGGCCGCTGGGGCGCCGGCGACCCGGTGCCGCACCGGTTCACCGCCGAGCAGCTCATCGAGCTCGTCGGCGCGGCGGGGGCCACCGCCGGGGCGGTGCACGGCGTGCGGGTCTTCGCCGACCTGGTGCCCGGCGTCCTGGTGGACACCGAGCCCGGCGCCCTGGACGCGCTCCTCAAGCTGGAGGCCGCGGCAGCCGAGCTCCCCGCCTTCCACGCGGTCGCCACCCAGCTGCACGTACTGGGCGAGAAGCGCGGCTGACCCCGCTCCGGTGGCCCCCGGCGGGCTGATCAGCGACGCTGTGCCGCATGGAGTACGCCACAGGCCCCCCGATCGGCGGCTTCGCCCCGTATGATCGGGGGACACCGTCCGGCATGACGGATCGACTCTTGGGGAATTGAATCTCCACAGCCGAGCCGCCGTGGCGGCCCGGCTGGCGATTTGGCGTAGAGGGCGGGTTTCACGGGGGCGATTCCCTGCCTATCCTGAAGGGGCCGCATCCGGTCGCCCCCCGCGACCGACGAGTAGGAGGACTCCGTGCCGCTCTCGGAGCACGAGCAGCGCATGCTCGAGCAGATGGAGCGAGCGCTGTACGCCGAAGATCCCAAGTTCGCGACAGCGCTTGAGGGAAGCGGGCTGCGTACGTACACCCGGCGACGGGTCTACCAGGCGGTCGCCGGCTTCCTGGTGGGTATCGCGCTCCTCATGGCAGGAATGGTCGCGCAGCAGATCTGGATCAGTGTGGTGGGATTCCTCGTCATGCTCGGATGTGCGGTGCTCGCGGTCACCGGGTGGCGCAAGGCGCCGCGTCCCGGTGAGGTGCGTTCCGGTGGTTCCGCCGCGCCGCGGCAGGCTCGTCAGCGGCGCTCGATGATGGACCGGATCGAGCAGCGGTGGCAGCGGCGCCGCGATGAGGGGCGCTAGCCCCGCCCCGTTCTGACCTGAACCACAGGGGCGGTCACCTTCTTGAGGTGGCCGCCCCTGTGACGTACCCGGTCCCTTCTGGGGCTCGCCCCCAACCCCCTGGGGCTTCGCCCCGGCCCCTTCCGGGGCTTCGCCCCGGCCCCGCTTTCGTCTTTCGTCTGCGGCCCGGTGGGGGCCGTTCGCGCAGTTCCCCGCGCCCCCAACCCCGTTTTGGGCCTCGGGCTGTGGGTGGCTGGTCGCGTAGTTCCTCGCGCCCCCACGACCCGTTCTCGACTGCGGATCGTGCTCGCTTCTCGCGCAGTTCCCCGCGCCCCTGGCAGCGCCGGTGGCATGGGCATCCTCAGCCCGTCCGGCGTTTGAGGACGAGCGCCCTTAAGGCGCGAACGG